>NZ_JBHVTV010000008.1:149531-216571 GCF_042884475.1 Arthrobacter sp. NPDC058130
CCGGGTTCTAACCGGGTCCGGGTTCTAACCGGGTCCGGGTTCTAACCGGGTCCGGGTTCTAACCGGGTCCGGGTTCTAACCGGGTCCGGGTTCTAGGCAGGGCTGGGTTCTAGGCCCCGGGCTGCTGCGAGTCCTTGGGGCGGTGGTCCGTGCGGACGGCAATGTCGGGGTTCGCGTCCACGAGGCGGTCTTCGGCCTCGGCGTCGGCCACCTCGCCGGCGCTGCGCAGCGGCTTGGCCTTGCCCGAGAACCGGTGGTGCAGCGTTGCGGTGGCCGCGTCGCGCTGCCTCTGGAAGAACAGGAAACTGACAGCGAAGGACATCATCCCGGCACACAGCGCGGCCAGGAGCACTCCCAGCTGCAAGTAGAGGAAAAGCGCAAACAAGGGAGCAAACAGCGCCAGCCGAATCAGGGTGTATTTAAGGAAAGCCACCCCACAAGTTTAGCCGCCAGGACGGCGGCCACGCTTCGGCCCTTATCCCCGCACGCGCCGGTAGTGCGGGTGGCCCGCGCCTGCACACAGTGACCCACGCCGTCGGGCCGCCCGACGGCTAGACTGAAGGTATGCTCCGTGTAGTGGTTCCGATCGTCATACTGGTCGTGTTTGTCTATGGACTGGTCGACCTCATCCGGACTGACGCGCGGCTGACCAGAGGGATCTCCAAGACGTCCTGGGTCTTTGTCCAGATCCTCCTTCCCGTGGTCGGCGCCATCCTGTGGTTCATCATTGGGCGGCCCCGCGCCACGGACACCGCCCCCGTCGCCTACAGCCACCCGGTAGCGCCCGACGACGACCCGGACTTCCTCCGCAACCTTGAAATCCGCCGGCGCAACCAGGCCGAGGCCGACAGGCTCAAGAAGCTCAAGGACGAACTCGACGCCAAGGAGCGCAAGGCCGACGCCGGCAGCGCGGAAGCCGCCGAGGCCGCCGGCACCGCAGGCACCGGTGACGCCCACGAACCCGGCGACGCCGGAACTGACGCCGGAACGCCCGGCACTGACGAAGCGAAGTAGCCCCGCGGAATCCCGTCACCATTAGCGGCCCCTGTCACCCCCGGGCGGCCCAGCTGCGGCCAGTAGCCACAGGTGGCCGGAATTCCAGCCTCAAAGCGGCCATCTCCGGCAAATGGCCGCCCCCAATCGGCGCCCCGTCGGCAGTCCTATGGCACGTCGTCGAGAGCTGCCGTTAGATCACGGTCTCGAATGGCCGTTCCGTCGTTCCGTCGGTATCCCGTACCCATCTCCGACCGCCCCGCAACCCCCGGGCATACCAGCTGCGGCTAGTAGCCACAGATGGCCGGAATCCCGGCCTCAAAGCGGCCAACTCCGTCAAATGACCGCCCCCAAACGGCGCCCCGTCGGCATTCCTATGGCTCTTCGTCGAGAGCTGCGGTTAGATCACGGCCTCGAATGGCCGTTTCGTCGTTCCGTCGGTATCCCGTACCCATCTCCGACCGCCCGGCAACCCCCGGGCATACCAGCTGCGGCTAGTAGCCACAGATGGCCGGAATCCCGGCCTCAAAGCGGCCAACTCCGTCAAATGGCCGCCCCCTCGGGCGCCCGCGCCTGCTGCTCACACGGCCCACTCCTCCCCCACACCGTGCCCGGTCTGTGGATAACCTCCGAGCCAGCTCGGCGCGGGCGCAGAATGCTCGTATGCGCCAGCCCAGTGACCTTCCCCCGCATCTTCGAAGCCGGCCGTTCACTGTGGCCGAGGCGCGCGCTGCCGGGCTGAGCCGACGACGGACCCGGGCCAGGGATCTCGTCAGCCCGTGCTACGGAGTGCGCGCCGCAGCTGCCGCGCCCGATGGTTTGCTGGAACGCGTGCATGCCCTGACTGCCGTGACGGGCGCGGTCGTGAGCCATCTGTCTGCGGCAGTGCTGTGGGGCTTCCCGCTGTCGCAGGCCTTTGGGAACTCGTCTGTCGTCCACCTGACGAGCCGGCCCGGCCAGCGCGCCGTGCGGCACAAGAACGTGGTTGGCCATCAGCAGTCACTTGAACCGGATGAGATCGCGACCGGGACCAGGGTGAGCTGCACTTCCCCGTTGCGGACGTGGTTCGATCTCGCCAGCCTAATTAGCCTCGATGAACTGGTGATTGCCGGCGACTTCCTGTTGCGGCGGAGGAATCCATTGACCACGATCGACAAGCTGGACGCCTTCCTCGCCGGGAAGCAAGGCAGGGCGGGCTACCGGCTCGCCATGCGGGCCCGAGCCTTGATCCGCGCCGGTACGGACTCCCCCAAAGAGACCGAGCTCCGGCTGCTTCTGGTTCGCCATGGCCTGCCCGAGCCCGGAATCAACGTCCCCATGTTCGACGAGACCGGCGGCTGGCTCCAGGACCCGGACCTCTCCTACGAACAGGAAAGATCGCGATTCAGTACGACGGCGGGCATCATGCCAGTCCTGCCCAACGTCGCAGCGACATCTTCCGGGACGAGAACGCGAGGGATGCCGGGTGGCGCGTTGTCGTATTGACCCAATGGCATTTGACCCCGTTCGCCCCTGGGGTGGAGCCGGCCGCGGTCACCCGTGTGCGGGCGGCACTGACGGAGCGGGGATGGACTCCGGGCCCGGTTCCGAAACCGAGACGACGCCAACGTGCTCGCGCGACGTCGCCCCGCATTGCACTCATCTGACACGAATGGCCGCTAAGCAGGTTCCTTCGCGGCCCTTCGGGGCAAGCCGACGGAGAGGAGTGCCCGCATGCCGTGCCACGTCGGCCTAACCGCCTCGCGCCGCCCCACCGCACTCGTCTGACACGAATGGCCGCCAAACCGGATAGCTTAGCGGCCATCTATGGCAAATCGTGCGCTTCTGCTGGTGTCTACAGCCTGCTGGTGTCTACAGCCCCCTGGTGTCTACCGCCTGCTGGTGTCTACAGCCCCCTGGTGTCTACAGCCCGCTGGTGTCTACAGCCCCGAGTAGGAGTGCAGGCCGTTGAAGAACTGGTTCACGATCGTGAAGTTGAAGACCACGCACAGGTAGCCGACGATCGACAGCCAGGCCGCCCGGGTGCCGGTCCAGCCACGGGTGGCGCGGGCGTGCAGGTATCCGGCGTAGACCACCCAGATCACGAACGTCCAGACTTCCTTCGTATCCCAGCCCCAGAACCGGCCCCAGGCCTTCTCCGCCCAGATGGCGCCGAACATGAGCGTGAACGTCCAGCCGACGAACGCGATGGCGTTGATGCGGTAGGAGAGGTTCTCCAGGCTCAGGGCGTTCGGCACGAGTCGCATGAACCCGAGCTTGTCGGCACCACCGGCGGCGATGGTCTTCTGCCGGTGGGACTGCACGAGCTGCAGCGCGGACATGGCGAACGTCAGGGTGAACAGCGCCGAGGACAACACGGCGATCGAAACGTGGATGATCAGCCAGTAGCTCTGCAGCGCCGGCACCAAGTGGCCCACCGGCGTCCAGAAGGAGATGGACGCCGCCACCAGCATGATGATGGCCAGGCCGATCACGAACGTGCCCAGAAAGCGCAGATCGCGGCGGATCAGCACCAGCAGGAAGACGGCCACGGCCACGAACGCGCCGGTGGTGAGGAATTCGTACATGTTGCCCCACGGCACCCGGCCCGCACCCAGCGCGCGGGTGATCACGCCGGCCGCATGAATGGCGGCGCCGAGGACGGTCAACGCGACAGCCACCCGCGCAGGGGCACGCCGCTCGCCGCCGTAGCGCATGCTGCCGTCGGCGGTCTGGCCCGCACCCGCCGCTGCCCCGCGGCCGGAGACGGCCGACGTCGGACGCTCCGCACGGCCTGCAGGTCCGCTGACGTCCGCATCGGAGCGGTCACTGCCGCTTCCGGCGGCCCCCGCACCGACGCCGACGGGGACGCGGGCCGCATGGGTCCCATCCGCCTGGATCTCCGCGGCCTTGAGATCCACCGCGCGCAGCATCTTGCTGCTCTTGGCCAGGTCCCAGGCGAAGGCGATGAACGCCACCGTGTACGTGCCGGCTGCCAGCAGCATGAAGAGCTCGCTGTACTGGCCCATGGTTTCGTTGATCGAGAACAGCATTACTGGTCCTTCTTCGACTCGGACGAGCCGGCTGTTGACTGGATGAAGTCTTCTGCGGGTTGTTCAGGGGAGGCGTGCGCGCCGCCGTCTGCCGCGCTGCCTGTTGCGGTGCTGCCTATCGCCGTGCCGGCGTTATCCGCCCGGCCATTATCCGCCGTCGTGCTGGGAGCGGGCTGGGAGCCGGCCGCGGCATCCTCCGCCAGCTGCCATTCGCCGGCCAGGAGTTTGCGGATGGCCGCGGCTTCCCCGGCAAGCCGGTGGTCTTCGCCGCGGGCCAGGAGACCGTACTCCACCATGGTGCGGCCGTCCTCGTGGGTGCCGGTGCGGACCCAGACGCGACGCCGGTTCACATAGAGCGAGGTCACCAGCCCGGCCACGGCCAGGAGCGCGAAGATCAGGGCGTAGAGCTGGCCGGGGTTGTGGTGGATGTCGACGCCGATGTACCGCTTCACGCCGTCGAAGCTGATGGAGCCCTTGCCGTTTGGCAGCGTGTAGCTGCCTCCGGGCGCCAGGACGATGCCCTTGGTGTCCAGGTTGCGGGCGTTGAGCGGCGTCAGTTTCTTGACGTCGAGTTCGAAGACGTTCTGCGGGGCACCTGCATCCAGGCCGAGGTCGCCGTAGTAGGAGTTCAGGCTCAGCTGCGGGTTGATGAGCTCCGGGTCGCCGCTGAAGGACACGCCCTGATCTGTGACGAAGGCCGTCGGCAGGAAGAACCCGGCGAACGCGAGCTGTTCCGGCTTGGCGTCCGGGACCTTGATGACCACGGAAGAGTAGTAGTTCTCGCCCTGGAGCTTGGCGACCACGGGGCCCTGCATGGCAATATTGCCGGCGGCGTCGCGGACGGTGACCACGGGAGCGTAGCCGTTGCCCGTCAGGTACACGCTGGTGCCGCCGAGGCTGAGGGGGTCGTTGACCTTGAGGACTTCCTTCTTGGCCGGCGCGCCCGGGTTTTCCTTCGTGGTCACGGCGGCCGCGAAGTCGATGGGCTGGCCGAACTTGCCCTTCGACTCACGGTCGAAGGTGATGTCGAACTTGTCCAGCTGGACCGAATACGGCTGGAGCTGGCTGCTCTGGAAGTTGGTGCCGGGCGTGAACTGGTCGTAGCCGACGAGCGTGTTGACGAACGTGTCACCCTCCACCAGGATCCGCTGCCCGCTGTAGCCGAAGAGGCCGCCGGCCGCCACCGAGACCAGCACGCCGATCAGTGCGGTGTGGAAGACGAGGTTGCCGACTTCCTTCAGGAAGCCGCGCTCGGCACCCAGGGAGGGGCGGTCGCCGTCGCGGTCCCGGACGTCGACGCGGTAGCCGCGTTTCTTCAGCAGCTCCGCGGCATCGGAGATGGCTTCCGACGCCGGGATCCCGGCGTCGGCCGGCAGCACCAGAGTGCCGTATTCGGGGAGCCGGGACAGCCGTGCGGGGGTGCGCGGGGGCTGGGAGCGCATCGCCTTGTAGTGCGCGATGGCGCGCGGGATCACGCAGCCGATCAGCGAGATGAACAGCAGGATGTAGATCGCGGAAAACCAGGCCGAGGAGTAGACGTCGTAAAGCTGCAGCGAGTCCAGGATCTTGCCGTAGTCCGGGTGGTCCTTGATGTACTGCGTGACAATGGCCGGGTTGGCCGGGCGCTGCGGGAACAGCGACCCGGGCACGGCGGCGACGGCCAGCAGCAGGAGCAGGAACAGGGCCGTGCGCATGCTGGTCAGCTGCGTCCACGCCCAACGGAGCATACCCAACGGACCCAGCGAGGGCAGGACAGCCTCGGGCTTCGGGGACTTCTTCTTCTTTACGTTCACGCGCTCGCTCATCAGATTGGCAATTTCACATCGGTTTGGAACCAGTACTGCAACCCGGAGACCCAGGTGCCCCACACGCCGCTGGCCATCAGGATCCCGAGCAGGACCAGGATGCCGCCGCCGGTGCGCTGGATGGCGAGCCGGTGCTTGCGGAAGAAGGACATCACGCCGATGCCGCGGCGCACGGCCAGGGCGATCAGCAGGAACGGGATTCCCAGCCCAAGGCTGTATACGAACGCCAGGAACGCCCCTTTGGCCGCCGACGAGCCACCGGAGAGGCTGAGCAGTTGGACGGCGGAATAGGTGGGGCCGATGCACGGCGCCCAGCCCAGCCCGAAGGTGATGCCCAGCAAGGGCGCGCCCCACAGCCCGGCCGGCGGTTTGGCATGGATCTTGGCATCGCGCTGGAGCCAGCCGAAGCCGCCCATGAACACCACGCCCATGACGATCACCAGGACGCCCAGCAGCTGGGTGATCCATTTGTTCTGTGTGCCGGTGATGAGGCTGCCCAGCTGCCCGAAGGCCCCGCCGAGCAGCACGAAGATCACGGAGAATCCGAGGACGAACAGGCCGATGCCGGCCAGCATGCGGCCGCGCCTTTGCTTCTGCAGGTCGACGCCGGTCAGTCCCGTGACGTAGCCCAGGTATCCGGGCACCAGAGGAAGGACGCAGGGCGAGAGGAAGGAGACGAGTCCGGCCAGCAGCGCGACGGGAATGGCGAGCAGGAGCGATCCGTTGAGGATGGCTTCGGCGAAGGGGCTGTTCACGGTCCGGACCGCGCTACTCGGCCACGGCGGAGGCAATGAGGGACTTCAGGGTGCCCGGCTGAATTTCGCCCAGGACCCGGGAGGCGACGCGGCCCTGCTTGTCCAGCACGAGCGTGGTGGGCACGGCGCCGGGCGGCACGAGTCCGGAAACGGCCAGCAGCACGGCGCCGTCCTTGTCGTTGAAGCTCGGGTACGTCAGGTTGAAGGTCTTGTCGAACGCGTCGGCGGTGGCTTTCTCGTCGCGCAGGTTGACGCCGAAGAACTGCACTCCCTTGCTCTTGAACTCCTGGTTCAGCGCCTCCAGGGAGGGCGCCTCGACCCGGCAGGGGGCGCAGGCGGCGAACCAGAAGTTCAGCACGGTGACCTTGCCGGGGAAGTCCGCCGAGGTGACGGCGGTACCGTCGAACAGCGTCCCCTTGAGCGCCACAGGACTCTTGCGGTCCGCGACGGCGAATTCGGTCACGGACCCGTCGCCGGCCACGTAGTTCTTGTTGTCCCCGGCCTTGGCCTGCTTGGCGAGGGCATCGTCCTGGGCGCAGCCGGACAGCCCGAACGCTGCGGCCAGCGCGGCGCCGCCGGCGGTCAGGAGGTGGCGGCGGGACAGCGGGGTCCCTTCGCGGCGGTTCCTGGCCATGGTCAGGCTCCCGGGGTGCTGGCGGCACCGGGCAGGAGGGCGGCAGCAGGCTCGCTGTAGTCGACCCGCAGGAGCCCGCCGGCGTCGTCGAACACCAGCGAGGTCAGGGACGTCAACGTGCATTCGCGTTTGCGCGGGTCGTGCCACAACGGCCTGCCCTCGGCGCTGAGCCGTGTGGCCCAGATCGGCAGCTGGTGGCTGACAAGGATGGCTTCGGCCCCGTTGCCGCCCAGTTCGATGGCCCGGATGCGTGCATCCTGGACTGCCGCGATGACGCGTGCGGCCTGTTCCTTATACGGCTCACCCCAGGATGGCCGGAGCGGGTTGTACAGCTTGGCCCAGTGCTTCGGGCGGAGCAGTTCAGCCTTGGAGACGTGCATACCCTCGAAGGAGTTGGCGGCCTCGATAATGCGGGCCTCGGTGGCGATCTCGAGGCCCAGGGCGTCGGCGATCGGCTGTGCGGTCTCCTGCGCGCGCGCCAGCGGCGACGCGGCGAGGTGGACAATCCGGGCTCCTTGGGCGGAGCGCTCACTGAAGTGTTCCGCCAGCGTGCGGGCCATCTCCCGGCCGAGTTCGGAGAGGTGGAATTCCGGCAGCCTGCCGTACAGGACACCATCGGGATTGTGGACCTCGCCGTGGCGGAGCAAATGAACAGTGGCTTGGGGCATGTCTACCAGTTTCTCAAAGATGCCGGTCGATCTGAAATCTTCTACAAGGAGTAGAACTGAAGAGTTTGGAAAAATGTTCCCCGGAGTTGGAATAAAAGATGCAAATGCATGTTTATACTGGGTGAAGCAGTTAGTTGAGGATTCAACCAATGATGCTTCAACTGACGATCAGACGAACAACCACAGCACCAACCCGACTCAAGGAGAACCACCATGGCACTTCCCGCTAACGTCACCACCGGCATCTGGACCCTCGACCCGTCGCACAGCGAGATCGGTTTCACCGTCCGTCACGCCGGCATCAGCAAGGTCCGCGGCCAGTTCACCGACGCCGCAGCCACCCTGGATCTCGCCGAGAACGTCACTGACTCCAAGGTCAATGCCTCGATCAAGACGGCCAGCTTCGACTCCGGCGACGCCAACCGCGACGGCCACGTCCGCGGCGAAGACTTCTTCGACGTCGAGTCGTTCCCGGAGATCTCCTTTGTCTCCAGCACAATCGTCCCCAAGGGCGACGCCTACGAACTCCAGGGCGACCTCACCATCAAGGGCATCACCCGCCCCGTGGCCCTCGAGACCGAATTCAACGGCGTGGCCGTCGATCCGTTCGGCAACACCCGCGCCGGCCTCTCCGCCGAAACCACCATCAGCCGCAAGGACTTCGGCCTGACCTGGAACGCCGTTCTCGAAGCCGGCGGCGTGCTGGTCAGCGACAAGGTTGCCATCAACCTGGAACTGGCTTTCATCGCTCCGGCAGCCTAGTCAGCAGACAGAGCCACCGGCCGACGCCGGTAACCTGTTCCAGCGCCCCGCTTCATCCTTGTGATGAAGCGGGGCGCTGCTGTTTCCGCCACCACTTTGCGGGTGCCGCGACAGGCCGGAGAGTCCCTAGATAACTCCCTAGATAACAAGGAATCGGCGGTCTACAGTGAGAGCCATGAGCAACCCGAGTGATGTACCGCCGCAGCAGCCGGGCGCACAACCTCCCGCGTCGGGCAACGTCCCTCCCGCCGTCCAAGGGCAGCCGCCGGCCAACCAGCCGCCCGCTCCGGGATACCAGGGCCAGCCCGGATTCCAGGCCCCGCCGGCGGGGTACCAGGCTCCCCCGCCGGGCTACCAGGGGCAGCCGCCGGGCTACCAGGGGCAGCCGCCGGGCTATCAGGGGCAGCCTGCGTCTTCGGGCGGATTCCGTTTCGAGATGCCCACTGACCGTCCCAGGAACTTCAGCGATGCCCTGCCTGTAGGCGGTCTCTCCGGTATGTTCAAGGTCGCTGCGATGCCCACCGAGCTGAAGGTCTCGTACTGGATCTGGCTTATCGGCGGCCTCCTGGGCCTCCTTGGTGGAATCATCGGGTTGTTCGGGTCTTTCGTCCTGATCGCCTTCGCGCCGCCAATCGGGCTCCTGGTGCTGGTGCTTGTCATCGTGGCCCTTGCACTGGCCACGGCCCAGATCCTCCTGGCGATGAAAATGAAGGAAGGCCGGGAGTGGGCCCGCTTCGCCCTCACTATTCTTGTCGGCATCTCCTTGGTGCTGGCGGTCATCAGTGCTGGCGTCGCCGACGGGCGGGGCGGTGGAAGCCTGCCGGGCTTCCTCATCAGCCTGGTGGCCACCGTGCTCATGTGGCTGCCGAACTCACAGGCCTGGTTTGTCGCCAACCGGGGCCGAATCTAGGGCCGCCGCTCCCGAGGAATTCTGGCCAATACTGGCGGCGCCATCGCATCCCTGGGACCGGCCAGGCAGCGTCCGTGCCGTGGCCGTTCCGTAGTTCGAATGCGGGTTGAGAATACCTCTCCGGAATGATCCACACGGCGGGCCGCCCGCGGTACGGTTGAGCTAAACCATGCTGGGGGCAGGGCAGGAGCGCTGGTCCCGGTGGCCGATTCAGTGTATCGACACGCAAAGGACCGCTTCATGAGCAACCCTCCAGTCCAGCCACCACCTCCGAACGGCTCCGAGCCGGGCGGAGAAGCCACTCCCCAGTTCGGCCAGAACGCGCCGCAGGCCCCGCAGTTTGGCCAGAACGCCCCGCAGGCGCCGCAGTACGGCCAGCAGGCCCCTCCCGCGTATGGCCAGAACGCCCCGCAATACGGCCAGCAGACCCCGCCGGCCTACGGCCAGAACGCCCCGCAATACGGCCAGCAGACCCCGCCGGCCTACGGCCAGAACGCGCCGCAGTACGGCCAGCAGCCTCCGGCCTACGGCCAGTCCCCCTATGCCCAGTACCCCTCCCAACAGCCGCAGGCTCCGGGCGCAGTCCCCCAGCTTGTCAACACGTCGTTCTGGCTGATCATCGCGGCCGGGGCCCTCTGGGTCGTCTCCATGCTCGTGTCGCTCGGAACCCTGGACACACCAGCCGTCCGGGACATGTTCGAGCAGCAGATGGCATCGAGCGGCACGAGCGTCAATTTCGAATCCATCAGGGGCGTCCTGATCGGCACCATCGTAGTGTTCGCCGTCATCAGCGCCGGGCTCTACGCCCTCGTCGCATTCAATGTCCGCAAGGGCAAGAACTGGGCTCGGATCCTGGGCACCGTGTTCGCCGCCTTGTCAGTGTTCAACATCGTCCCGCTCAGCCTTGCCACCCTCGCGGCACTGGTCGGCATCGCGGCGATCATCCTGCTGTACCTGCCCGCAACCTCGCCCTATTTCCAGAAGCGGCAGTCCTTCGCTAACCCCTTCGGGCAGCCCGGAGCCCCCTTCGGGAAGTAGCCGCACAGAGAACCGTGCAGCGGGCGCGGGAACCGGAAGGCCTGGCCGAACCTAGTCGGCGTCCTCCGGATCCTGCGCCCTTTGTGCGTGATAAGCCAGGATCTGCAGTTCAGTGGCCATGTCCACCTTGCGGAGGTTGACCCCCGGAGGGACCTGCAGCATCACCGGCGCGAAGCTGAGGATGCTCCGCACGCCGGCGGCAATCACGCGGTCGCAGACGTCCTGGGCCACCGCGGCGGGCAGGGCCAGGACCACCATATTGGCACCGGTTCGCTGCAGTACCGGCTCAAGGTCGGCGGCGTCGCTGACCCGCAGCCAGCCGACCTCGCTGCCCACCACCATCTGGTCGGCGTCGAATATTGCCACAATGTCAAAGCCCCGCGACTCGAATCCGCCGTACCGGGCCAGGGCTTTGCCCAGGTTGCCGGCACCGACGATCGCGACTTTCCAGTCATGGGTCAGCCCGAGTGCGGCCGCGATGTTGCGGTTCAGGTACTGGACCTCGTAGCCGACACCCCGGGTTCCGTAGGAGCCGACGTAGGAGAGGTCCTTGCGCAGCGTTGAGGAACTGACTCCGGAGGCCTCGGCCAGCGACTCGGAGGAGACGCGGTCCACCCCGTCGGCCAGCAGCGTGGTCAGGGCGCGCAGATAGATGGTCAACCGGGCCACGGCCGCGGGGGGTATCTGTTTGGCGGCAGTTCCGGCTCCCCCGGGCACAGCCTCGGAAAATGAATCCAGCGAAGTCACTATCTGCTCCATTGCGTCGCGTTGTGCTTCCCACTCTAGAGCCCCCGTGCACCGCGCAACAAAGCAGGCGGGCGTCAGGACGGCTGGCTCAGGATCCGCTGCAGGGTCCGTGTCAGGCGGGCCTCGTCGATCTTCCAGAAATCCCGCTGGACACCGTTCACCAGCACCACCGGGATCTCCTCGGCGAAGCGTTCACGCAGCCCGGCGTCGTGGTCCACTGTCTGCTCCGACCAGTCGATTCCGAGCGCAGCCGTGACGCGGCCGACGGCGGCGCGCGCCTCCGCGCACAGGTGGCAGTCAGCTTTGGTGATCAGCACTACATCGGGCAAAGACGCGGGTTCGGCCATGCAACCACCGTAGCCCGTGGCCGCATCCGCGTCGACGCGCGGCGCAGAGGACCCTGAAGCCGGTAAAGGAGCCACCGGCCGGGACCGGGGCGGTCCTGCCGCGGCGTCGCCCGCCCCCGGAAGCGTACGGGGGCCGGTCATTGACTAGACTCGTGGCATGCCCGAGGAGAAATACGTCACTGTGGCCAGTGAGCCTGCTGCATCGACGCAGCACGGCGAGGCCGCATTTTTCGACGTCGACAACACCCTCATGAAGGGCGCAAGCCTTTTCCACGTCGCCCGCAAGCTTCACCAGCGCGGCGCCTTCACACTGCGGCAGGCTGCCGGTTTCGCCTGGAAACAGTTCATGTTCGTGCTGCGCGGCGAAAACATGGATGACGTCCATGCCGTCCGCGATTCCGCCCTGACGCTCGCCGCCGGCATCACTGCCAGCGACATCGAGGCCCTGGGCGAAGAGGTCTACGACGAGATGATCGAGTCGCGGATCTGGCCGGGGGCCAAGGCCCTGGCCGAGCAGCATCTCCGGGTCGGGCGCAAAGTATGGCTCGTCACGGCGACGCCGATCGAGGTGGCCACTGTTATCGCGGCCCGGCTGGGCCTCACCGGGGCCCTGGGCACGGTGGGCGAGATCCTGGACGGCTCCTACACGGGGCGGCTGGTGGGAGAGATCCTCCACGGCCCGGCCAAGGCGGTCGCGGTCCAAAAGATTGCCGAGGAGCAGGGCCTGGACCTCAGCCGCTGCTGGGCCTACAGCGATTCCCACAACGACATCCCGCTACTGAGCATGGTGGGGCACCCCGTGGCCATCAATCCGGACTCGAAGCTGCGCCGCTACGCCCGCGAGCACAACTGGCCGGTCTACGATTTCCGCTCCGGCCGGCGCGCCGCCACTTTGGGGTTCAAGGCCGCGACGGTCGGCGGGGTCATTTATGGCCTGTGGCGGGGGTTCTCCCGCTTCCGCGGCCCCAGCCGCTAGGCCCGGCAACTTTTCCGCTGCGGTTCCGGACACGCGCGCCGCGGATCCGGGCCGCCGTCGTCCATTTCCGCAGCCCAAGTCCGCTTCCGGTGCAGCAAAAGGACGGCAGCAAGGAGACGGCAGCAAGAAGACCGGGCGGCAAGAAGGCAAGAAAAATGCCCGCCGCCTGGAAGGCAACGGGCATTTCATGCAGTGCGAAGTATTGCTACTTCTTATTGCGACGCTGGTGGCGCGTCTTGCGAAGCAGCTTGCGGTGCTTCTTCTTGGCCATACGCTTGCGACGCTTCTTAATAACTGAACCCACGAAAGTTCCTTACCGGCTAGATGCAGTACCTGCCTGTTGGGAAGGGTCCGCGGGCTAGGCTGCAGACTGAAACAACTGACAGGTTCTTACAATGACGTAAAACGTTCCTTAACAGGGTACCGCCTCTGCGAGGCACCCTACGACCGCGGGTCAGGTGCGGGCCCAAAGCAGTCGATACACCCTGCGAATGTTGCCGCGGACTGTTCAGCCAGTCCCGGCCTGGCCGTCACTCCGGTCGACGACGGCACCCTTGAGGTACTGTTCGACGGCGTTTTCCGGCACCCGGTAAGAGCGGCCGAACCGCACGGCCGGCATCTCCCCAGAATGTACAAGACGGTACACGGTCATTTTTGATACCCGCATCAGTTCCGCGACCTCGGCCACGGTCAAAAAACGGGCCTTGGAGAAGTTGGCCTCCGTAGACATTTCCCTATTCCTTTGCTCCAGCGAACGGCAGCCCCACCTGGTGACATGGCGGTGTGCCGATGCTGAGCCATCAAACAACCATGTGTTAGCAACACTAGTTGCTCATGGTGCCAATGTGAAAGGCTTCCTCAGGAATCCCCACACGATTTCCGCAGGAATCTCGAAATTCCCGGCAGCACCAGCACCGCCGCTCCTTCCTCAGGAACGCGTCCGGCGCGTGCGGGCCGAGGCGGCCAGCTGGCTGAGGACCGACGCCGTCACGTCCCAGTCCATGCAGGCATCCGTGACGCTCTGGCCGTAGACCAGCTCGTCCCGATCCGCGGCGGGCACGGCGACGTCAAGGTTCTGCGCCCCGCCCACCAGGAAGCTCTCCAACATGACGCCGGCGATGGCCCCGGCAGCGGCTCCGGCACTTTCCAGCTGGGAGCCAATTTCGAGGGCGACCTCGGCCTGGCGGTGGTGGTTCTTGCCGCTGTTGGCATGGCTGGCGTCCACGATCAGGCGGGGGTTCAACTGCTTCGCGGCCAGCTTGGCGGACGCCGCTTCAACGTCGGCGGCGGAGTAGTTGGGTCCCTTGCGTCCGCCGCGGAGGATGATGTGGGTGTCCGGGTTGCCGGCGGTGGCCACGAGCGCTGCCCGGCCGTCGTCGTCGATCCCGAGGAACGCCTGGGCGGCGGCCGCGGCGCTGCACGCATCCAGCGCCACCTGGAGGTCCCCGTCGGTGCCGTTCTTGAAGCCAATCGGCATCGACAGCCCGGAGGCCAGTTGGCGGTGGATCTGGCTCTCCGTGGTGCGGGCACCGATCGCGCCCCAGGCGACGAGGTCCGCGACGTACTGGGGGCTGATGGGCTCGAGGAACTCGGTGGCGGTGGGCAGTCCGAGGGCGGTGACCTGCCGCAGGAAGGCCCGGGCCGCGCGCAGGCCCGCCGCGATGTCGTGACTGCCGTCCAGCCGGGGATCGTTGATCAGGCCCTTCCAGCCCACCGTGGTGCGCGGCTTCTCGAAGTACGTGCGCATGACGATCAGCAGGTCTTCGCGGTGCTTCTCGGCCTGGCTGACCAGCCGGCGGGCGTATTCCAGCCCGGCCTTGGGGTCGTGGATGGAGCAGGGGCCAACGATGACGAGCAGCCGGTTGTCCACGCCGTCCATGATGGCCCGGACCTCGTCCCGGCCCCGCCCGACCACGTCCGCCATCCGCGCCTCAAGCGGCAGTTCGGCCATGAGGTCCTGCGGGGTGGGCAGCGGGGTGAACTCGCTGACGCGCAGGTTCGAGGTGGAGTGCTGGGTGTCGGCTGCTGCTTCGATGCTCATTTTCGGGTCCTGTTCCGGATGCGGAGCGGGCCCTGATCAGAACCCGCCGGAGAAATGGCGAAGGGCAGAGAATGATCTCTGCCCTGTTGGCTCTGAAGGAAAGTTGGATGCGTGTCAGTTAGACGCGGGCCCCTCCAGAGCCAACGAAAAATACGCATACCAACGGTTAGTCATAGCGTCGACCATAGCCCGGAGCCGCGGCCGGGGGCAAATCTCCCGCCTCAGGCGTGTCATTTTCCCCGTCACATGGCTGCCAACAACGCAGATGTGCCCCCACCGGATGGGATCCGGTGGGGGCACATCTTGAGCAGGGCGGCGCCGCTGCCGCTAGCTGCTAATGGCGGATTTCATTTCGTCCACGGCCTTTTGGCCGGCTTCTTCCGGCGAGAGCCTGTCGAACAGGACCTCGGAGGTGTACCGCTTAACGATTTCCTGGATGGCGCCCGCACCCTTCGGCGGCGGGGCCGGAGCCTCGCCGAGCTCGCCCTTGATTTGGTCGATGAAGCCCACCACCTTGACGTCCGCCGGAGTCAGTTTCGGGGCGATGGCCTCGCGCACGTCGGAGTTCGGCGCCACCCCGCGGTCGGCAAGCAGGGCTTCGCCGGCCTTGACGTTGTTGGCCAGGAAGTTGATGAACTTGGCCGTCTCCTCGGGGTGCTTGGTCCGGGACGACGCCGACCAGAACTGGGACGCCTTGTACCAAAGTTTGCTGTCCGCAGCATGTCCCGTCTTGGACGGCATGCGGAGGATCTTCAACTCGCTCCCCGCCGCCTTCTCAAGCGCGGGCAACTGGTTGGACCACCAGAAGGCCATGCCGTTCTTTCCGGTCGCCAGGCCGCTTTGGTCCAGCGGCGCAGCCTCGGCTTCCACCACTTCAGACGCCGACGGCACAGCCTTCTTCGCGCTCAGTTCCTTCAGGAGCGACCACCACGACGCAATGTCCCCCGATTCGAATCCGAGTTTGCCGTCCGCGGTGTACAGCGACTTTCCGTCCTGGCGGAGCCACACACCCAGGGAGGCCTCGTCCGTTCCATAGGCTGCCGCACCATAGGTGCCCTTGGGCGACTTCGCGGTCACCTCGGCCGCGATGCGTCCGAAGTCCTCCCACGTCCACGTGGCATCGTCGGGCAGTGGTACTCCGGCCGCCTTGAAGACTGCCGGGTTGGCGAGGATCGTGGCGGCATTGATGCCGGCCGCGATGCCGGTGAGGCCTTTGCTTCCCTTGCCGGCGTTGAGCGCTGCTTCATCGAACTTGGAGGTGTCGACGTCGTACTTGGACAGGTCGAGAAGTGCCCCGCGGGTGGAGTATTCCGTGATGAACTTTTCGTCCATCTGGATGATGTCCGGGGCGTCATTGGCGGCCATCTGGGTGGCGAGCTTGTCCCAGTATCCGCTCCAGTCGCCGAACTCCGGCTTGATCCTGATGTTCGGGTTCTCCGCTTCGAAGGCGGCGATTGCAGACTGCGTCAGCTGCGCCCGCTTGTCACCTCCCCACCAGGAAAAGCGCAGTTCTACTTTGCCGTCGGCGCTGGTGGGGGCGGCTCCACCGCCGCAGGCGCTGAGGGCGAGGACGACGGCGGCCGCTGCGGCCACCGCGCCGGTCCGGCGCAACCTTCGCGCCGACTTCGTGGATCTTGTCTCGCCTGGGTTGGCGGTTTTGGATGGGCGGGAAAATGGCACTGAATTCTCCGATCTTCTTTGATCTTGAAAGCTGACATGGGTTGAAGGCCAGTGGCGGCTTTGCGTGCCGGGCTGACGGCTGAAGCGAGTCGGGAAAGCGCTTTCTGAAAACTGATCATACAAGCAACCTACTTGTACTACAAGTAGCTTTCCGGTCTGATTTTACGGAACCATTACTGGCAGGTCCGCCCTCCGGCATGAACGACAGGCAGGGCCGGGAGCGCAAGCCAGCCACCGGACGCGTGCGGTCCGGCGCCGCATGGACGCTTACTTGATTCCGGTCGTCGCGATTCCCTTGATGAGGAACCGTTGGCCGAACAGGAACACCAGGAACACGGGCAGCAGGGACACAATGGACATCGCGAAGAGCGAGCCCCAGCTTGTCGCAGACTGCGAGTCCACGAAGGCCCGCAGGGCAACCGGCACAGTGAACATCTCGGGATCAGTGAGGTAGATCAGGGCGCCGAAGAAGTCGTTCCAGGTCCAGATGAAGGTGAAGATCGTGGTGGTGGCGAGAGCCGGGACCATCAGGGGCAGGATGACCCGCAGGAAGATGCGGGGGTGGCCGGCGCCGTCGATCCGCGCCGCCTCATCCAGTTCCGTGGGAATGCCGCGGATGAACTGCACCATGAGGAAAACGAAGAATGCGTCCGTCGCGAGAAGCTTGGGCACAATGAGCGGCCAGAACGTGTTCACCCAGCCGATCTGGGAAAAGAGGATGTACTGCGGCACGATGATCACGTGGAACGGCAGCATGATGGTCAGCAGCATGATCCCGAAGAACAGTTTCTTGCCGCTGAACTGCAGCCGGGCGAAAGCATAGGCGGCCATGGAGCAGGAGATCAGGTTGCCCAGGATGGACCCGAGCACCACCACCGCCGAATTGAGCATGTAGTGCCCGAACGGGTGGGTCAGGGCCGACCATCCGTCGGTGTAGTTGCCCATCTCCAGGGTGCTCAGCCAGAGACCGGGATCGCGGAAAATCAGCTCGTTGGGCCGCAGGGATGAAACCACCATCCACAGCAACGGGTAAATCATGATGCCGCCGGCGATTATCAGTACGGCATGCTTCGCCATGGCTTTGAGGCGCGCGCTGCGGCTGAACGCGAGCGTGCCGCGGGATTCGCGTTTCCTGCCGCCGCCCCTGGGGCCCCTGCCCCGCGATTTCCCTCCGGTGGACGGCAGTTTCTCCGGAGCCGGCAAGGTCTGTAGATCAGTCATCGTAGAACACCCAATACTTTGAAGCGATGAAGTTGATGGCCGTAAAAGCGCCGATGATCACCAGCAGGACCCAGGCCATCGCCGAGGCATAACCCATCTCGAACTGGCCGAATCCCTTCTGGTACAGGTAGAGCGTGAAAAACATGGTGGAGTCGGAGGGCCCGCCGTTGCCTCCCGAGACGATGAACGCCTGGGTGAAGGACTGGAAGGAGCCGATGATCTGCAGGACCAGGTTGAAGAAGATGATGGGGCTCAGCATCGGCAACGTGATCCGCCAAAATTTCTGGAGCGTGGTGGCCCCGTCCACCTCGGCGGCTTCGTAGTACATGTTCGGAATCTGGCGCAGCCCGGCAAGGAAGATGATCATGGGGCTGCCGAAGGTCCAGACGTGGAGCAGGATGATGGAACCGAGCGAAGTGGACGGGTCCGAGATCCAGCCCGGCCCGGTGATCCCGAACATGGCCAGCACCTGGTTCACCAGGCCGGTCGTTCCGAAGATCTGCTTCCAGAGGATGGCGACGGCGACGGAGCCTCCCAGCAGGGACGGCAAGTAGAAAATGGAGCGGTAGAACGGCAGGCCGCGGAGACCCTTGTCCAGCACCAGGGCAATGAGAAGTGCCACGGCCAGCTGCAGCGGAACTCCGATCAGCACATAGGTGAAGGTCACCCGCAGCGAATTGTGGAGCCGCGCATCCCCCAGCATGCGGGTGAAGTTATCCAGCCCGATCCATTCCGGGGGCTGCAGCAGGTTGTAGTCCGTGAAGGACAGGTAGAGGGACATGATCATGGGGCCGACAGTGATGGCCACCAGGCCGATCAGCCACGGCAGCAGGAAGATGTAGGCCGCCTTGTTGTCGCGGCGGTTGGCGCGTTTTTCCTCGGCTGTGACCGGACCTTTCCGCCGGCCCATGGAGGACAGTTCGCTGATAGCGCTCATCGCCCGCCCCTCGGTGTACGGACGCTGTCCGGCGTCCCGCGGTGATGCTGTGCGGCCATGTGGTCTCCTTTGGTCATCGTGGCCTTCCACGGCGTGCTGGGTGAAGTGCCCTCGCCGCCCCGGGCTGCGCCGAAGAGATCCAGCACCTCCCGTCTGTCTGGCTTCCGGAGGGACCGGGCCAACAGCGGCTTTGTACCAAAGTAAACGCTTTCTTGACCCCTGTACACCCTTTTGCTAATTTTTGAGAAAGCGTTTTCTGAATTCGGTCAACTCCGGATAAGAGCGGCTGCGAGAGGCAGGATAACCATGTTTGCACCCGGCAGGCCGAGCCGATGAATTCAGGTCTGATGGATGACGCGGCACCAGATGACGTGCCGCGGCCAAGCGCCATCGGCGGCTACGAGGACTGGCCTGCCTTCATGCGTTCCCGCCCGCGCCACATTGCAGAGTCCGCGCCTTCGCAGGAACTGGCCGACGCCCTCGGCGTTCCGGCCGTTCCCGAGGCTCCGCACGCAGTGTTGGAGTCGGCGGAAACGCACGACGGCGTCACGATTTCCCGGGTCAGCTGGCAGTTGGGCTTCGGTCCCCGCACCCGCGCCTGGTTCCTGCGTCCCGCCGGGGCGTCCGGCCCCCTGCCAGGGGTCCTTGCGCTTCACTGCCATGCAGGCATCAAGTCGGTCGGCGCGGAGCGCCTGCTGCCTGCAGGCGCAGTCCCCGGTGCGTCTTCTGCGGAAACCGGTGCAGGGAAGACGAACGCGGATCTTCAGCGGCGCTTCTACGGCGGCGGGCCCCTTGCCGCCTGGCTGGCATCCCGGGGCTTCGCCGTCCTGGCCCACGACACCTTCTCCTGGGGCAGCCGCCGCTTTGAGCTCGGCACGACCCCGTGGCGCCTGTCCGCCGCCGTCGAGGGCCGCAAGGCACTGTGGCGTGAGGCCGGCGTCGTGCCTTCCGAAACGGAGGAGTACGACGCCGCCGCGGCGGCGCACGAGGACACCGTGGCGAAGGCGGCAGGCCTGCTGGGCACAAGTTTCGCGGGGATGGTGGCCCACGACGACCTTGCGGCCCTCCACGTCCTGGCGGGTCTTCCGGGCGTGGACCCTGGACGCCTGGGCACGGCCGGTTTCTCCGGAGGCGGCAGCCGGTCCCTCATGCTGGCCACAGTCAGCCCGCGGGTCCGGGCTTGCGCGGTGTCGTGCATGATGACCACTTACCGCTCGCTGTTCCCGGCATACCTGGAGGCCCACTCGTGGCTGCTGCAGACGCCGGGCCTTTCACGGCTTGGCGAATATCCGGAGCTGGCGGGGCGCTCGACGGCGGACCGCCTCCTGGTCCAGTACGCGCTGGACGACGAACTGTTCCCGGCGAACGGCATGCGCGACGCCGACGCAACGCTCCGCGGCCAGCTGGCGCCTGGCCAGCACACCGGGAGCTTCTGGCCGGGAGGACACGCCTTCAGCACCGATATGCAGGACGAGGCCGCGCGCTTCCTGGCCGATTCGCTGTCCTGGTCGTTGTCTGGTTCGCTGTCCCGTTTGCTGTCCGGTTCCCTGCCCGCTTCACGGTCCGCGGGCGTCGCCCCGGTCCCTTCTCAGCCACCCAGCCAGGACGGATAGACATGACACGCCCCTCCCCCAGCGCTTCGGCGCCCACAGTCCCTCATCCGGACACGTCTCCGGACACTCCGGCGGCCGTTCATCCCGCGGCGCCGCGGGTCGCACTCGTGGGCGCCCACGGCTACGGTGCCCGGCATCTGGAGAACCTGGCCCGCCTCGCCGCGCTCAACCTTGTAGACGTCGTAGCCGTCGCGGACCCGCGGCCCCCGGCCGAGGGCACCCTGGCCGCAGGCGTGGCCACGTTCTCGTCGCTGGCGGAGCTCCTGGCCGTCGGGCCGGCACCGGATGTGGTCATCCTGGCCACGCCCATCCAGACACATGCCCCGCTGGCCCTCGCCGCCCTCGCAGCGGGTGCCGACGTCTATGTGGAGAAACCGCCCATGGCCTCCCTGGCCCAGTTCAACGAGGTGCTGGCCGCCGCTGACGAGGCGGACCGCCTGGTCCAGGTCGGCTTCCAGAGCCTCGGTTCGCATGCGTTGCCCGCCCTGGACCGGCTGGTGGCGGACGGCGAGATCGGTGATGTCCGGGGTGTCAGCGCCGTGGGCACCTGGGTGCGCACCACCGGCTATTTCAAACGTTCCCGCTGGGCGGGCAAGCGCAGCCTGGACGGCACGGACGTGGTGGACGGTGTCGCCACCAACGCGCTGGCTCATGCGGTGGCCACCGGACTGAGAATCGCCGGTGCGGCCCGGGCGGCCGACGTCGCGGCCGTGGAGACGGATCTCTACCGCGCACACGCGACCGAAAGCGACGACACGTCCGTCATCCGGGTGCGCACCGCCGCGGGAACGGTCCTGCTGTGCGCCCTGACGCTGTGCGCCGACGAACAGACCGCCCCGTCGGTGACCATCCACGGCAGCAAGGGGCAGGCGGAATTCTTCTACACCGAGGACCGGTTGACGGTTTCGACACCCGACGGCGAGCGCACGCAGACGTTTGGCCGCACCGACCTGGTGGAGAACCTGCTGGCGGCCCGCCGTTCCAGCAACCCCGATGCAGCCCTGCTGAGCCCGCTGGCCGGCAACGGTGCTTTCATGAGGGTGCTTGAGGCAATCCGGACAGCGGAACCTCCCCGAGGCATCGGCGCCGAGCATGTCACGTGGGAAGGCGATGGCGACGACGCCCGTCCTGTTGTCCACGGCATCGGCCAGCTGGTGCGCAGGGCCGCGGCGGCGCAGGCAACCTTCGCCGAGCTCGGCACGCCCTGGGCCAGGGAACTGCCCGGAGCAGCAGGCCCGCTTCCGGCGTTCACGATGCACGGAAAAGTGGTGGCGCGGCCGGCAGACGGCAGCCGGATCCGGCCGACGTCCTCGCCCCGGCCCTACCTCCATCCGGTCAGCACCCTGGCCGGCACGGTGGTTACCGATCACATGCCCGAGGACCATGTGTGGCACCTCGGCGCGGGCGTTGCCATCCAGGACGTGGACGGCGTCAATTTCTGGGGCGGGCGCACGTACACCCGCAACGCCGGGGCTTACGTCTGGCGCAAGGACCACGGCCGGATCGCCACGCTCGCGGTGGCAGCCGGGGAATCGGGCGAGAACCGCGGCGGGTGGCGGACCGAAACCCTGAGCTGGCTGGCGGAGCGCGGCTCCACCGGGCCCGACGCTCCCCTCCTCAGCGAGCAGCGGAACTGGAGCTGGGCCGCCGTCGGGCCCTCCAGTTGGCGGCTGACCCTCGACTTCGAACTCACCCCGGCCGGACCTGGTCCGGTCGCTCTCGGCAGCCCCGGTTCCAACGGCAGGCCCCAGGGCGGCTACGGCGGCTTCTTCTGGCGCCTTCCGGCCGTCGCCGAGGCGAGGGTGTGGACCGCAATCGCGGAAGGTGAAGACGCGGTGCACGGCGCCCTGCCACGTCCCGAGGCTCCCTGGCTGGCGTGGTCCGGCGATTTCCGGAAGGGAGAGTCCGACGGCGGTCCCGCCACCCTCGTGTTCCTGCCCCAGACGGCGGGGACGACACCAGCGAACGATCCGTGGTTCGTCCGCGTGGCGGGGTATCCCGGCGTCGGCCTGTCCCTTGCGTGGGAACACGCGGCCACGGCCAGCCACGGCAACCCGCTTCGCCGAAGGGTCACCGTGCTGGTGGCCGACGGCCTCCTGTCCACGCCGGACATCGAACAGCTCATCACGACTTTGGGGGAATCTGCATGAACACGACCGTCAACACCACCATGACAGCCACAGCCGAGGAACCGGGCGGCGGGGCCACTCCTGCCACTCCGGGGAACAAGGCCGACCGCGCAATCAAGAGGCAGCGCGTGCTGGACGTCCTGGCCGAATCAGGCCGGGACTCCCTCCTGCTCACCACCAACACGGCGCTGACCTGGTACCTGGACGGGAGCCGGGTCCACATCAGCCTTGCCGGAGATCCCATCGCGGCGATGCTGGTGGACGGCGACGGCGACCACCTGCTCACGTTCAACAACGAGGCCGCCCGGATCGCCGCCGAGGAACTGCCCGACGGCGTCGCGCTCCACTCGGTGCCCTGGCACGGGCAGCTGCATGCCGCTGCGGCCATGCTGGCGCCCGGCGGCGCCCCCCTGGCCGAGGCTGAAGTCGCTGCCGAGCTGAGGGCTGCGCGGCAGCAATTCCTGCCCGGCGAAAGCGCCCGGTACGCCATGCTCTGTGCCGAAACAGCTGCCGCGTTGACCGACGTTCTCTCGGAGGCGACGCCCGAAACCACCGAGTTTGGCGTGGGCTCGGCCCTGGCTGCACGGATCGTTGCCATGGGAGCTGAGCCGTTGGTGCTCCTCTGCAACGGAGCCGAACGCAGCGAATTCCGGCATCCACTTCCTACGCACTCCCCACTCGGGCGGCGGGCCATGGCCGTGGTCTGCGCGCGGCGGAACGGATTGGTGGCCAACGTGACCCGCTGGGTCAGGTTCGACGCCGGGACGCCGGCGGAGCTCGACGCCGAAGCCCGGATCGCCGCAGTTGAGGCCGATGTCTTTGATGCGACCGTTCCGGGTGCCCGGCTGAACGGCGTTTTCGCCGAAATCCGGGAGGCCTATGGCCGGCATGGTTTCGGAGCCGGCCAGTGGGCCCTCCACCATCAGGGCGGCCCGGCGGGCTATGCGGGCCGGGACCCCCGCGCCACTCCTTCCACCGAGGAGACAGTGGTCCTCAACCAGACCTTTACGTGGAACCCCTCGGGACCGGGGGTGAAGATCGAGGATACGGTGCAGCTGACGGAGTCCGGCATCGCCGTCCTCAGCGTGGATCCGCGCTGGCCTGTGGCCGTGGTGAACGGAATCCGGCGCCCGCTGACCCTGCAGCTATGACCGTCGCGCGAGCGCTAACCCGGTGCCGCTGAAGCTACTGTGCCGCGATGGCAGGAGCGCGAGCTCCCGCCATCGCGGCACAGGGCAGGTCAGTTGAAGGCGAACCCCAGCCCGGGCCGGCCGGCGAGCGTGAGCCGGCTGTTGCGGACCTGCACAGGTGACGGTCCGTCCAGCGCGCCAAGCTGTTCAAAGGAGGCATCCTCGACGTCCTCCACCATGGTGGGTTCGGCCATGGCCAGCGCGAGCTGGCCGGACAGTTCCGGCAGCAGGTGCGGCATGACCCTGATGCTGTGGGCGCGGGCCAGTTCCACGATGCGCCGGAAGGGGGTGATGCCGCCGACCCGGATGATGTTGGGCTGGATGATGTCCACCGCCCCGGCCTCGATGAAGTCACGGAAGCGGTAGATGTTGTGCAGGTTCTCGCCGAGTGCGATCGGCACGGGCGAGTGTTTCCGCAGCCTGCGGTAGGCCCAGAGGTCGTCCGCCCGGAGGGGCTCCTCCAGCCATTCGAGGTCAAACTCCCCCAGTACCTCCAGGGCGCGGAATGTGGCGGGCAGGTCCCAGCGCTGGTTGGCGTCGATCATGAGCTTCCGGCGTGGCCCCAGCACCGTCCGGACGGCGGCAACGCGTTCGGCGTCCTCCCGGATGTCTGGCTTGCCCACCTTGATCTTGACGGCGTTGTGCCCGGCCGCCACCCAGCGTTCCGCCTGCGCCACGAGCTCCTCGAGGGAGTAGTGCAGGTTCACGCCGGACCCATACACCTCCGCCGAATCCTGGCGCTGCCCCAGCAGCCCGGTGACCGAGGTGCCGGTTCGCCGGGCCTGCAGATCCCACAGCGCAAGGTCCACTCCGGCCATGGCGATGGTGGTGAGTCCTCCGCCGCCGACCTCGTGCAGCCGCTTCCACAGCTGGTCCCACACTCCCTCGGGACTGGCGTGGAGCCCCCCGATGAAGGGCGCGACGTCGAAGTCCAGGAGGGCCTTGACCGCTTGCGGGCCGATGGTGGGCGTCCAGGAGAACCCGTGCCCCGCGCCGCCGTCGTCCGTGTGGATTTCGGTGACGATCACATGGTTCTCCGGCGCCTCATTGCCCCAGCTCCGCAGGAGCGGAACCGTCAGGTGGCGGGTGGAGAGACCCGTGATCCGGGGCAGCGTCCGCACGGCTTCGGCGGCCGGCGCTGCGGCAACTGGCTTTGCTGCAACTGGCTCTTCGACAACTGGCGATCCCATTAGCGGCCGGCCAGCTCGTAGCCCTTGGCAAGGATGGACTTGAGCTGGACCAACTGGTCGTCAGAAGGGTCCACCAGCGGCGCACGGACCGGTCCCACCGGTAGGCCGCCCAGGCGGAGACCGGCCTTGATGAGGGAGACGCCGAACCCGGGGGTCTGGTCGCGCAGCCGGACCAGCGGGGCGTAGAAGCCTTCCAGCAGGGCTTGCCGCCGGTCCTCGTCGCCGGAGGTGTAGGCATCGTAATAGGCCTTGGCGATTTCCGGGGCCATGGCGAACGCGGCCGACGAGTAGAGCGGGATGCCCAGGCCACGGTAGGCGCCCTGGGTGAGTTCGGCCGTAAGAAGTCCGTTGAAGAGCAGGAAGTCCTTGCGTCCTGTGGCGGCGACTGCAGTGACGATCTCCTGCGCCAGCCCCACGTCCCCAAGGCCGTCCTTGAAGCCGATCACCTTGGGGTTCGCGGCCAGGCGTGCCATGGATGCCGCCGTGTATTTGGCGTTCCCGCGGTGGTAGACGATCACCGGCAGGCTGCTGGCAGCCGCCACCGCTTCGATATACGCCACGAGGCCGTCTGTGGGTCCGGTGACGAGGTACGGCGGGAGGACCAGCAGGGCGTCCGCCCCCGCTTCCCCGGCGGCGCGGGCGGCGGCGAGCGCGTGGCCCAGGGGACCGCCGGCACCGGCAACAACCGGCACCTGGCCGGCAACGGCCTCGACGGCGGCGACCACCACGGTGCGCACCTCGTCAATGCTCAGGGCGTGGAATTCACCGGTTCCGCAGGCGGGGAACACACCGCCGGGGCCGTACGGAAGGCGGGACGCAATGTGCTCCTTGAGGACATCCACGTCCACGTCCCCCTCCGGTGTGAAGGGTGTGACGGGAAAGAACAGTACGCCGTCGAATTTCATGGGGTCTCCTTGGATCCTGTTCCGGCCGCGACCAGCGCGTCGGGGTTCTCATCATTGAGGGGCAAAGCATTGGCTGGCTGGGCAAGCTCGGTCCGCCAGCTTCGCCGCGGCTTCCAGCCGAGAAGTTCACCGGCCTTGGCGATGGAGAACGCGGGGCTGGCGCCCTCGAGTCCGGCGGCAAGGTGGGAGCTGCCGGGCAGGAATTGCGGCAACAGCTCCGACAGCGGTGCGGTGGCCAGCGCGTCGGCGGCCCCCACGAAGAAGGTCTGGCCGTTGGGGATGGTGTCCATCTTCGCAAGCAGCAGGTCCAGGAAGTCCGCCACGTCCCGCGCATCCACGTAGTTGAACAGGGCCGGCGCGGACAGCGCCGGGTCGTCCAGCCGCTCGCGGACCGTGTGGCCCTGCTGGGTGGGAGCGCCGGCCCATTCTTCCGGCGAAATGACGTAGCACGGCCGGAAGGCCGCGTACCGGATTGCGTCCCCCTGGGCGGCGGCGAACATCTGCACGGTCTGTTCGGCGATGAGCTTGGACAGCGCATAGGCGTTCCAGGGCCGGGGCGTGGTTTCTTCGTCCACGGGAAAGCTGTCCGGCAGCCAGCCTGCGGGTGAGCCGTAGCCCAGCACGGTGGGGCTGCTTGCCGTGATGATCTTGCCGATGCGCAGCTCGGTCGCGGCGCTGATGACGGCGTACGCCAGCCTCGTGTTGGTACTGAGGATGACGTCTTCTGGCGCGCTGAACGGTACGGCGATCGCCGCAAGGTGCACGACGGCGTCGGGTGCTGTTTCGCGAAGGAGGCGCAAGGACTCCCCCTGGGTCAGAAGGTCGGCACTGCGCTGCTCGACGCCGTCGGGCAGCTGCGCGGCCGGCACGGCCTCGCGGTCGACCGAGATGACCTGGTGGCCAGCGGCCGCCAGGCCGGCAACAACGCTGCGCCCCAGGCGGCCTGAACCGCCGGTGACAAATATCCTGCTCATGGTTATCCGGTCCTTACTCGGGTGCGCGGGGTCAGTTGCCGCGGCGAAGGTCGACGCCGAGCCCCAGGTCCGCCGTGCGGACCGGCAGTCCGGATTCCAGGGATGCGTTGCCGGCGATGCCGACGGAGACGGAGCGCAGGCCGTCCAGGTAACCCGACGGCCGCCCCAGGGGATCCTCTCCCGGGCCGTTGAAAAGATCGGACAGGAGGAGCTCGTCGCCGCCACCGTGGCCGCCTTCGCCGTTGACGATCGGCACCTCGTATGCGGGTTCCCAGTGCCGCTGGACTACCAGCCGTTCGCCGTTGCGCCGGACCTGGTCATCCTCCTCCACGGGCGTGGCGCTTGGATCCACCACTGTCTTCCTGTCGGTGCTGTGCTGGACCGCGGCGCGCTCCACCACTTCCAGCTCGGCCCGTCCTTCGGTTCCGTTCACGGCCACGCGGTAGCCCTCCCACGGGCTGTGCGCGTTGAGCGAGTAGCTGAGGACGGGGCCGCCCTGGTAGTCCACCACCAGTGCCAGGTTGTCCTCGATGGTGATGCCGGACGTGAAGACATCCTGGTCGCGGCGGTAGCCGTCAAAGTGCTCGTTGTCGTAGTACAGCGCGCGCAGGCGTTCGTCCTCGCGCAGGTCCAGGACGAACGGATCCTTGGCCGCCGCGCCTGCACCGGCGTCAGGAGTTCCGCGCTCGGGCCGTGCACCGAGGCCACGTTCCGCGGCGTTCCTGTCCCCGTAGAACTTCAGTCCGCCTGAGGCGAAAACCCGCTCCGGGACGTCGTCGATCCACCAGTTGACGAGGTCGAAATGGTGGGAGGACTTGTGGATCAGCAGGCCGCCGGAGTTCTCCTTTTCCCGGTGCCAGCGGCGGAAATAGTCTGCGCCGTGCACTGTGTCGAGGACCCAGCTGAAATCGACGGACGTGACCTTGCCGATCACCCCGCTCTGGATGATCTCCTTGAGGGCGCTGTTGCGCGGCGAGTATCGGTAGTTGAATGTGACCACCACGTTGCGGCCGGTCCGGGCCACGGCATCGGTGATCCGCCGGCACCCTTCGGCGTTGATGGTCAGCGGCTTCTCCACCACGACGTCGGCACCCGCCTCGAGCGCTTCCACAATGTAGTCCGCGTGCGTGTAGTCGGGTGTCGTGACCACCACGCGCTCGATCCCGTTGTCCCTGATGAACGCCGTCAGCTGCCCCGGTTCGAACGACTCCACCGGCTCCGCCCCGCCGAGCTCGCTGATGAGCCTCTGGTAGAACTCCACCCGGCCCGGGTTGACGTCCGACAGGCCCACCAGCTCGGCTGTGTCGGCATGCCTGCCGTAGATGGCCCGGATGTACATCTCGGAACGTCCTCCCGTGCCGATCAGGGCGATCCGCGCCCTGCGGACCGTGGCGGGGGAAGCGGCTGCGTCGGCGTCGACATAGCCGCCAGGGTTGGCGAGTTTGGCTGTGTTGCCCATGCGGTGAGTCCCTTTCGGAAGGCATCGTGCTGGCCGCTTGACGGCCCGGAGCGGCGCGGGAATAATTGTGAGAAAGCGTTTTCTCAGGACGTTATAAGCTTTCTATCAAGACTCTGGCGGTCACGTCAACCATCGCCCTGGCGGGCGGATGCCGGAGACAGCCCGGAAAGGGGCAGCATGGGCAGGAGAGCCACCACACGGCGAATCGGCATCGCCGACGTCGCACTCAAGGCCGGCGTTTCGCATGCCACGGTGTCGCGCGTCATGAACGGCAACTTCACCGTGGACCCTGCCATCGCCGAGCGCGTGCGGGCCGCTGCCACCGAGCTGAACTACCAGCCGAACCCTGTTGGCCGCAGCCTGGCGCTGGGCAAGACGGACACCATCGGCATTGTGGTGCCGGACTTGTCCAACCCCACCTTCCAGGCCATCCTCCGCGGACTCAGCATGGCCGCGGCGCAGGATGGCTACCGGGTGCTGATTGCCGATTCCTCGGAAGTCTCCAGCGAGGAGGCCATCCTGGCCGGCGAGGCACGGCGCCGCTGTGACGGCCTGGTGCTGTGTGCCCCGCGCATGGGCGACGCCGAGCTGGAAGAGCTTGCGCCGTCACTGCATCCCATGGTGTTGATCAACCGCAGCACCATGGACACCAACGCGCCCAGCCTCATGGTGGACTACGGCCAGGGCATCCAGGAACTGGCAGAGCTCCTGGTGGGGCTGGGCCACACGCGGCTGGCGTTCCTGGCCGGACCCGCGCGGAGCGCCTCGAACGAGCTGCGCCTGCAGGGGCTGGAAAAGTTCAAGGCCGCCCACCCGGACATCGACCTCCGGATGCTCGACGCCGGCTCCAACTTCGAGGCGGGCCACCAGTGCGTGGATGCCGTCCTGGCCAGCGGGGCCACCGGCATCATGGCCTTCAACGACCTCGTGGCCATGGGCCTGCTGAGCGGGCTCCACGAGCGCGGCGTCCGGGTCCCCGAGGACATTTCCGTGACCGGCTTCGATGACATCCCCTTTGCGCGCTACACCACGCCCCCGCTCAGCACCGCCGCGGTTCCCATCAACGAGCTCGGCCAGCAGGCATGGCACCGGATGCGGGACCTGATCCGGAACCTGTCGCCCGACGCCGAGGGGCCCACGATATTCTTGCCCCGGCTGGAAGTCCGCGGCAGCACAGGGCCGGCGAAGCCCTAGCGCGCCGGGCGTGACGAGGACGTCGATGAGCTTCCCGGCGGGAGCTGGGGCCAGGCGTTGCCGGGGGCCAAAACATCCCCGCTAGAGTGTTCTGGAGCACACGCTGAAGATCCTGCAGAACCGGAGGCAGCAAATGACGCAGACCGTCCCGCCCGGCAATCCCGAGGCTCCGACCACTCCCGAGGCAACCGCGCCGGGCCCCGGGGCCGCCGCATCCGGGCGAGGCACAGCCGCGGCGGCCGCCGGCGGGGTCCCTGCCGCGCTGAGGCGCCGCGTGCCCAAATACTCGGACCTTGCGCCGCTGATGCAGTTCAAGAAGCCGGAGTTCAGCCGGGCCGCCAGGCTGCGCCGGGCGAGCACCATCTGGGACCTCCGCGACATGGCCAAGCGCCGCACGCCGCAGGCCCCGTTCGACTATACCGACGGCGCCGCCGAGGCCGAGATCAGCCTCCGCCGCGCCCGCCAGGCCTTCCTGGACATCGAGTTCCGGCCCGGGGTCCTGCGCGACGTCTCCAGCATTGACCTCAGTACCCACATCCTGGGCGGGCCCTCCCGCCTGCCGGTGGGGATCGCGCCCACCGGCTTCACCCGGATGATGCAGTCCGAGGGCGAATACGCCGGCTCCCAGGCCGCCGAGGCAGCTGGGATCCCCTACACCCTTTCCACCATGGGCACCGCATCCCTCGAGGACGTGGCCGCCGCCGCACCCGCGGGCCGCAACTGGTTCCAGCTGTACCTGTGGACAGACCGGGACCGTTCCCTGGAACTGATCCAGCGCGCCGCCTCGGCCGGCAACGACACCCTCATGGTCACCGTGGACACCGCCGTCGCCGGCGCCAGGCTCCGCGACGTCCGCAACGGCATGACCATCCCGCCCGCCCTGACACTCAAAACCGTCCTGGACGCGTCCTACCGGCCCGCGTGGTGGTTCAACTTCCTCACGCACGAGCCGCTGACTTTCGCCTCCCTGTCCCGATACACCGGCACCGTCGCGGACCTCATCAACTCCATGTTCGACCCCACCCTGACCTACGCCGACCTCGACTGGCTGCGCGAGACCTGGAAGGGCAAGCTCGTGGTCAAGGGCATCCAGACGGTCGAGGACGCCCGCAGGGTGGTGGACCACGGCGCGGACGGCATCGTGCTCTCCAACCACGGCGGCCGCCAGCTGGACCGCGCACCCATCCCCTTCCACCTGCTCCCCGAAGTCTCCGCCGCGCTGAAGGCAGACCGCAGCGACGCCGCCATCATCCTGGACACCGGCATCATGAGCGGCGCCGACATCATCGCCGCCCTCGCACTCGGCGCCGACTTCACCCTGATCGGCCGCGCCTACCTCTACGGGCTCATGGCCGGCGGACGGGCCGGCGTGGACCGCGCCCTCCAAATCCTGGAGAAGGACATGCAACGCACCATGGCTCTGCTCGGCGTCAGCCGCACCGCGGACCTCACTCCGGAGCACGTGCGGCTGCTCACCAAGTAACCAACCCGGCCGTCCTACTGCCTTTGCGGCAGAGGCCGTTTTCGGCGCGCAGAACGGCTGCTGCCGCTCGCTCGTTGGACTACTTTTTGCGGCCGAACTTGGGCAGGTTGGCCAGGAGGTCGGCGGCCTTGGTGGCGGCGCGGCCCACGGTCCGCCCGATCTGCTGGGGCATCTTGTCCTCGCCTGCAGTTCCCACCGGAATGACGACGGCGGGACTCAGGGGGCTGCCTGCGGGGCGGCCCGCCAGCGCGGCGGCAGGCTGTGCGGCGGGCAGCGCGGCGACGGGTTGGGGGCTGGCCGCCGCGGCCAGCCCATCCGGGGCGGCGACGGGGCTGGACTCAGCCTGGCGGGCTGCGGCCGCGTCGGCTGTCGCCGCGGGGCCGACGTCGAACGCCTGCAGCCAGGTGGCGATCCCGGCGAGGGGCTTGGGGTTGAGTGTGTAGTAGCGCTTCTGGCCCTGGGCGCGCATGCTCACCAGGTCCGCTTCCCGCAGGACTTTGAGATGCTTGGAAATGGTGGGCTGGCTTGCTTCAAGCTCCTGGACCAGTTCCCCCACCGCTTTGTCCCCCTTGCGGAGGGCTATCAGAATGTCGCGCCTGGTTGCCTCAGCAATGACGGCAAATACGTCGTCTGTCACCATGCCCTCCACACTAGCGACATATACGCCGGATGGCATCCACCAATTAATGCCCCGAAAAAGGGTTGCAATCCCGGCTCGGAATTAGTCGAACCAGGGGTCCAGCCCGTGCAGGGGAAAGACTTCCTTGCGGGTGGCCATGATGGTGCGGTCCACCTCGTCGTTGGGGTCGAAACCCACTTCCCAGGACCGCCACCAGAGGTCGACGTCGTCACCCATCGCCTCAGGGGGCTCCACACCGAACCTGTCCCCGTATTTGTCTTTGACGTAGCTCCGCCAGTCCTCCGGAACCGGGGTGCGCAACGGTACGGGGCGGCCGGCGGCGATGGCGATGAGGTGGCTCCAGGACCGCGGCACCACGCTGACCACGTTGTAGCCGCCTCCCCCGGTGGAAATCCACCGGTTCTCGCAGTAGCGCGCGGCGAGGTTGCCGATGGCCGTCGCGGCCTCGCGCTGGCCGTCCACGCTGATGTTCAGGTGGGTGAGCGGGTCAAGCCGGTGCGAGTCGCAGCCGTGCTGACTGACGATGACTTCCGGTTCGAACGCGCCAATGAGCTGGGGCACGACGGCGTGGAAGGCCCGCAGCCAGCCGGCATCGGCGGTGCCGGCCGGGAGGGCAACGTTCACGGCGCTGCCCTGCGCGTTCGGGCCGCCGATCTCGTTGGCGAACCCGGTGCCCGGGAAGAGGGTCAGCCCGGACTCGTGCAGCGAAATAGTCAGCACGCGTGGGTCGTCCCAGAAGATGCTTTGGGTGCCGTCGCCGTGGTGCGCGTCGATGTCGACGTAGGCCACGCGCCGGACACCGCCGTCGAGCAGCCGCTGCACCGCGAGGGCGGCGTCGTTATATATGCAAAAACCGCTGGCCCGGTCCCGGGAGGCGTGGTGCATCCCGCCGCCGAAGTTCACAGCCCGCACCGCGCTGCCGTCCAGCACGGCAGCGGCCGCCAGCAGCGACCCGCCGGCCAGCCGGGCGCTGGCTTCGTGCATGCCGGCAAAGGCGGGGTCATCCTCGGTGCCCAGGCCCCTGGCGTGGTCGGGAATGTCCGGATTTTCGCTGACATTCCGCACGGCGGCCACAAACTCCGGGCTGTGGACCGTGCACAGTTCCGCGTCGGCGGCGACATGCGGAGCCGCGACCGTGACGTGGTCAAGATCCAGCAACCCCAGGCTGCCCGCCAGCTTCGCGGTGAGCTCCATGCGCTCCGGCGCCATCGGGTGGGAGTGGCCAAAGTTGTAGGCGGTCATGGCAGAAGCCCACACTACCGTCGTCGGCAGCGCGGTCTGAGCGAGTCCGGGCAGGAATGTCATCAATCACAGGCTACCCGAGCGGTCCCCGGCTTCCCGCGCGTGCACGCGTGCTCACCCGGCCATTACCCGGCGTTTAGTGGTTTACTACTTGGGGAAGAAGTTTCAACCGAGGAAAAACATGACGCAAAGCCAGTCGAGGTCTACGAGCCCGGCCAGCTGGCAGCCAGGCATGCCGGAGCGGGAAGGCCTGTGGATCTTCACACGCCTGCGCGACTTCATCGACAGCATCGCAAACAGCTCGCCGGCCCGCCTGGCGCTTACGGCGTTCGGCGTCGTGATCCTGGTCTTCACCGCTTTACTCTCCCTGCCCTTAGCGTCCGCGACGGGAGAGGTCACACCACTGCATCAGGCGTTCTTCACCGCGGCGTCCGCTGTCTGCGTCACGGGCCTGACCGTGGTCTCGACGGCGGTGCACTGGTCCTTCTTCGGCCAGCTCGTAATTCTGGTCGGCATTTTCGTGGGCGGCTTGGGCACCTTGACCCTCGCGTCGCTGCTGGCGCTCATGGTCAGCAAGAGACTCGGTGTCCGCGGCAAGCTGATCGCCCAGGAAGCCATGAATGCCGGCCGGCTCGGCGAAGTCGGTACGCTGCTGCGGATCGTGATCGTGACGTCCGTGGTGATCGAGGCTGCCCTGGCGCTGACGCTCATCCCCCGGTTCCTGATCCTCGGAGAGGACTTCTGGCAGTCCGTCTGGCACGGCGTCTTCTACTCCATTTCGGCGTTCAACAACGCCGGTTTCACCCCGCATTCCGACGGAATCGTGCCGTACGAAACAGATCTCTGGATCCTCGTCCCGCTCATGCTCGGGGTGTTCCTGGGCAGTCTGGGCTTCCCCGTGGTCATGGTGCTGCAGCAAAACGGACTGCGGTGGAAGAAATGGAACCTGCACACCAAACTGACCATCCAGGTTTCCTTCATCCTCCTCGCCGCCGGGACGCTGCTCTGGGGCTTCCTGGAGTGGGACAACCTGCGCACCATCGGCGACATGGACCTCGGCGACAAGGTCACGCATGCCCTGTTTGCGTCCGTCATGCTGCGTTCGGGCGGCTTCAACCTTGTCGATCAGAACCAGATGGAATCCACCACCATGCTGCTCTCCGATGCCCTCATGTTCGCTGGCGGCGGCTCGGCCTCCACGGCCGGCGGCATCAAGGTGACCACCATCGCCGTGATGTTCCTGGCGATCACCGCCGAAGCCCGCGGTGACGCCGACGTGAAGATCTACGGCCGCACCATCCCCGAGGGCACCATGCGCGTGGCCATTTCGGTGATCGTCGCCGGCGCCACCCTGGTCTCGGTCTCGGCCCTCCTGCTCCTGCACATCAGCCACGCCTCCCTGGACCGGGTCCTGTTTGAAACGATTTCCGCCTTCGCCACGGTAGGCCTAAGCACCAACCTCAGCGCAGAGTTGCCGCCGTCGGGGGTTTACGTCCTCGCTTTGCTCATGTTTGCCGGGCGCGTCGGGACGGTCACCCTTGCCGCCGGCCTGGCCCTGCGCCAGCGCAGCCAGCTGTACCACTACCCGGAAGAGAGACCGATCATTGGCTAGTTCCTCAGGCGCCGTAAACCGCCCCGCCCACAATGCCCCCGTGCTGGTGATCGGGCTGGGCCGTTTTGGCGCATCCACCGCAGAGCAGCTCGTCAAGCAGGGCCGGGAGGTCCTGGCCATTGAACGCGACCGCGCCCTCGTCCAGAAGTGGGCCAGCGTCCTGACGCACGTCGTGGAAGCCGACGCCACCAACATCGATGCCCTTCGCCAGCTCGGCGCCCAGGAATTCAGTTCCGCGGTGGTGGGCGTGGGCACCTCGATCGAGTCCTCGGTCCTGATCACGGTGAACCTCGTGGACCTCGGGATCGAACACCTCTGGGTCAAGGCGATCACGCCCTCGCACGGCAAGATCCTGACCCGGATCGGCGCCAACCATGTCATCTACCCGGAGGCCGACGCCGGTGTCCGCGCCGCGCACTTGGTCTCCGGGCGCATGCTGGACTTCATCGAGTTCGACGACGACTTCGCGATCGTGAAGATGTACCCGCCGCGCGAGACCGTGGGCTTCACCCTCGATGAGTCCAAGGTGCGGTCCAAGTACGGGGTGACGATTGTGGGCGTGAAGTCCCCGGGTGAGGACTTCACCTACGCGCGGCCGGAAACCAAGGTTTCCTCACGGGACATGCTCATTGTTTCGGGCCACGTGGACCTGCTCGAGCGGTTCGCGGCGCGCCCCTAGGCTCAGGCGAGCTGCCGGGTGATTTCTGCCGCGCGCTCAGCAGCGGCGCGGGCGCCGTCGGCGATGATCGCCGGAAGTCCCCGCTCGTCGAAGGTGGCGATGGCCCGTTCCGTGGTGCCGTTCGGGCTCGTGACCGCCTTGCGCAGCGCGGCAGGGTCCGCACCGGGCTCGGCCAGCATGAAGCCCGCCCCGGCGACCGTCTCGCGGGCCAGCAGGAGCGACAGCTCCGGGTCCAGGCCCAGTTTGGCACCTGCCTCCGCCATGGCCTCCGCCAGGTAGAAAGCGTAGGCGGGACCCGAGCCGCTGATCGCCGAGAGTGCGTCCACCTGGTCTTCGGGGATCTCCACCACGGTGCCGGCAGCCGCCAGGATGTCCTTGGCATGCTGGAGCTGCCCCGCGGAGCAATGGGATCCGGGCGAGACGGAGACGACGCCGCGGCCCAGCTTCGCCGGCGTGTTCGGCATGGTGCGGATGACGGGCTGGCCGGCCGGCAGCGCCGCCTCCAGCTGCTCCAGGGATACGGCTGCGGCGACGCTGATGACGATCGTGTCCGGTGACAGGGAGCCACTGATTTCCCGGGCCAGGTCAGCGATGCCGACGGGCTTGACGCCGAGGATCACGACGCCGGAGCCGGTGGCCGCCTGTTTGTTGTTGTCGGGCTCTTCTTCGCCCGCGATGGCCGTGATCCCGTGGTGCCGCTGGGCCAGTTCGGCCGCGCGCTCGGCCCGGCGGACGGTAGCGACGATATCTGCCGGGTCGACGCCGCCGTCGATCAACCCGCCCAGAATTGCCTCGTTCATTGACCCACAGCCCAGGAATGCGATTCGGTTGCTCATGCCCCCATCATTGCAGTCCGACGTGATTCCCAGCCAGCTCACACCTTCAGCGCAGTCATTGCACAACTTTGGACCCTAGCGTAGTAGGTACCTCATTGAGGGTGCGAGTGATGCAGCAGGCATGCGGATGCCTGTGCGGCACCGGTGGTCTGCAGCGGATTTTTCCCATTTTTCCCGCGGCGGACCTCCGGTGCCTTTGCCGCTTAAGCGCCCAGCCCCACGTGGCCCGTCCCATGCGGCCAGTCGGGTGTGGCCCGTCGCGGCGCCGACCGACGCCGGTGACATCCGTCGGATTGCCAGCCAACGCACAGGTAATACTCGCTGGACGCCCATGATCGGCCACTACCTTGGAAAGTGCCTCAACAGGTGCGAGTGATGATAGCCGGTTCCCCAGGAGCCGGCGGTGCGCCGGGCGATTTGCAGCAGAGTTCCCCCAAGTCCTGCTCCGATCGCCCGGCGCTACTCGTTTAACCCGGGTTGTTGGGTTCGCCGTCTCCGGCCCCGCCGGACGCTGCGCCCCGGAGCTTGCCTTCCAGGAACCGGCATTCCGCGGCGCTGCCGGCCAGCGCCAGGGCCCGTCTGTAGCCCTCGGCTGCTTCCGGAAAGCGCTCCAGGCGCACCAGGAAATCGGCGCGGACGGCATGGAAGAGGTAATAGTTGTCCAGTCCCAGGCCCTCTACCGCGTCCAACGCGGCGGCTGGCCCGTGCAGTTCGGCAAGGGCGACGGCGCGGTTGAGCGCCACGACCGGTCCGGGCGCGACTGCCAGGAGCTGGTCGTACAGCTGCAGGATCTGCGCCCAGTCGGTGTCCCCCGCGGCCGCGGCGTCGCTGTGGACGGCGTTGATCGCCGCCTGGAGCTGATATGGCCCCGGACGGTTCCGTCGCAGGCACCGTCGCACCAACTCCTGGCCTTCGGTGGCCAGGGCGCCGTCCCAGCGCGCCCGGTCCTGTACCGACAGCAGCACGAGTCCGCCGTCGGGGGCGAACCGGGCCGCGCGGCGGGACTCAATGAGCAGCATCAGTGCCAGCAGTCCCGTCGCCTCCGGCTCGTCCGGCATCAGGGACGCCAGGAGCCTGCCGAGCCGGACGGCTTCCGCGCAGAGCTCCGCGCGGGCCGGGCTGTCGGCGGGGCCAGCGGTGTAGCCCTCGTTGAAGATGAGGTAGACCACCGCCAGCACCGATTGCAGCCGTTCCGGCAGTTCGGCGCCCTGCGGGACACGGTACGGGACCTTCGCATCCCGGATTTTTGCCTTGGCCCGGACCAGCCGCTGCGCCATGGTTGCTTCCGGAACCAGGAAGGCCCGGGCGATCTCCGGCGTCGTCAGGCCCCCCAGGAGCCGCAGCGTGAGCGCCACCTGGGCGGACCTGGCCAGGGCCGGATGGCAGCAGGTGAACATCAGCCGCAAAACGTCGTCGTCCACGTCCTCCACCCCTGCCTGGTCCGCCAGGAACTGCTCCTCAGCGGCCGGTGCGGGTCCGTTCCCGGACCGCGCCGCCGCCAGCAGGGCCGCCTGGGCATGTTTGTCTTCGCGTGAGGCCTCCCGCCGCAGCCGGTCGATCGCCCGGTGCCGTGCTGTGGTGATGATCCAGCCGGCCGGGCTGGGCGGGACGCCTCTCTCGGGCCAGAGCTGGACGGCCGCAGCAAAGGCATCCTGGACGGCGTCCTCGGCAATATCGATGCTGCCGAACGTACGGGTCAGGACGGCTACGGCACGGCCGTATTCGTGCCGGAACACCCGGGCAATGTCGGCCTCGGTCGCGGCGCCATGTACGCCCCGGCCGCCCACAGCAGCGCCCCCGGCCCGGCGGCTAGTGCTGGAAGGGTCGGACTTCAACGGGAAGTGTGGTGGCGCCGGCCAGCTTCCGCGCCCAGCCAAGGGCCATGTCCAGATCCTCGGCCTCGATGACCGTGAATCCGCCCAAGTGCTCTTTGCCCTCGGTAAACGGACCGTCGGTGATGAGGATTTCACCATCACTGGGCCGGAGGACCGTGGCCGATTCCGCAGAGTGGAGGCCCGCTGCGAACACCCAGGCCCCCGCGTCCTGCATTTCCTGGTTCAGGGCCGCCAGGTCACGCATGATCGGTTCGAGGAATTCCGGGCTCGGCGCGGGGCCGTCCGGCTGGTAAATGCTGAGCAGGTACTGCGTCATTTCGGTGCCTCCTTGTCGAATCAGCCGGCGGTGTGCCGGCCTCTCAGCAATTACACGATGGGGACCCCTGCAAATCGACACCGCCGAGGCACCGGCAGCCTCAGGAAATTTTTTCCGGTGACTGGAGCCGCGCCGGTGGTTGTTCTGCCAGATGCGGCGCGGGATCTATCGGTCCCTCAAACACCAGCTGGTCCAGGCGGCGGAGGATGAGTCCCTCACGCAGGGCCCACGGGCATGTCACCATGCTGTCGAACTTGAACATTTCAAGGGCCGCTTCCGCGACGAGAGCGCCGGCAAGGACCTGCGGCGCGCGGGCCTCGGAGACACCGGGCAGGTGGAGCCTGTCCCCTATCTCCATGGCCGAGATCCGCTGCGCCCAGAGCCCCAGGTCCAGGGCCAGCAGCTCCCGCCTAACGTAGGGCCCGGCGGCGCTGGGGGCGGCACCGGCGATCCTGGCGAGGGACCGGAAAGTCTTGGATGTGCCCGCCACGAGGTTGGGCGGTCCCAGTTTCTCGAATTTGCGCACCGCGGGTTTGAGCGTGGAGCGGATGTAGCGTCGCAGATCCTTGATGCTCTTGGCCGAGGGCGGGTCCTCGGGCAGCCAGTCGCGCGTCAACCGGCTGGCGCCGAGCGGAACGGACATCGCCAGCTCGGGCAGCTCGTCCTGTCCGAGCGCCATCTCGAAGGAGCCGCCGCCGATATCCAGGTTCAGGATGGGCCCGGCGCCCCAGCCGTACCAGCGACGGACGGCGAAGAACGTCATGGAAGCCTCTTCGCTGCCGCTGAGCTCCCGGAGGGTGACAGTGGTTTCATGCTTGACGCGGGCCAGGACATCCGCGCCGTTGGTGGCCTCGCGGATTGCCGAAGTACAGAACGCGAGGAGGTCGTCGGCCTTGTGCTTGGCCGCGAATTCCCACGCCTCGAGGACGAACTCGACGAGTTCATGCTGCCCGGCGTCGTCGATGTTGCCGTCGTCGTCGAGGTACTGCACGAGCGACAGCCGCCGCTTGTGCGAGGCATAGGGGACCGGACGGGCGCCGGGATGGGCGTCGACCAGCAGGAGATGGACAGTGTTGGACCCGATGTCGAGGACGCCTAGACGCATGTTGCCATTATTCCCCCCACGCAAGCAGCTGGCCTACAGCAACGGCGGTATTCGCGAAGAATACCGCCGTTGCTGTAGGGATCGGGCCGGGCCGCGGGCTTAGGCCGGGGCGCTGCCCTGCGCCGGTCGGTCCGCGGCCGGGTCCGCGGGCTGGGCTGCGGGCAGTTCAGCGTCAGCGGGCTCGTCCGCCGGCTTGAAGTCCCGGCGGATGTTGGCCACGCCCTCCGGGTCGATTTCAAAGCCGTATGCGGCCCCGGGGTTGATCACCATGCCGAGTTCTTCGCCGAGGTTGCCGATGATCGCGGCGCCCTGAGTGCCCAGCACGTTCGGGGCGGCGGCGAGGTACTGCTCGGTGACGCGGCTCGGGTGCGAGAACACGGCCAGGACCGGCTTCCCGGAGGAGTTCGCGAGGACCAGCGGCTCCACCTGGGAGTCGGGGCCCTCCAGGGCGTCCGAGCTGACTACGTAGACCTCACTGTTGAGGAAGGCCAGGATCACGTCCACCGGGTTGGCGTCCGGCTGCTCCCCCCGGGCAAGCTGCTCTTCGAGTTCGTTCAGCGGCTGGTTGTCCAAGTGTGCGGGCTGTTCAGTCATCTTCCTACTCGATCACGTCCCCGCCCCGTCCGCAAACGCGAAATCGCCGGAAACCTGCGAAGTCGCCGGTAATTTCCAGCGAACCCGCACGTTTCCGGCGACTTCGGTGTGACTGACCTACTTCTTCGCAGGGGCTTTCCGCGCGGGTGCCTTGCGGGCCGTCGTCGTGCGCTTGACCGGGCCCTTGGCCCGTTTTTCCGCCAGGAGTTCGACGGCGCGTTCCCGGGTCAGCTCCTCGATCGAGGTGCTGCGCGGCACGGTGATGTTGGTGATGCCGTCGGTGATATACGGGCCGAAACGGCCCTCCTTCACCACGATGTTCTTCTCCGAGACCGGGTCCGGGCCGAATTCGGCCAGCGGCGGTACGGCGGCACGGGCGCCACGCTGCTTGGGCTGCGAGTAGATCTCCAGCGCCTGATCCAGCGTGATGGTGAAGATTTCCTCTTCGGAGCCGATCGAGCGGGAGTCCGTTCCCTTCTTCAGGTACGGTCCGAACCGGCCGTTCTGCACCGTGATGGGGTTGCCCTCGGCGTCCTGGCCGAGCACCCGGGGCAGGCTCATGAGCTGCAGGGCCTCATCCAGCGTGATGGTGTCCACGCTCATGGACGCGAACAGGGAACCCGTGCGCGGCTTGGCCTTGACGGGCTTCTTGGCCGGCTTCGGCTTGCCGTTCTTGTAGTACTCAACGGGCTGGGCGGCCAGCTGTTCGTCGGTCATCTCCGGGATGACCTCCGTGACGTAGGCGCCGTAGCGGCCGTTCTTGGCTACCACTGCGTGCCCGGTGTGCGGGTCCGTGCCCAGGACCCGCTCCTCCGGGGCAGCCGTTTCCATGAGTTCAACGGCCTTGGCGGCGGTGAGTTCGTCCGGGGCCAGGTCCTCGGGGACGTTGGCGCGGGCCGCTTCAACCACTTCGCCGGTCTCGGGATCCACGGTCGCGACGGAGCTTTCCAGGTACGGGCCGAACTTGCCGACGCGGAGTGTGATCCCGTCCGTGATGGGAATGGAGTTGATCTCGCGGGCATCGATCTCGCCGAGATTGTTCACGATGCTCAGCAGGCCGGGCTCGGTGTCTGCACCGAAGTAGAAGTGCTTGAGCCAGGCGGGTCCGGCCGCCTGGCCGTTGGCGATCTTGTCCAGGTCGGCTTCCATGTCCGCGGTGAACTCGTAGTCGACGTAGTCGTGGAAGTGCTGCTCGAGGAGCCGGATGACGGAGAACGCGATCCAGCTCGGGACCAGAGCGGAGCCCTGCTTCCGGACGTAGCCGCGGTCCTGGATGGTGGAGATGGTGGAGGCATAGGTCGACGGACGGCCGATGCCCTTCTTTTCCAGCTCGGCGGTCAGCGAGGCTTCAGTGAAGCGCGGCGGCGGCGAGGTCTCGTGGCCGACGGCGACGATGTCCGACGCCTGCAGCGCGTCGCCCTGGGCCACGTTCGGCAGCCGGCGGGCTTCCTCTGAGTCGTCATCGCCGCGGCTTTCGTCCTTGCCCTCTTCGTAGGCGGCCAGGAAGCCGGGGAAGGTGATGACGGTGCCGGACGCGGAGAATTCCGTGTCGCGGCCTGCCGCCGTGCCGCCCACTGCCACGGCGCCCAGGCGGATGGTGGCGGTGGAGCCCTTGGCGTCGGCCATCTGCGAGGCGACGGTGCGCTTCCAGATCAGCTCGTAGAGCCGGAACTCGTCGCCGGAGAGCTGGTTGGCCACCTGGGCCGGCGTGCGGAAGGAGTCACCGGCGGGACGGATGGCCTCGTGGGCCTCCTGGGCGTTGGCGGCCTTGCTGCTGTAGACCCGCGGCGACGGGGGAACGTATTCCGTGCCGTACAGCTCGGAGGCCTGGCGCCGGGCGGCCGTGACGGCCTCGTCGCTCAGCGCGGAGGAGTCCGTACGCATATAGGTGATGTAGCCGTTTTCGTACAGCCGCTGGGCAACCTGCATGGTGCTCTTGGAGGAGAAACGCAGTTTGCGGCCGGCCTCCTGCTGCAGCGTGGAGGTGGTGAACGGCGCCGCCGGGCGGCGGGTGTACGGCTTGGTGTCGACGGAGCGGACGCTGAAGTCGGCGCTCTGCAGGCCGGCCGCCAGGGCGGTGGCGAGTTCCTCGTCGACGTGGACGACGTTCCGGGAGGTCAGTTCGCCGTTGTCGTTGAAGTCGCGGCCGCTGGCCACCTTGGCTCCGTCGACGGCGGCGAGCTTGGCTTTGAACGAAGAAGCAGCTCCAGAGTCTGCCCCGAACTGGCCCGTCAGGTCCCAGTAGGAGGCGGCCTTGAAGGCCATCCGCTCGCGTTCGCGGTCCACCACCATGCGGGTGACGACGGACTGCACCCGGCCGGCGGAGAGGCCGCGGGCCACCTTGCGCCAGAGCACCGGGGAGATTTCATAGCCGTACAGGCGGTCCAGCACACGGCGCGTTTCCTGGGCGTCCACCAGGTCCTGGTCGACGTCGCGCAGGTTGTCCATGGCGCGGTGGATGGCTTCCTTGGTGATCTCACCGAAGGTCATCCGGTAGACGGGAACCTTGGGCTTGAGCACTTCCAGCAGGTGCCACGCGATGGCCTCGCCCTCGCGGTCCCCATCGGTTGCAAGATAGAGAGCGTCGGCATCCTTGAGCTGGGCCTTGAGTTCGGCGACCTTTTTCTTCTTGTCCGAGGAGACCACGTAGTAGGGCTTGAAGTCGTTTTCAATGTCGACGGCGAACTTGCCCAGCGGGGTCTTCTTCAGGTCCGCGGGGAGCTCCGAGGGCTGGGGAAGGTCGCGGATGTGACCGATGGAGGCCTCAACGATGAAGCCCTCGCCCAGGTACTTGGCGATGGTCTTGCTCTTGGCGGGAGACTCCACAATCACGAGTTTCTTGCCGGTTTTGGCCTTGCTTGGCACGATGCTCCTACAGAAAAAGGTGGCTCGGGCAGATGCGCCCATACCCGCCTAGTTCACCATATTTTGCAAAATCCCGCGCATCCGGCCGGAAATGACGGCTCCGTGGAGGTGGTATCCGGCCGAAACGAGTCCGGGTTACCGGTGGTTGTGGAGGGTGCTCCGGCGGCAGCCTCAGGCCTTGCCGGCCGCAGGCTTCGCGGTGGCCGTGGGCTTTCCGGCGGCAGCAGGCTTCGCGGTGGCCGTGGGCTTTCCAGCGGCCGGCGTCGTGGCGGCGGGCTTCGCGGCGGCCGGTCCGCGGTCGTCGGGAATCATCGACCACATCGTGGCCATGCGTTCGGCGCCCTCGGGCACGTGGTCCGGGTCCTCGAGCTCGTAGTCGCGCAGGAGGTCAAAGACCCGCCGCGTCACCTCGGCCCGCTGCTCCGGCGTCAGGTAGAGCAGGTTGCTGGCCAGCACCACAGAGGACGGGCCGTCGGTGGTGTCGCCGCTCTCGCGCCGCTCGTTGCGGGCCTTGGCGTAGGCAAGGACGCGGCGGCGGTAGGCGTCGAGCTCGAGGTCGAGGACCGCAAGTTCCGGGCTGGCCACTCCCCCCAGCGAGTGGATGGTGAAATCCGTGCCCGCAGCCTTCCAGCGCCGCTCCCGGGCGTCGCCGGCGGTGGCTGCAGGAACCACGATGCCCCACTTCTGCAGGGCCCGCAGGTGGTAGCTCATGGCACTGGGCGTCAGGCCGGTCTGCGCGGCAAGTTCCGTGGCCGTCCGGCTCACCTGGGTGGAATACAGCTCGGAAATGACCTCCAGCCGCGCGGCGTGGGCCAGGGCACGGATCGCCTTCGGGTCGGTGATTTCCACTTGCTTCTCCGGACGATGCCGGCGCTTGGTGGCCGGCGGAGTCGTGGTCTCCGCCGTCGGGGTTTCTGCATTCACTCCTCCAGTGTATCCAGCCCCGCCAAACTATGAAAGAAATGCTTGACATTATTTCCGGCGCAGGACTAGCTTGCTACTTATGAAACAGACACTTCATAATTTGTCCGCCTCCGCAGCGCCGGCCCAGCCTCTCTGGCGCAACCGCGACTTCCTGATCGCCGGCACGGCACGGTTCGTTGCGACGGCGGGGATGGGCGCCGTCGTCGTCAGCGTCATGCTGCACCTTCAGAACGAGGCCGCCGCCGGCGAAACGCCGGTCGCCGGGCCCTGGCTCGTGGCCGGGTACCTGCTGTGCTCGGCGCTGCCGCTGGTCCTGCTGGCCCCGTGGGCCGGCCGGCTCGCCGACACCATGGACTCCCGGACGCTGGCGACGGCGAGTTCCGCGGTCAGCGCCGCCGCCGTCGCCGGCATGGGCTTGGGCATGCAGTACCTGGAGAACTATCTGCCCGTGCTGTTCGCCATGACATTCCTGCTGGACGCGGCCCAGGCCGTCGCCAGCCCCACCTGGCAGGCCCTGCTGCCCCGGATCGTCGGCGAGGACCGCACGCCGCGGGCGATGGGGACCATGCAGGCGACCATCATGATTGCGGGCATGGCCGGTCCCGCCGCGGGCGGCCTGCTCAGCGGCTGGGCCGGGACCGGACTCGTGTTCGCCGTTGCCAGCGGCTGCTACGTCGCCATGGGGCTGGGCGCGCTGCTGATCCGGACCCGCCGCGGCACGGCAGCCGAACGGGCCGGCAAGGCCAAGCCCGCGCTGCTCGACGGACTGCGCGTGATCCGCCGCGACAGCCTCGTCTGGGCCCTGGTCCTCGGAGCGACGTTCTTCATCGTGGTGGGCGAGGCAACAAATGTCCTTGAGGTGTTCCTGGCCCGGGATGTACTGGGCGTCACCGAGGCGCAGTACGGGCTCCTGACCGCAGCGTTCGGCCTCGGAATGGCGGCCGGGGCGGCGATGGCAGGCAGGATCAGAACGCCCCGGGTCCGGCTGCGCATGCTGCTGGCATCCATGACCGGAGCCTCGGCGTTCCTGGTTCTCACGGGTCTCGTCCCCAACGTGGAACTGCTCTTTGTGGCCTACACGGCGACGGGGACGGCCTGCGGCGTCCTGAACGCCTGTTTCGGCGCGATCGCGATCCTGCGGATTCCGGAAAGCGGGCGCGGCCAGGCGATGGCAATCGTCGGCGGGATGACGCGTGCCGTCTCCATTGGCGCGCTGGCCCTGGGCGGGCTCCTGGGCGCACTGGGGCCGGTGCGTGCCAGCTTCGTGGTCACCGGGGCCGTCGGCGTCCTGGTGGCACTTGCCCTCGCCGCCTACGTCCTGCCGCGGTTCGGCCGGGAGGACGCCGGCGGCGCCGGTGCGGCGGCTGCCGGCGCGGCGGATGCCGCTTCAGCCACTCCAGCCGGGGCGGCCATGGCGGCCTTGCCGGTCCAGGCGGCAGGGGCAGTTTCAGACCGGCAGCAGGAAGCCGTCGCGGACCAGATTCCCGACTTCTTCGAGGAGGCCGGCGCGGAACTCCGCGCTGTCGAACCCCTCGTACCCGCCCAGCAGCGCCTCGAGGGCGCCGATGATCTGCCCGACGGAGAGGTCGCCGTCGCACGCTGAGACCAACCCGGCCAGCTCGGTACTGAGCAAGTTGGTGCGGCGCAGCCCGGCACCCTGCCGCAGCAGGATGACGCCGGGGTGTTCCGCACCAGGGCGCTGGTGCCGTTCCTCGGTGACGTCCTCCGCGACCAGCAGGTGGGCGGCGGCGAGATCGTGGGCGGCCAGCCAGTCGGCACGCTCGACGGCGGCGCCCAAGTGCGGTCCCACGGGCTGTTCGATCGGGTACGTGATCTCCTCAAAGCGGGAAATCACCTTCCCCGCTCCGTCAGCCGGCCGGCGCAGCCAGATCATGCCAAAGCCGATTCCCGCCACATTGCGGGCGGCGAAGTCCTCGAGGTAAGCCGCGTACGAGTCCTGATAGAGCCGGCGGTCGCGGTATTCCGAAGCGTCCTGCAGCCAAGTTTCGGCATACTGCTCCGGGCCCACCTGCTCGCGCTGGATGAACCAGGCGTCGGCGTCCGGACCGGCCCAGCTTTGCGGCCGCTCGGCCCAGCCGGCACCCTCCGTGATCTCCCAGTTGCCCAGCAGCTGGGCCGTTCCGGCCGGGGCAAGGACAGAGGGCAGTGCGCGGACCAGTGACGACACAATCTCGTCCCCCGGCAGGCCGCCGTCGCGGTACGTGAACTGGTCCGTTGCGCTCTCGCCGAGGCTGCGGGGCGTAATGACGAACGGCGGGTTGGACACCACCAGCTCGAACTCCTCGCCCGCGACGGGGTCCAGCAAGGATCCGAGCCTCAGGCTCACCCGGGCCTCAAGGTCGGCCGGGTCCAGGTGCAGCTCGGCGGCGTTGAGCAGGAGGTTGAACCGGGTGAACGCCAGCGCGCGTTCGGAAATGTCCGTGGCGGTCACGTGTTCCGCGTGGTGCAGCAGATGAAAGGTCTGGATGCCACAGCCCGTGCCGAGATCGAGGGCCCTGGCAACATGGCGGCGGGCCGTGATCTGGACCAGGGTGGTGGAGGCCTGCCCGATCCCGAGGACGTGGTCATGGCGGAGGACGCCTGCGCGCTGGTGGGCCGCGAGGTCGCTGGCCACCCAGAGGTCGGCTCCGCCCTGGCGAACGCCGTCCTCCCCCAGGATCGGGTCCCAGCCGTAGGGCCTCAGGTCCACCTTCGCCCGGAAGCGGCCCTGGTCTCCGTCTTGGTTCCCGTCTTGGTCCCCGTCCGCCGGTTCCACGAGCCCGAGCTCCAGCAGCCCCTCCGTGCGGATGCCGGGGAGGGCGGCGTCGAGGGTCTCCGGGCGCTGAGGCTCAGCAAGGAGCCAGAGACGCACGACGGCGGCGAGCGCCGTCGTCGCCGGTTCCCCGGAGGCGCGCCCCGTGACGATCAGTGCCGGGATGAGCTGGTCACGGCTGAGCGCCGAATGCGCAGCCTCGCCGAGCAGCTCCGCAACCCCGTCCACCGAGTAGCCCACGGCACGCAGGTCCGCGGCCAGGGCCTCGAGGAGGCCGGGGAGGTCACTGCGCGGAGCATCGGGGGTAGCTACGGTGGGCGGGGTTGCGGGAGCCTGCGTTGAATGAACCTGTGTTGAATCAAACGGTTCCGTGGGGCCTTGCGCTGAGGAAGTCACCGGACAAGTTTAGTCCCCGGGTTTAGTCCCGAACTTGGTCGCGGGCCTCAGTCAAGGGCCGTGCGAGTCCGGGCTTGGACACTCCGCGCGGGACCGGTCTTTGACCGGACTGTGTGCGGGACCGGCTAGAGTTCGGTTTCCGCGTAGATCCTCAGGGCGTCCCGGACGAAGGCCGCGCCGTCGGCACCGCCGTAGTTCGCGGCGAACCGGGGATCGGCCATATACATTTCACCGAGTCCTGTCACGTACCCCTTGATGTCCGGACGGGCGGCGTTCCCGCCGGCACTGTTGCCGCCTGAATTGTTGCCGCCTCCGGCGGGGGACGCCGCCGGAGTGCCAGGGATGCCCTTGAGCCATTCGACGTGGCGCCGGGCCAGGTCTTGCGCCTGCGCGCTGTCCGCCGCGACACCCGACGCTGCCGCTGCCGTCCAGTCCGCGCCGAGCTGCCGCGACTGCTCGGTCCAGGCGGCCTTTTCCCCGGCCCCCATACCGCGCCACCAGGCGTCTGAGCTCGCATAGGCGTCCTTGCCCCACCGCTGTTCGACTTCTTCCCGGTACTGGGTGTGGTCGAAACCGTCGAACATTTCCTCGGGCATGATCTTTCCTCCTGTTTGCAATGCCTCTATGGTGTGCCGGACCGACGCAACCTTCCGCCCCAGCCTGTCCTGTTCCTGCAGCAGCCACGCCAGATGCCGGCCCAACGCCCGTTCCGCGTCCGCGTCGTTGGCGAGCACGTCCGCGATCGCCGGCAGCCCAAGCCCCATGTCTCGCAGGAGCAGTATCCGCTGCAGGCGGACCAGCGACTCCTGGCTGTAATACCGGTAGCCGTTGTTGCCAGTGCGGCTTGGCCTGAGCAGGCCGATGTCGTCGTAGTGCCGCAACGTACGGCCGGTGGTGCCGGCCAATTTCGCGATCTGCTGAACGGACCAGTCCATGCTTCCACCTTCCTTATCCCTTGGGCCTGGTGTTCCTGCTGCCCTTGCTCTTCCCCTGCCGACCGGCCTCTGCCGGCCCCTCTCTTCGACTCTAAACTTTGACGTTGCGTCAAAGTCAAGGTTCCGCGAGCGACGGCGCCGGGAAAGCCCGCGCGGCCGGACGGGTGCGTACAAGACGGTAAGTTGGAGGCATGATTTTCCCTTCCTTCCCCGCCTCCGGCGCCCGGTTGATCCGGCGGACGCTCACGGGTGCGGCCGCCGTCGGCGTGGTGCTGGCCGCAGCAGCCTGTTCCCCGGCCGGTTCAGTTGAGAACACCGACGTCGCCGCGTGGAAGGCCACCGCACTGCCCTCCGCCCCCGGGACGGTGCTGGATGATGCAGGCAAGATCCTGAACCGGGATCCGATCGTCCGGACCGCTTCCGGCGTGCCCGCCGGCACCTACACGCTCACCATGACGTGCGACGGAGGCGGCAAGGCGTTCTTCGCCGTCAGCCTGGACGGCAGCCAGCTGGCCGAGGCAGGAGCCGCCTGCAACGGCAGCCGCGAAACGGCCCGCATCAAGGTACCCGCCGCGGGCGAGGTACGGCTCAGCACATCCAGTGTGGATGCCCCGCTGATCTACGCCTACCACCTGGCAGCGTCGGAGTAAGACCCGCCTGCAGCCTGTTCCCCGGCGTCCGGCCCGGCGCCCTTTAACTGGCCTGTCAGACCCGGACCTTTGGCTCTAGCGTTTGATCCCGGGCAATCCTAATCTCAGGGTATGCCAACTGTGCCGGCCAGCAGGGTGCCGCGACAGCGCACCCCGGCCGCCGCCGTGGTGCTCTCAGTTGCGGTGTTTCTCGGGGCGGTCCTGTCCGGCTGCGAATATCAATACAGCGCCGACAACTGGGATGAAACGACCGCCGTTGCCGCTCCGCCGACCACTGATGCGGCCCTTCCCCGGGACCCCCACCTCAACGAGCCGGTGTCCGGCAAGGAGCTGGACGACTGGGTTCACGACGCATTGCCCGACGCCGAGGGGCAGGTCTTCCATACGGGTTTCGGGACACTGGAGGCCGACGAGGAGCGGACCGAGACCACAACAGTGCTGCCCACGGGCACCTATGCCCTGACCCTGGCATGCCGGAGCGCCCTCCGGGTGTCCTTTTCCATCGAGAACGGTGACAACGAACTCGTGGACCTGAATCTCCGGTGCGGGACGTCCCGGGTGAACGTGGTTTATCTGCCCGCAGCCGCGTCCCTCTCAATCAAAGTGGACGCGAAAGGACCAGCGAACTTTGCGTACCGGGTGAACCGCATCTGAGGGCTCCCGGCGGGCACATCGTGGAGATGGTGCCTCAGGCGGCGCAGCCGTCGGGGCATCGCAGGGTTTCGGGGCTTGCCGCGCACTCGGCGCAATAGAGCGTCAAGGTCCGGCAGCTCGGGTTGGAGCAGTTTTCGAACTTGCTCGTGGGTGCCGAGCAGCGGACGCACTCGCCGATCGTCTTGGCGTCCCCGCTGAACTCGAGGTGCATGCGCTTGTCGAACACATACAGCGACCCCTCCCACAGGCCCTTGTCCTTGAAGGTCTCGCCGTAGCGGACGATTCCGCCGTCGAGCTGGTAGACCTCCTTGAAGCCGCGGTTCACCATGAGGCTGGACAACACCTCGCAGCGGATGCCGCCGGTGCAGTAGGTGACCACCGGTTTGTCCTTGAGGGCGTCGTATTTGCCGGAGTCGAGTTCCTTGATGAAGTCGTGGGTTGTGGCGACGTCCGGGACCACCGCGTCTTTGAACTTGCCGATCTGTGCCTCGAAGCCGTTGCGGCCGTCGAAGAACACGACCTCGTCGCCCTGCTGCTTCTTGGCTTCGATGAGTTCGTGGAGTTCCTCGGGTTTGAGGTGGGTCCCGCCGCCCACCACCCCGCCGGCGTCGACTTTGAGCTCGCCCGGGGCGCCGAACGATACGATTTCGTCCCGCACCTTCACGCTGAGCCGCGGGAAGTCTGCCGCGCCGCCGTCGGACCACTTCACGTCGATGTCGTGGAATCCCTTGTACTCACGGGTGGCCTTGACGTATTGCTTCACGGCGTTGAGTTCGCCGCCAACGGTGGCGTTGATGCCGTCCTTGGAAAGGAGGATGCGGCCGGTCAGTCCGAGCTTTTCGCACAGGGCGCGCTGCCAGAGCCGGACGGCGTCCGGGTCTGCTAGGGGGGTGAATCCGTAAAAGAGCACAATCCTGTTCAAAGCCACGTATTTAAGGGTACTGGCTGGGATGGGCGGCCGGGCAACAGTCACAATTGGATAAGCAAGCGGCCTTCCCCGATGCGGCCCCTGTTGCTTGTGGCACTGCTGGAATACGCTCATCACATGAGTCTTGACGCCATGGTTGAAGACACCACTCACCTGCTGGAAATCTGGGTTGCCGGATGGGCAGGTTGCCGCGGATATGAGACGCGCAGGGAGGGACGGTTCCCTGCGGCCTATCGGGCGGACACCACCCATGAATGGGAATACTTCGCCTACGACCCGTCCGACTCAGAGTTCGCGGAACTGGCGGCGAAGACGGCCGAAGCGCCGGCAAGGGTCCTCACGATCCTCACCAATGATGTGGCCAAGTACTCGTTCCTGGCACCGCGGCACGGCCTCCATGTCACCTCGGCTTCGCAGACCATGATGATCGTGGACATGGAGACCCAGGATTCGGAGGACCCGTGGCTATCGGACGACGACCTCAAGCTGGAGACGTCCCGGACGGACGGCGTCCACCACGCGGTGGTCAGCGCAGCCGATGAGATCGCCGCGAGCGGACGCGTGTTTGTGGTGGGACACACGGCCATATTCGACAAAATCATGACGTCGCCGACCTACCAGCGGCGGGGGCTGGGCAGCTTCATCATGAAAGCTCTGGCGGCCCAGGCCTTCGAACACGACGTCGACTCCGGACTGCTGCTCGCCTCCCTGGACGGGCAAAAACTCTATTCGCACCTCGGCTGGCGCATGGTGTGCCACGTCCTGATGCTCTCGACCTCGGACGAAGGAGCGGACCTGTCCGTCGGTTGACGCTTGGCCCGTCTGTTCCTGGCTGGGGAGTAGCCCGTCTGTCCATGGTTGGGGCGCAGCCTGCCTGTCCTTGGTCGGGGCGTAAGCCCGTCTGTCCCTGGTTGAGGCGCCTGCGACGCCCCGGGCGCCGGCTGGCGAAGAGCCGCTGCGCGCGAGGCCCGGGCCAGGGGCAAATGTCAGTTCTGTCTGCGTTCCCTGACGCCCGTCCACCGCGCCCACGCCCCGGCGCCCGCTGCGGGCCGGTGCCTGCTGCGCGGGCCCTTGCCTGCTGTGCGGGCCCTTGCCTGCTGTGCGGGCGATTTGAGGCCGGATGAAAGAATATGTGAGTGAACCCGCATGAGTCCTTGATTCCGCTGCTGGGCCGAGGCCCGAACCCGGAACAGCTGCGGCATGTGCGGACGATCCCCGCCCGGCAGGCCGTCAATGCGCCGTGGCCGGAGTGGGCCCACCCGGATCTCGTGACCGCCTACGGTTCCTTGGGCATCCACGAGCCCTACCTGCACCAGGTCCAGGCCGCCGAGCTGGCCCATGCCGGAGAGCACGTGGTGATTGCGACCGGCACGGCGTCCGGCAAATCCCTGGCGTATCAGCTGCCTGCCCTGGACGCGATCCACCGCTCCGAGCTCAGGGTCCTGTCCGATCCCGGCAAGATCCACGACGACGGCGCCGTGACCCTCTACCTGTCCCCCACCAAGGCGCTGGCCGCCGACCAGCTGGCCGCGATCCGGGCGCTGAAGCTCCCCACCGTCCGGGCCGAGACCTACGACGGCGACACCGACCCCGCTTCCAGGCGCTGGATCCGGGACCATGCGAACTTCATCCTGGCCAACCCCGACATGCTGCACTTCGGCATCCTCCCGAACCATGCCTGGTGGGCCAGGTTCTTCAGGCGCCTCCGCTATGTGATCGTGGACGAGGCCCACAGCTACCGCGGAGTCTTTGGCTCCCACGTGGCAAACCTCATGCGCCGGCTGCGACGGATCTGCGCCTACTACAGCCCCGGCGGCTCACACCCCGGCCCGGTGTTCATCGCGGCGTCCGCCACGGCCTCCGAACCCGGGCAGTCCTTCTATAGGCTGATCGGCGCGCCGGTGCGTGCCGTGTCCGAAGACAGCTCGCCCCACGGATCCACCACCGTGGCGTTCTGGGAGCCGGCCCTGACGGAACTCCGGGGCGAAAACGGCGCCAAGGAGCGCCGGACCGCCGTCGCCGAGACCGCCGACCTACTGGCCAATCTGGTGTCCTCCCGGACCCGGACCATTGCGTTCATCAAGTCCAGGCGCGGGGCAGAGACCATATCCTCCATCGCCAAGCGGCTCCTCGACGAGGTGGACCCCAGCCTGCCGCAGCGCGTGGCCGCCTACCGCTCGGGCTACCTGCCGGAAGAGCGGCGGGCCCTGGAAAAGTCGCTCCGCTCGGGTGCACTGCTGGGTATCTCCAGCACCTCCGCCCTGGAACTGGGCATCGACATTTCCGGTCTCGACGCCGTGCTGGTCGCGGGCTGGCCGGGCACCCGCGCGTCGTTGTTCCAGCAAATCGGCCGGGCGGGCCGCGCCGGCCAGGACGCGATCGCGGCCTTCGTGGCCAGCGACGACCCGCTGGACACTTACCTGGTGAACCACCCCGAGGCGATTTTCGACGTCTCGGTGGAAGCCACGGTCTTCGATCCCTCCAATCCGTATGTCCTGGGCCCGCATCTGTGCGCCGCGGCTGCGGAACTTCCGCTGGGTTTCGCCGAACTGGAGCTCTTCGGAGCCACCTCGGAAAAGCTTCTGGACCGGCTGGTTGCGCAGGGCTACCTGCGCAAACGGCCTGCGGGATGGTTTTGGACCCATCCGCAGAGCGCCGCCGCGATGGTGAACCTGCGGGCCGACGGCGGGGGGCCGGTGAGCATTGTGGATGCCGACACCGGGTCCTTGCTCGGCACCATGGATTCGCCCCAAACCCACTACCAGGCCCACACCGGCGCCATCTATGTCCACCAGGGTGACAGCTACGTGGTGGAAGACCTGAATGAAGACGATCACTGCGTGATGGTGCGCCGGGCGAACCCCGACTACTACACCACCGCCCGTGACGTGACCCAGATCGAGGTCCTGCAAACGGAACGCACCACCCAGTGGGGCGATGTGGCCGTACATTTCGGCGATGTAAAAGTGACGACTCAGGTGGTCTCCTTCCAGCGCAAGGCGTTGATTTCCAATGAGATCCTCGGTGAAGAACCCCTGGAACTGGGCGCCAGGGACCTGTTTACCAAGGCGGTCTGGTTTGTAGTGGACAACCGCTCGCTGACCGGTGCGGGGTTGATTGAGGCGCAGTTCCCCGGAGCCCTGCATGCTGCCGAACACGCGGCCATCGGGCTCCTGCCGCTCGTGGCATCCAGCGACCGCTGGGACATCGGCGGAGTGTCCACAGCCATTCACGCCGATACCGGTGTGCCCACGATCTTTGTCTACGACGGCCATCCCGGCGGGGCCGGCTTTGCCGAACGCGGCTACGACAAGGCCAGATTGTGGCTGACCGCCACGAGGGATGCCATCAAGGCCTGCGAATGCGAGTCCGGCTGCCCTTCCTGCGTCCAGTCGCCGAAGTGCGGGAACAAGAACAACCCGCTCGACAAGGACGCCGCCGTCACATTGATCGACGTGCTGCTCAAAGACGCCACCGAACGGATGTCCACCGGCAGCGCCGACCCAGTCCCGGCCGCGGCCGGGAGGTCGGGCGAAAACCCCGCCCAACCGCTCCGCGCCTGACCGCCGCCTCGCTGACCCGCGTCTCAGCGAGGCGGTGGTCCCGCTCTGGCAAGCCCTGTGGCCGAGCCGAGGAACGGTCCGGCGCTGAACTCCGTGCGGAGCTGGACTGTGGCGTCCGGGCCTTCAGAACAGGCAAGCATAGAGGCCTTGTTTTTCAGCGCGACCTCCCGGGCCACGGCGCAGGGTTCGCCGGACGTGATTCCCCGCGCGGCATCCGCGGCAGCCAGCGCCGCGAGATCGGCCGCCGCCGCAGCCCTCGACGCCGCAACTGCCGACTGGGCCAGAAGCAGCAGCAAAGCGATGGCCATGATGACCACGAGCCCGAGCCCCAGGGCCAGGATGGTCCCGGAACCCCGCTCTGAAGGCCGGAAGTGGAGGGGGTCTCGGGCCGGAGACGGATTTCGGGGCCGCAGCCTGCAGACCCAGGTACGTGTGGTCGGCATCAGATGCCCAGCCACGCGCCACGGGAGGCACCATCCGCCGCGGACTGTTGCGCAGCCCCAGGGTCTTCCGCACGCGCCCAGGCAGTGGCACTGAGGGCCCACGGGACAAGGGCCCCGACAGCCCCGGGGACGCGGCCCGACACCGTGACCCTGAGCCATTCGCCGTCGAGCGCCACCTCTGACCTTGCCGTTTCGCCGGCGAGCCGGCGGACAATGTCTCCGACTTCACCGGCCTCGGCTCCCCTCGCCAGTGCGCGGGCACCACCGCGGGCCGCTTCTTCAACACGGAGCTGGGTCACCCCGGCCGCCGACCCCGCGAGCAGCAGGGCGAGCAGGAGGACGACGGAGGGCAACGCCACCGCGAACTCGGCCGTCACAGCCCCTCGGCACTCCGCAGTCGGCGGTGACCCCCTCCGGCTGCCGCTCCCCTTGCCGCGCCGGACGCCCGTCATGGCAACGCGAGCGCCGTCCGGATGAGGTTCAGGAGGAAGCCTCGGACCTCATCGCTGCGCATGATGAACACGAGGACCCCGGCGAACCCCACCGCGGCGAGCGTTGCGATGGCGTATTCAGCGGTGGCCATTCCCGCCTGCGCGGATGGCGGCCCAGTCCGTCGGCGCGGCTGCGCGGGGACCACCGAGCTGGCGCCCGGATAGATCTCGAACACCTCGGCGTCGCCTTCCTCCCCTGTGCCCAAGCGATGCGCGGTGGGAGTGTCCTGATTGATTGACATCTGTATTCCTTCCACTGTTTCCTTCCACGGGACACCGGCATGACCGCCGGCTGATTCGACTCTCCCGGCTGGGACCCTGCGTCGTAACCCGTGGGATCCGCCAAGTGGAAAACATGCCCGTAAGTGGCAGCGTGCCGGGCTGTGGAGGAGAACTGAGTGGCCGTCTGGGCCGCCCACGGGCGGCAGTGCCGTGCCCGCGCCGGCCCGGCCCCACCCCCGGGCCGGTCCCACCCACAGAACTGAGCCCGAGGGACCGCGGTCCGTACTGCGACCACGGCCCCTCGGGCTCAGTTGGGTGTTCAGAACCTCATGCAGGCGTCCCTAGGGGAGGAAGTACCCCGCGAGGTCGGCGATGAGCTGGGCGGACCCCTTGGACTGGTTGGCCAACGTCACCTTCCCGTCAGGGCCGATCGGGACCGAGACCAGGTTCGGCACGGTCTGCCCGGTGGCGAAGTTCAAGTTGGACGCGTTGGGCAAGCCCGAGCCGGACGGGTAAGCGGTAACGAAACCGAAGGACTTGGGCGAGGTGACCGTCAGGTTGAAGACCGCTGCCAGGGCGCCGGTGGGGACGCCGTTGGCACCCGCGACTTGGAAGGACACCCCGCCGTTGGCTGCGACCGTCTTTGCATTCCGGGTGTCGAGGATCCGGGTAGGTCCAACTGCCTTGAACGCACCGGTGGCTGTGGGATTGCCTGGCAGGTAATAGCCTGCGACGTCGGCGATTAGGTGGGCGGAGCCCGATGACCTGTTGAACAACGCGACCTTTCCGTTGGCGCCGACGGGGACCGTGACCAAATTCGGCACCGTCTGGCCGGCGGAGAAGTTCAGGTTGGACGCGTTGGGACGCCCGCTGCCGGAAGCATAGGCGGTGACGAAGCCGAAGGACCGCGCCTGGGTCACCGTCAGGTTGAACACCACGGCAGCGACTGATGCGGGGATTCCGTTGACGCCGGCGACTTGGAAGGACACCGGTGAGTCTGCACCCACGGCCGACGAGTTCCTGGTGTCCAGCAGCCGGGAGGGCGAAATGCTCTTGAAGGAACCCGCCACCGTCGGTGTTCCGGTCACGTAAAAGCCCGTAACGTCGGCGATCAGGTGGGAGGATCCCGGGGACCTGTTGAACAGCGTGACCTTGCCGTCGGCGCCCACCGGCACCGTGACCAGGTTGGGCACGGTCTGTCGGGCGGAGAAGTTCAGGTTGGAGGCGTTGGGACGCGCTGTCCCGGACGCGTAGGCGGTGATAAATCCGAGTGACCGCGGTTGGGTAACCGTCAGGTTGAAGACGACGGCGGATACCTTGGCAGGGATCCCGTTGACGCCCGCAACCTTGAACGACACAGATGAATCCGCGCCGACAGGGGAGCTGTTCCGGGTGTCCAGGACTCGGGTCGGGGAGACCGGGCTGAAGGTGCCGGCCACCTGGCCCGCTGCCTTTCCGGCCTTGATGACGACGTCGTCAATGTAGCTGTCGCCTGCCTGCCGCCGGTGCTCTGCGCCGAGTTGCATCTTGGTGACTGCGTTAAAGCCCGTGGCGACCTGCTTGTTGGAATACAGGAGTTTGCCGTCGAACCACACCTCGACCGTGGTGGCGGATCCGTTTGCCACCACATGGGTGACAAGGTGGTGCCACGTGCCGAGCGGGACGTTGACTTTCATCGGGGTGTAGCCGAGCGTTCCGTTGGGTGCCGCGACGCGCAGCCACAGCGGTCCGCCGCCACCGTTGGAACGGTAGACGTCCACGAAGCGGGTGTTCCCGTTGAAGAAGCGGAAGTAGGGGACGTTGTTGCCTGCGACGCCCTCCTTGGTGACGTTGAACCAGCCGTCGGCGTAGACGTCATCGCTGCCGGCAGGAAGCGGGGCGGAGAAATTGGCTACGGAACCGGCCGCCGTGGTCACGTGGACGTGTGCCGAGCAGCTGCCCGAGTGCTGCTCAGCGGAGGAAACATCGGCTGTGCCGGTCCCGGCCGTGAAGGGGGCGTTAAAGCCCGACGTCGTAAGGCTTCCCGACTCGAAGTTGGTCGCCACCACCGTGGTGCCCGGGTACTGGTTGGTCGGTTGCGGCGCCCCCGGCTGACAGGTTGGCACGGCCGCGGACGCCGGACTGGCGCCGACCGCCAAACCGGCCAAAACTAGTAGGTTGAGCGCTGCAAGTACGCCCACTTTATGCAGTCGAATCATAGATCTGCCCCCCTGGCACGGCCCCCACTCGGTACGAGACCCCAGAAAACTCCGAGGTTCGAGGCGCCACAGAAGCGCTGTGAGTAGCCGACGCACGAGACCGCTCATACTCCGACGGTGCCTGTCCCAACGGTATCGCCCAACAACTTGAATAAACCTTGGGCCCGCCAGTCGCCGGCCTTCGGCCGGCGGGCCGACTCGGGCCGGCTCGGGCCGGCTCAGGCCGACTCGGGCCGCCGGGTTCAGGACGGAAGCAGCCCCAGAAGCACGGGCACGACACCGAGGCACACGAACGCCGGCAGGGAGCACAAGCCCAGCGGCACAACGAGCTTCACGCCGAGCGCCGCCGCGCGCTGCTCCGCGGCCCGGTTCCGTTCGCGGCGCAACCGGGCCGCTTGGGCGTAGAGGAGCGCTGAGGACGGCGCGCCCGTGAGCGCGGCGAAGAAGAGGGCGTCCCGCAGGGCAAGGAGTTGAGCCGCCTGCGTGCCGGAACTCCGCCACGCCGTGTTCCAGTCCGCGCCGATGGCGAGGGCCGAAACAACCGGTCGGAGCTGCCGCCCGAGTTCCGGTGGCACCAGGGCGGCGATGAGTTCGAGGGACCGGCCAAGGCCGGCTCCCGCATCCAGCATCGCGCCGATCAGTTCCAGCATCATGGCGGTGTCGCGCAGGCCGGTGAATCCGGGACGTTCGCGCCGGCCGGCGTCGCGGACCCCGGAATGGCCGGCGACTTCGCTGGCCGGACCCAGAAACTGGCGCCGGAGCCTCCGGCGGACAGGGCCCGGGCCTGCGAGGAGCACGGCGGCTGCACCGGCGAGGCTCGTTGCCACCACGAATCCGGCCAGTTCGGGCCTCACGGCGGCCGCGGAGTCACGATTGGGCTTCCACCGCGGCCCGGACGAGCCCGATGGACCACAACCGGCCGACGGCGGTCAGGACCACCCCTGCGGCCACCGAAGCGAGCCCCCACGGGTGGCCCAGGAGGGCCGCCACCGGGTCCACGCCGAGCAGCAGGCCGAGGCCCAGGCCCGAGACCGGCAGGCAGGTCAGGAGCCGGACGGTGGCCCGGGGCCCCGCCAAGGCGGTCTGCCGGGCGGCCTCGGCGTCGTCCTCCGTCTCAAGGTGAGCGGCAAAGCGCGCCAGGACGTCGGCCAGCGGGCACCCGCTGGCCTCGGCGATGTCAAAGCATGCGGCGAGCTCGCCCCATACACGCACGTCGCGGCCGGCCGGAACACCCCCAGCCCCCATGGCGACGGCGACGATGGTGCGCCCACTGCCGGGCCCCGCGGCGAGCTCGCGGCGGATGGCAGCGGCCACGGAGGACCCGCGCAGGGCGGCCGCGCGTGCGGCCGCCAGAGCTCTGAGGGACTCCGGGCCCAATGTTGGTCCGGAGCTGTCGCGGCCCCAGTCATGGCCCCGATCGTTGCCCCGGTTATGGCCCCAGTCGCGGCCAGCGCCGTTAGCCGGAATGCGTCCCGCGGACCAGTCCCGCGCAACGTCCCCGCCGTACAGGACCCACAGTTCGTCCCACAGCCGGGCCGGAATGCGCCCTCCCTTCAGCAGCGCGGCCAGTTGTTGGACCACCACGGTCATTGGGACAGGTCCCGCCCCCGCGGGTCCACCGGCGCGCAAACGACCCCTTCCCCGGACGGCCCTCCCACCGGCTCTTCCGCCGCCGCCCCTCCCAAACATCCGCCGCCCAAACATCCGCCGCCCAAACATCCGCCGGCCGGGTCGCGACTGCTCTCGGGCCGCGGAACTCGGCAGACCCGTGCTTTCCAGTGCGCGGCGGGTCCGACGGCCGGCCGCGCGCGGCGAAGGTAGGGCCAGCCACACGGCGAGGACCAAAACGATGATCAGGAGGGCGGTCATCGCGGCGTCCACGGCTGCGGGAATCCATGTCCGGAACCCGGGAGCCGCCCGGACGGCCACGCCGCCTCTGGCTCCGACGTACCCGCACCGGCCAGGTCCGGATCACCGGCCAAGTCCGGATCACCGGCCAAGTCGGGATCCAGGCCGAGCCGGTGAGCCAGCTGCGGCCAGGCCCGGCCCGACCGGACGCGGCCCGCGCGGACTTCCAGTGCGGTGGTGACGGCCAGGCCCGAGTCCTGGGCCTCCATGACTCCAATGCTCGCGACCTGGCGCCCGGTCTCGGTCCGCTCGACATGCACGACGGCGTCGATCGCGCTCGCCACCTGCAGTCGCACGGCGTCCTGGCCCATGCCGGCGAGCGCGCCCAGCGCCGCCAGCCGGGCAGGGACTGCCGCCGCTTCATTCGCGTGGAGGGTTCCGCCGCCTCCTGTGTGCCCGGTGTTCATGGCCGAGAGCAGCTCACGGACCTCCGCGCCGCGGCATTCACCCACCACCAGCCGGTCCGGCCGCATCCTCAGGGCCTGGCGGACCAGTTCGGCCAAGTCCACGGCGCCGCCGCCTTCCAGGTTTCCGTGCCGGGATTCCAGCGAGACGACGTGCGGGTGGACCGGATTCAGCTCCGCGGCGTCCTCAATCAGGACGAGTCTCTCCCAGGGGTGGCACAGTCCCAGCAGCGTCGCCAACAAGGTAGTTTTCCCGGATCCGGTGGCGCCGCTGATGAGGAAGCTCAGCCGGGATGCCACCATCCGTTCGAGCACGGTCTGGACCAGGTCCGCGAATGTCCCGGCGCCGAACATGCCGTCCCGCCGCAGCTCGGACATGGAGAACACCGTGGCGCGGCGGATCCGCACGCTCAAGAGGGTTCCGGCGGTGGAAATGGGCGGCAGCACCGCGTGAACCCGGTAGCCGCCGTCGAGTCGGACGTCCACGCAGGGCGAACCGTCATCCAGCCGACGGCCGCCGGCCGCTACAAGTCTCGCGGCGAGGGCCCGGATCTGTGTCTCCCCGGCAAAGACGACCGGAGCCTTTTCCAGACCCCTGCCGCGGTCCAGCCAGACCGAGTCCGGCCCGTTGACAAAGATGTCTGTCACGGCGGGATCCCGGGTGAGCGGTTGCAGCGGGCCCAGACCGTTCAGTTCGGCGCTGATGCTCTCCACCGCAGCCAGCGCGCCGGCCGTGCCGAGCAGCCGCCCACTCGCCTGGACCGCCGCCGCGACCCGCGACGGGGTTACGGGAGAGGCATCGGCCATGACGGACTCGCGCACCGATTCCAGCAGTTTCTGGTCGAGATATCCCTGCGAGCGGCGGCGGCCCGGAGCCCTCCGGATGGGCCGGCCCGGATCGGCAGGCTCCACGGCGGCATGGGCACTCATCAGGACTCTCCCCCGTTCAGGTCAAGGAGTCCAGCGGCGAAACGGCGGACAACGCGCTGCCTGCCGGCTTCGAGCAGGCGGCCGAGTTCGGTTGCCGCGGCCAGGCCCTTGATGTCCGGCATGATCCCTTCAAGGGCCAGCCCCACGGAGTCGGCGATCAATGGCGCCTCCAGGACCGCGCCTGGACCGCCCCGGACCACGAGCGCGGTTTCCACCGACGGAAGATCCTGCAGCAGCCAGGCCGTGGCGACGGCGGACCGCAGCCGCGCGGGCGCAACTACGAGGATCCGATCGCATTCGGCTGCGAAGGACCGCAAGGCCTCCCGGTCCCGGCCAATATCCAGCACCACCAGCTCGCTGCCGCGCCGTGCGGCGTCGAGAACCGCCGCGACGGTGGTTGCGTCCGCAACGGCGGCGCGGTCCCGGGCGCCCGGCCACGACAGGAAGGAAAATCCGCCGGCGACAGGCAGCGCGTCGTCCAGTTGGGCTGCGTCGATGCTGCCGCTCACCCCGGCCAGATCAGGCCAGCGGAGCCCAGGAATGTCCTCGGCGGCCAAGGCCAGTTCCAGGCCTCCGCCCCAGGGGTCGCCGTCGATCAGAAGCACCCGCGCCCCGGACCCGGCGGCGGCCTGCGCGATCCAGATGGCAGCCGTCGTGGCCCCTGCACCCCCGCAGCCACCGGTGAGCCCCAGAACGAGACCGCCGGCTTCCGGCGCGCGGGACCTGCTCAGGTATTCCGCCAGCCAGGCGGCCGCGTCCGGCAGCGCCGCGACGCGTTCGGCACCGATGGCGGCGGCCAGGTGCCACAGCCCGTCTCCGTCACCTTTGAGGCCGACCAGCACCGCGGGGACCCGCCTCCGGGGCGGCAAGTCGCGGATGTCGCTGCCAACCAGCACGGTGGCCGCGGCGTCCCAGAATGGTGCCGCCTCGGCAACATCCTGCACCGTCCGCAACTGGCCCCCGGCCGCTGCGACGATGCGTTCCACTTCGCTGCGCAGCACCTCGATCCCGGTGACGAGCAGAAATTCCGCGGATTCCCCGGGGATCCAGGGCGCCGGCTCCTGCGGAGGCGGCGAGCCTGGGCCAGGTTGCTGGTGCCTGTTCATGCTGCCACTGTGCCCCGGCCGGCACTGCAGCGTAACCGCCGTCGTGGGCTATGTGGACAAGTTTCGCGGTTTATCTGACCCCGCCACCCCCGCAGGCGCGCGGACCATCCCCAGGAGCAGGGCAGAATTGACCGTATGTACCTGCTGCTCGCCGCCCACGCCGACGGCGCGGTGCTGCAGCAGCTCACCGCAGATGGCAGCCCTGAACCGTCCAATCCGGAACCGCGGGTTGTTGGGCCCGGCGACCTGGCCGGAGTGGTTCGCGGGCTCGAGCAGCGGCATCCGCGCTGGATCTGGCACCGGACGCAGGACTGGTATCCCGCGCTGCTGGGCGCCGGGGTGGAACTCGAGCGCTGCTACGACCTGACGTTGTGCGGCTCGATCCTGGCCCACTCGGAGTTCACCGCCCACACCGATTATGCGCAGGCAGCGGAGAAGCTGACGCAGGACGACGAGCTCCCTCTGCCGTCGCGGGGACTGCAGCCCCCTGCCCCGCCGCCCGAACAGGGTGCCCTGTTCGATGCCCCGTCCCCCGGCCGGCGCCCCGGCCAATCCCTTGAGGCTCTGCGCGCCGAGTACGCCGCGCAGCAGGAGGCGCTTCGCCAGGCGGGAACAGCCTCAGGCACGGTTATTGTCACGGATGCCGGCCGCCGCCAGCGGTTGCAGTTGCTGCTCGCGGCGGAATCCGCCGGGGCCATGATCGCCGCCGAAATGCAGTACACAGGCGTCCCGTGGCGCGAGGAACTGCACGAGCAGATTCTCGCGGATCATCTCGGGCCCCGGCCGGCCCCGGGCCAGCGTCCGGCCAAACTCGAGGCGCTCACCGCCGAACTCCGGCGGCTGCTGCAGTCGCCTGCGCTGAACCCGGACTCCCCGCAGGACCTCATGCGTGCCCTGCACCGCAACGGCATCGAAGTGAAAACCACCCGCCAATGGGAGCTGAAGGAATCCAGCCACCCCGCGATCGAGCCACTGCTGGCCTACAAGAAATTGGCTCGCCTCCATGCGGCCAACGGGTGGGCATGGCTGGACATGTGGGTGAAGGACGGCAGGTTCCAGCCGGAGTACGTCGTGGGCGGCGTGGTGTCCGGACGGTGGGCGTCGCGCGGCGGCGGCGCACTGCAAATCCCGCGCCAGATCCGCGGCGCCGTCCACGCCGATCCCGGCCACAAACTGATCGTTGCCGACGCCTCGCAGCTGGAACCGAGGGTCCTCGTGGCGCTCGCGCAGGATTCCAAGATGGCCGAGGCCGCCCGGGACAAGGACCTCTACGCCGGCATTGCCGCGCAGGGTTTCGGCGGCGACCGGGCAAAAGCCAAAGTGGCCCTCCTTGGGGCAATTTACGGGGCGACCACGGGCGAGTCCGGCCGGCTGATGCCCCAGCTGGCCCGCACCTACCCCCGCGCCGTGGGCTTCGTCGAACAGGCCGCCCGCGACGGCGAAGCCGGCAGGACTGTCACCTCACGGCTGGGCCGGAGCAGCCCGCCGCCGTCGGATCGCTGGCTGCAGAGCCAGCACTCCACCACCGCGGAGGAACAGCGCCGGGCAGACGCGATCGCCCGCTCGCGCGGCCGCTTCACCCGGAACTTCGTGGTGCAGGGCTCGGCCGCTGACTGGGCGGCGTGCTGGCTCGCGGAACTGCGACGCCGGCTGCGCACCATGCGGGCCGAGGGCGCCGCCGCCGGGGAACTGGTGTTCTTCCTGCACGACGAGGTGATGGTGCACTGCCCCGAAAGCGCCGTCAGCGACTGCATGAAGGCGATCGAGGATTCCGCAACCGCCGCCAAAGAACTGCTATTCGGCCGGATTCCGGTGGAATTCCCGGTCAGCGTGGCCGTGGTCGACTCCTACGACAGCGCCAAATGAGCGGCCAAAGCCACCGCCTGTAACGTACCGGCCGGTAGCGTTGTGTGGGCTTCGTCACCGGGCTACCCTCGGAAAGGCCGGCAAATTTCCCGTAGATCCGCCGGCCATTGCAACGACGCAAGGAATTGGGGAGGCAGCGGTTTGGCTGGCACTTTTGAGATCGCGCAGGCTGGCGACAAGGCTTATTTCTTCAGGCTGACGGCGGCGGATGGCACGGTAGTGGCCGTATCCCCGCTCTTCAGCTCCATCAAGAGCGCTGCGGCGGGCATTAATGCCGTGCGCGAGAACGCCGCTACCGGCCTGGTTGTGGATCGGTCCGGCACGCACAGGAAAGTCGCCACCAGCAGGTCGGCTGTGCGGGCGGTCGCTCCGCTGGCGGGCAGCGCCGTAGCCACGGGCTAGGGACCGGCGCTACCGATCGGCATCTAGACCGGCGCCGCCGGACCGGGCCGGCGTGTCGGGCCGGGCAACCGGGCCGGCCGCGCGAGTTTCACACATCGATCCCGTAGAGCCGCGTGCGGTCCCAGGGGACTGCCCAGCCCAGCTGTTCAAAAAGCTGGTTCAGGATCATCCCGGTAAACCCCCACACCACCACGCCGTTGACAGTGAAGGCCGGGCTCTGGAACGTCTGGCCGGCTCGGCTGACCGTTGCCATCACCCGGTTGTCCGGGTCCAGCAGGTCCCGGACGGGAACACGGAACACCTGCGCGGATTCGCCGTAGTCCACCACCCGGACCGGCGACTGGGCGGCCCACCAGGCCAGGACCGGGGTGACCAGGAAATTGCCCCGGGGCAGCGCCAGTTCGGGCATCACGCCGAGGACGTCAACGCCCGCAGGGTTCAGGCCGGTCTCCTCTTCCGCCTCCCGAAGGGCGGCGTTGACCACGGACTCGCCGGGGTCAATGCCGCCGCCAGGGAAAGCCACCTGCCCGGGATGGTCGTCAAGGGTTTGGGCCCGCTGCAGCAGCAGGACGTCCAGATCGGCTGGAGCCAGCAACTTCTCGGACACCGCCGGGACATTATCCAGTGCCCCAAAGAGCATGAGCACGGCGGCCCTGCGGACTCTCTCACCGGGTTCGACGGCGAGTTCCCGCCAGCGCGGATCCGGCGCCGGCGCCGTGCCCGCCTTCACCGCCGCAACGAGGTCGACGAGGTCCTGGCGCGCGGTCACCGCTGCTGCCTCTGCGATTCCATCCGGATTTCCGCGGCGCGGTGCGTCTCGGCCAGCAGCCGGGCCAGCAGTTCCTCCTGCCCCAGGGCGAGTTCGTACTTCAGCAGCTTCTTCGCCTTCGCCGGGTCGGTTTCGCCCATCCCGTAGCTGGGGCACCAGTTGGCCACCGCGCAGGCGCCGCACGCGGGCTTGCGGGAATGGCAGACCCTCCGGCCGTGAAAGACGACACGGTGCGAGAGCATGGTCCAGTCCTTGGGCTCGAACAGCCCAGCGACGTCGGACTCGATCCGGACCGGATCATCGGACTGCGTCCAGCCAAAACGCCGGGCCAAGCGGCCGAAGTGGGTGTCCACCGTGATGCCCGGAATGCCGAAGGCGTTGCCCAGCACGACGTTTGCGGTTTTCCGCCCGACGCCGGGCAGCGTCACCAGATCCTCGAGCCGGCCCGGCACCTCGCCGTCGTACTCGTCCACTATCCGGTTGCACAGCGCCAGGACGTTTCTGGCCTTGGCGCGAAAGAATCCGGTGGGCTTGAGAATGGCCTCCAGCTCGGCCGGATCCGCCTCCGCCATCCGCCGCGCATCGGGGTAGCGGGCGAACAGCAGGGGCGTGATCTGGTTGACCAGCACGTCCGTGGTCTGTGCGGACAGCACGGTGGCGATCACAAGCTCGAACGGGTTGCGGAAATCCAGCTCCGCGTGGGCGTAGGGGTACTGTTCGGCCAGCGCCCGGTTGATCCGGCGGGCCCGGCGCTTGAGTGCCAGGACAGTTTCCCCGGACGCCCCCGGGGCACGGGGCGTGGCGCTCCCGGGCGTTGTGCCGGGTTCCGTGGCGCCGGGTTCCGTGGCGCCGGATTCTGCGGTCATGGGAGGCGGCTAGCCGCGTTCGATGTTGCTGAGGTCCCGCAGAACGCCGAGCCGGCCGTCGGTGTGCTGGACCAGGAATTCGCTGCCCCGGTCCTCAAGGGCAAGGACCCAGCCACCGGGTTCAATGACGAACACCGGGGCTCCGGTGCGCTCGTCGACGGCGGTGCGGGGCTGCGCGACGGCGAACCAGAACGCCTCGTGCACGGGGTGGACGTCGTCCTCCGCATGCCGACTGGCGGGATCAACGGTGGCGCGGATGGGCTCCTGCGGCCGGGCCTGTTCCTGCGGCCGGACCTGGGGGTTGACCGTGGTGGGGGCGCTGCCGCCCGAGGCTGCCGGAACCCCGGCGGCCTGGGTCTGTTCCGCGGCCGGCGGGGTCTTCTGAGCGGCAGCCGCGACGCCAGCGGCACCGGCGACGGCGGCTGCGGATGCCGGGATTTCGGCGGCCTGGGTCTTTTCGGCGTCGGACGGAGCGGTGGCGGACGGAACGGCGGCGGACGGAGCCGTAGCGGACGGAACGGCGGCGGACGGAGCCGTAGCGGACGCTGCCGGCTCAGCGGCCGACGTCGGCGGCGAGGCGGACGACGCTGGGGTTACCGCCCCGGCTGCTGGTACAACGCCGGAAATCTGGGTCTCCGGTGCGCTGGGCGCCGCGCCGCCCGTCGTTGCAACAACGGGAGTCCCCCCCGATGCAGGTGCTTCGCCTGACGGCACGGCCGGCGAAGTTGCCGACGGCGCCGAAGCTGCGCCACCAGTGAATGGGCGCTTGGCCCAGCCCGCGGCCGCCCCGGCTGCTCCGGCGGCCCCGGCTGCCTTCGACTCACCGGTTCCCGCGGAGGCCTTGGCCGTTTTGGGTTCCTTCGGCGGCTTGGGCGCGCGGGGCTTTTGCACTGGGACAGCCGCGTCACGCGCCGCCACGTGGGCCGGCGTTTCCTCACGGCCCAGGAAGTCGCCGGCGAAGAACGGGATCCAACGGGCCAGCACAGTGGCCGCGAAAAGCCCCACAGCACCAAGAAGGGCTATCAGCATGCTTGGCTGGAACGCCCCGGCGGCGGCGAGGAAGAAAAAGGCCAGCGTGAAGGACGCCACCACGGATGCGAACTGGTCGATCGACAAGGACCCGATCCGGATTTTCGTCGTCGGGCTCAGCCGGCGGGCCACAAACAAGGCGGTGACAATCAGCGGCAGCACAATACCTAGGCCCAGGAAGAACAAGCTGCCCAGGTTCCACAGGTTGTAGGCGAAGGCGAACATCGGAATCAGCGAGGCGATGAAGAGCAGCAGTGTCGAGCCGAAGACGGTGAGGTCACGGATGGTGAAGGGACCGAGGACTGCTTCGTTTTTCTTCGCGGTCTTCTTGTCCACCGTGAAGCGCGGCGCATCCCCGAACCCGGCGGGCCCCGGCTGCGCCGTTCCGCCCTGGCCCTGGGCGGGCGCCCGGAGCTGTCCGTTGTCTTGCTCGTTCATTCCGTATCTCCTTAGCATGGCGGCACTCTGGACCGTGCCGTCTAACGGCAGGCAAGGACAGTACCGCCAGCGGGTCCTGTCGCCTCCATCGGATGTCACAACTTCATCTCAGCCTAGCCAAGTGGGTGGCCGATCACTAGCTGACAAGCCGAGGGCGGACACAGCAGAATTCTCCGGTTTTCCGAATCCGGGACGATGGGTGCCGGACCGCCGCCCGGCGCCGCCAACAAGCCACTCGGCGCTTAACAAACACCGCTCACGGCGCTCTTTGTGACGGGGCGCACGTTTGGTCGGACCCACGTATTAGTGTTTATTCCAGACAGCTCCTGCGGCACCGCCGCGGTCTGCCGCCGCCCGACGCCGCGCATGCGGCCCGAGGCGGAGGCGACGCGAACGGCCGCGCAGACCGGATCGATGAATGATGAGGTTCACCATGTCCCAGCAGACACCCGGCTCCATGGCCACCCAGGCCCCCCACGGCGACGCGTTTGAGAATTTGGCGCAGGAGGACCGGCGGTTCGCGCCGTCGGCGGAGTTCGCCGCGGGCGCGGTGGTGACCGCGGGCGAGTATGCCGAGGCCGACGCGGACCGGCCCGCGTTCTGGGCGAGGCAGGCCCGCGGGCTGCTGGACTGGTCCAGGGACTTCACCGAGGCGCTGGACTGGTCCGACCCGCCGTTCGCGAAGTGGTTCGCCGGCGGGGAGGTCAACGCCGCGTACAACGCCCTGGACCGGCACGT
>NZ_JBHVTV010000009.1:0-215856 GCF_042884475.1 Arthrobacter sp. NPDC058130
GGACTTCATCGAGCACTACAATCACCACAGGCCCCACACCGCCCTCAAAGGCGCCTCACCCGCCAGCCGCGTCACCAACCAACCGGGTTAGTACATCTAGGCCCCGTGGCGGGGCCCATCTGCCACTCTGCCGGCCCGCCCGACACAAAGCCGCCGGGTTTGGCGGCAGAAGTGCCTCGCGACCTACAGTTGTGCCGATCCCTGCGGCAACTGCGAAAGGCACACCATGCGCAAAACCTTCGGCACCGGCTCCACCTGGGAACAGACACTCGGCTATTCCCGGGCTGTCCTGGTGGACAACACCCTGTACATTTCCGCGACGGCCGCCAGCGGCGACGACGGAATTGTCGGCGATGATTTCTACACCCAGACCAGCTACATCCTGCAGAAGCTCGGCGCCGTGCTCGCCGAGGCCGGCTTCGGCTTCGAGGACGTGGTGCAGTCCAAGCTGTACCTGACGGACATCAGCAAATGGGAAGAGGCCGGCCGGGCCCACGGCGAGGTTTTCGGCGACATCCGCCCGACTCTCTCCCTGGTTCACGTGCTGCCGTTCCTGGACCCCAAGATGCTCGTCGAGATCGAACTCGTCGCCCAGAAGAGCGCCAGCTAACTCCGCACCAACCCGCAACAACGCGGAGTCACCTACAGCCCATTCCGACACCCCGGATGGGCCGTACGTGACCCCGCGTTGCTTGTGCCCAGCGCCGGACACCGGACTCTGGTGGAACTTTCGGACTTGGAGTATGACTGGCGCATGACCAGGGCGAAAGGAAGGGGCCCCACCGGGGTCCCGATCATTGGCCAGTTCCGCTCATATGACCGCACCTGGCTTCGCGGCGACCTGATCGCCGGAGTTACGGTGGCGGCCCTGATCGTTCCCAAGAACCTGGGATACGCCGGAATCGCGGGCGTACCGCTGCAGAACGGCCTGTATGCCGCGGCCGCCGGCGCCATCGTGTACGCGATCTTCGGCACGTGCCGGCAGATCTCGATGGGGCCGAGTTCCGGTCTGGCGGCGGTGGCCGCGAGTGCCGTCCTTGCGGCAGGCATCACCGCCGAGCAGGATGTCGCCTCGTTCGTCGCGGGAATCACCCTTGCCTCCGGGATCCTGTTCCTGCTTCTTGCCGTCCTGAAGATGGGCTGGATTGCGCAGTTCCTCTCCAGGGCAGTGGTCACCGGATTCCTCTTCGGCGCGGCGATCGACGTCGTGATCGGGGAGCTTCCCAAGCTCACCGGGACCGAGGTCACCGGCTCGAACCCGATCCAGGAACTGTGGTCATGGCTGGGGACCCTGGGCGAAGCGCACCAAGCGACAGTAGTTGTTGGCGTGATCGCCCTGGTCGTCGTCTTCGGACTCAAAGCCATCGCGCCCAGGGTTCCCGGCGCCCTGGTCCTGGTGGTGGGCGGACTGCTGGCCGCGGCCCTTTTCGATCTCGGGGCCAAGGGCGTGGCCCTCGTGGGCGACGTCCCCAGCGGGCTGCCCTCGCTTCAGGTCCCGGACGGCCAGCTGATGTGGGACCACGTGGGTACCGTGGCTGTGGCAGCAGTGGCCCTGGTCCTGATCGGCTTCTCCCAGACCGCCGGGGATGCCCGGGCATTCGCCGCCAAGCACCGGTACCAGATCGACATCAACCAGGAATCCATTGCCCAGTCACTGGCCAACATCGCCGCGGGACTGTTCAAGGGGATGCCCGTCTCGACCAGCCTGTCCGCGAGCTCGCTGAACGACCACTCCGGGGCGAAGACCGGGCTTGCCTCCCTCACCTCGGGGGTCACCGTCCTGCTCACGCTGCTCTTCCTGGCGCCGCTGTTCTCGATCCTGCCCAAGCCGGTACTGGCGGCGCTGATCATCGAGGCCGTGGTCATGGGCATGATGAACGTGCCGGAGATGCGCCGGCTCGCCCGGGTGCAGAAGTTCGATTTCTGGATTGCGGTCGCAGCGATCATCGGTACCCTCATCTTCGGCGTGCTCGCCGGCGTCGTCATCGGGATCGGGCTCTCGCTCATCTGGCTGGTCCGGGTGGCCACCCACCCGGAGATGCCCTCCCTCAGCCGAGAACCGGGCACCCAGGTCTTCCGCGAATCCGGTGAGCACCCCGACGACGAGACCGTTCCCGGCATTGCCGTCATCCGGTTCGACGGCGGCCTGTTCTTCGCCACCGCCGACGCCCTGGAGGACCGATTGCGCGAGGTCATCCAGACCACGCGCGGACTCACCGGGATAGTGCTCGACTGCGGCGGAATCAACTTCGTCGACTCGCAGGGGGCGGCGAAGATGGCGGACATCGTGAGCCTGGCCCGCGAGGCGGACGTCAACCTGCGCCTGACCCGGCTGAAGCCCGCCGTCCGGGCAGTCCTGGAGCGCGACGGCGTGATCGGGCGCCTCGGGGCGGAGATGATCCACGGCAACATCCACAGAGCCGTCGAGGCGGAGCAAACGGACGCGCAGAAACAGGCGGACGCGGAGCAGGCGGACGCGCAGACGGAGCCGGACGCCAGCTAGCGGCCGGTCGCGGCGGGAATCCCGTAACGGTGCTCGGGCCGCCCGGTGGTGCCGTAGCGCAGCTGGATGTCGACGGCGCCGTCGTCCGCCAGCGCGGACAGATACCGTTGGGCGGTGGCCCGGGACACGCCGACCCGGGCGGCGACGTCGGCGGCGGAATACTGCTCGCCGGGAACCAGGGATTCGAGCACCGCGGCCTCGGTGGCCGAACGGGGCCGCGCCGAGGCGACGACGTCGCCCGGAATCAGGGCGCGCTTGGCGCGTTCCACCGTCTCCTGGCTGACGGAGCCCGGCTGCGCCAGGATCCGCCGGTAGCGCGCATAGGAGCGCAGCTGCTGCGAGAGGGATTCGGCTGTGAAGGGCTTGAGCAGGTAGCCCAGCGCACCGCGGCGGAACGCGAGCCGCAGCGAGGCCGTGTCCGAGGCCGCACTGAGGATCACGGTGTCGACGTCCAGCTGGTGCAGCAGGTCCAGGCCCGAAGCATCCGGGAGGTAGACGTCCAGCAGCACCAGGTCCGGGCGCAGGCTGTGGATGGCCTGCAGGGCCTGCGACGCCGAGCCCGCCGGCGGCAGCGCCAGGAAGCCCGCCACCGAATCCACGTACGCGGCGTGCAGCTTGGCGACGTGGAAGTCATCATCGACAATCAGCACCCTGAAATCCTCAGACATCGTTGTCCTCTCCGCGTGGCCCGCCGGGCCCCGCAGTCGTTGGTCCCGGAAGCGTTGGTCCCGGAAGCGTTGGCCCCGGAAGCGTGGTCCCCGGCAGCGTGGCGACGAACACGGCCCCCGGGCCGCCGGGGGAGCCCGGGTCCAGGATCCGCACGTCCCCGCCGCGGCGGCGCGCGAGCTGCCGGGACAACGCCAGCCCCAGGCCCTGCCCGGCGCCGGCCCGCGCCGGCCGTTCCGACGTCGTGAAGCCCTCCGAGAACACCGCCTCCGCCCCCTCCGCCGTGATTCCCGCGCCCAGGCCGTCGCCGGAATCCGCGACGACGATGTGCAGCGTGCCGGGGCCGCCGTCGGTGCCCGGCTCGTCCAGCACCTCCACTTCCACCCAGCGCTCGGCCGCAGACCCGGCGACGGCGGCGTTCACGGCGTTATCGATCAGGTTCCCCAGGACGGTGGTGACGTCCTGGGGCTCGGTGACGTGGCCGCGGACCACGGATTCCGGGCCGAGGCGCAGGCTCACGCCACGTTCGTCCGCTTCGACGCCCTTCGCGCCGAGGAAGGCCTGCAGGTACGGGTCCTGGAGCAGTTCGGCCTGGTCCACGGGGAACGCCAGCGGCCCGGTGCCCGCCAGTTTGGCGAGGTAGTCCTGGGCCTGCTGGGGCTGGCCGATGCTCATGAAACCGGCAATCGTGTGCAGCTGGTTGGCGAACTCGTGGCGCTGCGCCCGCAGGGCCGCGGACATGGTGCCGACGGCGTCGAGCTGGCGGGTCAGCTGCTGCAGCTCGGTCCGGTCCCGCAGCATCACCACCCAGCCCAGATCCTCGCGGCGATGCAGGGCCTTGCGGGCGCTCGCCACCAGGACCCGGCCGCCAGCGACCAGTTCCACGGCATCGCCCTCGGCCGCATCGGCGCGGGTCAGGGCTTTGAGCTGCGCCGGCACCGGAGCCGCGGCCCAGGCGGTGCCCGCGAGGTCCGGGACACCGAGCAGCCGCTGGGCGGCCGCGTTGAAGACACTGACCCGGCCGTCGGCCGCGACGCCGATCACGCCGTCGTCGACGCCCTGCAGCACTGCCACCTGGTCGTGGACCAGCGTGCTGATCTCCTCAGGCTCCAGCCCGAGGGTGAGGCGTTGGAGCCGCCGCCGCAGCAGGAAGGACGCCAGCACGCCGGCCAGCAGCGCCCCGGCGGCCGTGACGGCGATCGGGAGGATGTCCCGGGCCAGGCTCTGGCTGATCGTTTCCGTGGAGTAGCCCACGCTCACCTCACCCACCACCGCCGTGGAATCCGGGGCGAACACCGGGACCTTGGCGCCGGCGGACGGGCCCAGCGTGCCGGTGTTGCGGGTGGTGACCTCCTTGCCGGCAAGGGCCTCCGAGGGGTCGGTGCTGACCTTTTCGCCCAGCCGTTCCGCGTCCGGGTGCGCCAGCCGGATGCCGGTCTCGTCCGTGATGACCACGAACAGGGCCCCGGTGCGGGTGCGGGCCCCCTCGGCGGCGGCCATCAGCGGACCGGCCAGCAGTTCGGCCGCCGGGGGAGCGGCCGGCTGGGCGCTGATGGACTGGACCTCTGCCCGTACCGACGGGTCCGATGCCACCGTCCGGGCCAGCGTCAGCGCCTGGTTCTCCGCCTCGCGGCCCAGCCGGTCGTAGGTCAGCCACGCGTGGACGGCGCTGCTCAGCAGCACCACCAGCGCCACCACGCCGAGCTGCAGCAGCAGCGTCTGCGTGGAAAAGCGCAGGGCCGGCAGAGGTGTGCGGCGCTTCATCGGGCTCCTGCCTGGGAGTTCGGTACTGGGTTAATCGGATGGTGAGCAAAATGCGCAAAATGCATGCAATAAGCAGTATGCCAATCAATTGAGCCAAAGGCCCAGCCGTGACGGGCGCCACTCTAACGTCTGTAGTGCGCATCACACCGGAGTGGTGCCATTCAAAGAAGAAGGAGCCGGCCGTGCTGGTATTACTAGGATTCGCCATGATCGCGGTCTTCATGGTGCTGATCATGACGAAGAAGTTGACGCCCGTACTGGCGCTCATCATCGTCCCCACAATCTTCGGGCTTTTCGCCGGCGCGGGCCTCGGCATCGGTCCCATGGTCATGGACTCCATGAAGTCCATGACCTCCACCGCCGCGCTGCTGATGTTCGCGATCATCTACTTCGGCCTGATGATCGACGTCGGACTCTTTGACCCGCTGGTCCGGTTCATCCTCCGCAAGCTCGGCAATGACCCCGCCAAGGTGGTCCTCGGCACGGCCATCCTCGCCGCAGCCGTGTCCCTCGACGGCGACGGCTCCACCACCTTCATCCTCACCACCGCGGCCATGCTGCCGGTCTACCTGCGGCTCAAGATGAGCCCCGTGGTCCTGACCTGTGTGGCCGGCCTGGCCAACGGCACCATGAACATCCTGCCGTGGGGCGGTCCCACCGCCCGCGCCGCAACCGCGCTGAAGATCGACGTCAACGATGTCTTCGTTCCCATGGTCCCGTCCCTGATCGCAGGCCTCATTGTGGTGCTGGTCTTCTCCTGGCTGCTCGGCCTGCAGGAGCGCAACCGCCTCCGCGCCGTCGCACCGGAAATCTGGGGCGTCCCGGATTCAGCTGAAGGGTTCGACGGCGGCACCACCGGCGGTTCCGGAACCAGCCGCGGCCGCAAGGGCTCTGGTCCCGCCGGGAACCCGGCACTCTCCCCGGAGGGATCCTCCGTTGCAGTCCTGGAACGGACCGACGTCCTCGTCGATGACAAGGATTCCGCCATGGCCGACACCGCACTGGACCCCAACCGCAAGACCCTGCGCCCCAAGCTGTTCTGGTTCAACCTCGGCCTGACCGTCGCGGTCATGGTGACGCTCGTCGCCAACATCATTCCGCTTCCGTTCGTCTTCATGGTCGGCGCCGCCATCGCCCTGCTGGTCAACTTCCCCAACGTCAAGGACCAGGGCGCCCAGCTGATCGCGCACGCTCCCTCGATTGTCGCCGTCGTCAGCATGGTCATGGCCGCCGCGGTCCTCACCGGTGTCCTCAACGGCACGGGCATGGTCAAGGCAATGTCTGAATGGCTGGTCCAGATCATCCCGTCCGACATGGGCCCGCTGATGGCCATCATCACCGGTGTGCTGAGCATCCCGATGACGTTCTTCATGAGCAACGACGCCTTCTACTTCGGCGTCCTGCCGGTCCTCAGCGAGACGGCGGCCCACTACGGCGTCAGCGCCGCCGACATGGCCCGCGCTTCCATCACCGGCCAGCCCTTCCACCTGCAGAGCCCCCTGGTTCCGGCCATCCTGCTCCTGGTCTCCCTGGCCAAGGTGGACCTGGGCGACCACCACAAGAAGGTCCTCTGGCGCACAGCCGTCATCTCCCTGGTCATGCTGGGAGTAGGAGTCCTGACAGGAGCCATCGGCATCGGCTAGCAAGCAAGCCAAGGAGCACCACAAGTACATACAACGAGATAGCAGGGTGCGGAAGATTTTCCGCACCCTGCTTTCTTGTCTGTCTGCCGCCGGCAAGACGACCACAGCCGGCGATTCAGCCGGGCGGTAACGACACTTCAACCCACGTAGACTGGGACGGAAAATAATCCTTACCTTGCAGGGGAGATCCATGGCTGCGATCAACCGCGACGACGTCGCGCATCTCGCGCAACTCGCGCACATCGAGATGAGTGCCGAAGAGCTCGACAGGATGGCCGGCGAACTCGCCGTCATCGTCGAATCAGTGAAGTCCGTCAGTGAGGCTGCCGGTGACGACGTCCCGGCCACGTCACACCCGATTCCGCTGACTAACGTGTTCCGCGAGGACGTCGTGGGCCACACGTTCACGGCCGAGCAGTCCCTCTCCGGTGCCCCCGACGCGTACGAGGGCCGCTTCAAGGTCCCGGCAATCCTGGATGAGGAGTAAAGACCATGACTGAGAACAACGAACTGATCCGCCTCTCCGCCGCCGCGCTCGCCGAGAAGCTCGCCGCCCGCGAGATCACCGCCGTCGAAGTCACCCAGGCGTACCTGGACCGCATCGCCGCCGTCGACGGCAAGGTCAACGCCTTCCTGCACGTCAACGCCGACGAGGCGCTCGCCGTCGCCGCCGAAGTGGACGCGATCCGCGCCGCAGGCGGTGCCGCCGCCGGAGAGCTCCACGTCCTCGCGGGCGTGCCGATCGCCGTCAAGGACCTCATCGTCACGATCGGCCAGCCCACCACGGCCGGCTCGAAGATCCTCGAAGGCTGGAACAGCCCCTACGACGCCACGGTCGTCGAGCGCCTGCGCGCCGCCAAGATGCCGATCCTGGGCAAGACCAACCTGGACGAGTTCGCGATGGGCTCCTCCACCGAGCACTCCGCCTACGGCCCCACGCACAACCCGTGGGACCTGGAGCGCATCCCCGGCGGTTCCGGCGGCGGCTCCGCTGCCGCCGTCGCGGCCTTCGAAGCCCCGCTTGCCCTCGGCACGGACACCGGCGGGTCCATCCGCCAGCCCGGCGCCGTCACCGGCACGGTCGGCGTCAAGCCCACCTACGGTGGGGTCTCCCGCTACGGCGCGATCGCCATGGCTTCCTCGCTGGACCAGATCGGCCCGGTCTCCCGCACCGTGCTGGACTCGGCCCTGCTGCACCAGGTCATCGGCGGGCACGATCCCCGCGACTCCACCTCACTCCCGGACCCGCTGGAGGACCTCGTCGCCGCCGCCCGGACAGGCAACGTCGAGGGCATGAAGATCGGCATCATCAAGGAGCTCCACGGCGAGGGCTACCAGGCCGGCGTCGAGAACCGCTTCAACGAATCCCTCGAGCTGCTCAAGGGCGCGGGCGCCGAGATCGTCGAGGTCTCCTGCCCCAACTTCAAGTACGCGCTGGGCGCCTACTACCTGATCATGCCCTCGGAGGCCTCCTCCAACCTGGCCAAGTTCGACGGCGTCCGGTACGGCCTGCGGGTCCTGCCCGAAGAGGGACCGCTGACGATCGAACGCGTCATGGGCGCCACCCGCGCCGCCGGCTTCGGCGACGAGGTCAAGCGCCGCATCATCCTGGGCACCTACGCCCTGAGCGCCGGGTACTACGACGCCTACTACGGCTCGGCCCAGAAGGTGCGCACCCTGATCCAGCGCGACTTCGAGGCCGCGTTCGCCAAGGCCGACGTGCTGATCTCCCCGACGGCCCCCACCACGGCCTTCAAGCTGGGCGAGAAGCTCAACGACCCCCTGGCGATGTACCTCAACGACGTCGCCACTATCCCCGCAAACATGGCAGGCGTGCCTGGGCTCTCCCTGCCCGGCGGCCTGGCCGATGAGGACGGCCTGCCGGTCGGCATCCAGCTGCTGGCCCCGGCCCGCCAGGACGCCCGGCTCTACCGCGTCGGCGCTGTCCTGGAATCCCTGCTCGAGGAGCAGTGGGGCGGCCCGCTACTGGACAAGGCACCTTCCCTTACTGCTGCTTCTTCTGCGGCTGCTTCTTCTGCGGCTGCTTCTTCCGCGGCTGGCGCCGCACTGAGCCACGGAGGTTCACACTAATGACTGACGCAACCCTCAGCTTCGAAGAGGCGATGGAGAAGTACGATCCCGTCCTGGGCTTCGAGGTCCACGTGGAGCTCAACACCAAGACCAAGATGTTCTCCTCCGCCCCGAACGTCTTCGGCGACGAGCCGAACACCAACGTCAACGAGGTGGACCTCGGCATGCCCGGCGTCCTCCCCGTGGTGAACAAGACCGCGATCGAATCCTCGATCAAGATCGGCCTGGCATTGAACTGCAAGATCGCCGAGAAGTGCCGCTTCGCCCGGAAGAACTACTTCTACCCGGACACCCCGAAGAACTTCCAGACCTCCCAGTACGACGAGCCCATCGCGTACGACGGCTACCTGGACATCGAGCTCTCCGATGGCACCGTCTTCCGCGTCGAGATCGAACGCGCGCACATGGAGGAGGACGCCGGCAAGCTCACCCACATGGGCGGCGCCGCCGGCCGCATCCAGGGCGCTGACTACTCCCTGGTGGACTACAACCGCTCCGGTGTGCCGCTGGTCGAGATCGTCACCAAGCCGATCGAGGGTGCCGGCAGCCGCGCCCCCGAGCTGGCCAAGGCCTACGTGGCCGCCGTCCGCGAAATCGTCAAGAACCTCGGCGTCTCGGACGCGAAGATGGAACGCGGCAACGTCCGCTGCGATGCCAACGTCTCGCTGCGCCCGCACGGCCGCGAACGCTTCGGCATCCGCTCGGAAACCAAGAACGTCAACTCGCTGCGCGCCGTCGAACACGCCGTCCGCTACGAGATCCAGCGGCACGCCGCCGTCCTGGACTCCGGCGAGCCGGTCACCCAGGAAACCCGGCACTGGCACGAGGACACGCGGACCACGACGTCGGGCCGCGCCAAGTCCGACGCCGACGACTACCGCTACTTCCCGGAACCTGACCTGGTCCCGATCACCGCGTCCCGTGAATGGGTCGAGGAACTCCGCGCTACCCTGCCCGAGCCGCCGGCCGCCCGCCGCAAGCGCCTGCAGGCGGACTGGGGCTATTCGGACCTGGAGTTCCGCGACGTCGTCAACGCCGGCGTCATGGATGAGATCGAGGAAACCATCGCCGCCGGCGCCACCGCCACGGTGGCGCGCAAGTGGTGGATGGGCGAGATCGTCGGACGCGCCAAGAACGCCGACGTCGATCCCGGCCAGCTCGGTGTCGCACCGGCCACCATCGTGGAACTGAACAAGATGGTGGAGGACGGCAAGATCAACAACAAGATGGCCTCCGAGGTCCTGGACGGCGTGCTCGCCGGCGAGGGCACCCCGGCGGAAATCGTCGAGAAGCGCGGCCTCGCCGTGGTCTCCGACGACGGCCCCCTCCTGGAAGCGATCGACGCGGCCCTCGCCGCGCAGCCCGACGTCGCGGACAAGATCCGCGGCGGCAAGCTCCAGGCGATCGGCGCGATCGTCGGCGGCGTCATGAAGGCCACCCGTGGGCAGGCCGACGCAGCCCGCGTCCGTGAACTGATCCTTCAGCGCCTCGGCGTCGAGGGCTAGCCCTAGCCACCCACCAAATCGGTCATGATGGTCTGCAGTGCTTCGCAGACCATCATGACCGATGTGCGTTTAAGGTTCTCCGGCCTGGCCAGCAGGTCGATCCGGCGCCGGGTGCTGATGCCCTCCAGCGGCCGCAGCACAATGTCCGGGTTCAGCACCGGCCGCGCGGTGTGCCGGGGCAGCAGGCCGATCACGCCGCCGGCCGCCACGAGCGCCGCCACGGTCGAATAGTCGTTGATCCGGTGCACGATGTTCAGCTCACGGCTGGAGACGGCCGCGACGGCGGACAGCACGTCTGCGGGGGAGTAGCCGGCCCGGCTGGTCACCCACGCCTCGCCCACCACGTCCCCTGCCGTTAACGCGCGCTGCCCGGCCAGCCGGTGCCCGGCCGGCAGGGCCACGTCCAGCGGCTCGTGCGCGAGCGGGATCACCGCGACGCGTTCCTCGGGCCAGCGCGGGCTGTGGTCCATCCGGTGCGCCAGCACCAGGTCGTAGCGCGCCGTCAGGGCCGGGAAGTCCTGCTGGGCCACGTCCTCGTCGGAGAGCAGGATCCGCGGCTGACCCGGTCCGTCCAGGAGCCGGGCCAGCGGCGCGAAGAGCGCCTGGCCGGCGCTGTGGAAACCGCTGAGCGTCACCGGCGCGACCGGCGAGCCGTGGTAGGCGCCGATCGCCATCTTCGCATCGGCCATCGCGCTCACGACGGCGGCCCCGGCGTCCGCCAGGACCTGCCCCGCCTCCGTCAGCACCAGGTTGCGGCCCTCCTTGCGGGTCAGCGGCACTTCCACGGTCTTCTGCAGTGCAGCCAGTTGCTGGGACACTGCCGACGGGGTAACGAGGAGGGTTTCGGCGACGGCCTTGACGCTGCCCAGGGCACCGAGTTCGCGCAGCATCTCCAACTGGTGGATTTCCATGCCAGCCATTCTATGCAACAGCGTTTTCTAAATCGTCGATTGAGAAAAATTCGGTTGTGCTAATGCTTTCTGGTGGGTGTAATGGGGTGAGTTGTCCCACAGAACTTACAGTTAGGAAGGCCCATGAAGGCTCTCTACAAGGCCGGTGCCCACGCAGGCTTCGAGCTCGTCGACCGTCCCGAGCCGGAGACCGGCCCCGGCGGCGTGAAGATCCGTGTCATGACCACCGGCATCTGCGGCACGGACCTGCACATCCAGGCCTGGGACGCCTGGGCGCAGGGCATCATCAACGCCCCCCTGATTGCCGGCCACGAGTTCTACGGCGAGGTCGTGGAAATCGGCGAGGACGTCCTGGACGTCAAGGTGGGCGACCGCGTCTCCGGCGAGGGCCACATCGTTTGCGGGATCTGCAGGAATTGCCGCGCCGGCCGCCGGCAGATGTGCATCAACACCGTCAGCGTCGGTGTCCAGCGCGACGGCGCCTTCGCCGAGTACGTCGTCATCCCCGAGACCAACGTCTGGGTCCACCAGGACCCCTCCGTCACGCCGGAACTGGGCGCCATCTTCGACCCCTTCGGCAACGCCGTCCACACCGCGCTGAGCTTCCCGCTGGTCGGCGAGGACGTCCTGATCACCGGCGCCGGCCCCATCGGCCTGATGGCGATCGCCGTCGCCCGCCACGCCGGCGCCCGCAAGATCGCCATCACTGATGTCTCCGCCCCCCGCCTCGAACTGGCCAAGCAGCTCGGCGTCGACCTCGCGATCGACGTCTCGAAGATGCGGGTCAAGGACGCCCAGCGGGAACTGGGCATGCGCGAAGGCTTCGACATCGGCATGGAAATGTCGGGACACCCCACCGCGCTGCCTGAGATGATCGACAACATGAACCACGGCGGCCGGATCGCGATGCTGGGACTGCCCAGCCAGTCCATCGACATCAACTGGGGCAAGGTGGTCACCCACATGCTGACCATGAAGGGCATCTACGGCCGCGAGATGTTCGAGACCTGGTACGCGATGAGCGCCATGCTCTCTTCCAACCCCGTCCTGCACGCGAACATCTCCGCCGTCGTCACGGACACGCTGCCGGCCACCGACTGGGAGAAGGGCTTCGAAGTGGCCCGCGCCGGCGTCGGCGGCAAGGTGGTCCTCGACTGGACCGTTTTCTAGGCCAGCCCCGTTCCAGACCCCTTCCGACCCGCACTGCCACGCACAGCATTTTGCCCCCGCATCCAACCAGCTGAGGAGCCAACCCATGTATTCAGCCATCAAGGACCAGCTGCAGCACGAACTCGATGAGATCCGCAGCGCCGGCCTGTTCAAAACCGAGCGGCACATCGACTCGCCGCAGGCCAACCGCATCAAGGCCGGGCAGATCGGCGAGTCCGGCGCGGACGTGCTGAACTTCTGCGCCAACAACTACCTGGGCCTCGCGGACCACCCGGACATCATCGCCGCCGCCAAGTCCGCGATGGACGAGCGCGGCTTCGGTATGGCCAGCGTGCGCTTCATCTGCGGCACCCAGGACCTGCACCTGGCCCTGGAGCAGCGCGTCTCGGCGTTCCTCGGCACGGAGGACACCATTCTGTTCTCCAGCTGCTTCGACGCCAACGGCGGCGTCTTCGAGTCGCTCTTCGGCCCGGAAGACGCCGTCATCTCCGACGCCCTGAACCACGCCTCCATCATTGACGGCATCCGACTCTGCAAGGCCCAGCGCTTCCGCTATGCCAACCAGGACATGGCCGACCTCGAAGCGAAGCTGATTGCGGCCACCACCCAGGAGAACCCGGCCCGCCGCAAGATCATCGTCACCGACGGCGTGTTCTCCATGGACGGCTTCCTGGCCCCGCTCGAAGCGATCTGCGACCTCGCCGAAAAGTACGATGCCCTGGTCATGGTGGACGATTCCCACGCCGTCGGTTTCATGGGCGCCACCGGTGCCGGCACGCCGGAACACGCCGGAGTCTCGGACCGCGTGGACATCTACACCGGCACCTTCGGCAAGGCCCTCGGCGGCGCCTCCGGCGGGTACGTTTCCGGCCGCAGCGAAGTGATCGCCATGCTCCGCCAGAAGGCCCGCCCCTACCTGTTCTCCAACTCGCTGGCCCCGGCGATCGTCGCGGCCACGCTCAAGGCCCTGGACCTCGTGGAAAACTCCGGCGAACTGCGCGGCAAGCTCTTCGCCAACGCTGAGCAGTTCCGGAACCGCATGAGCGAGGAAGGCTTCGACCTGCTCCCCGGCGAGCACGCGATCGTCCCGGTGATGTTCGGCGACGCCGTCATGGCCGCCAAAGTCGCTGACGCCATGCTCCACCACGGCGTCTTCGTGACGGCATTCAGCTACCCGGTGGTCCCCAAGGGCGCCGCCCGGATCCGCGTCCAGCTCTCCGCCGCCCACAGCGCCGACGACGTCGAAGCCTGCGTCCAGGCGTTCGTGCGCAGCCGCGCTGCTGTCGCCGCAGCCGGCGCCGCCTGATCCCCGAGGCCGGGCCCCAGTTCAATTACAAGGGGTCCGGCCTTGCCCGTTCGTCCCGGCTTCCTCCAGGTGCTTGTCCGGTGCTTCCCCGCGGCACTTGCCCAGCTCCGGCAGCGAGGACTGGACATGATGCCACTATGTCCAACGGCCACGACCAGGGGAGGGCATGTCCCTGGCCGGCAGGCGGCAACTCGGGACATGTCCAGTAGTGCGGACCAGGGGAGGGCATGTCCCGGGACGGCGCGCGGCAACGAGGGACATGTCCAGTGGTGTGAGGCGTGGATATGGCACTTCAGCCATCTTCGAATGATCCACCGAGGCCTTTCCCGGGGAGGCCCCGACTGGACTCAATTCCCGCAAACGGCCGCCGCGCGGGAAAATTCTTTTCGGGACCAGATCCACAAACAGGCCCCAAATACCCATATGACTTGAAATTGGCCGGGATTTTTTCGGGGGCCAGACCGGCCCATGAGGCCGTGCCCGACCGGGACCGGGGCGGGGCAGCAAAGACTCTGTTACGGCGATTCTTACGGCTCTGACCTCGTGTTTCTTCTCACGGCAGGCATCCTTGCGGGCCCGGCGGCGGCGTCAATAGCGTGGATCAGGACCCGCCCAACGAGCCAAGGACTGAAATGCCCGCACCCGCCGTCACGGATCCACGCCCAGCCGCTGCCACTGGCAGCCGGATTCCCCTCCGAACAGCCCTGACGTCCGGGCTCCGCTGGGACTTACCGGCGTCCCTTGTAGTTTTCCTCGTGGCGGTCCCGCTGTCACTGGGCATCGCGGCGGCGTCCGGCGCGCCGGTCATGGCCGGGCTGATCGCCGCAGCCATCGGCGGGATCGTGGCCGGCACCCTGGGCGGCTCGCCCCTGCAGGTCAGCGGCCCCGCCGCAGGCCTGACCGTCATTGTGGCGGGCCTGATCGAACAGTTCGGCTGGCCGGCCACCTGCGCCATCACGGCGGCTGCAGGGGTCCTGCAGGCCCTGCTCGGCATCGCCAAGGTTGGCCGGGTGGCCCTGGCCATCGCCCCGGTGGTCGTGCACGCCATGCTGGCCGGCATCGGCATCATCATCGTGCTGCAGCAGACCCATGTGCTGCTCGGCGCCGAGGCCGGCGAATCAGCCTGGCAGAACGTCAAGGCCTTGCCGGCGAGCATCGCCTCGCTGGACCCCCAGGCAGCGGTCCTGGGCGTCGCCGTGATCCTGCTGCTGCTGGGCTGGAAGTACGTGCCGGCGTCCCTGCGGCGCGTCCCCGCACCCCTGGTGGCTGTGGTCGCCGCCACGGCGCTGTCGCTGCCGTTGACGTCCGACGTCGACCGGATCACCTTCGACGGGTCCCTGCTGGACGCGCTGTCCCTGCCGCAACTGCCGGGCGGACACTGGAGCGCCATCGCCGTCGGCGTCGTGACCATCGCCCTGGTGGCGAGCGTCGAGTCGCTTCTCTCCGCGGTAGCCGTGGACAGGATGCACCACGGCGAACGAACAAATTTCAACCGTGAACTCGTCGGCCAGGGCGCCGCAAACGTCACGTCCGGCATGCTGGGCGGCCTTCCCATCACCGGGGTCATCGTTCGCAGCGCCACCAACCTCGAAGCCGGGGCGCGGACCCGCAAGTCCGCCATTCTTCACGGCGTCTGGGTCCTGGTCTTCTCGCTTCTGCTGGCCAGCGTCATCGAGCTGGTTCCGGTGGCTGTCCTGGCGGGTCTGCTGATCATCATCGGCGTGCGGCTGGTGAAGGTGGCGGACTTCACCACGGCCCGCGTCACCGGAGACCTGGCCATCTACGCCGTCACGCTGCTGACCGTGGTGTTCGTGAACCTCCTGGCAGGCGTGATCACCGGGCTCGCCCTGGCCATGGCGTCCGTCCTGTGGCGCGTGGTCCGCGCCGGGATCCACGCCGAACCGCTCGGCGCCCGGGACGACCAGCGCTGGCGGGTAGTCATTGACGGCTCCTGCAGCTTCCTTTCACTGCCCCGCCTCAGCCAGGTGCTCGCGTCCGTGCCGCCGGGATCGCACGTGACCGTCGAGCTGGAGGTGGACTTCCTTGACCACCCGGTCCATGACACCCTGGACGCCTGGCGCCGGCGCCACGTCAGCAACGGCGGCACCGTGGAGATCGAGGAAAGCGGCACCGCCACCCTTCGCGAGGCACAGGACCGGCCGCCGGCGCGGGGCAGTTCACGCTCGGCTCTCCGCGGCGGATTTGCCCCCTGGCGCAGTTGGCAGCGGCACGGGCGGACCGGCCATGCGGGCCCGACGCCAGAGCTGCCCGGCCCGCTGAGCCCGGTGCTGGCCGGCGTGGACAGCTACCACCGCCGCCACGCGCACCTGCTCCGTCCCCACGTTCAGGAACTCTCCGCCGGGCAGGACCCGGACACGCTGTTCCTTACCTGCGCCGACTCCCGGCTGGTGCCGAACCTGATCACCAGCAGCGGCCCCGGTGACCTCTTTACCGTCCGCAACGTGGGCAACGTCGTAGGCAACGCCGCGGGCGGTGACGGCCTTGACCCCTCGGTGGAAGCCGCCCTCGAATTCGCGCTCAAGGAACTCTCCGTGAAGTCCGTGGTCATCTGCGGGCACTCCGGCTGTGGAGCGATGTCCGCCCTGATGGCTGAGGCGTTGACGGCGCCGAAGCACTCGGCCGGGCACTCACCCGAGTTTGGGGCCGGGCACTCAACCGGTGCCGGGGCCGGCCGCACCCCGGTCGACGTCTGGCTGGACCACGCCCGGCCGAGCATGGCCGCGTTCCGCGCGGGCCACCCGGTGCAGGCCGATGCGGCGAACGCCGGGTACGGGGAGGCGGACCAGCTGGCCATGGTCAACGTCGCCATCCAGCTGGAGCAGCTGCGGGGGCACCACAGCCTGCAGCAGGCCCTGGAGTCGGGCGAGCTGCACCTGACGGGGCTGTTCTACGACATTGCCACTGCCCAGGTCCTGCAGGTGAACCCTACCGGCATCAGCCACCTGGACCCGCTTCCTCGGGCCACCGACGACGCCGGCCACCCGAGCGTCGGTGTTGGCGTGGCCTGACGCGGACCATCTGCAAGGATGGACCCATGTCAGCTCATTACGATGTCGTAATTGTCGGCGGCGGTATCGCCGGACTGTCCCTTGCCTCCACCCTGGCCGGGCAATGCAGCGTGGCCCTGATCGAAGCCGAGCAGACCCTCGCCTACCACACCTCGGCCCGCTCGGCCCGGCAACTGATTCCCAGCTACGGCCCGCCCGTGGTCCAGGAACTCACTGTCCGGACGCTGGACCTCATCGCCGCCCAGGACGCTGACCGCCCGGACCCGGTGCTCTCGCCGCGCAGCTTCATGCTGATCGGGGACGATGCCACCGTCCGGGCGGAGGCAAGCGGACACATGCAAAGGATCACCCACGCCGAGGCCCTGGACCTGTGCCCGGTGCTGGTCCCGGACTCGTTCAGCGCCGCCGGCCTGGACACCGGATCCTTCGCCTGCAACGCCCCGGTGCTGCTCGAGGACCACCGGCGGCGCGCCGAGGCCGGCGGCGTGGACATCATCACCGGCGCCAGGGTCCATTCGGCCCAGCGCCTCGGCACCGGCTGGGAACTGGGCGCGGGGCAGGAAGGCTTCCAGGCCGCCGTCGTGGTCAACGCCGCCGGCGCCTGGGCGGACGAGCTCGCCGTCCTCAGCGGCGTCGAGAAGCTCGGACTCCAGCCGTACCGCCGCACCGCGGCGATCGTCGACGTCGAGCATCCGCTCCCGCCCGCGTGCCCCATGGTGGCGGCGGCGGACGACAGCTTCTACTTCCGGCCGGATAACTCCCAGGTCCTGATTTCGCCCTCGGAGCACGTGCCGAGCGGCGCCGAGGACGCCCGGCCCTACCCCGGCGACATCGAACGGCTCGTCGCCCGGCTCAACGCGATCACCACGCTCGGGATCCGGGACGTCCGCAAGGCCTGGACGGGGCTGCGGACGGAGGCGGCCGACGGCGTCCCCGTGGTGGGGTTCGACGCCGAGGCCACCGGATTCTTCTGGCTCGCCGGCCAGGGCGGGTACGGTTTCCAGACCTCCTCCGGGATCGCCGAACTGGCCGCCGGGCTGATCCTCGCCGGGCAAGGCGCCGGCCAGGAGCCCGCCACCGGGTCCCCGGCCCGGGCGTCGAGTGCAGAGGCCAGTCCGGCATCCCGGACAGCGGAGGCGCTGGCCGCGACCCGCTGGTCCATCCGGCGCTGAAGAATGGACCCATGAGCACCCTCATTACCAATATCGCTGAACTGATGACCCAGGACGCGGAACACCGTGTCCTCCGCGACGCGGCGGTGGTGATTGAGGGCGAGCGGATTTCCTGGCTCGGCCCCGCGGCCGGGGCCCCGGCGGCCGACGAGGCCGTGGACGCCGGCGGCCGCGCGCTGCTGCCGGGCTGGGTCGATTCGCACACCCACCTGATCTTCGCGGGGGACCGCACGGCCGAATTCGAGGCCCGGATGGCCGGGCAGAGCTACAGCGCCGGCGGGATCGCCGTCACCACCGGTGCCACCCGGAGCACATCCGACTACGACCTCACCCGCCTGGCGATGGGCCGCGTGGCCGAGGCCGTCGCCCAGGGCACCACCTACCTGGAGACCAAAACCGGCTACGGCCTGGACCTCGAGAACGAGGCCCGCAGCGCCCGCATCGCCTCGACCGTCGCGGACGAGGTGACCTACCTTGGGGCGCACCTGGTGCCGGCCGGGGTGGACGCGGAGGAATACACCGAGATGGTCTGCGGGCCGATGCTCGCCGCGGTCCGGCCCTACGTACGCTGGGCCGACGTCTTTTGCGAGCAGGGCGCCTTCAACGAGGACCAGTCGCGCCGGGTGCTCCTGGCCTGCAAGGCCGCCGGACTTGGGCTTCGCGTCCACGGCAACCAGCTGGGCGAGGGCCCCGGCGTCCGGCTGGCGGTGGAAGTCGGCGCCGCGAGCGTGGACCACGTGAACTACCTTTCGGCGGCGGATGTCGACGCCCTGGCCGCCACCTGGTCCGGGTGGGACCCCAATGGCGGCTCGGGCGGGTCCGGCATCCGGGGCACGGTGGCCACGTGCCTGCCGGCCTGCGACCTGTCCACCCGGCAGCCGCTGGCCCCGGGCCGGGACCTGCTCGACGCCGGCGTGCAGATCGCGCTGGCGTCCAACTGCAACCCCGGTACGTCCTACACCAGCTCCATGGCGTTCTGCGTCACCACCGCCGTGCTGCAGATGCGGCTCAGCGTCCATGAGGCGGTGCGCGCCGCGACGTACGGCGGCGCCCTGGCCCTGGGGCGGGAGTCCGGGAACGACGTCGACGGCGAACGCGCGGTGGGCTCGATCGCCGTCGGGCACCGCGCGGACCTGCACCTGCTGAACGCGCCGTCGGCGACGCACCTGGCGTACCGCCCCGGCATCCCGCTGACGCACGCGGTGTGGCGGGCGGGCGTTGCGCAGGCGGTCCGGTAGCCCGGCGGGCGTTGCGCGGGCTAGAACATCATGGGCGGAGCGTCGAGGACGGTTTCGTCCACGCGCCGCTGCTCCCACTGCGTGAACGGCTTGTCGAGCTCGTACTTCCCGCGCGACGTGCGCAGCAGCGTGCGGACCTCGGCGTTCTCCGGGTTGTTCAAGGACTCGAAATATTCCACTGACCAGTGGAACCAGCGCATGCAGAACAACCGCATGGTCAATCCGTGCGTCACAAACAACGCGTTCGGGGCGTAGTTGGGCTTCGACCAGTGCCGGTGCAGGGTTTCCATGAAGGAGGAAATCCTGTCGTACACATCGGAACCGGACTCGCCCTCGCGGAAGCGGTAGAAGAAATGCCCGTAGGCGTTCCGGAGCTCCTTCTGGTCCTCAATATCGCCGGCGATCTGAAAGTTGGCCCAGTCCTGTTCCCGCAGCCGCGGTTCCTCGATCACCCGCTCCACGAGCGGGCCAAGGTTGAGCGCCTCGAGGGTCTGGTAGGCGCGCAGGTACGGGGAGACGTAGACGCACACCGGACGCCCGTCCAGCTGGCGCTTGACCTCGTCGCCGGCCGCGGTTGCCTGCTCCAGACCCAGCGGCGTCAACGGAATCCGGTAGTCCGGAACACGGTTGTAGATCGAGGTATCGGCATTGGCGGCAGACTGGCCGTGCCGGATCATGATGATCTTCCGGGGCGCACTCATAATCCCCAAGCATAGGGCTCTCGCCAAAGCCGGCCGTGCCGGCATGGCCGGGACCGCCGGCCCCGCCCCAGCCGGTGACCCTGTCCAGCCGGGGCACCAGCAAACTATCGGCAACTGCAGGCAAGATAGAAACATGTTGGTTCCCTCCCGCCGTCGGCTGCGGTTCGAAGTGTTGATTGTCCTGGGGTTGTCGCTGGGACAGTCCGCGGTCTACTCCCTGGTGCAGCTGCTGGACAAGATGACCAAGGCGCCGCTGGCCCAGGGGACGTCCACGCTGAACCGTTCGCAGAGCCCGCGCGAATACTTCGACCTCACCTACCAGCTGCTGGACATCATCTTCGCCCTGGCCCCGGTGGCCCTTGTGATCTACTTCCTCACCGAACACTGGCCGGCCGGAGAGCGCGGAACCTCGGCGTTCCGGAAGATCGGCTTCGACTTCGCCCGGCCCGGGAAGGACCTCCTGCAGGGGCTGGGACTCGCCGCGCTCATCGGCATCCCGTCCCTGGGACTCTACGCCGCCGGCCGGGCGCTGGGGATCACGACGGCGATCATCCCCAGCGCCCTGGACGCGTACTGGTGGACGGTGCCGGTGCTGGTCCTGTCCGCGATCCGGCACGGGATCGTGGAGGAAGTCATTGTGGTGGGCTACCTGCTGGACCGGCTCGGGAAACTGGGCTGGAGCATGCCGGCGGCAATCATCGCCAGTGCCCTGCTCCGCGGCAGCTACCACCTGTACCAGGGGTTCGGGCCGTTCATCGGCAACGCGGTCATGGGCGTCATCTTCGCGCTGTTCTACACGCGGACCAAGCGGGTGATGCCGCTGGTGATCGCGCACGCCATCCTGGATACCGTGGCGTTCGTGGGGTTCAGCCTGTTCGGCAAGGCCGTGGGCCTGGGCTGAGCCGGCTCCCCAAGCGTTGCTCTTAAGGGCGGGCGTTAAATAATCTCGGCCGCCATCTCCTGGGTGACATCGTTGGCACCCAGGGGATGGCGGCCGAAGCGTGGGGCAGGTGGAGCGTTAGATCGTGACCGCTCCGGAGGCGGTCTCGAACGTGACCGAGAGGATGCCGGGGGTACCGTGCGGCGCGATCCAGTTCACGGCGACGTCTTCCAGCGGCTTTTCCACCGGCTCACCCAGCCATTCCGTCACGCGCGCTGCCGAACCGGCAATGGTCAGCGCGGACATCTTGACCTCGCTCGCGTAGGCGTTGGACGGGTGCAGTCCCGGATCGCCCTCCCACTTGAGCATGTAGGGCACCTGGGGGTCGGCGATGAGCCCCAGGATGCCGATCTGCTTCCAGACCAGTTCACGGCCGTCGGGAAACTTCCGGTTGCCGTTCACGGCCGCGCGGCCGAGCCGCTCCTCGAACGGGGCGAGATCGTCAACCTCGACGCACCACCCCATCCAGCCGCCGCCCGCTTCGGAGCGTGCCCGGACAGCCTGGCCAAACGGGGCCTTGTCCGACGCCGGGTGGTTCAGGACCTCCACGACTTCCAGGTACTTGTGTCCGGCGAGCGGGATAATCATGTTGCGTGTCCCGAAACGGGGGTGCACTCCACCCTTTACGGCTTCGACGCCGAGGGCAGACGCAATACGTTCAGTGGTGGCTGCCAAGCCATCGTGTTCACAGGCGTAAGAGACGTGATCCATGCGCATGCCCTCATCTTGGCACTTTGTGATGGAGCTCTCAGCTTAGGCTTGCCTTACCGTCGTGGGACGTCCCGGGGCGGCCGCGGTGGCGTCCCGCGGGGCAGTCGTGGGCCGCCGCCTTCATCTTCGTCACAAAGCTATCCAGCGCTCCGCCGCCATTCCTACACTGAAGCAAGGTCATGAGCGCCAGCGCAAAGCCCCGGTTTGCTGGCCGGCAACCCTCGTCTCGCGGTGGGGTGCCCCGGGTGAGGACCTGGCCTTCCGGCGCCCGCCGGAAGGCAAGCGCGGCGCCTGCGCCGGTAAGGGCCGAACGGCCCTGGCCGGGGCTGTGCCCAGTACCCTCAGGAGCGTCAATTGTCCACTGCCTGGTCCTTCGAAACCCGCCAGATCCACGCCGGCCAGGAGGCCGACTCCGCCACCGGCGCGCGGTCCCTGCCCATCTACCAGACGACGTCGTTCGTGTTCCCGAGCGCCGAAAGCGCCGCGAACCGCTTCGCGCTCGCCGAAATTGCCCCCATCTACACCCGGATCGGCAACCCCACCCAGGACGCCGTGGAACAGCGCGTGGCAAGCCTTGAAGGCGGCCTCGCGGCCCTGCTGCTCAGCTCCGGCCAGGCCGCTGAGACCTTCGCGATCCTCAACATCGCTGAAGCCGGGGACCACGTGGTGGCCAGCCCCAGCCTCTACGGCGGAACCTACAACCTGCTCGCCCACACGCTGAAGAAGTTCGGCATCTCCGTGACCTTTGTCGCGGATCCGGACAACCTGGACCACTGGCGGGACGCCGTGCAGCCCAACACCAAGCTGTTCTTTGGCGAGGTGGTCTCCAACCCGCGCCAGGACGTGCTGGACATCGAAGGCGTCGCCGGGGTGGCCCGCGAGGCCGGCGTGCCCCTGATCGTGGACAACACGCTCTCCACCCCCTACCTGATCCGGCCGATCGAGTGGGGCGCGGACATCGTGGTCCACTCCGCCACCAAGTACCTTGGCGGCCACGGCGCCGCGATCGCCGGTGTGATCGTGGATTCAGGCAAGTTCGACTTCGGCAAGGACCCCGGCCGGTTCCCGGGCTTCAACACCCCGGACCCCACCTACAACGGCCTGGTCTACGCCCGGGACCTCGGTGCGGACGGCGCGCTGGGCGCCAACCTGTCCTACATCCTCAAGGCCAGGGTCCAGCTCCTGCGCGACCTCGGCTCTGCCGTGTCCCCGTTCAACGCCTTCCTCATCGCCCAGGGCATCGAAACCTTGAGCCTGCGCGTCGAACGCCACGTGGCCAACGCCACCAAGGTGGCGCAGTGGCTGGAGGGAAGGGACGACGTCGAATCGGTCGCCTATGCCGGGCTGCCGTCCAGCCCCTGGTACGAGCGCGGCCGTAAGTACGGGCCCAAGGGGACCGGCGCCGTCGTCGCCTTCAACATCGCCGGGGGAGCGGAGGCCGGCAAGCGGTTCGTCGATGCCCTCGAACTGCACTCGCACGTCGCGAACATCGGCGACGTCCGCTCCCTGGTGATCCACCCGGCGTCCACCACGCACAGCCAGCTCTCGCCCGGGCAGCAGGAGATCGCCGGGGTGAATCCCGGGCTGGTGCGGCTGTCGGTGGGCCTGGAGCACATCGACGACATCCTCGCGGACCTCGACGCCGGATTCCGCGCCGCCAAGGGCGCCTGACCGGGGCTCTCTGGCAGCCGCCGGCCCCGAGTTCGCCGGCGCGGGACACGCCGAGTTCGCCGGCGCGGGACACGCCGAGTTCGCCGGCGCGGGACACGCCGAGTTCGCCGGAACCCGTCGCAGTCGCCGTAACCTTGCGGCGCCTGGGCAGGCTTCCGGCGACCTCGACGGGCTGGATGCACGGTTCCGGCGAGCTCGACGGGCTGGATGCAGGGTTCCGGCGAACTCGACGGGCTGGATCGACACGGGGATCGCCCGGCTGTCACACGGAAGTCACAATCTTCGTCATTTCCGCACCCCGTTTCGTAGACTCGTACCAGGTCATGAGTGCCAGCGACAGCCCCGGCTTGCTGGCCGGCAACCCTCCATTTGCGGCGGGGTGCCCCGGGTGAAGACCTGGCCTGCCGGTCAGCTGACGGCAGGCAAGCGCGAAGTTAGGTCCTCATTATGACGATTGCCGTCACCCGCAGCGGTGAAACCGAAACCAATCCAGCCCCGAGCCCTGTTGCCGCCGCAACGGCGCCGGAAAGCACGCCGGAAACTGCCCCCGCCCACACTGCTTCCCGTGTGCCGGACGGGACCGTCCAGTACGTCAGGATCGGTGACCTGCAGCTCGAATCCGGGATCCTGCTGCCGGACGTGGTCCTCGGCTTCGAAACGTGGGGGACCCTGAACGCGGACGCCTCCAACGCCGTGCTCATTGAACATGCCCTGACCGGCGACACACATGTCACCCGTGGCGCCAGCGAGGAGCCCGGCTGGTGGGAGCAGCTCGCCGGACCCGGGGCTCCCGTGGACACGGACAAGTACTTCGTCGTTTCGATCAACATCCTGGGCGGTTGTTACGGTTCCACAGGACCCTCCACCCCGGCCCCGGACGGGCGCCCCTGGGGATCGAGGTTTCCGCTCGTCACGCTGCGGGACACCACCGCCGCCGAGGCACGGCTGGCCGACGCCCTGGGCATCGGCAGCTGGTACGCCGTGGTGGGCGGCTCGCTCGGCGGCGCGCGCGCCCTTGAATGGGCCGTCACGTACCCGGACCGGGTCCGGCGCTGCGCCGTGATTTCGGTCGGCCCCAGCAGCACCGCCGAACAGATTGCCTTTGCGCAGGCCCAGACCCTGGCCATCCGCCAGGACCCCCATTTCAATGGCGGAAACTACTACGGCGGCCCGGAGCCCGAAGCAGGGCTGGCCCTCGCCCGCCGCATCGCCCACATCACCTACCGCTCCGCGGCCGAACTGGATGGCCGGTTTGGCCGGAACCCGCAGGCGCCGGAGGCGCCGCTGGAAGCCGGATCCCTGGCCGGGCGCGGGCGCTACCAGGTGGAAAGCTACCTGGACCACCAGGGCAGCAAGCTGGTCCGGCGCTTCGACGCCAACAGTTACATCGCCATTACCGAGGCCCTTATGAGCCACGACGTCTGCCGGGGGCGCGGAAGCCTGCCGGAGGCGCTGGCCCCGGCCAGCGCCGAGTTCCTGGTGGCTGCCGTGGACTCGGACCGACTGTATTTCCCGGCCCAGACCCGCGAACTGGCCGATGCCCTGCCCGGCGGTGCGGAACTGCACATCATTGAGGCGCCGATCGGCCACGACGGGTTCCTGACCGAAATCGGCCAGCTCGGCGACCAGCTGCGGGAGACCTTCTTCGGCCACTAGGCAGCCTCGTTTGTGCATTTTTGCAGATAGGCTCTGCACTAATGGCCGTTGAGGCCAGGGGCGGGAGCGTCCATACTCGGGGTGAATGACGCCATGTGCCCTGCATCACAGGCGTCCTCAGTCCAATGGTCCACAGGGTGTCGATGGAGACGCCAAAGGAGTCACGATGAGTACGGAAAACGCCGCGAGGCGCGCTGAAGCAACCGAGGTCAAGTCGTCCGGCCTGAAGAAGGTAGTGACGGCCTCCATGGCCGGCACGGTGGTTGAATGGTATGAATTCTTCCTCTACGCCTCCGCGGCCACCCTGGTCTTCGGCAAGATGTTCTTCCCCAATTCGGGTACGGAACTGGACGGCATCATCGCAGCCTTCCTCACCTACGCTGTCGGCTTCGTCGCCCGCCCCATCGGCGGGATCGTCTTCGGCCACTTCGGTGACAAGTTCGGCCGCAAGCAGCTGCTCCAGCTCAGCATCATCCTGGTGGGCGTTTCGACCTTCCTGATGGGCTGCCTCCCCACCTTCGCGCAGATCGGCTACTGGGCGCCGGCCCTGCTGGTCTTCCTGCGCTTCGCCCAGGGCTTCGCCGTCGGCGGCGAGTGGGGCGGCGCCGTCCTGCTCGTCGCCGAGCACAGCCCCAGCAAGTCCCGCGGCTTCTGGGCCAGCTGGCCGCAGTCCGCCGTTCCGCTGGGCAACCTGCTGGCCACGGCGGTGCTGTTCACCCTGTCCGCCACCCTGTCCTCCGCCGACTTCCTCAGCTGGGGCTGGCGCGTGGCCTTCTGGCTCTCCGCCGTGATCGTGCTGGTCGGCTACTACATCCGGACCAAGGTCACGGACGCCCCCATCTTCCTGGAGGCGCAGAAGGAAGTCACCATCGAGAAGAAGGGCTACGGCGTAGCCGAAGTCTTCCGCCGCTACCCGCGCGGCGTATTCACCGCCATGGGCCTGCGGTTCGCGGAGAACATCCTCTACTACCTCGTGGTCACGTTCTCGATCACGTACCTGAAGGTCATTGTCCAGACGGACACCTCCCGAATCCTCCTCCTGCTGCTGGTCGCGCACGTCGTCCACTTCGCCGTGGTGCCGATGGTCGGGCGCATGTCGGACCGCTTCGGCCGCAAGCCGGTCTACATGGCCGGCGCCATCCTCGGCGGCACCTGGGGCTTCTTCGCCTTCCCCATGATGGACACCAAGAACGACTTCATCATCCTGGCCGCGATCACCATCGGCCTGCTCTTCCACGCCCTGATGTACGCCGGCCAGCCGGCCATCATGGCCGAGATGTTCCCCACGCGGATGCGCTACTCGGGTGTTTCCCTGGGCTACCAGGTCACCTCGATCGTTGCCGGTTCCATGGCCCCGATCATCGCCGCGGCCCTGCTGAGCCAGTTCAAGTCCTCCGTCCCGGTGGCCCTCTACCTGCTCGGCGCCTGCCTGGTAACGATGGTGGCCGTCTTCTTCCTCAAGGAGACCCGCGGCATTTCGCTCCACGACGTCGACGCCGCCGACGCCCAGGGCACCGCAGACCTCCTCGCCGCCGGCAAGCGGTAGTCCCGGGAAAGCCCAGCCAGGGAAAAATGGCCGCCAAAACCACAATGGGCCAGACTGCCCGTATCCGCGCACCCCGCGGATACGGGCAGTCTGTTTTTAAGCGGACTCAGGCGGCCAGGACGTCCTGGCGCTCCCGAATTTCGCCGCGGATCGCCTCGAGCACTGCGCGGACGGGGGCTGAGCGCAGCGACTCGGGCCGGGCCACCGCCCAGATGGGCAGCTGGCGCTGGAAATCGTCCGGCAGGACGGGCAGGAAGCCGGGCCTGCCCGCCACGAGGAAATTGGGCAGCAGGCCTATCCCTGCGCCCCGCCGGACGGCCTCGAGCTGGGCGAACACACTGGTGGCCTGGAAGCTGGAGCGCGGCACCGGCAGCTGCGTGGATCGGTGGCCCAGCTCCGCGACCTGGAGCGCCGATTCGACGTACGAGACAAACCCGTGCTGCCGGACGTCGTCGAGCGTTGCCGGCAGCCCGTGCTCCTGCGCATAACCTTCGCTGGCGTACAGCCGGAGAAAATAGTTGCTCAGGAAGATGGCCCTGGCATTGGTGGTTTCCATGTTGCCCACCACCACTTCCAGGTCCACGCCGGAGCGGTTTTGGCTGACCTTGCGCGTGGCGCTGAGCAACTCCACGTTCAGCATGGGATTCGCCCGCTGCAGCCGGACGAGGGCCGGCGCCAGGAATTCGGCGCCGAAACCGTCCGGAGTGCTGATCCGGACAAGGCCGGACACCACGTCACCGGACCGGGCAATGCTGCTGGACAGGGCCCCGAGGGTGCCCTCGATGGCCTCGGCCGCCGCGACGGCCTGGCTGCCGAGCTCGGTCAGCTCCCAGCCGTGCGGGCTGCGTTCCAGCGTCCGGCCGCCGAGCTGCTTGTCCAGGGCCAGGACGCGGCGGGAAATCGTGGTGTGAGTGGTCCCGAGCGTCTCCGCCACGGCGTTGAACCGGCCCAGCCGAGCCACCGTCAGCAGGATCAGCAGGTCATCGGGGCTCGGAAGCCGTCGCAAGTCCACGGGTGGCCCCTCTTCAGCGAGTGTGTTGTCAGCGGATAGGGAAGCCCGTGCAGCGTGTGTGCATCTGTGCACATAGCCTCTGTGATTTTTCCCCTTGATTGCACTCTAGCAGGGTGTGATGGTGGACACGGATGGCCTCGGCTTTCACACCGGAGCCCACGGCAACCACCAAGCAAAGGAGCTTAAGCCATGGCAGTTATCGCCTGGATCGGACTGGGAAACATGGGCGGGTCCATGTCGGTCAACCTCGCACAGGCCGGACACGATGTCCGCGGCTTCGACCTCAACGCCGCAGCCGTTGCCGCCGCCGAGGCCGGGGGAGTCAAGGCCGCCGGCAGCATCGCCGAGGCCGTCGCCGGCGCCGACGTCGTCTTCACCATGCTCCCCAAGGGCGAGCACGCCCGCGCCGTCTACCTCGGCGAGGGCGGCGTCCTGTCCCACGCGGACACCCGGACCCTGCTGGTGGATTCCTCCACCATCGATATTGCCTCCGCCCAGGCCCTGCACGACGCCGCCGCTGCCGCCGGCTTCCGCTTTGTCGACGCGCCCGTCTCCGGCGGCATGAGCGGCGCGAAGGCCGCCACCCTGACGTTCATGGTCGGCGGCGAGGCCGACGCCGTCGCCGATGCCACCGAATACATCCGCCCCATGGCGGCGAACATCATCCCCACCGGCGGCGCCACCACGGGCCAGGCCGCGAAGATCTGCAACAACCTCATGCTCTTCATCAACCTCGCCTCCACCGCCGAGGGCGCGGTCCTTGCCGACCGGCTCGGCCTGGACAAGCAGGTCTTCTGGGACATCGCCTCGGTCTCCTCCGGCGACAGCTGGGCGTTGCGCACCTGGTACCCCGTGGCCGGTGTGGTGCCCACCGCGGCGTCCAACAACGACTTTGCCCCGACGTTCACCACCGAGCTGGCCAACAAGGACATCGGGCTGGCCATCAGCGCCGCGCGCGACACCGGCACCCCGCTGGAACTCGGCGAGCACGTCCAGCAGCTCTTCCAGCGGCTGATCGATTCCGGCCAGTCCGGCCAGGACTGCTCGATGATCGTCAAGCTCGTCGACGGCAGCCTCGACCCCGCCAACTAGGCGCTCCGCGCCCTTTCCCGACCCGCCCTTCGCGGCCGCACCGCCTTTCACGAAAGAGAACCATCCCCATGGAACGCATTCCGCACTTCATCAACGGCGCCCTGATTTCGGACGCCGAGCGCTTCGGCCCGGTCTTCAACCCCGCCACCGGCGCGCAGGAGAAAGAGGTCGCCCTGGCCTCCGCCGCCCGCGTCGAGGAAGCCATCCAGGCTGCCCGTGCAGCCCTGCCCGGCTGGCGCGCCACGAGCCTGGCCCGGCGCACCGGCATCTTCTTCAAGGTCCGCGAACTGCTCATGCAGCGCCGCCCCGAACTGGCCGCCCTGCTGACCAGCGAGCACGGCAAGGTCCTCTCCGACGCCGAGGGCGAGATCACCCGCGGCCTGGAGAACATCGAATTCGCCACTGGGCTGTCCCACATGCTCAAGGGCGAACGCTCCGAGCAGGTCTCCGGCGGCGTCGACGTCCACTCGGTCCGCCAGCCGGTCGGCGTCGTCGCGTGCATCACGCCGTTCAACTTCCCGGCCATGGTGCCGCTGTGGATGATCGGCAGCGCCCTGGCCTGCGGCAACACCGTCCTGCTCAAGCCGAGCGAGAAGGACCCGTCCGCCGCCGTCTTCATCGCCGAGGTCTTCGCCGAGGCCGGCCTGCCGGCGGGCGTGCTCAACGTGGTCCACGGCGACAAGGAAGCTGTCGACGTCCTGCTGGAACACCCCGAGGTGAAGGCCGTGAGCTTCGTCGGCTCGACGCCGATCGCCCAGTCCATCTACAAGCGCGCCGCTGATCACGGCAAGCGCGTCCAGGCCCTGGGCGGGGCCAAAAACCACATGGTGGTGCTGCCGGACGCGGACCTGAACATGGCCGCCGACGCCGCCGTCTCGGCCGCCTACGGCTCCGCCGGGGAGCGCTGCATGGCCGTCAGCGTCCTGGTCGCCGTCGGAAGCATCGCGGATGAACTCGTGGACGCGATCAGCACCCGGATGGCCACCCTGAGGATCGGTCCCGGCACGGATCCGGCCTCCCAGATGGGCCCGCTGATCACCGCCGAGCACCGCGACAAGGTGGCCTCCTACGTCGCCGGCGCCGCCAACGAGGGCGCCACCGTGGTGGTGGACGGCCGCGAGCAGGGGTTCGATTCCAACGGGTTCTTCATCGGCGTCAGCCTGATCGACCACGTCAAGCCCGGCATGAAGGTTTACGACGACGAGATCTTCGGCCCCGTCCTCTCGGTGGTCCGGGTCGAAACCTATGCGGACGCCGTGCGGCTGGTCAACGACAATGAGTTCGGCAACGGCGTGGCCATCTTCACCCGCGACGGCGGCGCCGCCCGGCAGTTCGAGTTCGACGTCGAGGCCGGCATGGTGGGCGTCAACGTGCCCATCCCGGTGCCGGTGGGCACCTTCTCCTTCGGCGGCTGGAAGAATTCGCTCTTCGGCGACACCCACATGTACGGACCGGAAAGCATCCGCTTCTACACCCGCGGCAAGGTGGTCACCACCCGCTGGCCGGACCCGTCCACCTCGGTGATCGACCTCGGCTTCCCCCAGATCGACTGACCCCTCGTTGCTGTCGGGCTCCGGGGCTAGAGTGGGCGGGCAGGGACACCCAGGAACCGGGAGGCATTGTGACCACGCTCATCAACCGGCCCAACACGGCATTGCTTGTTGTCGACATGCAGGTCGGCGTCGTCGCGGAGGCCTACCGCCGCGACGACGTCGTTGCGACCATCGCTGCCCTCGTGGACAAGGCGCGCGGCGCCGGGGTGGCCGTCGTCTGGGTTCAGCACAACGGCGAGGAACTGGCCCCGGGCAGCGACGGCTGGCAGTATGTGCCCGAGCTTGTGCGGCGCGATTCGGAACCGCTCGTGGCCAAGGAATACAGCGACGCCTTTGAGGCGACCGACCTGGAGTCCGTGCTTGCCGACCGCGGCATCGGCCGCTTCTTCCTGGCCGGAGCGCAGACGGACGAATGCATCCGCTCGACCCTCCACGGCGCGATCACCCGCGGCTACGATGTCACACTGGTGGCCGACGCCCACACCACCGAGGACCTGACCGATTTTGGCGCGCCGCCGCCGGAACTGGTGGTGGCCCACACCAATTTGTACTGGCAGTACCACAAGGCCCCGGGGCGGACGGCAGGAACGGTCAAAGCGGCCGACGTCGACTTCGCCGGCCCGTGATGGTCCAGCCGGCGGGTCCTAGCCCTTCATGATTTCAGCGCGCTGGGCCATGTAGTCCTCCATGGACAGCTTGCCGTCACTGTACTGCTGGTCGAGTTCGGCAAGCTTGCGGGCCCGGTAGCCCTGCGGGGCCGACGGCGCCTGGGGTGCCTGCGGCTGTGCTGCGTCCGGCGCCGGGGGAGTCTGGGGTGCCTGCCGCTGCGGCTGCGGCGGGTTGTTCAAGTATTCGGGGCTGTCCTCGTAGGGAACCGGGGACTGGTAGCCGGACGGACCGGAATACGGCGGGTTGGGGTACTGCTGACCGGGGTACGGCTCGGTCGGGAACGGCTGGTTGGGGAACCGGGGGGTCGGGAACTGCTGGTTTGGGTACTGCTGGTTCGGGTACTGCCCGTTTCCCGGCCCCGGCTGCCTGGGAGCGCCGAGCTGGCCGAAGCCGCCAAAGTAGTCCTGCTGGGTGTAGCCATCCCGCGGCTGGTTGCTCTGGTTGTTGTTTCCCGGGGTGCCGGGGAACCCGCCGAACTGTCCGGGCGTGCCCTGGTTCCGGCCGCGGGCGGACCTGCGGTAGAGGCGCATGGCCACGGGAATCAGGAACGACAACACGATGATCCAGAAGAACAAACTGCTCACGGTATGGGGCCTTTCAGCTGCTGGGCCTTCTCGTCTGCTGGCTCAACTATCGCCGCCGGAGAAGTGTTCCTCCAGCTTATGCCCCGCGGGCTCAGGACCGCACCGCATCCTCTGCGCCGGGCGGTCCTTCGCCGGAACCGAGCGGAACGCCGGGACCGAACACCGGCCCGGCCAAAGGCCGCTTGGCCGTCACGCCGTCGCCCGATGAGCGGTGCCGCAGCCGCCGCACCACCCATGGCACAAAGTATTCCTTGGCCCACACCAGGTCTCCGGTGCGCGCCTCGCGCCAGCTGCGCTGCGGCAGCGGCTTGGGCGAGAGGGGCTGGAGGGTGTGCTGGACATTCAGGGAGTCCAACACCATGGCCGCGATCGTGTGGTGGCCCAGCGGCGAGAAGTGCAACCGGTCAACATTCCACATCTGCGGGTCATTGAGCTGCCGCAGCGACCACATGTCCGCGATCACGGCGTCGTGGCGCGCGGCGATCGTGCGCAGGTTCTCGTTGTAGATGGCCACCTTGCTGCGGATCCGGCCCAGCACCGTGGAGCCGGTGTCCGGGCCGTTGAACAGGACCACGGTGGCTCCGCCCAGGCTCAGGATCTGCACCACCGAGTCCAGCTTTTCGGCCAGCACGTCCGGATCACCGCCCGGGCGGATGAGGTCATTGCCGCCGGCGGAGAGCGTGATGAGGTCCGGCTTGAGCGACAGGCAGTGCGCCATTTGCTGGTCCACGATCTGCTGCAGGAGCCGGCCGCGGACGGCCAGGTTGGCGTAGGCGAAGTCGTTGTGCCCGCGGCTGAGTTCCTCGGCCACCCGGTCTGCCCAGCCCCGGTGGCCGCCCGGGCTGGCCGGTTCCGGGTCACCGATGCCTTCCGTGAAGGAGTCGCCCATGGCCACATAGCGGGTCCACGGGTGGGTTATGACGGTATCCGCGGAGGTATCTGCTGAGGTGTCTGGTGAATTTTCCATGGCTTCGGTTTCGCTCACCCTCTTATCCTGCACTGTTCACGTTAAGCTACGCCACCGTAGGTTGTTACCGCCGGGTAACTGTAAGAATGGTTCCATGACTCACGCTGATGCCCTTCCCGCCCCCGTCGTCCTGTGGTCCAAGCCGGAGCAGGAGCGGGCCGGCAAACCGCTGCTGGTCCTGCTGCACGGCTACGGGGCCAACGAACAGGATCTGCTCAGCCTGGCGGAGATGCTGCCGCAGGAATTCGCGGTGGCCTCGTTGCGTGCCCCGCTGCCCATGGGGCCGGGATTCACGTGGTTCCCGCTGACGGCGTCCATTGACTATTCGCTTGACGCCGTCAAGGTCGCCGCGGCGTATGTGCAGGACTGGCTCGACGGCGTCAAGGCCAACCACCCGTCGGTAACGCTCCTGGGGTTCTCGATGGGCATGGCCATGGCGACGACGTTGCTGCGGCAGCGTCCGGCGGACTTCGCCGCCGTCGTCGGCCTGTCAGGCTTTGTCGTCGACGCCGGTGATGACCCCAGCTTCCGCGACGGCGAACTCGACGGCACCGTGCCGCTGTTCTGGGGCCGCGACCAACAGGACCCGGTGATCACCGAGGACAAGATCGACTACACCGTCGGCTGGGTCCGCAAGCACGTGAAGCTCACCAAGGTCCTCTACACCGGCATGTGGCACGGCATCAACCAGCAGGAAATCGGCCACGTCTCCGAGTTCCTCACGCACGTGGTGCTCAACTCCAGGAAGTAGGCGCGCCCTGGCGGGCCGCTAGGAGGCTGCCGACGCGCTGATCCGCACGGTCCGGTTGTTGACGGTGACGGTGTCGCCGTCGTGAAGCTGGCGGCCGCGGCGCTCGTCGATTTCGCCGTTGACCTTGACCAGACCGTTCTTGATCAGCTCCGCGGCCTCCACACCGTCCTCGACCAGATTCGCCAGCTTCAGCAGCTGGCCCAGCCGGATCATGTCGTCGCGGATGGTGATGTCTTCGAATTCCGAATTGCTCATATAGGCAATGATGCCTGACCAAGGTGGCACCCATGACCCACACCCCCCGGCTCCCGATCATCGCGGGGCTGCCCATGGCCGTCGCGGCGGGGCTGTTCATCCCGCTCCAAGGCCGGATCAACGGCGCGCTCGGGGCGGCGCTGGGGGACGGCCTCGCCGCCGCTGTCATCAGCTTCAGCATCGGACTGGTGGTGATGACCGTAATTTCCCTGACCCTGCCGAAGGGCCGGGCCGGGCTGGCACGGATCCTGCCGGCCGTGCGGGAACGGCAGTTTCCGCCCTACTACGTTCTGGCCGGTTGCATCGGGGCCCTCTTCGTCTTCGCCCAGTCCTTCACCGTGGTGCTGCTCGGCGTCGCCCTGTTCACCGTGGCCGTCGTGACCGGGCAGACCCTCAGCGGACTGCTGGTGGACCGGCTGGGAATCGGGCCCGCGGGGAAGCGGCCCATCACGGGCATCCGGGTGCTGGGCAGCGCACTGACTGTCGCCGCCGTCGCATGGGCCGTGTCACCCCGGTTCAGCGCCGAAGAATCCGGGCTGCAGCTCCTTCTTCCCCTGCTGCTGCCGGTTCTGGCCGGCTTCCTGATGAGTTTCCAGCAGGGCATGAACGGCACCGCCACCGTCCACTACGGTTCCCCGATCGCCGCGACACTGGTGAACTTCATCGCCGGAGCCACCCTGCTGTGGGCGGCCTGGCTCATCAAGCTCGCCGTGGCCGGCGCCGGCAACCCGCTGCCGCCGCAGTGGTGGTTGTATCTTGGCGGGCCGCTTGGCTGCATCTTCATCGGCGTCGGCGCTCTCCTGGTCCGCAGCCTGGGGGTGCTGGTCACCGGCCTCGGGATGATCGCCGGGCAGCTGCTGGGGTCCCTCGGACTGGACCTGGTGCTGCCGGCGCCCGGCACGGTCGTCGCACTTCCCACAGTCCTTGGCACCCTGTTGACGCTCGGTGCCATCATCCTGGCCACCCTGCCATGGCCGCGGGGCGCGCTGAAGCGGTAACGTGCCGGTAGGCTTGGAGATTGCATCGCCCAGACGCATCGCACTGTTCGTATCACCCCGCCCGGCAACCAGCCGGTGACCGGGGCTGACACCGCGGACCGCACCCAGCGGCCCTGTAGAAATTGGAGTTCCCATGGCAGCAAAATCCGTCCTCGACCAGATCATTTCCCTCGCCAAGCGCCGGGGATTCGTTTTCCAGGCCGGTGAAATCTATGGTGGCTCCCGTTCTGCCTGGGACTACGGGCCCCTCGGCGCCGAGCTCAAGGAAAACATCAAGCGCCAGTGGTGGCAGTCCGTGGTCCGCGGCCGCGAAGACGTCGTGGGCCTGGATTCCTCCGTCATCCTGCCCCGCCAGGTCTGGGAGGCCTCCGGCCACGTGGACGTCTTTTCCGACCCGCTGGTGGAGTGCCTGTCCTGCCACAAGCGCTACCGCGCGGACCACCTCGAGGAAGAATACGAGGAAAAGAAGGGCCGTCCCGCCGAGAACGGCCTGAAGGACATCGCCTGCGCCAACTGCGGCACCCGCGGCCAGTGGACCGAGCCGCACGAATTCTCCGGCCTGCTCAAGACCTACCTCGGCCCGGTCGCCAGCGAGGAAGGCCTGCACTACCTGCGGCCCGAAACTGCCCAGGGCATCTTCGTGAACTTCGGCAACGTCCTGACCACCTCGCGGAAGAAGCCGCCGTTCGGCATCGGCCAGATCGGCAAGTCGTTCCGCAACGAGATCACGCCGGGCAACTTCATCTTCCGCACCCGCGAATTCGAGCAGATGGAGATGGAATTCTTCGTCGAGCCCGGCACCGACGAGCAGTGGCACGAGTACTGGATGAAGGAACGCATGTCCTGGTACACGGGCCTGGGCATCCGGGAAGAGAACCTGCGCTTCTTCGAGCACCCGCTGGACAAGCTCAGCCACTACTCCAAGGGCACCACGGACATCGAATACCGTTTCGGTTTCCAGGGCTCGGAGTGGGGCGAGCTCGAGGGCATCGCCAACCGCACGGACTTTGACCTCTCCACCCATGCCAAGGCTTCCGGCGCGGACCTGAGCTACTTCAACCAGGCCACGAACGAGCGCTACACGCCGTACGTGATCGAGCCCGCGGCCGGCCTCACCCGCTCGTTCATGGCCTTCATGATCGATGCCTACACCGAGGACGAGGCCCCCAACGCCAAGGGCGGCGTGGACGTCCGCACCGTGCTCAAGCTCGATCCGCGCCTGGCCCCGGTGAAGGCAGCCGTGCTGCCGCTGAGCCGCAACGAGGACCTGTCCCCGAAGGCCAAGGACCTCGCCTCCCAGTTGCGCAAGAGCTGGAACATCGAGTTCGACGACGCCGGCGCCATCGGCCGCCGCTACCGCCGCCAGGACGAGATCGGCACCCCGTTCTGCATCACCGTGGACTTCGAGACCCTGGACGACCAGGCCGTCACCATTCGCGAACGCGACACCATGAGCCAGGAACGCGTTTCCCTGGACAAGGTGGAGGGTTACCTGGCCGCGCGGCTGATCGGCGCCTGACCATGGCCATTGAATACCGGGAGTGGCGGGAGGGCGACGACCTCGCGCTGCTGGAAATCTGGGGCGGTCCGGAGACGGTCCAGGCCGGACAGTTCCGCGGCACGCTGGCGCCCTCGGGCAACTCGCCATGGCGCCGCTGCATCGTGGCCGAGGACGTCGTGGACGGGGTCGCCGTTCCCGTGGCGGCGGCCGTGGTCCACGAGGCCTCACTGCATCCGGAACGGCTCTGGGCGTATGTCGAGGTCGCCCGGGACCACCGCCGAGCGGGCCTTGGCTCCACGCTGCTGAGCATGCTGCGGCACGAGGCCGCCCAGGCGCCGTCGGGAGTGTCCAAATTGCGCTGCAAAGTGGAGCCGGGCACGCCCGGGGCGGCGTTTGCCGAGGCCGCGGGCCTGGCCCCGATCCAGCGCTCCCGCCTGATCGTCGTTGACCCTGCGCCGCTCAAGCTGCCGGTGTTCGGCGACGGTTCGGAGTCCGCGGCCACCGACCAGGTCGAAGACCTGGCCACCGGCTCGGTAGAGCTCAGCGACGTCGTGGGCCGCTACTACACCGCGGTGCACGACTGGGACAGCCCGGGGGAGCTGAGCGTCGCCACGGTGCAGCGGTTGTTCCTGGATGATCTCAGCGGCGCCCACGGCGCGATCGTGCTGCGGGCACCCAAGGCCAGTGCCTTCGGGCACGGCGTGGCGGCGAGCCGGAAGGGCCGGCTGGAGGGGTTTGCCATCAGCTACGCGCAGGGCACTCCCGGCGCCAGCGCCGACGGCAACGGTGCAGCCGCGGCCGAGCCGAGTGAGGTTTTCCTCGGACACGAGCCCAAATTGGGCACGGAGGAAGCCCTGGCCGCCGTCCGGGACCTTTTGGCCCTGATCGCCTACCAGCACCCGGTGATGCTGGAACTGGACGACGCGATGACCGCGCTGCGCGCCGTCGTCGAACCGCTGCTCGAGAGCGGCAAGGCCCATGTCCAGGGCTCCGAAACACTGGTCGTCGCCGACCCGGCGTAAGCCTTAACCCAACTGACCCGCAGGTCCGGCCGTTATGAAGACGACGGCCGCAGCTGCGGGTCAGTTTTCGTTTAAGGGTGCCCGGCTATTTGGGCATGACCGGCGGCACGAAGTCGAAGGTCATCCCCAGCAGCCAGACGAGCAACAGGACCACCGGCAGGTGGAACACAAACTGCAGGAACGTGAAGCCCACCAGGTCCCTGGCGCGCAGCCTGAGCACCGCCAGCAGCGGCAGCATGAAGAACGGGTTGACCAGGTTCGGCAGGGCCTCGGCGATGTTGTAGATCTGCACGGTCCAGCCGAGGTTCATCTGCACGTCGGTGGCCGACTGCATCACGTAGGGCGCCTCCACCAGCCATTTGCCGCCCCCGGACGGGACCAGGATGCCCAGGACCGCCGTGTAGAGGGCAATGACGACGGCGAAGCCGCCGTCGCTGCCGATGTCCGAGAAGAACGCCGCGAGGTGGGTGGAGAGGGTCATCCCGCCGTTGCCCGTGGCCTTAGTCAGGATGGCCGCCATCGCGGCGTACAGCGGGAACTGCACGAGGATGCCGGCGGTCGCCGGGACGGCCTTCGTGACGGCCTGCAGGAAGTTCCGCGGCGTGCCATGCAGGACCAGGCCGAGGATCAGGAAGACCAGCAGGTAGCCGTTGAGGCTGCTTACCACGCTGAGGAAGGGCTTGGTAAGGAACTGCGAGACGAGCCAGCCGAGCGTCAGGACGCCGGCGAGGATCGGCAGGATCCTGCTGTATTCGAGCCATTCGCCGGGCCGGGACCGCGGCGCGGGTTGGCTCGGTTCGTCGTCGAGGTCCACGCCGAGATCCTCGGCGGTGCGGATCGCGCCGCCCTGCGGGGCGGAGAAGTGCGCGATCACGGTGGTGAGGGCCATCAGGACGACCAGTGTCAGCAGCGACTGCCAGGTGAAGATGGTGGAGCCGAAGTCCAGGATGCCCGTGATCTTCAGCAGCGCCGGCGGCAGCGACGCGGCGGTGGCCTGCAGCTGCGCGGCAGAGGAGGACAGTCCCAGGGCCCAGACGGCGCCGAGGCCCATGAACGCCGCCGCGCCCAGGGCCCGGTAGTCCACGGTCAGGTCCCTGCGGCGGGCAATCGCGCGGGCCAGCAGGCCGCCGAAGATCAGGCTGAGGCCCCAGTTGAGGAAGGACACGGACATGGACAGGACGGCCACGAAGCTCACCGCGGTCCGCGCCGTCGACGGCATCAGGGCCAGCCTGTTGATCAGCTTCGCCACGGGCGGGGAAGTCGCCACGACGTAGCCGGTGAGGACCACCATGGCCATCTGCAGGGTGAAGGCTGTCAGGTCCCAGAAGCCGTTGCCGAACGAGTCGGCGATGGCCTGGGGCGAGGCGCCGATGGCCAGTGCGGCCACACCGATGATGACGACGCCGGCGAGGGCGAAGATGTAGGCGTCCGGGAACCATTTCTCCGTCCACGCCGCCATTCGTTGGGCAATCCGTGCGAGTCCGCGTTCTTCGATTCCGTTCTTGGTCACGACTGTGTTTGCCACAGGTGTCCCTCTCCATTGAGTGCGATTTGTACCCGATGGAGCTTAGTCAAGACGATGGCGGAATGGGGGTTTATCGGCGCCTGGCACCTGCGCGCCGCGGACCGTCGGCCTCGTCGAGCCGGCGTCGTTCTTCCTCTGTCGGCGCGCCGCCGCCGCGTCCGGCCGGCATCCACCATGCTCCCGGGGCCGGTTTCAGCGGGAAGTCGGCAATCCCGACGTCGATCCCGTCCTGGAGAGTCCTGGCCAGGCGCGCCGTGGCGGGCTGGGCGTCGTCTGCCGGGTCCGGGAGCGAGCCCGGAAGCAGGGGTTCGCCCACGTGGATGCGGACCGGGGCACGCCAGGCGCGCCGTGGCGAGAAGGCGTGGTGCCGGGTCATCAGCCGGTGGGAGCCCCAGACGGAGACCGGGATGATCGGCACGCCGGCCTCGGCGGCCATCCGCACGGCGCCGGTCTTGCATTCGCGGACGGTAAAGCTGCGGCTCACGCCGGCCTCGGGCAGGATGCCGATGTATTCGCCCTTCAACAGCCGGGCGACCGCGGCGTCGTAGGCGTGGGTCCCGGATCCGTAGCCGACCACGACGTGCCCGGCGGCGCTGACAGCGGGCCCGGCGAACCAGTGGTCGGCGGCTCCCTGCGTGATGAGGAAGCGCAGCTGGGCACGGTTGTTCCACCACAGCAGCATCTCGGCGAAGGCGAAGTCGAGGTAGCCGAAGTGCGTGATCGCGATGACGGCACCCTGGCCGGGCACCACTGGACGCGACGGGACTCTGCGGGAAACGTCCAGGGCGGAAACCTTCAGGGGGAAAGCATCTTGCGAGGAGGCTCCCGGCGGTCCAGGTTGCGGCAAGTGCTCCTGGCCCGTGACGAAGACGCGGATCCCGAACAGCCAGCACAGCGCCCGACCGGTGCGGACGATGAAACGGTAGAAGCGGTCGCTGGACTGAGGCCTCCACCGCTGTGGCCTCCACCGCTTCGGCCGCCAGCCGCGGCCGCAGGGGGCAGCTGACCTGGCCTGCCCGGGCATGTCAGTGCCCGCCTGCCTGGTGCCCGCCCGCCTGATCACCGCGTGCCTGGTGTCCGCCGGCCAGGTGCCCGCCGGCCCGCCGGCGCGGCGGCAGGGGCAGGAAGCCGGAGGTGGACTCGACGTATTCCTTGTAGCCGGGCCGCGCCGACATTGCCTTTTCCGTCAGCGGCTTCCCGGTCTTGCCGGCGAGTGTCCAGATCATCAGGGCGGGGGACAGGATTGTCAGGACGCCGGGCCACGAATCGGCGGCCACGAGGAAGAGCCCGGCCCAGACGGCGGCGTCGCCGAAGTAGTTCGGGTGCCGGGTGTAGCGCCACAGGCCGGTGTTCAGGACGGTGCCGCGCCTGGCGGGATCGGCCTTGAACCGGGCCAGCTGCCAGTCGCCGACGGTCTCGAACACGAAGCCAAGGATCCAGAGCAGGACGCCGGCGACGGCCAGCCAGCCCACGCGTCCGGTGGCGAACATGCCGACCTGGATGGTGAGCGAGACGAAGAACATCACCACGCCCTGGGGCAGGTAGACCCGGCGCAGGGCGTACAGATTGCGTGATCCGGGAGCCGCGGCGAGCATGTCCACATAGCGCGGATCCTCGTGGCCGCCGCGGGCGCGGAGCCCGATGTGGACGGCAAGGCGGATGCCCCACACCGCGACCAGGGCGAGGAGCAGCAGCCGCCTGCCGGCGTCGCCGTATCCGGCGGAGAGCAGCCAGGAGATGCCCGCCACCACCACGAAGCCAAGGCCCCACACGGTGTCTATGACGGAGTGCCGGCTCTGCCGCACGGCAACCGCGGAGGTCAGTGCCAGCAGCACCACGAGTCCCGCGATGACCCACGGGAGGCTGGCAAGGAAGGCCTCAAGCGGAAACGGCGGCATCACAACACCACCGGCATCCGGGCTCCGGCCGCCGGCAGAGCGCTGCCGAGAGCGCTGCGGAGCGCCGCCGTGGCGGTGGAGATGTCCGCTCCCGTGGCCTCGCCGAAGGCAGCCAGGACGAAGCCGTCCGCCAGCACGTTCCACAACGCCACCCTACGGAACATGAAGTGGCCGGCACCCCTGAGGGAGACAAAGTCGACGGACGCGGCGACGCCCTCGGCCCGCCGGGCGAAGTCCAGTGAGTTCGCCGGGCTGGTCCAGCGGTCCTCGGTGCCATGGACGATCAGGACCCGGCGGCCGGTGACCGGCTCGACAGGGGTTTCGTGATTGAGCCACGGGGCGAGCGCGACGACGGCCTCGACTTGGCGGTCGTCCGCCACGCACAGCGCCGTGAGCCCGCCCATGGAGTGGCCCAGCAGGTACACCGGCACGCCGGGATGTTCCTGGCTGATCCGGGACAGCGCCCAGCGGGCATCCTGTACGGGGGACATGTCCTTGCCGTTCCAGCCGCGGTACCGGTTCCGCAGGGTCCACACGGCCAGCCCGTGCGGGCCGCCCTGCCGGTTCAGGGCACGGGCGAAGGGCTGCATCCGGGCCGGGCTCAGGTGCCGGCCGCGGACCGGATCGTAGCTGTCCGCCCGTCCGCCGTGCAGGACCAGCGCGACTCCACGGGTCTGCCCGGCGGCTTCGGCGATTCTCAGCACGGCCTTGGCGGCCGGCCCGGATCTGCCCGCCTCCGGTTCGCTGTCGTCTGGTTTGCGTATGGCCACGTGCGTGTCCCTCCGGTCCTTCGTCCGTCAATTACCAACCCTAGGTTGCAGCCCCGGCCCGTCAAGACGGGGGTGCCTAGTGTGGATTCGGAGCCGGGGCCGGCGGCGATGGGTCCGGCCCGCCAAAGTGCCCTTGACGTGGGAATGCGGGAAGAGTAGGCATGTGCAAGTAAACCTCCGGGCGCCACGCCGGCTGGGAGCGCAGAGAACTGTCCGGGTCGAAGCTCACGACGAAATCGACGGTACAGAAAATGAACGGAACATCTTTGGATAGCCTGCGCGAGCAAGTCCGCGGGCAGGTCATCACGCCCAGCGACGCCGGATACGATGCGGCGCGTGCTGTCTTCAACGGCATGATCGACAAGAGGCCGTCAGCGGTGGTCCGGGTATCCCAGGTGGCCGATGTCATCTCCTGCGTCAACTTCGCCCGGGAGAACTCCCTGGATTTGGCGGTCCGCGGGGGAGGGCACAGCGCTCCGGGCTTTGGCACGTGGGATGACGCCCTGGTGATCGACTTCTCCAACACCACCGGGGTCCGGGTCGATCCCGCAACCGCGACTGCGCGCGCGGAGGCCGGCGCGACGTGGGCCGACTTCAACCATGCGACCCATGCCTTCGGGCTGGCAACCCCCGGCGGCATTGTCGGTTCAACCGGCATCGCCGGGCTGACCCTCGGCGGCGGCATCGGCTACCTGAGCCGCAAGTATGGGCTCAGCTGCGACAACCTGCTCTCGGCCGACGTCGTCACGGCGGAAGGAAAGTTCCTCACCGCCAGCGAACGAGAGAACGAGGACCTGTTCTGGGCGCTGCGCGGCGGCGGCGGGAACTTCGGCGTCGTGACGTCATTTGAGTACAAAATGCATCCCGTGGACACGGTCCACGCCGGGATCATCATTTACCCCATCGAGCATGCCGAGACGGTGGCCAAGTTCTACCGGGAGCACATGGCCTCCGCCCCTGAAGAGTTAGGGGCATTCCTGGGCTTCCATCAGGGGCCGCCGGTGCCGTTCCTGCCCGAGGAATGGCATGGCAAGCCGGTGTGCGTCATCGTCGGCATGTGGACCGGCGACCCGGCGGAAGGTCCGGCACGCTGGCAGCCGTTCCTGGATGCCGCGCAACCGGCCGGATTCATGGTGGGGCCAATGCCGTACCCCGCCCTGAACACGGCTTTCGACCCGCTGCAGCCCCCGGGCATGCAGGCTTACTGGAAAGCGTACTTCCTGACGGAGCTCAACGACGGCGCCATCGCCGCCCACATCCAACACGGCAGCAAGGTCCCCAGCGTGCAAACCGCCGTACACATCTACCCCATCGATGGTGCTGTCCAGCGCGTGGGTGCCACGGACACAGCGTTCGCCAACCGCAACGTGAAGTTTTCGCCCGTGATCGCGGCGCAGTGGATGGACCCCGCGGACAACGAGGCCAACATAGCCTGGGTGCGGGACTACGCGGCCGCCCTGCGGCCCCATTCGGCGCCCGGCGGCTACATCAACTTCATGGACGGCGACGACCTGCCCAGGATTGCCGAGAATTACGGACCGAACTACAGCCGCCTGCGCGAGGTCAAAGCCAAGTACGATCCGCAGAACCTCTTCCACGTCAACCAGAACATCGCCCCCGCCTAGGCTGGCAGGCCTCCGCCGCACCGGGAGCGTCCGGCTCATCGGTGCGGCTCATCGGTGCGGCGTCATTCGACCGGCGTCATTGGTCCAGTGCAGTCCTGCCCACGCCGTAAAGTTTTCGGCATGAGGTTGAACTGCTGATGGGCGCCGGACACTCGCATTCCCACACCGACCATGCGGAGCCGACGCCCCAGACGCGCGCGGCGCGGAAGAAGGCCAACTGGATCCTCGCTGCCATCCTGATCCCGCTGACCCTGCTGACCCTGGCGGCCATGGCCTTCATGTGGCCGTCGGGAAGCAAGGAAGGGATCACCCTGGCCAGCCCCTATGCGGCGGCTCCGGGCGTGACGTTTGACACCGGCAAGATCCAGCGGGTCGTCGTCGGCAGCTGCTCGGACGCCCAGACGGGCGGTGACGCCGCCGCGCAGCAGGGCACCTCCGGTGGCGACCCCGCCGTGCAGGCCCCCCAAGAGGGATCGCAGTGCACCTTCGCGTACACCGAGCCGGACAAGGGCGGCAACCCGGTGAAGGTGGTCATCAACCCTGACGTCGCGAAATCCCACGGCGTGAAACCCGGGGACAACATCCGCTACCTCAACCTCTCCAAGGCCCAGGGCGCCACGGGCCAGGGCGCGCCTGCCTATGTCTTCGTCGATTTTGTCCGGACGCTGCCCATCATCTTCCTCGCCGTCCTCTACGCCGTCGTGGTGATCGCTGTGGCGCGCTGGCGTGGCCTGCGGGCCCTGATCGGACTGGTCGGCGCCTACGTCGTGCTGGTCTCGTTCATGCTGCCCGGGCTGGTCGAAGGGAAGCCGCCGTTGCTGCTCGCGCTCGTGGGTTCCACGGTAATCATGATCGGGGTGCTGTACTTCGCCCACGGCTTCTCCGCCCGCACGTCGACGGCGTTGCTGGGGACGATGTTCGGCCTCGCCATTACCGCGCTGCTGGCGGCCTGGGCCACCGACGCCGCCAACCTCGCCGGTGTGGGCAGCCACGACGCCGCCACGCTGACCAACATTTCGGACAACATCTCGATCTCCGGCATCATCCTGTGCGGGCTGATCATTTCCGGCCTCGGCGTGCTGAACGACGTCACCATCACGCAGTCCTCCGCCGTCTGGGAGCTGTGGGAACTCGCCCCGGAGACCAGCGCCCGGCAGCTGTTCGCCTCCGCGATGCGGATCGGCCGCGACCACATCGCCTCCACGGTCTACACCATCGCCTTCGCCTACGCCGGCGCCGCCCTGCCGGTCCTGATCCTCGTCATGCTCTATGAACGCCCGCTCGGGGACGCCCTTACCAGCGCCGAACTCTCCGAGGAAGTCATCCGCACCCTCGTCGGTTCCGTGGGGCTCGTCCTCGCCGTGCCGGTCACCACCCTGATCGCGGTGCTGGTGGTCAAGGCCACCGGAATCAAAGGCACCGGTGTCAAAGGGAATGCAGTCAAGGGGAATGGGGCCAGGGGGAATGCGGCGGTTCCCGGCGCCGCGCTCGCAGGCGCGGCGGCCAACGGCGGCGTCGAGCCCGACTTTGTTGGGTCCGGCGGTGTTGGGTCCGGCGGTGTTGGAACCGGCAGTGTTGGAACCGGCAGTGTTGGAACCGCTGACGACGGCGGATCCGCAGGCGGCGAGCCCGACGACTCCGGCCCTGCCACGCGCCGCGGACGGCGCGCCGCCCTGCGGGGCTGAACCGGGGGGCCGAACCGTAGTTTCCACATAGCTGAAGCGGGATCCGGCCGATTTGCCCGTCTTTGAGACAATGGTCGGGTGACTGTTGTAGCAACGCCTCCCGCCCCCAAGCTGGAACTCCCGCCCCTGAAGCTGGGCCCGATCACCGTGGACACGCCCGTGATCCTGGCTCCCATGGCGGGCATCACCAACTCCGCCTTCCGCAGGCTGTGCCGTGAATACGGCGGCGGCCTGTATGTGGCGGAGATGGTCACCTCGCGTGCCCTCGTCGAGCGCACACCGGAGTCGCTGCGCATCATCTCGCACGACGACGACGAGAAAGTCCGCTCCGTCCAGCTCTACGGGGTAGACCCCGTGACCGTCGGCCAGGCCGTCCGGATGCTGGTCGAGGAAGACCGGGCGGACCACATCGACCTCAACTTCGGCTGTCCCGTCCCCAAAGTCACCCGGCGCGGCGGCGGTTCGGCCCTGCCGTGGAAGATCGACCTCTTCACCTCGATCGTCCAGACCGCCGTCAAGGAAGCCTCCAAGGGCAACATTCCGTTGACCATCAAGATGCGCAAAGGCATCGACGATGACCACCTGACGTACCTCGACGCCGGACGGATCGCCCGCGATTCCGGGGTCGCCGCCGTCGCCCTTCACGGCCGCACGGCCGCGCAGTTCTATTCCGGCCAGGCCGACTGGTCCGCCATTGCCCGGCTGCGCGAGGCCCTCCCGGACATTCCCGTCCTCGGCAACGGAGACATCTGGTCCGCCGAGGACGCCGTCCGGATGGTCCGCGAAACGGGAGTGGACGGAGTCGTCGTCGGGCGCGGTTGCCAGGGCAGGCCGTGGCTGTTCGGCGATCTCATGGCCGCGTTCGAGGGCAGCGAGCAGCGCTACCGGCCGGATCTGCGCCAGGTGGCCGAAAGCGTGTACCGGCATGCCGAGCTCATGGTCGAGACGTTCGGGGATGAGGGCAAGGCCCTGCGCGAAATCCGCAAGCACATTGCCTGGTACTTCAAGGGCTATGTGGTCGGCAGCGAACTGCGGACCAAGCTGGCGCTCGTCACCAGCCTCGAGGTGCTGCGCGGAACCCTGGACCAGCTGGACCTCGACTCGCCGTACCCGGGAACCGACGCCGAGGGCCCGCGCGGCCGCGCCGGCTCGCCCAAAAAGCCCGCGCTGCCCAAGGACTGGCTGCTCAACCGGACGCTGGACGACGAGCAGACCCGCGACATCTCCTTCGCCGAACTGGACGTCTCCGGTGGCTGAGACCCGGACCACCGCCCCCCTCCTGGTCGGCTACACCTCCCGCGACTGCGCCCGGTGGGTCGAAGAGCCGCCCAAGAGCACCTACCGGTCGGACTTCGAGCGCGACCGTGCCCGGGTCCTGCACTCCTCGGCGCTGCGCCGGCTCGGCGCGAAAACCCAGGTCGTGGCCCCGGACACGGACGACTTCGTCCGGACCCGGCTGACCCACAGCCTCGAGGTTGCCCAGGTGGGCCGTGAGCTGGGCCGCGCGCTCGGCTGTGACCCCGACGTCGTGGACACCGCCTGCCTCAGCCACGACCTCGGTCACCCGCCCTTCGGCCACAACGGCGAGGCGGCCCTCAACGAGGTCGCCCATGGAATCGGCGGCTTCGAGGGCAACGCCCAGACGCTGCGGCTGCTGACCCGGCTGGAGCCAAAGGTCCTGGCCGCCGACGGCAGGCCCGCCGGCCTGAACCTGACCCGGGCGAGCCTCGACGCCGCCGCCAAGTATCCCTGGTCCGCCGTGAACGCGCCCGTCATCCACGGCGAGCGGACCAGCAAGTTCGGCGCCTACGAGGACGACCTCCCCATCTTCGACTGGATCCGCGACGCCGCCCCGGAACGCCGGTCCTGCCTCGAAGCCCAGGTCATGGACCTGGCGGACGATATCTCCTACTCGGTGCACGACGTCGAGGACGCGATCGTCGCCGGCCACTTCCAGCTGCGCTGGATGGACAACCCGGACCACCGCGCCCGGGTCGTCGGCTACGCCAAGCAGTGGTACCTGCCGCACAACGAACCCGCCGCGATCGACGCGGCGCTGGCCCGGCTGGAGGCCACGGACGTCTGGGTGCGCGAGGCCGACGGCAGCCGTAAAGCCATGGCGGCGCTCAAGGACATGACCAGCCAGCTCATCGGCCGGTTCTGCCAGAGCGCCCTGGAGGCCACCCGTGCGGTATACGGCCCGGAAAACCTGACCCGCTACAACGCCGAGCTGATCGTCCCGGATGACACCGTCATGGAAATCGCGGTGATGAAGGGCCTGGCCACCACTTTCGTGATGACCACCGAACACCGGCAGCCTATCTATGAGCGCCAGCGCGAGGTCCTGCATGCCCTCGTCACCGCACTCAGCGCCACGGGCGAACGCCATCTCGAGCCGATGTTCGCTGCCGACTGGCTCGACGCCGGGGACGACGGTGCGCGGCTGCGCGTCGTGATCGACCAGGTCGCATCGCTGACGGACGGCTCGGCCCTGGCCATGTACGAGCGCCTCGTGGGCAGCCTGCCGTCGCTGTGGTGACGGGGACCATGGCTGGCGGACCGGCGTCGTACCCGGGGACTAGGATGGCACTGTGGCCGGCCTGATCAAACGCGAAGACATCGACGAAGTACGCCAGCGCACAGACATCAAGGAAGTCATCGATGGCTACGTGACGCTCAAGGGAGCCGGGCTGGGGTCCTACAAAGGCCTGTGCCCCTTCCACGACGAGCGTTCACCCTCCTTCACCGTCCGGCCCCAGGTTGGCCGGTACCACTGCTTTGGCTGCGGCGAGGACGGCGATGTCATCTCCTTCGTCCAAAAGCTGGACCACACCTCCTTCCACGAGGCCGTGGAAAAGCTGGCCCACCGGATCGGCTTCGAGCTCCACTACGAGGACGGCGGCTCCGGGCCCAACCGGGAGGACATCGGCCGGCGCCAGCGGCTGCTGGACGCGCACAAGATCGCCGACGAGTACTTCCGTGCCCAGCTGCTCACCCCGGGCGCGGCGGAAGGCCGCAAGTTCCTCTACCAACGGGGCTTTGACCGTGCGGCGGCGGAACAGTTCGGCGTGGGCTATGCGCCGCAGGGCTGGGACTCGCTGCTCAAGCACCTCCGCGGCCGCGGCTACACCGACCCTGAGCTGAAGCTCACCGGCATGTTCTCCGAAGGCGGCCGGGGGATCTACGACCGTTTCCGCGGCCGGCTGATCTGGCCCATCCGGGACATCGCCGGCGACACCATCGGCTTCGGCGCCCGCAAGCTCTACGAGGACGATCAGGGCCCGAAGTACCTGAACACCCCCGAAACCGCGCTGTACAAGAAATCCCAGGTCCTCTACGGGATCGACCTCGCCAAGCGCAACATCGCCAAGGACCGCCAGCTCGTGGTGGTGGAAGGCTACACCGACGTCATGGCGTGCCACCTGGCCGGCATCCCGACGGCGGTGGCCACGTGCGGCACCGCCTTCGGCACCGAGCACATCAAGATCGCCCGCCGGCTGCTCTCCGACGACGGCAGCGGGGGAGAGGTCATCTTCACCTTCGACGGCGACGCCGCCGGGCAGAAGGCGGCGCTGCGAGCTTTTGAAGAGGACCAGCGGTTCGTCGCGCAAACATTCGTGGCCGTGGAACCCAGCGGCGCAGACCCCTGCGAACTCCGCCAGTCCAAGGGCGATTCCGCCGTCCGGGACCTGATCGGCAGCCGCCGCCCGCTGTTCGAATTCGCCATCCGGGCCACCCTGAGGCGGCACAACCTGGACACCGTCGAGGGCCGGATCGCGGCCCTGCGCGAATCCGCGCCCGTGGTGGCGCAGATCCGCGACGCCGGTATCCGGCCGGCCTACGCCAGGGAGCTGGCCGGCTGGCTGGGGATGCCGGTCGAGGAGGTCAGCAGGGCCGTCGGCTCGGCGACAAAGCGCGCCGCGCAGGCTGCCTCGGCCCCGCCGGGCGGCGGTCAGGGCAACGGGAACGGGCAGGGCCAGGGCGGCGGTCAGGGCTACGGGTCCGGCCGCGGCTTTGCGGGGCCGGGGCCGGGCGTTGCCCCCTTGCCGCCGTCGGCCGTGCTTCCGTCCTTCAACCGGCCGGATCCGCGGGATCCCGTGGCGGCGATGGAGCGCCAGGCGCTCGAGGTCGCACTGCAGGAGCCCGGCATGCTCGAGGGCGAGACGTGGCAGCGTTTCTCGGAAGCGCGGTTCTCCACGCCCGCCTATCTCGCCATCCACGAGGCCATCCGGGCCGCCGGACTCGCGTTCGCCGGGGATCCGGTGCGCTGGGTGGAGCAGCTGCTCCACGAGGTCCCCGAGCCGCTGCGGCCGCTCGTGTCCGAACTCTCAGTTGTGCCGCTGCCGGCCAGCACACCCGAGGGCGTCCAGCGCTACTGCAAGGACATTCTCGCGCGCCTGTTCGAACTCCAGATCACCAGGGTGAAGGCCGAGAAGATGGGCCAGCTGCAGCGTCTGGACGCCTCGGCCGATCCCGAGGAATTCCAGCGGCTAAATCGCGAGCTCATGCAGCTGGAGATGCAGCGGAGGTCCCTGCGCGCGGACGCCTGAGCCGCCGATTTCGTTTCCCGGGCTGGTGTTTGCTAGGCTTATACCCGCTTCATTCCTCCTTAGCTCAATTGGCAGAGCATTCGACTGTTAATCGAAGGGTTGCTGGTTCAAGTCCAGCAGGAGGAGCGCGCAGTCCCCGTTCCGGGTTCCGGAACGGGGACTTTTTTATACCCGGAGGGGGTATTTCACCGCCTGCCGGCACTGGTCCCGCGGCCGATTTCCCTACCGGCAAAACCTTTGCTAATGTCGTACCTGCTTCATTCCTCCTTAGCTCAATTGGCAGAGCATTCGACTGTTAATCGAAGGGTTGCTGGTTCAAGTCCAGCAGGAGGAGCGGACAGGTCCCGCGGCTGGTGAAAACCCGCCGCGGGACCTTTTTTATTTCCGCCCTTTTGTTGCGGTGGTTTTTGTTTCCGCTGTGGTCGTTGGCGGTGACCGGGACGGCTGCCGGGCTTTTGCCCGGCTCAGACGAAGTACATTTCCACCTGGAGGAAGCGCTGGGCCTCGGCGACGGCGGCTTCGAAGGCCTCCCGCTCCGTGGGGGACTTCCGCGGCTCGCGCGGGTGCCATTCGTGGGGCGCTGAATGCACCTGGGTGAATCCGCCGCCCGGGGGTGCATAGAAGATGCCGAACCTTTGCACCGGCCACTCGGGGGAGCTTTCCGGCGCCACCAGGAGGGCGGAGTCGTATGCGGGGTTGTACCACTGGGCAATCGGACGGCGGCGGTCTTCGGTGAACAGGCCGGAGGCGTACAGGGCCGCCGACTGCGGACTGGTCTGGCTGCATAACCGATCCCACCACAGGGGCAGGATTCCGGCGTCGCACCGCTGCCATGTGGCCGGAAGGGGCTGGTGGTCCTGCCTGTCGGGCATGAAATAACTTTATCGCCAGCCGCGGACGTCGAACAGGGTGCAGGTGTGTCCCGGGGCCAGGGGTGACGAGCCGCTCTGGCCGCAGCGCCAGGGGACATGCCCAGTCCTAGTCCCGGCCAGTGGACATGATGCCACTATGCCCAGTCCTGGCCACAGAGAATGGGCATGTCCGACTGGGGTGGCCGCGAAGAATGGGCATGTCCCACTGGGGTGGCCGCGAAGAATGGGCATGTCTCAAGCGTGGTCATTCCGAGGAGAACCCCGGGGGGGACTTGCCCAGTCCTGGTCCCGGCGAGTGGACATGATCCCCGCGTGCCCAGTCGTGGGTGCAAAGAATGGGCATGTCCAGCTCGGGTGGCTGCGAAAAATGGGCATGTCCCACTGGGATGGCCTCAAGAGTGGGCATGTCCTCCAGGGGTCTCCCCGGGGTGAGCCAAGGGAAGCCACGTGAGCCAAGCGAAGCCGGGGGAGCAGCCCGTTACTGGATCGGGGGGACCGTGCTGGGCCGCACCACCAGCCACAGCGCCGCGGCTGCCAGCAGGATGCAGGCGGCCTGGACGGCGCCCATGGGGGTCGCGGACCCGACGCCGAGCCAGCCGACCACCGGCGAGACCAAGCCGGCCATCATGAAGGTCGCCGCGCCCAGCAGGGACGCCGCGGTTCCGGCCTGGGCTCCGTGCTTGGCCAGGGCCAGCACCTGCACGGTGGGGAAGGTGAAGCCGGCGCCGAGAATGTAGAACCACAGCGGCACCATGACGCCCCACAGCCCGAAACCCAGCTGGTCGAAGACGACGATAAGGACCGCCATGAGGAACATCCAGGCGGTGGAGCAGGCAAGAATCCATTGCGGCGGGACGCGCCTGATGAGGCGGGCACTGGTCTGCACGCCCGCCACGATGCCGAGGGAGTTGACGCCGAAGAGCAGACCGTATTGCTGTGGCGTGAAACCGTAGACGTTCTGGAACAGGAACGGGGACGCGGAGAGATACGTGAAGAGGCCCGCGAAGTTCATGCCGCCTACCAGGAGCAGGCCCACGAAGATCCGGTCGGAGAACAGCACCTTGTATCGTTGGCGCGCCGTCATCCCGGTCTTGCCGCGCAGCTCCGGCGGCAGGGTCTCCCGGATCACGAACACGGCCGCGATGATGACGCAGGTCCCGTAGGCGGCCAGGAACAGGAAGATGCCCGGCCAAGGCATCAGCAACAGCAACTGGGAGCCGATGACCGGGGCAAGGATCGGGGCCAGGCCGTTGACCAGGGCCATCCGCGAGAACATCCGCACCATGGCGTAGCCGCTGAACAGGTCACGGACCATGGCCATGGCCACCACACCGCCGCCGGCAGCCCCGATGCCCATAAGGATACGGAAGAAGCCCAGCGTGGCGATGTCCGTGGACTGGGCGGCGCCCAGCGATGCCGTGATGTGGACCGCCGTCGCCAGGATCAGGGGCAGCCGCCGGCCGAACTTATCGCTCAGAGGGCCCACCACGAGCTGTCCCAGCGCGAACCCGATGGTCGTTCCCGTGAGCGTCAGCTGCACTGCGGCCTCGGAGACGCCAAGGCTGTCTTCCAGGGCCGGGAACGCGGGCAGGTAGAGATCCACCGTGAACGGCCCGAGGGCCGTCAACGCGCCGAGCGTCAGGATGTACAGGAATTTACGACGTCGGCTCAGGGAATCACCGGGATTGGGGGGTGTGCTCACAGAGGTCCATCCTAGGGCCCGCAAACGTACCCGACGGGTGGCTGGGCGGGCGCGCCACGCCTTGCCCGAAAAGGCCTCTCAAGAGCCGAAATGATAGTTTTGACACCGGGGTCTGTGCGAAGCTGTCCAGACCCGGCAAGCCCGCGGGAGCGGATCGACGGATGGCACCAGTTAGGCGGGACCGATGAGCGGACGTCACAGCGGCGGGACAAACAGCGGGTTGCGGATCTCCGAGCTGCCGCAAACCGTGAAGACGATCTTCACGCTGGCGCCCCGGCAGCTCAATGACGAGATTGCTCTGGCCAAGGCCGAACTTAAGCGCAAGGGAGTCAAGCTCGGCGTCGCCGGCGCCTTCTTCGCCGTCGCACTGGTCTTCGTCGCACTCCTGGTGATCGGACTCGTTGTGGCCGCGATCATGGGTCTGGCCACAATCATGCCGGCATGGCTCGCAGCCCTGTTGGTCTGCGCGGTCTGCCTGATCATCGCCGCGATCGGGGCGCTGATCGGGCTGAGGAAGTTCAAAGCCCTCATGCCGCTGGTCCCCGAGGAGACCATCCGGGGACTCAAACACGATCTCGGCGTCGCCAAGGAAGGCTCCGCCTTCGACGCCTCGGTCCTGGACCCGAACTCCGAAAAGTACAAGGCCGCGAAGGCCGCCAAGGAAGCAGCCGCCGCAAAGGCGAAGGCGGAAAAGGAAGCCAAAGCTGCCGCGAAGCCCGACCTTGGACCCGCCCCCACAGAGGCCGAGCTCCTGCGCCGGCTGGATCAGCGGCGCACGCATCTCACCGAAGTCCGGGACAACCTCGGCCGGGAACTCGACGTCAAGACCCAGGCCCAGGGCCTGCTTGCCGCCACCCAGGCCCGGCTGCACGACGGCAAGGAGCAGCTCGGCGACAAGATCGCAGGATTCCGCGCCTCAGCACGCTCCGCGTCGGGGTCGCCCACGTCCGCTGACGCGCAGGGCTTCGCCGCCAAGCTCAAGCAGCGCTGGAAGCCCCTTGCGGTGCTCGCCGCGTCCGGGGCCGCCATTGCGGTCCTGGTGCGCAGGCTGATGAAGGGCTAGGCCGGCCCCTGAACCCGAACGCCAAACCGTTGCCGTCCACGGAAAGGGGGAATCGATGAAGTTCATCGGCGCTGGCGCCCGCCCCGGGCAGCCCCTCATCCACCGCGACGCGGTCTTCACGGTCCCCAATGTCCTGACCGTGGTGCGCTTCCTTGGAGTTCCCCTGTTCATCTGGCTCGTTCTGGCCGAGCACGAGTACGGCTATGGCGCCCTTGTGCTGGCCATCATGGCCAGCACCGACTGGGTGGACGGCTACATTGCCCGCCGCTTCAACCAAATGTCCAACCTCGGACGGGTCATGGACCCCATTGCCGACCGGCTCTCGCTGATCGCCGTGGCGTTCACCCTCGTGATCGCTGGCGTCGTCCAGTGGTGGTATCTCGCGGCACTACTGGTCCCGGACGCGGTCCTGCTGGCCCTTTCCCTGTTCTATTTCCACGGCCACCCGGACCTGCCGGTGAGCCACATCGGAAAGATCCGCACGGGCCTGCTGCTGGTGGGCACACCGCTGCTGGTGCTGTCCAAGCTCCCGGTCCCCGCCGCCGAGGTCTACGCCACAATCGCGTGGATCTTCCTGGGCCTGGGCCTGGTGGGGCACTGGATCGCGGCCTACAACTATGTCTGGGCTATCATCGGCAAGGGCAGGCAACTGCGCGCGCACGACGGCGGCTCCCGCTGATGGTCTGGCTTGCGGTTTTGCTTGCCGTCCTCGGCGCCTTCTGCCTGGCTTTTGGTGCGCAGCGCCAGGGCAGCGCGGTCAAAGCCGATACCGGTGGCCTGGCGCTGAGCAGCCACGGCCTGCTGCGGCTCGCGCGCAATCCGCGCTGGGTTTTCGGGCTCCTGCTGCTCTGCGCCGGAATGGCGATGAATGCCGCCGCCCTGGTCATGGCCCCCTTGACGGTGGTGCAGCCGATCGGCGCGATCGCCCTGGTTATCACCACCGTGGTCAACACCAAGGACCAAGGCCTGAGCATGAACCGGGCAACGGTTGTGGCGATCTCTGCCTGCGTGACCGGCTCAGCGCTGTTCGTACTGCTGGCCGTCAACGCGACCCAAGAGAACCACAACGTCAGTGCCTCGGACGAGCTGACCATCGTGCTGCTTCTGGCCCTGGCTGTAGGGCTCTTCGGCACACTCGCCATACTGTTCAAGCACCGAATGAGCGCCTTCGTCTACATCCTCGGTGCAGGCGTCCTGTTCGGCTTCGTGGCTGTCCTGACCCGCATCATCGGCAGACACCTGCTCGATCCCAACGGACAGTTCCTGCTCAATGTGCCGTGGTACAGCGTTGTGGCGATTATTGCCGCCGGCGCCCTGGGATCGTGGTTTGTCCAAAACGCCTACTCCAGCGGACCACCGGACCTCGTGATCGCCGGATTGACTGTGATCGATCCCATTGTGGGCATCGCGATTGGCATCGTGATCCTGGGCGAACTGCGCCCGGATGTCCAGCCTGTGACGGCTATTGCCATGGGGACGGCCGCATTGCTTGCTATCGTGGGAGTCATAGCCCTCTCCAGACACCACCCGGAAGTCACCAAGCGCAAGAAAGACGCGCGGAAGGCCGCGGGCAGGTCCTAGGGCGTCTGTCCAGACTTCGGCTGCAGGCCCGGCGCGCCTGCGCCGACCGCAAACCGGCCACCATTGATCCAGCTGCCCGCACAGCGACCACCAGGAGCTCTCCACGTGACCAAGCCCGACAACCAGCCTCCGCTGACCATCCTGATTGCCGCTGACACGTACCCGCCCCACGTTAACGGGGCCGCCCAGTTCGGCTACCGCCTGGCCAAGGGAATGACGGCCCGCGGCCACAACGTGCACGTCCTGGCCTGCCGTCCAGGCAAGGGCGCGAGCTACAGCGAGTTCAGCGAGGAAGCCACCGTCCACCGCCTGCGCTCCCACTCCGTGCCCACGCACGAGTACTTCCGGGTCACCTTCCCCTGGGAGATCAAAAAGGAAATCGGGCTCCTGTTCGACCGGATCCAGCCGGACGTGGTGCACATCCAGAGCCACTACATGATTGGCGAGCACGTCCTCTACGAAGCTGTTAAGCGCGGCATCCGGGTGGTGGCGACGAACCACTTCATGCCGGAAAACCTGAACCCCTTCCTGCCGTTCCCGCAATGGTTCAAAAACATCATCGGCCGCATCTCCTGGAAGGACATGGGCAAGGTCATGGGCCAGGCCGACGTCGTGACCACGCCCACTCCGCTCGCCGCCAAGGCCATGCACCAGCACGCCTTCCTCCGCAAGGTGCTGCCGCTTTCCAACGGCATCGATGCCGCCGCCTACGAGCTGGGCCCGGACGAAACCTTGGAGCGCCACGCCAGCCCCACCGTACTCTTTGCCGGCCGTCTGGCCGAAGAGAAGCACGTGGACGTCCTGATCGACGCAGTTGCCAAGACGCCCAAGGACCTGGACATCCATCTGGAAATCGTTGGCGGCGGGGAAGTCCGTCCGGCCCTCGAGGCCCAGGTCGCCCGGCTCGGGCTGACGGACAGGGTCAAATTCCTCGGCTTGGCCAGCGACGCGGACCTCCGCAGGGCCTACATCACTGCCGATGTGTTCTGCATGCCCGGCACGGCAGAACTCCAGTCCCTCGTGACCCTCGAAGCGATGTCGGCATCAACGCCGGTCCTGCTGGCCGACGCCATGGCGCTGCCGCACCTGGTGCGCGACGGGGAGAACGGCTACCTCTTCACGCCCAACGACAGCAATGACCTCGCCGCCAAGCTGGCGCGCGTTTTCGCGCTGCCCGAACACGAGCGCGAGGCGATGGGCAAGACCAGCCGCGAAATGGTGGAGAACCACGGCATCGCGCGCACGCTGCAGACGTTTGAGGACATCTACCGGGGCGCCAGCTACGACGACCTGGTCGTCTAGGCAGGCACGTTGCATCCGGCGGCCCAGTTGAGGTGTGCGGGGCTGAGCTGGGCCAGCCGAGGCAGGCAAGCTGAGGCAGGGAAGCAAAAGGTTGGCGCTTCGGGAGCGCGCCGGCCCCCGTCCGGTGGCCGCCTGCGCCTGTGATGCGTTTACTATTGCTAGAGTATTTTTGCCCGGAATCAATCCGGCCCCCGCGGGGCCAGACCTGGTTCCGGGCGCAAGGGGCTATAGCTCAGCTGGTTAGAGCGCGGGACTCATAATCCTAAGGTCCTCGGTTCAAGTCCGAGTAGCCCTACATTTCTGCGGAATCCTCCTCATCCGGAGAGCCCGCACCCTACGAAAAAGGGAGCCGTGGCTGACGTTCGACGTCGGCCACGGCTCCCTTTTCCGTGGGGTGCGGGCGCTTGCAGGCGCCTCCAAACTGCGATATGTTACTGAGCAGTAACATATCGCCGGCGCGAAGTCGCGCGTCCGATAGGTCGCCGCTGATCACGAGTGAGGGAACATCATGTCCAAAGCTGCAATCGACATCCACAACCTGCCCTACGCTGATGGCGACTTCTTCGCGTTCGAGCAGCTCCTCAGCGCGAAGGAGCAGGACAGGCTGGCCGAGGTCCGCGAGTTCCTGGCCCGCGAGGTCAGGCCGATCGCCGTCGATTGCTGGAACCGCGCCGAATTCCCCATGGAACTGATCCCAAGGCTCGCCGAAATCGACCTGGTCAGCCCGGTCCGGCGACAGGGCTACTCGAATCTTTTCGCCGGAATCCTGCATGCCGAAGCCACCCGCGCGGACACGTCGATCGCGACGTTCATGGGCGTCCACGACGGGCTGTTCACAGGCTCCATCGAAGCCCTTGCCTCCCGTGAGCAGCAGGACGCCTGGCTCCCGGACATCTACTCGCTCAAGAAGATTGGCGCGTTCGGCCTGACCGAACCCCTCGGCGGCTCCGACGTCGCCGGCGGAACGCGGACCACGGCCCGGCGCGACGGCGGGAACTGGATCCTCAACGGGGCCAAGCGCTGGATCGGCAACGCCACCTTCTCTGATTGGGTGGTCATCTACGCCCGGGATGTTGACGACAATCAGGTCAAGGGCTTCCTGGTCGATACCAAGGCCGAGGGCTACAGCGCCACGAAGATCGAGAACAAGATCTCGCTGCGCACGGTTCAGAACGCCGACATCACGCTCGAGAACGTGGTGGTGCCGGACTTCTTCAAGCTTGCCAACGCCAACAGCTTCCGCGACACCAACAAGGTCCTGAAGGTCACCCGCCTCGCCGTGGCCTGGCAGGCGGTGGGGCAGCAGCTCGCGGCCTTCGACGTCGCCCGGCGCTACGCCGTGGAACGCAGCCAGTTCGGCCGCCCGATTGCCTCCTTCCAGCTGGTCCAGAACCAACTCGTGCAGATCCTCGGCAACGCGGTCAGCTCCATGGGCATGATGGTCAGGCTTTCCCAGCTGGAAGACGCTGGCGAGGCCAGGGACGAGCAGTCTGCCTTAGCCAAGGCGTTCACCACCGCCCGCATGCGCGAAAGTGTGGCCCTGGGCCGGAGCATCCTCGGCGGCAACGGGATCGTGACGGACTTCGAGATGGCCAAGGTCTTCGCGGATGCCGAAGCCATCTATTCCTACGAGGGCACGCACGAAATCAACACCCTTGTCACGGGCCGGGCGATCACGGGAATTTCCGCGATCGTCTGACGCGATCGTCGAACGCGATTGTCGGATGCGCGCGGCGGCCGCCGCATGGTCGTTGTGACCGAGTAGCCCGCGCGTTCACTGGTGCGCGTTCATCTGCGGCCGGACTCACCCCGGGACGGCGCCAAGGGGCGGGAGCAGGACCGAGGGTCTGAGATCCATCACAAACGCCAGCGGATTGACGTAGTCCTCGCCGCGGCGGACGCCCCAATGGAGGCAAGGTGGCGCCGGGCCGCAATGGCCAGTCTGCACCCGCCCCAGGACGTCGCCCGCCGCCACGGCGGCCCCCGCCGTGAGAGCGCTCGCCACAGGTTCGAAGCTGCTGCGCAGCCCGTTGCCGTGATCGATTGTGATGACCGGCCGGTCCACCACGACCCCGACGAAGCTCACGGTCCCGGCGGCCGGGGAGATGAGAGGGGCGCCATCATGCGCCGCCGCCAGGTCCACGCCGCGGTGACCGCTGAGCCACGGCCTGGCTGGGGGATCGAAGGCACGCAGAACTGCCGGCCGCGGGCTGAGCGGCCAACTCCAGCCAGGCGCCGGAGCCGGCCGCGCCCCGGGGGAGCCGCGGACCGTCGAAATCGAAAGTCCAGGAGCCGCGGCGGGGGAATCGGCGGGGAGGGGCGACAGCACCAGGAGCACGGCCGCCAGGCCAAGGGGGATCTTCATGGCTCCAGCCTGCCGCGGCGGCACGCCTGGCGGAATCGCCCACGATGGCCATGTGGATAAAGGCTCGGGTGGATCAATGCTCGGGTGGATAAGGGCACAGGTGGATCAATGCTCGGGTGGATCAAAGTACGGGTGGATAGCGGCTCGTACGGACCCAGCCAACACAGCCGCCAGCACAGCCGCCACCGCATCCGCCAGCACGGCCGGCGAGCCGCCCGCCAGCCCGTGCCCACCGCCCCGCCATGGCCCATTTCCCCGGCCCGCGGCCCGGCGAAAACCGTCCTTCGGGGCGGGGTCGCTGTAGTACACTTGGTGGAGCAGTTTGCTGTGCCCTCACGCTAGTTCATCGCGTTAATCGAGATTGTCCGAGCCGGCACGCCTCATTCAGGGGTGCGGGGGAGCAGCAGCTGACTACGCGTATCCAGCCCTCCTCAAAAGAAGCCTAAAACTTCCGCTGCGGAGGACTGCGCCTCCTGCGGTCCGTTCCTTGTGGCACGGATGGGAAGCGCAGTGGATGCCAGGAGCAACGCCCGCCCCGGGCGAAAGCTAAACAACCGTCAACTATTGGCAGGGTAAGAGAGCCACGGGCTCTCTCATGAATGACCTGCCGGAAGGAGCGTCGGCATGCCCGTCGTAACTATGCGCCAGCTGCTTGACAGCGGCGTCCACTTTGGACACCAGACCCGCCGTTGGAACCCGAAGATGAAGCGGTTCATCTTCACGGAGCGCAACGGCATCTACATCATTGACCTGCAGCAGTCGCTGTCCTACATCGACCGTGCCTACGAGTTCGTGAAGGCCACCGTTGCACACGGCGGCACCGTTCTCTTCGTCGGCACCAAGAAGCAGGCGCAGGAATCCATCGCCGAGCAGGCCACCCGCGTTGGCCAGCCGTACGTCAACCAGCGTTGGCTCGGCGGTATGCTGACCAACTTCCAGACGGTCTCCAAGCGCATCCAGCGCATGAAGGAACTCGAAGAGATCGACTTCGACGACGTCGCCGGTTCCGCGTACACCAAGAAGGAACTGCTGCTCCTTCGCCGCGAACTCACCAAGCTGGAAACCAACCTCGGTGGTATCCGCAACCTGACCAAGGCGCCGTCCGCTCTGTGGATCGTTGACACCAAGAAGGAACACCTTGCTGTCGACGAAGCCAAGAAGCTGAACATCCCGGTTGTGGCCATCCTGGACACCAACTGCGATCCTGACGAAGTCGACTTCCCGATCCCGGGCAACGACGACGCCATCCGCTCCGTCAACCTGCTGACCCGCGTTGTCGCCGACGCCGTTGCTGAGGGCCTCATCGCCCGTAACCAGCGCGCCACCGGCACCACGGAAGCTCCGGAAGAGCCGCTGGCCGAGTGGGAGCGCGAGCTCCTCGAAGGCAACAAGGCTGAAGCTGCTGCAGCGCCCGCCGCTGAAGCTGCACCGGCAGCCGAAGAGGCTCCCGCTGCCGAGGCTGCTCCGGCTGCTGAAGAAGCACCGGCCGCCGACGAAGCCAAGTAGTCAGACAAATAAATCTGGATCTCCCCACATGCGCCTCGGTGCATAGGGGTACCGACAGGATGGCCGCTCACCCTGGTGAGCAGCCGTCCTGTCGGTCCGTACACCACATAAATTTCTAGACAGAGGGGTTCACATGGCGAACTACACTGCCGCTGATATCAAGGCTCTGCGCGAGCGCACCGGCGCCGGCATGATGGATGTCAAGAAGGCTCTTGACGAAGCCAACGGTGACGCCGAGAAGGCCATCGAAATCATCCGCATCAAGGGCCTGAAGGGCGCCACCAAGCGCGAAGGTCGCTCCACCGCCGAAGGCCTGGTTGCTGCCAAGGTCGCCAACGGCGTCGGCGTGATGATCGAAGTCAACTGCGAGACCGACTTCGTCGCCAAGGCTGACAAGTTCATCCAGCTGGCCGACAAGGTCCTGGCCGTGGCCGTCGAGTCCGGCGCTGCCGACCTCGAGACCCTGCTGGCCACCGAGGTTGACGGCAAGCCGCTCTCCGAGGTTGTCGTCGAAGAGGGCGCCATCCTGGGCGAAAAGGTTGTTGTCCGCCGCATCTCCCGCATCGAGGGCGGAACGGTCGACGCTTACCTGCACAAGACCTCCAAGGACCTCCCGGCCCAGGTCGGCGTCCTGTTCGCTGTCGACGGCGAAGGCGAAGCGGCTGCTACCGCAGCTCACGACGTCGCCGTGCACATCGCCGCGATGTCCCCGAACTACCTCTCCCGTGAGGACGTTCCGGCCGAGCTTGTCGAGTCCGAGCGCCGCATCGCCGAGGAAACCGCCAAGGCCGAGGGCAAGCCCGAGGCTGCGATGACCAAGATCGTGGAAGGCCGTGTTACCGGCTTCTACAAGGGCGAGGTTCTCCTCGACCAGGCATTCGCCAAGGACGCCAAGAAGTCCGTCGCGCAGGTCCTCGAAGAGGCCGGCGTCAAGGGCACCGCATTCACGCGCTTCCGCGTCGGTTCCTAGTCAGCGGCTAGTCAGACACCAGTCAGGCAACAGCCAGACACGCTAAGGGGGTGGTCACCACGGTGGCCACCCCTTTTGCATGCACGCGCGAGGCGCCCATTTCCGGCCACGGCCGGAATGCCGCCTTCGGCGTCCAGCACGATAACCTAACTCAGAATTCACCAACGGGAAGGCACCATGGAAACCGTCAACACTTCAGCCCAGCCAAAGAAGAACAGGCGCCGCGTCCTCTTGAAGCTCTCCGGCGAGGTCTTCGGCGGCGGAAAACTTGGCGTTGACCCGGATACCGTCCGCGGCGTGGCCAAGCAGATCGCCGCCGCAGTTCCCGACGTCGAGGTCGCAATCGTCGTCGGCGGAGGCAACTTCTTCCGCGGCGCCGAACTGTCCCAGAGCGGCATGGACCGCTCCCGCGCCGACTACATGGGCATGCTCGGAACCGTCATGAACTGCCTTGCCCTCCAGGACTTCCTGGAGCAGGCCGGGGTGGAAACGCGGGTGCAGAGCGCCATCACCATGGGCCAGGTCGCCGAGGCGTACATTCCGCGCCGCGCCATCCGCCACATGGAAAAGGGCCGGGTTGTCATCTTCGGCGCCGGCGCCGGCCTGCCGTACTTCTCCACCGATACCGTCGCAGCCCAGCGAGCCCTGGAGGTCCACGCCGACGTCGTCCTGATGGCCAAGAGCGGGGTCGACGGCGTCTACACCGCCGACCCGAAAAAGGACCCGACGGCGGAGAAGCTGCACCACCTCAGCTACGACGACGCCCTGCGCCGCGACATCCGCGTGATGGACCAGACCGCGATGACCATGTGCAAGGACAACAACCTGACAATGGTGGTCTTTGGCATGGAAGGGGAGGGCAACGTCACCCGCGCCATCCTCGGCGAGGACCTGGGCACCGTCGTCACCCCGTAGCAACGGCTAGGATGTTTTCAGGACCTTTCCGCTGCCCAGCGGAAGACACAGGCGCACAAGAAGACGTGCCGCGCCCCGGCCCCCGGGACGCACCAATTTCTGAGGAGAGACCGTGATCGAAGAAACCTTGCTCGAAGCCGGGGACAAGATGGACAAGGCAATTGAGGTAGCCAAGGACGACTTCGCCTCGATCCGGACGGGCCGCGCGACGCCTGGCCTGTACAACAAGGTCATCGTTGAGTACTACGGCACGCCGACGCCGCTGCAGCAACTGGCTTCCTTTGCGGTTCCGGATGCCCGGACGATCCTCATCACCCCGTACGACAAGACGGCCCTGCGCGACATCGAACGCGCCCTGAGCGACTCGGAGGTGGGCGCCAACCCCTCCAACGACGGCAACGTCATCCGGATCACCATTCCGGAGCTGACCAGCGAGCGGCGCAAGGAATACGTCAAGATCGTCAAGTCCAAGGGTGAGGACGCGAAGGTGTCCATCCGCAACATCCGCCGCAAGGCCAAGGAAACGCTGGACAAGCTCGTCAAGGACGGCGAAGCCGGCGAAGACGAAGGCGCACGCGGCGAAAAGGAACTCGACGCCATCACCAAGGCGCACGTGGACGGGATTGACGAGCTGCTCAAGCGCAAGGAAGCTGAGCTGCTCGAGGTCTGATGGATCAGGCAAAGGAGGCCTCCGGGCCACGCGCCCGGAGGCGGGGGAAACAGCGCGAGAACCCGACGCCCAAAGCTGGCCGGAACCTGCCCGCCGCCACCGTGGTGGGCGTCGGCATGCTCGTGTGTGTCCTCGGCGGGCTGCTGTTCCTCCCGCTCGGCTTCGTCCTGGTGACCACCACCTTCGCAGTCTTCGGCGTCTGGGAAATCTACCGCGCGCTCGAAGCCGCCGGCACCCGACTGCCCATCGTCCCGGTGATGGTCGGCACGGTCGGCATGCCGATCGCCGCCTACTTCGGCGGCCTCGAAAGCCTGCTGTTTGCCATGCTCGTCAGCAGCGTGGCGGTGTTATTGTGGCGGACCCTCGAAGGCGCCGCCGGATCGGCGCGAAGCATCTTCGCAGGAGTCTTCACCCTGTCCTGGGTGCCGTTCCTGATCAGCTTCGCGACACTTCTCCTGCACACCCCCGACGGCGAGACCCCCATCGGCCTCTGGCCGGACGGGGTGATCCCGCCCGGTGCGTGGCAGATCGCGACGCTGCTCCTCCTCGTGGTGGCCAACGACACCTTCGGCTACCTCGTGGGCGCATCCCTGGGCAAGCACCCGATGGCGCCCAAGATCAGCCCGAAGAAGACCTGGGAAGGCTTTGCCGGCTCGATTGCCGGGGCAATGATCGTCGGCGTGCTCGCCATGATCTTTGTACTGGGCAAGCCGTGGTGGTTCGGCGTCGTGCTCGCCGTGGGCATGGTGGCGGCGGCCACCGCCGGCGACCTCGCCGAATCTATGGTCAAACGCGAGCTCGGCATCAAGGACATGAGCAGCATCCTCCCCGGTCACGGAGGCGTCATGGACCGCCTGGACTCGATTGTGTTCGCCTCGCCGGCGGCGTTCATCCTGTTCTCGGCCGTCGCTGGCACCTAGCAGCATCCGGACCAGCACCTCCGGCGCCTAGAATGGTGCCGAGCAAACCAGCCGAACGGCATCAAAGGAACAAAGTAACAGTGGACATTCAACGGCAGATTCCTGCGTCTTTTGACCGCGTGCAGCGGAACCAGTATGGCTACAACGCCAGGCAGGTCGACGATTTCCTGCAGCGCGCACGGGTGTCATTCGAAACTCCGTCCCCGGCCGCCCGCGCCATCAAGAGCGCCGACGTCCGCGCCGTGTCCTTCGATCCGGTGAAGGGCGGCTACGCCGCAGCCGGCGTCGATGCCGCGCTGGACCGGCTCGAAGACGCCCTCGCCCGCCGGGAGCGTGATGAACTGGTCGCCGAACGCGGCGAGGATGCCTGGCTGCGTGAAATCGGCCGGCTCGCGGGCATCCTGCGCGGCCGCCTGCACCGCCCGGACGGCCAGCGCTTCCGCCGCCCCTCCAAGGCCAAGGCCCGCAGCTACAACACCACCGACGTCGACGACTTGTGCCACGACCTGATCGGCTACCTTGAAGAGGACCGGCCGCTGAGCGTGGACAACGTCCGGCGGGCCGTGTTCCGCCCCGCAGTGGGCCGGGAAGGCTACGAGGAAAGCCAGGTGGACGCGTTCCTGGAGCGCGCCGTCGAGCTCATGGCGGCCATCGACTAGGCACCTCGACGGATCCCGCCCGACGCCGGATCACCCGACGCCGGATCACCGCTCCGTAACTCGACTCAGCGCCCGACGCCGGGTCACCGCTCCGTCGCGAGCGGCCGTTCCGGGGTGTGCAGCCGGGTCATGATGCGCGTCAGGGTCCGTGGAACGCGGGCCTGCGTGGCCCGGGAAACCAGGATGGTGACGGCGAAGGCGGCGGGGACCGTCCACGCGGCGGGCTGGGCCAGCCACGACGGCGTCTGCGCAGCGCCCAGCACGGAGCCGGCCACCATGGCGCTGCCGCAGAGCACACCGCCGGTCGACATGCCGGCGATCGCCCCGGCGTCCGTCAGCCCCCGCCACCAGATGCCCAGCAGCAGCACCGGGCAGATCGTGGACGCGGTGAAGGCAAAGACAAGCCCCACGCTTCCGGCCAGCGCCAGCGATTCGGTCATCGACGCGATCCCCAGCGGGACGACGGCCGAGATCAGTGCGGCCAGCCGGAATCCCCGGACACTGCCGCCGAACACGTCCTGGCTGATCACGCCCGCCAGCGAGACCACCAGGCCGGACGTCGTCGACAGGAACGCCGCGAACGCCCCGGCAACCACGAGCGCCGTCAGCAGGTCCCCTGCCAGCCCGCCGACCATCCGGCCCGGCAGCAGCAGCACCAGGGCGTCCGACTGTCCGCTCAGGGCAAGGTCGGGGGCGAACAACCGGCCCAGCATGCCGTACGCCGTCGGGAACAGGTAGAAGACCGACAGCAGGCCCAGGACAATCAGGGTGGTCCGCCGGGCGGACTGCCCGTCCGGATTGGTGTAGAAACGCACCAGGACGTGCGGCAGCCCGAGCGTCCCAAAGAGCAGGGCCACCAGCAGCGAAATGATCTGGTACGGGCCCGCCGGGGCCAGCGCCGTCGGGTTGGCTGTGCTGGACGACGGCGACTCCGCCGCGGCCGGGTTGCTGTCGCCCAGCACAAACAGCAGGAACACGAACGGCACCGCCAGCGCGGTCAGCTTGAGCCAGTACTGGAACGCCTGGACAAAGGTAATGGAGCGCATCCCGCCGGCCGCCACGGTGATGCACACAACCCCGACCACGGCCACCGGGCCCACCCAGGCGGGCAGGCCGGTGGTGATCCGGATGGCCAGGGCGGCGCCGTGCAGCTGCGGGACGATGTAGAGCCAGCCGACCAGGACCACCACCAAGCTGGTGACGCGGCGGACGGCCCGCGAATCGAGGCGCGCCTCGGTGAAATCCGGAATCGTGTACGCGCCCGAGCGGCGCAGGGGAGCGGCTACGAACAGGAGCAGCATCAGGTAGCCGGCCGTGTAGCCCACCGGATACCACAGCGCATCCGTGCCGGAGAGCAGGATCAGCCCGGCGACACCGAGGAAGCTCGCGGCGGAGAGATACTCGCCACCGATCGCCGAGGCATTCCACCACGGCTTGACTGTCCGGGAGGCCACGTAGAAGTCCCCGGTGGTGCGCGAGACCCGCAAGCCGTAGAAACCGATGACGGCCGTGGCGAGCGAGACGGCAGCGAACGCCGCCACCCCGACGACGGGGTTCACGTTCCGCTCACCCGGCCCCTGCCTCTCACTTCTCGCCAGCGAGGTCCCGGTAGCGGGCCTCGTTCCTGGCGGCGGTCCGCACGTACAGCCACGCGCTCAGGCCGATCACGGGATAGATTCCGGCGCCCAGCAGGACCCAGTCAAAGGGAAGGCCGGCAATCGTGGATCCGGCCAGTCCCGGGACCAGCCCCAGCATGAGCGGGAAGGCGAGCAGGATCAGCAGGAAGCCCAGGCCCACCACGAGGCTCAACCGGAGCTGGGAGCTGATGAGGGAGCGGACGAACAGCTGGCCGGCGTCGGATTCCTCCGCCGCCTCGCGCGAGGCCGCCGCAGAGGGCCCGCCGTTCAGGGCGGTACTGCCTGATGTGACACTGCCTGCTGTGGCGCTGCCCGATGTGGCGCTGCGCGGGGCCGTGACCCGGACCCGCGTCATGCCTGCGGCCGGATACGGCTTGCTTCGAGCTTTTCCCGGACCGCCGGAAGGTGCCGGCGGCTGATGGGCAGTTCGGCCCCGGCCGACGTGACGCTGGGCCGCGCCGCGGCCAGCTTCATGTGGCTGACGTGGCTCAGCGCGATCAGGTAGGAGCGGTGGATGCGCAGGAACCCGGCGTCGGCCCACTGCTGTTCCAGGTCGGCCAGCGGAACCCTGATCAGGTAGCTTGCCTCCGCGGTGTGCAGCCGTGCGTAGTCGCCCTGCGCCTGGACATACGTGACGTCTTCGCGCCGGATCATCTTGGTGGTCCCGCCCAGGTCCACGGTGATCATTTCGGGGGCCGGTGCGCCGTCCTTGAGCAGTTCGCTGATGCGGCCGATCGATTTCGCCAGCCGTTCGGCGCGCACGGGCTTCAGGAGGTAGTCCACAGCCGCGAGCTCGAAGGCCTCCAGCGCGCAGTCCTCGTCCGCGGTCACGAAGACCACGGCGGGAGGGTGGGCGCTGCGGGCGATGACCCGGGCAATGTCCAGCCCCGACAGCGCCGGCATGTGGATGTCGAGGAAGACGGCGTCGAGCGTCTCGGCTTCGAGCGCCCGGAGGGCCTCGGCGCCGGAAGAGGCGCGGTGGATGGCGCCGATCCGGTCATCCTTGCCCAGCAGGAAAGCCAGTTCCTCTACGGCGGGGAGCTCGTCGTCGGCGACGAGGACATTAATCATGGCTCTAGCCTACTGCGGCGGGCATTTTCACCGGCTCAGGCGTCGTGCCGGGGCTGGGACTTGGGGACGCGCATCGTGATCAGGGTGCCTTCGCCCGGCGCCGTCTCGATCACCAGACCGTTGTCGTCGCCGTAGACCTGCCGCAGGCGGGCGTCGACGTTGCGCAACCCCACGTGGTCACCGTCACTGTGCCCGGCGAGGACGGAGCGCAGCTGGTCCGGGTCCATGCCCACGCCGTCGTCCTCGATCGTCACTTCCGCGAACGCGCCGGAGTCGTTCGCCGCGATGGAGATGTGGCCCGGCCCTTCCTTGGCCTCCAGGCCGTGCCGGACCGCGTTTTCCACCAGCGGCTGCAGGCTCAGGAAGGGGATCACCGTGCTGAGGACCTCCGGGGCGATCCGCAGGCTCACCTGGACCCGGTCCCCGAACCGGGCCCGCTCCAGGAGCAGGTAGCGGTCGATGCAGCGCAGCTCCTCGGCAAGGGTGGTGAAGTCGCCGTGGCGGCGGAAGGAATAGCGGGTGAAGTCGGCGAACTCCACAACGAGCTCCCGCGCGCGTACCGGATCGGTGTTGATGAAGGACGCGATCGCGTTGAGCGAGTTGTAGATGAAGTGCGGGCTGATCTGGGCGCGCAGGGCCCGGACTTCCGCCTCCATCAGCAGCGTACGGGAGGCGTCGAGCTCTGCGAGTTCCACCTGCGTGGCCACCCAGTCGGCCACCTCGCCAGTGGCGCGGACCAGCCCGGCGCCGGCGGCCGGCGCGAGGGCCGCCACCACGCCCACCACCCGTGTGCCGGCTTTGATCGGGGCGATCACGACGGCGCGCTCCACGTCCTGCGTCAGCGTAGGGATGCCTTCGCCGACGGCGCGCAGCTGGAGTTCGCCCGCCGGAATCACGGCGAGGTGGCCGCCGTCGAGCACTTTTGACGCGAGCCCCATCAGGGCAGGCTTGAGTTCCTCGCCGGCGCCGTCCCACGCGAGCACCCCGGTGGTGTCGGTGATGGCCAGGGCATCGCTGCCCAGGAGGCTGCGTAGCTGCTTGCTGGCCTTGGCCGCCCCGGCCGGGTTCAGGCCCGTCCGCAGGTACTGGCCGGCGCGGGACGCGGCATGCAGCGTCTTGTAGGTGGCCCGCTCCGCATCGGTGCCGAGGTCACGGAAGGAACGGAGAACCTTCAGCCCCACGACAACGACGACCGCGATTGCCAGGGCGATCACCGCGACGGCGGCGGCGGTGAACAGGGGAGAGTCCGGCATGGTGCCAGCCTACCGTCGCGGCCCGGCGGGCTCTTTCGGCGTCCTGGGGACACCGTTTGGCGCAGCATAAGGACCGTTGAGCGACGCAGACCGCGCGGGTTCTGGAACGCAGTGGACGCGAGGATGCACAGTGATGGGAGTCACATTGGCGCGAGGGTTGTCTGCGGCGTCCCGCGGAAACCACGGCAGCCGGTGTGGGCTGACCAGTCTCAATGAGGAGGAACGATGGGTCACGAAGCCCAAGAAACGGACGCTACGGCGGCCGTGGACTTCAAGGAAGTCCAGTCGACGGAGCGGTTCCAGGAGCTGCGCAAACGTCACCGCAGCTTTGTCTTTCCAATGGCCATTGCATTCCTGCTCTGGTACTTCGCCTACGTGCTGCTGGCCGACTACGCCGTGGACTTCATGTCCACCAAAGTCTGGGGCAACATCAACATTGGCCTGATCATGGGCCTGCTCCAGTTCGTAACCACGTTCGCCATCACCGGTTGGTACGTCAGCTACTCGAACCGCAGGCTTGACCCCATCGCCTCCGAAATCCGCCACGAAATCGAAGGGCACGAATTCGACAAGCACGGCAACCCAGTGGGAGGGGCAGCAAAATGACGCTCATGGTCCCCGCGGTCAATGTTGCCGCCCTCAAAGACACCACCCTGCTGAACATGGGCATCTTCGCCCTGTTCGTGGCGGTCACCATGGTGATCGTGTTCCGCGCCAGCCGCAACAACAAGACCGCGGCCGACTACTACGCCGCCGGGCGCTCCTTCTCCGGATCCCAAAACGGCACGGCGATCGCCGGCGACTATCTCTCCGCGGCGTCCTTCCTGGGCATCACCGGGGCGATCGCCATCAACGGCTACGACGGCTTCATGTACTCCATCGGCTTCCTCGTGGCCTGGCTCGTGGCCCTGTTGCTCGTGGCCGAACTGCTCCGCAACACGGGCAAATTCACCATGGCCGATGTCCTGTCCTTCCGGCTCAAGCAGCGCCCCGTGCGCATCGCGGCCGCCATCTCCACCCTGGCCGTCTGCTTCTTCTACCTCCTGGCCCAGATGGCCGGTGCCGGCAGCCTCATCTCCCTGCTGCTGGGCATCAGCGACTGGGGCGGACAGGCCCTGGTAATCATCGTCGTCGGCGTCCTGATGATCATGTACGTGCTGATCGGCGGTATGAAAGGCACCACCTGGGTCCAGATCATCAAGGCCATGCTCCTGATTGCCGGCGCCGCGGTCATGACCTTCTGGGTCCTCGCGATCTACGGCTTCAACCTCTCTGACCTGCTGGGCGGCGCCGCCGAAACCGCGAAGAACCCGGCTGTCCTGAACCCGGGCCTGCAGTACGGCAAGTCCGATACCTCCAAGCTCGACTTCATGTCCCTGGGCCTGGCCCTGGTGCTCGGCACCGCAGCCCTGCCCCACGTGCTGATGCGCTTCTACACGGTGCCCACGGCCAAGGAAGCCCGCAAGTCCGTGGTGTGGTCCATCTGGCTGATCGGCATCTTCTACCTCTTCACGCTGGTGCTCGGCTATGGCGCAGCAGCTCTCGTCGGCGCCGACACCATCAAGTCCGCCCCGGGCGGAGTCAACTCGGCCGCGCCGCTGCTGGCGTTCCACCTCGGCGGACCGTTGTTGCTGGGCTTCATCTCCGCGGTGGCCTTCGCCACGATCCTCGCCGTGGTGGCGGGCCTGACCATTACCGCCGCGGCGTCCTTCGCGCACGACATCTATGCCAATGTGTTGGCCAAGGAGAAGGCCGACGCCGGCACCGAGGTCAAGGTTGCCCGCCGCACCGTGGTGGTGATCGGCCTGCTGGCCATCGCCGGCGGCATCTTCGCCAACGGACAGAACGTGGCGTTCCTCGTGGCGCTCGCCTTCGCCGTGGCAGCTTCGGCCAATCTTCCGACCATCCTCTACTCGCTGTTCTGGCGCCGGTTCACCACGCAGGGGGCCGTCTGGAGCATGTATGGCGGGTTGTCTGCGGCCATCATCCTGATTGCGCTCTCCCCGGTGGTATCGGGCGCCAAGACGTCCATGATCCCCGGCGCCAACTTCGCCGTCTTCCCGCTGAGCAACCCGGGCATCGTCTCGATCCCGCTGGCGTTCTTCCTCGGCTGGCTCGGCACGGTCCTGGACAAGCGGAAGGAAGATGCCACGAAGCAGGCCGAAATGGAGGTCCGTTCCCTGACCGGCGTGGGTGCCGAAAAGGCTACAAGCCACTAGGGCAGGCGCATCAACGCAAAGGAGCTCCCGTGCAGCGGCACGGGAGCTCCTTTGCGTTGGACGGTGTGCCCTAGTGGCCGTGGTGTTGGCCGCCCGGGGCCGGGATCCCGTGGCTGCCGTGGGGCACCGCGAACTGGCCCGCCGTGGAGGCGGCCACGCCCGGCGTGGCCACTGCTGCCACCAGGACCGCGAAGCCAAAGGCCGACAGCAGGAGCCGCCCGGGCCGGAGCCCGGCGGTGTCCGCGCCGGTGCCCTGCCGGCGCAGCCACCCCGCGGCTGCCGCGATCATCAGGGTCAACAGCAGTGCGGCAAGATGGCTGATCACCAGTGATCGGCCGTTCAGCGATTGCCCGTTCAGTGATTGCCCGTTCAGCCCTGGCCCGGCAGCTGCGGCGGCGTGCACGAGGGCTGCCGCCACGAGCACTGCCATGGTTCCGGCGGCCCACGGCATGCGCCCCTTGCGGAGTGTGAGGACGGTCCAGCCAAGAAGGGCGCACCCCCAGATTCCGGCGGCTGCTCCCGCGGCGGCGGAAAGGGCCGTGTCTGGCGGGGCGCCCGCGCCAGCGCCCGCGCCCGAGGCGGGCGCCAGCAGCAGGCTCGCTGCGATTGCCAGGTTCACCGCCCCGGCACCGAAACCGGCGAAGCCCGCGAACAGCATGACGGCTGCGGCTTTGGTGGCGCCGCCGGCGTTCAGCGGAACCGAACTCATCTCGCCCGTCCTTTCGCGTTGTGGGGGAGAACGCTTGCCTCAGACGCGGGCGCGGGCAGGGGCAACGGCCTTGTCCATGGACAGCCCGACGCCCAGCAGCAGCACGGCGCTGGCAAGGTGCAGGACGTTGTCTGGACCGTTGAGGGCGATGATGTTCAGCGGCGAGCTGAGCAGGAAGAGCCCGACGATGCCCACCAGCAGATACACGGCTCCGACAGCGGTGTTAATCGACTTGGACATGGCCACACCCTGCAACCCGGCGTAGAGCAGGGCGGCGCCGATGGCGAGGTGGATGACGTTGTGCAGCGGATTGACCTCGAAGATGATCAGGTTGGCGCCTTCGGTCGCGGCGAAGCCCACGCCGGAGGTGACCACAAAGCCAAGGAGGCCAACCAGCAGGTAGACGGCGCCGAAAACGGTGGCGATCAGACGGTTGGGTGATGTGCGCATGGTCCGAATCCTTATCTATCGCAGCCGACCTGATGATCGGCCAGGGAGCGGGGCCCCGGGCGGGACTCTCTGAAGGCGATTCGGACCATGTGCGCCTGTGGATGGGCGCCGGCTGGGAGAGAGTTTTCCGAGGTCAGCGCTGCGGCCGCAGCCGGATATTCACCATCTTCAGCTCGTCGCGGCCCTCGAAGCGGTAGGCCAGCTCCACATGCTTGGTGTCGCAGTCAATGGATCCAGCGACGTCGGCCGAATTGGCGCCGTTATTGGAGCTGACATTGAGGCTTGAAAAGTTTGGCTTGCAGCTGCCGTCCAGCTCCAGGCTTTGCACCCCGGAGGCGAACTCCTCCCGTGAAATCTTCTCCATGAGGGCCGGGTCCAGGTACTTCTCATAGGCGTTATTGACATCGCCGGCGATGATCAGCTTGGTGAAGTCGTCCGCGATACCCCGGGCCTGGTTGGTGGCTCCGCCCACCACGTTGAGGAGGACGACGACGCCGACTGTCACCAGCAAGAGGACCCCGCCGACGATCCCCAACACGATCCACAAGGCTTTGCGGCTCTTTTTCGGGGGCGGCTGCCCCGGGCCCCCGTAATGGGGCGGCGGGCCGTAGTTGGGCGGGGCGCCGTTTGCGGGAGGTTGGTAGTTGGGCGGCGGGCCGTAGTTGGGCGGCGCGCCGTAGTTGGGTGGCGCGCCGTTGGCCGGAGGTGGATAGTTGGGCGGGGCGCCATTGGCGGGCGGCCCGGGCGGGGCCGCGTAGTAAGGAACGGGCGGCTGTCCGGGCGCCGGGTGGCCGGCCGCAGGCTCGTGCCCGGGCTGCGGCGGTACTGGGCGGTGCGGTTCCTCGGGGCTGCTCACGGTTTAAGCCTTTCCGGCAGTCCAGACAGCCACTGCCTTTTGCGCAGGGCCGCGTGCGCGGCCCCAAGGACTCAGGGGGACCCAACGGACACAGCCTAGCGCCGCGGCCGCCCTGAGCACAGGTGTGGGGCACAGGTGCAGAGCCCAGATGTAGAGCCCAGATGTAGAGCCAGATGTAGAGCCCAGGTGTCCAGCCCAGATCTGGACCGAAGCTCCGGGTCCTGGGAGTCAGCTCAGGTGTCGGCGGATCCGCGTTCCAGCAGGGGTTGCATTCGGAACGGGATCAGCTCGCTCATTGCCAGGGCGGTATCGGTCCGGTCCACGCCGTCGCAGGCCAGGATCTTGCCGTTGATCCGGAACAGGTCTTCGGCGTCGAGCGCCACCACCCGCAGGAGCAGATCAGCGGAGCCGGTGAGGCCGTAGCCTTCAAGGATTTCCGGAATCCCGGCGAGTTCCACGGCGAGGGCGCCGAGTTTCTGTTGCTGGACGTGGACGGAGATGAAAGCCATCAGCGGGTACCCCAAGGACGCCGGATTGATGCGCCGCTCAAAGGAGAGGAAGACGTGCTTCTTCTCCAGTTGGGCCATCCTGGCCTGAACCGTATTGCGTGAGAGCCCGAGCTTTTGGGCGAGGGCAACTACGGTCCGCCGCGGATCCCGCGCCATGGCCGAAAGCAGGCGGGTGTCGGTGCCATCCAAGGGTTGCATAATGCGCAAGATTAGCACGGTCTGGTGGCGCCAAACAGTGCATAATGCTCAGGATCTTGACGGGTGGTTGTGCCTGATGAGCATTGTGAGTATGGTCACAATTATCCGGGGCAACGGCGCCCGGGCGGCTGGCGCGCCGCGGGATCACGAGTCCTGCGAGTACCGGTCAGACGACGTCAGAAGGTGTGGACAACAGTGTTTACCGACGACGCGGGCAAGGGCGGCATTTCCGCCGGGGGCCCCGGAAACAGTGAGAATTCAACGAGGCGGACGGGCGGGGATCTCGTCCAGCTCATCACACCGGCGGGCGAACGCATCAGCCATCCGGAGTTCGATGCCTGGCTCCAGGACGTCAGCGACGAGCAGCTGTGCGCGCTCTATGAGGACATGGTGGTCATCCGCCGGATCGATGCCGAAGCCACGGCCCTCCAGCGGCAGGGCGAACTGGCCCTCTGGCCGCCGCTGCTCGGCCAGGAAGCATCCCAGATCGGTTCTGCCCGCGCACTGCGCGAAGACGACTTTGTCTTCCCCAGCTACCGTGACAACGGTGTTGCCTACTGCCGGGGAGTCAAACCGGAGGACCTGGTCCGGGCCTGGCGGGGGAACGCGTCCGCCGGTTGGGACCCGTTCACGGTCAACGTCGCCACCCAGCAGATCATCATCGGTTCACAGAGCCTCCACGCCACCGGTTATGCCATGGGCATCCAGAACGACGGCGCCGACTGCGTCGCCGTGGCCTATTTCGGCGACGGCGCCACGAGCGAAGGCGACGTCAACGAAGCCATGGTCTTCGCCGCGAGCTTCCAGGCGCCCGTGGTCTTCATCTGCCAGAACAACCACTGGGCCATCTCCGAGCCCGTCCGGCTACAGTCCCACATCCAGCTCGCGGACCGTGCCTCAGGCTTTGGCATCCCCAGCATGAGGGTCGATGGCAACGATGTCCTCGCCGTCATGGCGGCCACCCGCATTGCCCTGGACCGCGCCCGGCACGGCGGCGGCCCCACCTTTATCGAGGCCGTGACCTACCGGATGGGCCCGCACACGACGGCGGATGACCCCACCCGTTACCGGGATGCCAACGAGCTCGAGGACTGGGCCGCCAAGGACCCGATCAGCCGGATGAAGTCGCTGCTGGACCGCAAGGGGCTGCTGACCGCGGACCTTGAGGCCGCCGTCGCCGCGCAAGCCGACGCCGTGGCCAAGGAACTCCGGGCCGGCACCATCAACATGCCCGAGCCGCAGCCGCTGGATATCTTCAAGCACGTTTACAGCACACCCAACTCCTGGCTGGACCGCCAGCAGGAGCATTACTCCCGTTACCTGGCTTCCTTCGGCGATCCCGCAGAAGCCACTTCTGAAGAAGGTGCACGCTGATGACGCAGATGACCTTTGCCCGAGCCATCAATTCGGGCCTGCGCAAGTCCCTCGAAAACGATCCCAAGGTGATCCTGATGGGGGAGGACATCGGCGCACTCGGCGGTGTCTTCCGTGTTACCGACGGCCTGCAGAAAGACTTTGGAAAGCACCGGGTCGTGGACACCCCGCTCGCAGAGTCGGGCATCATGGGCACCGCCGTCGGCCTCGCCTACCGCGGCTACCGCCCGGTGGTGGAGATCCAGTTCGACGGATTCATCTACCCGGCGTTCGACCAGATCGTCAGCCAGGTCGCCAAGATGCACTACCGCACCCAGGGCGCGGTCAAGATGCCCATCACCATCCGCGTCCCGTTCGGCGGCGGCATCGGCTCTCCGGAGCACCACTCGGAGTCGCCCGAGGCCTACTTCACCCACACCTCGGGGCTGCGCGTGGTCAGCGTGTCCAACCCCCAGGACGCCTACACAATGATCCAGCAGGCCATTGCCTCCGATGATCCCGTGCTGTATTTCGAGCCCAAGCGGCGCTACCACGACAAGGGCGAGGTCGACGAGTCCGCCGACCTGAACAGCGCCCTGTCAATGGAGAAGGCCCGCGTGGTCACCGAGGGCAAGGACGTCACCCTCGTGGCCTACGGCCCGCTGGTCAAGACCGCCCGCGACGCCGCCCTCGCGGCCGCGGACGAAGGCCTCTCGGTCGAGGTCATCGACCTCCGCTCGCTCGCTCCGCTGGACTTCGAAACCCTCGAGGCCTCCATCCGCAAGACCGGCCGGCTGGTCATCACGCACGAGGCCGGCCAGTCCGGCGGCCTCGGCGCCGAAGTCGCCGCGAGCGTCACCGAGCGCTGCTTCTACCACCTCGAAGCGGCCCCGGTCCGTGTGACCGGCTTTGACGTCCCGTACCCCTACTCCAAGCTGGAAATGCACCACCTGCCGGGCCTCGACAGGATTCTCGACGGCGTTGACCGCGCCATGGGCCGCCCCAGCTCCCTCAGCGGGCTGGAAGGATGAGCGGCACCATGATCAAGGAATTCAGGCTCCCGGACCTCGGCGAAGGACTGACGGAATCGGAAATCGTCGCCTGGAAGGTCGCGGTAGGGGACACCGTCACCCTCAACCAGATCATCGCCGAGGTCGAGACGGCCAAGGCCGTCGTCGAGCTGCCCTCGCCGTTCGCCGGTGTGGTCGCGGCCCTGCACGAACAGCCCGGCACCGTGGTTGAGGTCGGGAAGCCGATCGTCTCCTTCGAGATTGAGGGCGACGACGGCGCCGCAGGTTCCGCGCCTGACGCAGCGGCCGCCAAGCGTGAGCCGAACCTCGTGGGCTACGGGGCCGTGCTCGAAGCCTCCGGCCGGCCGGCACGCCGCGCCCGCACGTTCGCAGCCCCGGCCGCGGCTGCAGTGGCAGCTCCGGCTGCTCCAGCCGAACCTGCGGCATCCGTGGCACCGGTCCACGCAGCCGAGCCGGCTGCGCCGGTCCTTGCGGCTGAGCCGGTCGAGACCAAGCCTGCCGCCTCTGCGCCGGGGGAGCGTCCGCGGTCCACGCCGCCGGTGCGCAAACTGGCCAAGGATCTCGGCGTCGACCTCGAAGCCGTGACCGGCACGGGCGAGCACGGCCTCATTACCCGCGAGGACGTCCAGAACTTCGCCGGCGGCGGCGACCTGTCCGCGGCCGTCCAGGAACTTCCCGGCGCGCCGGCGCAGCCCCTTGCGCCCCAGGCCCGGGGTGAGCGGGAGACCCGCACGCCGATCAAGGGCGTGCGGAAGTTCACAGCGGCCGCCATGGTGGCCAGCGCCTTCACCGCGCCGCACGTCACCGAGTTCCTGACCGTTGACGTCACGCCCACGATGGAGCTGCTGGCACGGCTGAAGGCCAGCCGCGCATTCGCCGGGTACAAGCTCACGCCGCTGACGCTCGTCTCCAAGGCGGTGCTGATCGCGCTGCGCAACCACCCGACGCTCAACGCCCGGTGGGACGAGGCCAACCAGGAGATCGTCCAGTTCAACTACGTGAACCTGGGCATCGCGGCCGCGACCCCGCGCGGGCTGACCGTCCCGAACATCAAGGACGCGGACCGGATGTCCCTCATGGACCTCTCCACCGCCCTGACGGAACTGACGGACACGGCCCGGGCCGGGAAGACAAGCCCTGAGTCCCTCTCCGGCGGCACCATCTCCATCACCAACATCGGCGTCTTCGGCATTGACGCCGGCACGCCCATCCTGAACCCGGGCGAGGCCGCCATCCTGGCCCTGGGTGCGGTCCGGAAGATGCCGTGGGAGTACCAGGACGAGGTCGCGCTGCGCCAGGTCATGACGCTCAGCCTCTCCTTCGACCACCGCCTGGTGGACGGCGAGCAGGGCTCACGGTTCCTCCAGGACCTCGGCGCCATGCTGGCCGATCCGGGCATGGTCCTCGCGATGGTCTAGTCCCCGGCCCACCATGGCTGCCGGCTGCTCCTTTTTGGGGCAGCCGGCAGCCGTGTTGTGTGCGGGGTCGTCTCAGTCCGGGCAGCGGGAGCTGTCAGTCGGGTGGGTGTGCGTCAGTCTTCCGGCGGCGCGGCAGGTGCCAGGAGCGCGGCCAGTGCCATGCTTTCCAGCAGCGGCCGTGCGCGGCGGACGCCCACCCGGCGGCCGTGGCTGCGCACGGAGTGCGGGGTCGAGTTGATCAGGCCGAAGGTGGCATGGGCCCGCATCCGCAGTTCGGCGGCCTCCGTGCCCTCGTGCAGTCCGGCCAGCACGTCCACCCAGAGTTCAACGTAGTTGCGCTGGAGTGTGCGGACCTCGGCCTGGTCCTCGCCTGCAAGGTTGCTGAAATCCTGGTCCTGGACCCGGATGACGTCGGGATTGCTCAGGGCAAAGTCGACGTGGAAGGCAACCAGGCCGCCCAGCGCCGCCAGGGCGCCTTCGGAATCGGCCACCACCTTGCGGCCGCCGTCGAGCAGGTCCTGGCTGACGCTGAGCAGCAGCGCGCCGAGGACTGCCTGCTTGCCGGCGAAGTGGCGGTAGACCGCCGGCCCGCTGACGCCGGCCGCGGCTCCCAGATCCTCCAGGGAGACGCGGTTGAAGCCCTCCAGGGCGAAGAGCGCGGCGGCGGCGGACAGCAGGGCCTGCCGCCTGTTCGCCTTCGCCTGGCTGCGCTGTGTGGAAGGGGCCGGGGTGGAAGGGGCCGGGGCAGAATCCGTCGGGGTAGAAGTGGCCTGTGTAGAAGGGGCCGGGGTGGAGGCTGCTTGGGCTGGCAGCTGGGCGGTTTGGCTGGGCTCGGTCACCGGCGCATCCCCTCGTTGCAATTGATCCCTGTGTTGGACATCACAGTTAATAGAGACTAACCTAAATCTCAGTTATGCGGTACTAACCGAAATATTTGCGGAACGAGCCGAAATAGCCGGGGCGGCTGAAGCTGCCGGACCGGCACGCAGGTCAGGGAACGGAAGCAGTCAATGGAGACAATCGCCAGCCAGGTGGATGCATCAAGCGCCGCCTATGCCGCGAACCGGGAGGCCCAGCTGGGCCTGGCCGGAGAACTGAGGGAACGGCTCGCCGCCGCAGCCCTGGGCGGGCCGGCAAAGTCCCGCGAACGCCACGTGGCCCGCGGCAAGCTCCTCCCGCGCGAACGCATCGACCGGCTGCTCGACGACGGCAGCCCCTTCCTGGAAATCGCGCCGCTCGCGGCCAACGGCATGTACAACGATGACTCGCCCGGTGCCGGCGTCATCGCCGGGATCGGCCTCGTGCACGGCCGGCAGGTGCTGGTCATTTCCAACGACGCCACCGTCAAGGGCGGCACCTACTATCCGATGACGGTGAAAAAGCACCTCCGGGCGCAGGAGATCGCCCTGGAGAACCGGCTGCCCTGCATCTACCTCGTGGACTCCGGCGGGGCCTTCCTGCCCAAACAGGACGAGGTCTTCCCGGACAAGGAACATTTCGGCCGGATCTTCTTCAACCAGGCGAAGATGTCCGCGGCCAAGATCCCGCAGATCGCCTCCGTCATGGGCTCCTGCACCGCCGGCGGCGCCTATGTCCCCGCGATGAGCGACGAGACGGTGATCGTCCGCAACCAGGGCACCATCTTCCTGGGCGGCCCGCCGCTGGTGAAGGCCGCGATCGGCGAGATCGTCACGGCGGAGGAGCTTGGCGGCGGTGACGTGCACTCGAAGATCTCCGGGGTCACGGACCACCTGGCCGAGAACGATGAGCATGCCCTCCAGATCGTCCGGGACATCGTGGCCACCCTGCCGCGGCCTGCCGCGCCCGTCTGGGAGGTGGACACCGCCGTCGAACCCGCAGCTGATCCGGCTGAGCTCTACGGCGCCGTTCCCACGGACGTCAACGCCCAGTACGACGTGCGCGAGGTCATCGCCCGGCTGGTGGACGGCAGCCGGTTCCACGAGTTCAAGAAGAACTATGGCACCACCCTGGTCACGGGCTTCGCCAGGCTGCACGGCCATCCCGTGGGCATCGTGGCCAACAACGGCGTGCTGTTCAGTGAGTCCTCGCTCAAGGGCGCGCACTTCATCGAACTGTGCGACCAGCGCGGCATCCCGCTGGTCTTCCTGCAAAACCTCTCCGGCTTCATGGTCGGCAAGGACTACGAGCAGGGCGGCATCGCCAAGAACGGCGCCAAGATGGTCACCGCCGTCGCCACCGCCAGGGTCCCCAAGCTGACGGTCGTGATCGGCGGCTCCTTCGGCGCCGGCAACTACTCCATGTGCGGCCGGGCCTACTCGCCGCGCTTCCTGTGGATGTGGCCGGCGTCGCGGATCTCCGTGATGGGCGGCAACCAGGCCTCCAGCGTGCTGGCCACCGTGAAGCGGGACCAGTACGAGGCCCGCGGCGAGGAATGGTCCGCGGCGGACGAGGAAGCCTTCAAGGCCCCCATCAAGGCCCAGTACGAGGACCAGGGCAGCCCCTACTACTCCACCGCCCGCCTCTGGGACGACGGCGTGATCGACCCCGCGGACACCCGCACCGTCCTGGGACTGGCGCTCGACGTCATCTCCCGCACCCCGCTGCCGGAGACCTCCTTCGGCCTGTTCCGGATGTGAGCCAGCTGTGACCATTACTTCTTCGCCGACCGCACCCTCGTCACTCCATAAGCCCCTGTTCGGCACCGTGCTGGTTGCCAACCGCGGCGAGATCGCCTGCCGGGTCATCAGGACCCTGCGCGCCCTGGGCATCCGTTCGGTGGCCGTCTATTCCGACGCCGACGCCGGTGCCCGGCACGTGCGCGAGGCCGACGTGGCGGTGCGGATCGGCCCGGCCGCCGCCACCGAGAGCTACTTGAAGATCGAGGCCATTTTGAAGGCCTGCCGCGACACCGGGGCCGAGGCCGTGCACCCGGGCTACGGCTTCCTCAGCGAGAACGCCGACTTCGCCCGCGCCCTGGCGGAAGCCGGGATCACCTTCATTGGGCCCGGCGTCGAATCCCTCAATGTCATGGGCGACAAGATCCGCTCCAAAAACCACGTCGCCGGCTACGACGTCCCGGTGGTTCCTGGCATCGCCGAACCCGGGATGACGGACGAGCAGCTGATCGAGGCGTCGGCGCGGGTCGGCTTCCCGCTGCTGATCAAGCCCTCCGCCGGCGGCGGCGGCAAGGGCATGCATATCGTGGAACGCCCGGGTGACCTCGAAGCGACCCTGGCAACCGCACGCCGGGTTGCCGCGAGTGCCTTCGGCGACGACACCCTGTTCCTGGAACGGCTGGTGCCCACACCCCGGCACATCGAGGTCCAGGTCCTGGCCGACAACCACGGCAACGTCATCCATCTGGGGGAGCGCGAGTGCTCGCTGCAGCGCCGCCACCAGAAGGTCATCGAGGAGGCACCCTCCCCGCTGCTGGAGTCCCTGCCGGACGGGGCGGAAATCCGCGCCCGGATCGGCGAGGCCGCCTGCAACGCCGCGCGCAGCGTTAATTACTCCGGCGCGGGCACGGTGGAGTTCCTCGTCTCGGATAACGCCCCGGACGAGTTCTTCTTCATGGAGATGAACACCCGCCTGCAGGTCGAGCACCCGGTCACCGAGATGGTCACCGGCGTCGACCTCGTCGAATGGCAGGTGCGGATCGCCGCCGGCGAGGTGCTCACCGTCCAGCAGGACGACGTCGTGCTCAACGGGCATTCAGTGGAAGCCCGCGTCTACGCCGAAATCCCGGAACGGAACTTCCTGCCGTCCACGGGACGGGTGGTGCTGCTGGACGAAGTACCTGATGACGCCGACGGAAAAGTCCGGGTGGATTCGGCGCTGCTGGAGATGCTCGAGATCTCTTCCAGCTACGACCCGATGATCTCCAAGGTCATCGCGTGGGGCCGGGACCGCACCGAGGCCCTGGACACCCTCGACCGGGCGCTCGCCGGGTACACGGCGCTGGGCATCGATACCAACGTTGAGTACCTGCGGCTGCTGATCAACGACGCCGACGTCCGCGCCGGCCGGCTCGACACCGGCCTGATCGAGCGCAAGATGCCGCAGTTCGCTTTCCGGCGCGTAGGCGACTTCGAGGTAGCTGCCGCTGCGGTGTTCGCCGCTGCCATGGAGGAGCACGATGCACAGACCTCCGGGGGAGGCCCGTGGAATCGACGCGACGGTTGGCGCGTCGGTGCGCCGGCGCCGCGGCGGATCAGCCTGGGCACCCCCGGCGGCGGCGTCGCCACGGTAACGGTGTCCGGCGCAGCAGGGCACGGTACGGCGGCGATAACCGTCGACGGCGGGCCGGAACGCACGGCATCACTTCGTTTCCCCAAGCCCAACCACGCGGAGCTGACGCTCGATGGTGAAGCCCGGGAGTACGCGCTGGTGTCGGTGCACGGGGGCCCGGGCGCCCCTAACCAGAGCGGCCCGGCCTCCGGTGACCCGCAGGAGCTCCTCCTCGGCAACGAGGGTTGGTCCTGCCGCCTGGAGGTGCTCACCCGCGAGTCCCGGCTCGCCCGGGTGCTGGCCGCGATCGAACGCGAGGAAGGTGCCGCAGACCCGGCCGTGCGCTCGCCGATGCCGGGAACGGTGGTCTCCGTCTCCGTCAGCGAAGGCGACACGGTGGAGGCCGGCCAGGTGCTGCTCTCCGTGGAAGCGATGAAGATGGAGCACCAGCTCGTGGCACCGCTCGAGGGGACCGTCCATATCAGCGTCGGGTCCGGGGACCTCGTGAAGGCAGACCAGGTGCTCGCCACTGTCCACCCCGCCGTCGACGTGCCGCCGCCGGCGGAGAACGCAGCCGAGGACACGATCGAGGAAGCCGTCATCGCAATGGGCGCGGCCGACTGACGACTGCTTTCTGACCGGGCGGCCGTTCAGCCGCAGCAGCACACACACCATAACGAGCAACCATCACCACACAGCATCACCACACACAGACCAGCAGCACCGACAAAGGAGTCACCCCATGGCAGATTTTGAGCTCAGCGAGGACTACCAGGACCTCAGCAACACCGTCCGCGAATTCGCCGACGAAGTAGTGGCCCCGGTCTCCGCCAAGCACGACGAGGAACACAGCTTCCCCTACGAGATCGTCTCCCAGATGGCGGACATGGGCCTGTTCGGCCTGCCGTTCCCGGAAGAGTTCGGCGGCATGGGCGGGGACTACTTCGCCCTGGCCCTTGCCCTGGAACAGCTCGGCCGCGTGGACCAGTCCGTCGCCATCACCCTCGAGGCCGGCGTCTCCCTCGGCGCCATGCCGATCCACCGCTTCGGCAACGACGCCCAAAAAGAGGAATGGCTGCCCCTGCTGGCTTCCGGCAAGGCGCTCGCAGGCTTCGGCCTGACCGAGCCCGAGGCCGGCTCGGACGCGGGCGGCACCAAGACCACCGCCAAACTGGGCGGCGGTGAATGGGTCATCAACGGCAACAAGGAGTTCATCACCAACTCCGGCACCGACATCACCAGGCTCGTCACCGTCACGGCCGTCACCGGGCAGGAGGAACGTCCGGACGGCAGCATCAAGAAGGAAATCTCCACCATCCTGGTGCCCACCAACACCCCCGGGTTCAAGGCGGAAAAGGCCTACAACAAGGTCGGCTGGAACGCCTCGGACACCCACCCGCTCACGCTGGACAACGTCCACGTCCCCGAAGCAAACCTGCTCGGCACCAGGGGCCGCGGCTACGCCAACTTCCTGTCCATCCTGGACGAAGGCCGGATCGCGATCGCCGCGCTGGCCGTCGGGGCGGCCCAGGGCTGCGTGGACCAGTCGGTGAAATACGCCAAGGAGCGCAGCGCCTTCGGGCAGAACATCGGCAAGTACCAGGCCGTCTCGTTCAAGATTGCCCGGATGGAAGCACGCGCCCACACGGCCCGCCTGGCGTACTACGACGCGGCCGCCCGGATGCTTGCCGGCAAGCCGTTCAAGACGCAGGCGGCCATCGCTAAGATGGTCGCAGGCGAGGCAGCCATGGACAACGCGCGGGACGCCACCCAGGTGTTCGGCGGCTATGGCTTCATCAATGACTTCACCGTGGCACGCCACTACCGCGACTCCAAGATCCTTGAAGTCGGCGAAGGCACCACCGAAGTCCAGCTGATGCTGATCGCCCGCGAACTGGGACTGTAGCCGGCCGGAAGGATCACTGATGATCAACAAAGTAGTTGCCAGCGCGGCCGAGGCTGTGGCGGACATCCACGACGGCGCCTCCCTCGCCGTGGGCGGGTTCGGGCTCTGCGGCATCCCCGTGACCCTCATCGAGGCGCTGCACCAGCGCGGCGCCACGGATCTGGAAACCGTCAGCAACAACTGCGGCGTGGACGACTGGGGACTTGGGATCCTGCTCAAGGACGGCCGGATCCGGCGCACCATCAGCTCCTACGTCGGGGAGAACAAGGAGTTCGCGCGGCAGTACCTTGCCGGCGAGCTCGAGGTGATCCTCACCCCGCAGGGCACGCTGGCCGAAAAGCTGCGCGCCGGCGGCGCAGGCATTCCCGCTTTCTACACGCCGGCCGGCGTCGGAACCCAGGTGTCCGACGGCGGCCTGCCGCAGAAGTACGACGCCGAAGGCAACGTCGCGATCGCCTCCGCCCCGAAGGAGGTCCGCAGCTTCAACGGCGCCGACTTCGTGCTGGAAGAATCGCTGACGCCCGACTTCGGCCTGGTTCACGCCTGGAAGGGTGACCGCCACGGCAACCTCGTTTTCCACGCCACCGCCATGAATTTCAACCCGCTGTGCGCCATGGCCGGGAAGATCACGATCGCCGAGGTCGAGGAACTCGTGCAGCCCGGGGAGCTGGACCCGGAGCACGTCCACGTTCCGGGGATCTTCGTCCAGCGCGTCGTCCTGGCCCCGCAGGGCGAGAAACGCATCGAGAAGCGGACGGTTGCAGTTTCAGCTGCCTCCGGCGCCGCCGGCACCACCGGAGCACCAGAACCAGCGCAGGCAGGAGCATAGCCGTGGAAACGAACAACGCTCAGGGCGCGCCGCCCCGTCCCGAGGCCGTGCGCCACGAATACCGGCGCTCCGGCGTCGAACACTCCGCCGGGATTGAAACGAAGGGCTGGACCCGCAACGAACTCGCCGCACGGGTGGCGCAGGAACTGCACAACGGCCAGTACGTCAACCTTGGCATCGGCATGCCGACGCTGATCCCCAACTACATTCCGGCCGGCGTCGAGGTGGTGCTGCACTCGGAAAACGGCATCCTGGGCGTGGGGCCCTACCCGGCGGAGGACGAGATCGATCCGGACCTGATCAATGCCGGCAAGGAAACGGTCACGGTCAACAAGGGTGCCGCGTTCTTCGACTCCGCCGCCTCCTTCGGCATGATCCGGGGCGGGCACGTCGATGTGGCCGTGCTGGGTGCCATGGAGGTCGCCGCCAACGGCGACCTCGCCAACTGGATGATCCCGGGCAAGATGGTCAAGGGCATGGGCGGCGCAATGGACCTCGTGTTCGGTGCCAAGAAGGTGATCGTGATGATGGATCACGTGGACCGCAACGGCAAGCCGAAAATCGTCGACACCTGCACACTGCCGCTGACCGGGAAGGGCTGCGTGGACCGGATCATCACCGACCTCGCCGTGATCGACGTCGTGACCGAGGCCGGGCAGTCCCGGCTGGTGCTGCGGGAACTGGCTCCCGACGTGACCGTTGAGGACGTGGTTGCCGCCACCGGAGCCGAACTCTTTGAGGAAGACCAGGAACTCACCGTATGAGCGACGCCGACCGGCCCTCCCCAAGCCCCGCTGCCGGCACCCCCCGGGTGATTGAACAGCGCGGCCTCTACTTCGACGAGCTGGAGGAGGGCGTGGTCTACGCCCACCGGCCGGGCCGGACCGTCACGGAGACGGACAACGTCCTGTTCACCACCATGACCATGAACACCCAGGCACTGCACCTGGACGCGGCCTGGAGCGCCGGACAGCCGTTCGGCCAGCGGCTGATGAACTCGATGTTCACCCTCGCCACCGTGGTGGGCCAGTCGGTGCCGCAGCTGACCCAGGGCACCATCATCGCCCAGCTGGGCCTGACGGACGTGTCCTTCCCGCGGCCGCTGTACCACGGGGACACCCTGTACACGGAGACCGTGGTCACCGGGAAAAGACTGTCCGCGTCCCGCCCCGGCCAGGGCATCGTGACCATGCAGCACACCGGACGCAACCAGCACGGCGATGTGGTGGCACTGGCCGCCCGCAGCTGCCTGATGTGGACACGCGAGGCCCACGCGGCTGCCGAGCTGGAAGCGGCACAAAAGGGGACAATAGAAACATGAGTTTCCTGATGGGTCCTGCCCTGCTGTTCTGCCCCGCCGACCGCCCCGAGCGGTACCAGAAAGCCGCCGAGCGCGCCGATACTGTGATCGTGGACCTCGAGGACGCCGTCGCGCCCGCCGACAAGCAGCGGGCCCGCGGCGCCATCCTCGCCCAGCTCGGCGCCACCGGCGACGTCCCCGAACTGGATCCGAGCCGCACCATCATCAGGGTCAACCCCGCCGGCACGGACGAGTTCGAGAAGGACCTGCACTGCCTCAAACACACGCCCTACCGACACATCATGCTGGCCAAGGCCGAGAGCGCCGCGCAGCTCAAAGAACTCCAGGGCTACAGCGTGATCGCCCTCTGCGAGACGGCCGCGGGCGTCCTCAACGCCGCCGCCATCGCCGCGGAACCCAACGTCGTGGCCCTGATGTGGGGCGCCGAGGACCTGCTGGCCTCGCTCGGCGGAACCTCCAGCCGGTCCGAGGACGGCAGCTACCGCGCCGTCGCGCTGCACGCCCGTTCCAGCGTGCTCCTGGCCGCCGGCGCCTTCGGCAAGGACGCGATCGACGCCGTCTACGTCAACATCCCGGATCTGGCCGGGCTGGCCCTCGAAGCCCGTGACGCTGTGGCGTCCGGGTTCTCTTCCAAAGCCTGCATCCACCCGGACCAGGTGGCCGTGGTCCGCGAAGCCTACGCACCCACAGAGGCCGACGTCTCGGCGGCCGCCGAACTGCTCGATGCCGCGTCCGCAGCAGGCTCGGGTGTGTTCGCGTTCAAGGGCAAGATGATCGACGGACCCATTCTCAAGCACGCCGCGTCCACGCTGCGCCGCGCAGGCCGCGTCGGCTCCTGACCACCGGGGTCTAAGCGGAGGATCTCCAGCTGCCCACCAACTTGTGCCCGGTGAAGCTCTCCCGTGCGAACATCGTCGATTCGCCACAGATGGCCGGATTGGCTGGTCCTATTGCGGCCATCTGCGTCGAGTCGGTGCCCTGAGACGCGCAACCCCAGGTTCAGCGGCGCCACAGGTAACGGTTCTCCGGCCGGCCCGCCGCTCCGTAGCGGGGCGTCAGCCGGGCATGGCCGTGAACCACGAGGTACTCAAGGTAGCGACGGGCGCTGACGCGCGACAGGCCCAATTGCAGCGCGAGGCCGGCCGCGGAGACGTCCTCGGGACTGCCCTTCAGCGCCTCGATGACCGCGTCCAGGGTGGGGCGGGAAAGTCCCTTGGGCAACCGCAGCGCAGCCTGCCCGGCGGGGGTTTCTGCCGGCGCCGAGCGGCGGGTGGGGGCCACCAGGCGGTCAATGCTGGCCTGGTCCAGCGGCCCGGCAGCGCCCGAGGCGAGTTCGTCCCGCAGCAGAACGTACTCGTCGAGCCGTTCGTTCAATGCCTGCGAGGAAAAGGGCTTGACCAGGTAGTGCAGCACCCCGCCGGCCATCGCGCCGCGGACCGTATCGAGTTCCCGGGACGCCGTAATGACCAGGACATCCACCGGCCGCCGGTGCCCGCGCAGCCGCTGCAGGACGTCCAGGCCGGACATGTCCGGCAGATGAATATCCAGCAGCACCAGCTCCGGTGCCAGCTCTGCGGCCAGATCGATGCCCTGCTGGCCAGTGTGGGCCATGGCCACGACGTCGAATCCGCCGCGTGCCAGCAGGAACCCGTGATGGATCCCGGCCACTGCTACGTCATCGTCGATGATGAGGGTGCGTATGGCGCTCATTGCTTCTGTAGTTCCGCCTCTTTTGTCCTGAGCACCACTAAGAAGCAGGCTCCGCCCAATGCCGATGAGGATACTGCGGCCCGGCCTCCGCGCCGGAGGGCAACCCGCTGGACCAGGGCCAGCCCAAACCCGCGGCTGTTGATCCCCACGGCCTCCTTGCTGGTCACACCGGGCTCGAACACTTTAGCGCGTTCCGCAGCGGGGACGCCGGGCCCGTCGTCCTCCACCAGGATGGTGCGCTCGCCGTCGGCGCTCTCGCCCAGCCGGATGGCAACAGTGCTGTCGAAGCCCGCGGCGTCCACCGCGTTGTCGATCAGGTTGCCCAGGACCGTGATGACGTCGCCCGAGTCATCGGCCGAACAGACCGAATCCGGGCTGACCACAATGTCGATGCCGCGCTCGGCGCAGACTGTGGACTTGGCGATCAGCAGGGCCTGGACCCCGTGGTCGGTGATTCCGGGCGCCAGGGGCCGGTTCGCGAAGACGGCGTCGTTGTGGCTGCGGCCCAGGTATTCAATGGCCTTGTCCTGCTTTCCGAGCTCCAGCAGTCCGGAAATGACGTGCAGTTTATTGGCGAACTCGTGCGCCTGAGCGCGGAGGGCCTGGGTCACGTCCACGGCGCCGTCGCGGTCACGCAGGACCGTGTGCAGTTCCGTGCGGTCCCGCAGGATCAGCACCTTGCCGACTTCGCGGTCGTCGACGGTGGCAGCGTTGACCTTGCCCAGCAGGATCCGCTCTCCCGAGAGCACGAGCTCCTCCGTGGCGGACCCGGCCGAGAGCAGGCGGTGGACCGCCGGTTCCAGGCTGGCTGCGGCCGGCGTCCCGGTGATATCCGCCGACAGTGCGAGCAGGCGGCGTGCCTCGTCATTGACCAGCGCGATCCGGCCGTCGGCGTCCACTGCCACGAGCCCCTCGCCCAGGCCGTGGAGCATGGCGTCGCGCGTTTCCAGCAAGGCCGCGATGTCCTCGGGCTCAAGCTTGTAGATGCGCCGCCAGACCAGCTTCGAGACGTACATCGCGCCCAGTGAACTCAGGAGCGCTGCCCCGAGCAGCCAGGCGAACAGCTGCGGCATGTCATCATGGAGGTCCGCGGCCAGGGTACTCTCCAGCACGCCCACGGAGGCGGAGCCGATCACGGTGCCGGTCCCGTCGAAGATGGGAACCTTGACCCGCCAGGACTCGCCGAGGGTGCCGGTTTGGGTGCCGACGTAGATCTCGCCGGACAAGGGAACGGAGGGATCCGTGGAGACCGGCCGGCCGATTTCCGCCGGGTTGGGGTGCGACTGCCGGACTCCGTGCCGGTCTGTCACCACCACGTACGTGACATTAGAGGCCTGCCGGATGACCTCCGCGATCGGCTGGATGGTCTGGGCCGGCGAGGGCGTTCCGAACGCGTTGATGACGGAGGGCAGCTGGGCGACACTTTCTGCGACGCCGATCAGCCGGCCCTTGTAGGCGTCCCGGAGCTGTTGCTCCTGCATCCGGATGGTCACGGCCCCCACCACCGTGAGTACAGCCAGCACGATGCCCAGCTGCAGTGCGACCAGCTGGAACCGTAGGGGAATCCTGTGAACCATGTCACAAGCTTCGCATCCGTTCGGTGCCGCTGCGGACCAAAGGCCCGGTCTGGACTGTGACCAATATGACCACTATTACCTCTAAGGCCAAATGCTGTTGCCCTTCCCGGCGCGCTCTTAGGGTCGGTGACGTGATTCCAATGATGTGCATCACATTCGCCCAAGGAGAAACCATGTCTGCCCTGCCCTCATTCACACGGACCAGCGTCACCCGGTCCGCCTACACCCGCCGCGCCGCCCTCATCGCCGGAGCCGCCGGAGTCGTCCTGGCCATGTCCGCCTGCGCAGGAAGCGGAACCGGCGCGGCTGCCGGCACGGCCGCGGGCGCCGACCCGATCAAGAAGCTCAGCATCATCGTCCCCGCCAACCCGGGCGGCGGCTGGGACCAGACCGGACGCGCCATGCAGCAGGACCTGCAGACCAACAAACTGGTCTCCTCCGCCCAGGTCACCAACATCGGCGGTGGCGGCGGAACCAACGGGCTTGCCAAGCTTGCCACCGAGAAGGACGTCAACACCCTCATGGTGATGGGCTACGTCATGGTGGGCGCCGTCGAGACCAATGGCGCCAAGACCCGGCTCGAGGACACCACGCCGATCGCGCGTCTCACCGAGGAGCCGCTGGTCCTCGTGGTGCCGGCGTCGTCAAAGTACCAGTCCGTCGCCGACCTCGTGGCGGACATCAAAGCCAACGGCAAGGGCGTGGCCATCACCGGCGGCTCGGCCGGCGGCGCGGACCACATCCTGGCCGGGCAGATCCTCAAGTCCCAGGGCGTGGAGGCGGACAAGCTGAACTACATCGGCTACTCCGGCGGCGGCGAATCCATCGCCGCGCTGCTCGGCAACAAGGTCCAGGCCGGCATCTCCGGCGTGGGCGAGTACGCCGAACAGGTCAAGGCCGGCAAGGTCCGGGCGCTCGCGGTCTCGGGCAAAGCGGAGGCGCCGGCGCTGCCCGGGGTCAAGCCGCTCAAGGACCAGGGGATCGACGTCGTACTGACCAACTGGCGCGGCGTCGTGGCGCCGGGCTCCATCGACGACGCCCAGCGCGCCAAGCTGACCGACGTCGTCACCAAGCTGCACGAGTCCGAGGCCTGGAAGTCCACCCTGACCAAGAACAACTGGGACGACGCGTTCCTGGCCGGCGACGGCTTCAAGACCTTCCTGACCGAGGACATCGCCAAGGTCAAGACCACGCTGACCCAGATTGGCCTGGTCAAGTAACAATGTCCGTTCACGCAACAACGCCCGCCAAACGGCCGACGGGCGAGATCCTCTTCGCCCTCGTGTTCGTCAGCGTGGGCGCCGCGGGGCTGCTGACGGCGGGATCCATTCCGATCCCGCCGTCGGAGACCGGCATCGGTCCGCGCGCCTTCCCTTACATCGTGTGCGGCATGCTGGTGCTGTGCGGCGCCGGGGTGGTCCTGCAGGTCCTCCGCGGCAAAGTCGGCCAGGCCGAGGACAGCGAAGACCTCGACGTGACGGCCAAGACCGATTGGGTGGCCCTCGCCAAACTCGTGGGCTTCGTGGTGCTGCACATCTTCCTGATCGAGCCGGCCGGCTGGCCTGTGGCTGCCGCCGTGCTCTTCAGCGGTGCCGCCTGGTCACTGGACGCCAAACCCCTCTGGAAGGCGATCATCATTTCCATTGTCCTGGCGCTGGTGCTGCAGTACGTCTTCGGCGGGCTGCTGGGCGTGTCCCTGCCGCCGGGTCCGCTGCTCGAGGGGGTGGCGTTCCTCCATGGATAGCTTCATGCTCCTGCTCGAAGGATTCACCACCGCGCTGCAGCCGGTCTACCTGCTCTACGCCCTGGGCGGGGTCTTCGTCGGCACCGCCGTCGGCGTGCTCCCCGGCATTGGTCCCGCCATGACGGTGGCCTTGCTCATGCCCATCACCTATGCCCTGGATCCTGCCGCGGCGCTGATCGTGTTCGCCGGAATCTACTACGGCGGCATGTACGGCGGTTCCACCACCTCCATCCTGCTGAACACGCCGGGCGAATCGTCCTCGATCGTCACGGCGCTCGAGGGAAACAAGATGGCCAAGGCCGGCAGGGGAGCGGCGGCCCTGGCGACGGCGGCGATCGGGTCCTTCATCGCCGGCACCATAGCCACGGTCCTGCTGACCTTCCTGGCGCCCGTCGTGGCCGACTTCGCAGTCGGCCTCGGCCCGGTGGACTATGTCGCCCTCATGGTGGTGGCCTTCCTGACCGTCGGTGCGCTGTTGGGGGCCTCCGTCTTGCGCGGCCTGGCATCCCTTGCCCTCGGTCTGTTCATCGGCCTGATCGGCATCGATGACAGCACGGCCCAGCAGCGCTTCACGTTCGACAACCCCACCCTGGTGGACGGCATCGACATGGTCCTCGTGGCCGTGGGCCTCTTTGCGCTCGGCGAGGCGCTGTATGTTGCGTCCAAGCTGCGACACGGCCCCGTGGAGCTCATCCCGGTCAGCAAGGGTAAGAACGCCTGGCTGTCCAAGGAGGACTGGCAGCGGTCCTGGAAGCCGTGGCTGCGCGGAACCTTCATCGGGTTCCCGATCGGCACTGTCCCGGCGGGCGGGGCGGACGTCTCCACGTTCCTGTCCTACGCGGCCGAGCGAAAGCTGGCCAAGGGCGCCAACAAGGCGCAGTTCGGCAAGGGTGCCATCGAAGGCGTCGCCGGGCCGGAAGCGGCGAACAACGCCGCGGCCGCCGGGGTCCTGGTGCCGCTGCTGACCCTTGGCATCCCGACGACGGCGACGGCGGCCATGATGCTCACGGCGTTCCAGCGCTACCAGATCCAGCCCGGGCCGCTCCTGTTCGAAAACCAAGGGGCTCTGGTCTGGACCCTGATCGCCTCGCTGTATGTCGGCAACCTCATGCTGCTGGTGCTGAACCTCCCTCTGGTGGGCCTGTGGGTGAAGATCCTGCAGATCCCCCGTCCCTACCTCTACGCGGGCATCCTGGTGTTCGCCGCCCTGGGCGCGTTCTCGGTGAACTTCTCCCCGAGCGACGTCGGCATCCTGCTGGTGGTGGGCATCCTGGGCTACTTCATGCGCCGCTACGGCTATCCCGTGGCGCCCATGGTGGTGGCGATGATCCTGGGCCCGATGTTCGAGGTGCAGCTGCGGCGCTCGCTGCAACTTTCACAGAACGACCCCACGGCCCTGTTCGCCTCTCCGTTCGCCCTGGTGGTTTATGTATCCATGGCGCTGATCTTCGTCGCCTCGTGGTGGCTGCGCCGCCGCCAGGCCACGCTGGAGACCGCACCGGCGAAGGAAGAGGTGTCCGTCTAAGCCGGGGTGGTTCACTAATTTGCCGCAAATGGCCGGAACGGCAACCCCATTCCGGCCATTTGCGGCAAACGGGTCTCAGCCGTCGCGCGGCAGGCGCGACGGCGGGATGGCGACATACACGAGAGTCCGGATCCAGCGCTGGCCCGTCGCACGGAATTCGGCCCGGGTGGAGAACCGGTAGAGGTAGCTGCTCGCACGCACCCAGCGGGGCCGTTCGCCGTCGAACGGGTCGTGGCGCAGCAGCCGCAGCATGGGCCGGTCCGCCTCCAGCAGTTTGGCCAGGAACGCGTAGAACCACTCCTCGTGCACAGTCCGCAGCGGCAGGAACCACATCAGCCAGTCCAGCCGGAGGTGGTACGGGGCGTACTGGCGCGGGAGGCGCCGGACGTCTCCCGGCTTGCCCTTGAAACCGTACTCCCGCCAGTCGGCGTCGTCCCCTGGGTCCTCGTCGAGGGTCCCCTCCACCACGATTTCGATGCGCCGCTTCGTGACGGTGCCGAACGCGCCGTAGGTGTTCACCAGCTGCCAGCGGTTGAACGAGGCGTTCATCAACTGATGGTGGGAGAAGAGGTTCTGGATGGGCCGGTAGCTCAGCACCACCAGGAACACGGTGGCGATCACCACCACCACGAGCCAGGGGACCGGTGCCTGGCTTCCGGCATCAGGTCCGGCGCCAGCTGCGGACGTGGTGTGCCAGTCGAGCGGGATGGCCGGAATCACGGCGTGCGCCACGGGATCGCTGACTGCCGCGAAGGCCAGGATGATCGCCATCCAGTTCAGCCAGGCGAAATTGCCGCTGGCCACCAGCCACAGCTGCGTGAAGATGATGATCCCGGCGGCGGCGCTTGCCAGCGGCTGCGGGGCAAAGAGGAAGAACGGGACCACGAGTTGGGCGAAGTGGTTGCCCAGGACCTCCAACCGGTGCCAGGCCTTGGGGAGCAGATGGGCCTGCCGGCTCAGCGGCCCCGGCATCGGCTGGGTCTCGTGGTGGTAGTACAGGGCCGTCAGGTCCCGCCACTCGGAGCCGCCCCGGATCTTGATCAGCCCGGCGCCGAACTCCAGCCGGAACACCAGCCAGGCCAGCAGAATCAGGATGGTCCGGGGCGGGGGAGTCTGGTCCGAGCCGAGGAAGGCCACCGTGAACCCGGCCTCCAGCAGCAGCATCTCCCAGCCGAAGCCGTAAAACGTCTGCCCCACGTTCACGATCGACATGTACAGCAGCCACAGGGCCAGGAACGCGAGCAGCGGAACCCACGGCGGGCCGAGCTGGGGAAGCCCGGCAACCAGCGTGGCGGCAATCCCCATGCCGCTCCAGCAGACCATCCGCAGCAGCCGGTCCGAGTAGCGCCAGCGGAACAGGCTGGGCCGGCCCAGGCGGTTGAAGCCCTCGACATACTCCGGCACGGGCAGCAGGCCGCGCTCGCCGAGGAGGGCGGGGAACTGGTTGAGCGAGGAGAGGAAGCCCACGAAGTAGAGGGTGGCGGTGCCGCGCTGCAGCACCTGCCGGGCGAACTCGTACTCTGGCGCGTCGAACCACGCGGTCCACTCCACGTTTTCCACGTTACGCCTCAACCGCACGGGCGTCGCCGTGCGGGATACTTGAACCATGCAGCCGCGCAAAATCGTCCTCCTCGGGTCCACCGGTTCCATCGGCACACAGGCGATTGACGTCGTCGACGGCGCCCCGCACCGGTTTGAGGTCGTGGCGCTCAGCGCCGGCGGCGGCAACCTCGAACTCCTGGCCCGGCAGGCCGTGCACACCCGCGCCTGGGCCGTCGGCGTCGCCACCGGGGACGCCACCGCCCTCCGGAACATGATCGACGACGCCGCCCGCGCGGCTTCCGTGACGGGCTACCATCCCGAGATCATCACCGGCCCGGATGCCTCCACGCGGATCGCGGAAATCAGCGCCGACGTCGTCCTCAACGGCATCACCGGCTCCATTGGCCTGGCCCCCACGCTGGCCGCCCTCAAATCCGGTGCCACGCTGGCCCTGGCGAACAAGGAATCCCTGATCGTCGGCGGTTCCCTGGTCAAGGCCGCGGCACGCGACGGGCAGATCGTCCCCGTGGATTCGGAGCATTCGGCCATCGCCCAATGCCTGCGCTCCGGCTCCGCCGCCGAAGTGGACCGGCTGATCCTGACGGCATCGGGCGGCCCGTTCCGCGGCAAGACCCGGGACGAGCTGCATGACGTCTCGCCCCAGGACGCCCTCGCGCACCCCACGTGGGACATGGGCCTCATGGTCACCACCAACTCCGCCAGCCTGGTCAACAAGGGCTTGGAGGTGATCGAGGCGCACCTGCTATTCGACATCCCGCTGGAGAAGATCGACGTCGTGGTGCACCCGCAGTCCGTGGTGCACTCCATGGTCCAGTTCGTCGACGGCTCCACGATCGCCCAGGCCTCGCCGCCGGACATGCGCCTGCCCATTGCCCTCGGCCTCGGCTGGCCGGACCGCGTCCCGGGGTCCGCGAGCGCCTGCGACTGGAGCAAGGCCACCAGCTGGACGTTCGAGCCGCTTGACGACTCGGCCTTCCCCGCCGTCGCCCTCGCCAAGGCCGCCGCCCGGCAGGGCAGCACCTTCCCGGCCGTGTTCAACGCCGCCAACGAGGAAGCCGTGATGGCCTTCCACGCGGGGCAGATCCGCTTCACCGACATCGTGGACACCATCGACGCCGTGCTCAGCGAACACACAGGATCCTCCGGGCTGACGGTTGAGTCCGTACTGGATGCTGAAAGATGGGCACGTGCCCGCACCCACGAACGTTTAGCCGTCAGAAGCGTCTAGGAAGCAGCAGATCACAGCATGAGCCCCGTCCTCCTCTTTATCCTCGGTGTCGTCTTCGTGGCGATCGGCATCGCCGTGTCCATTGCCCTGCACGAAGTCGGCCACCTGTTGCCGGCCAAGCTGTTCAAAGTCCGCGTCACCAAGTACATGATCGGCTTCGGACCCACTGTCTGGTCCAAGAAGCGGGGCGAGACCGAGTACGGCCTCAAGGCCATCCCGCTGGGCGGCTACGTGTCCATGATCGGGATGTACCCGCCGAACAAGGAAGACGGCACCGTCCGCCCGTCCAGCACCGGCATGTTCCAGTCGCTGGCAACCGATGCCCGCTCCCTGGCCCATGAGGAAATCGGCCCCGACGACGGCAACCGGGTCTTCTACCGGCTGCCGGTCTGGAAGAAGATCATCATCATGCTCGGCGGGCCCGTGATGAACCTGCTGATCGGCGTCGTGTTGACTGCGGTGCTCTTGATGGGGTTCGGGATCGCCAGCCAGACCACCACCATCGCCGATGTCTCCAAATGCCAGGTCAAGGCCGGCGAGACCGTGGACCCGGACTCCGCCGACTGCAAGTTCACGCCCGCCGCGGCCGCGGGCCTGTTGCCGAACGACACCGTCACCTCCTTCGACGGCAAGGCCGTCACCAGCTGGGACGAACTCACCGGCTGGATCCGCGCCTCCGCGGGCAGGCAGGTCAGCATCACGGTGGAGCGCGGCGGCGCCACGGTCAGCACCACGGTCACGCCCGTGCTCTCCTCCCGGCCGGTGATCGGCGCCGACGGCCGGCAGGCCAAGGCCGCCGACGGAAGCCTCCAGTACCAGGACGTCGGCTTCCTGGGCATCGGTGCCCAGACGGCGCTCGTGCAGCAGCCGGCGTCGTCCGTGCTGCCGATGGCGGGGGAGAACATCCAGCAGGTCGCCGGCGTTGTGGTCAACCTGCCCGCCCGCGTGGCCGGCGTGGCCAAGGCAGCCTTCAGCGAGGAACCCCGGGACCCCAACGGCCCCATCAGCGTGGTTGGCGTGGGCCGCGTGGCCGGCGAGGTCGCCGCCATGGAGCAGGTCCCGCTGCAGTCCCGCTTCGCCGCCCTGATCGGTTTGCTGGCCGGACTCAACTTCGCCCTGGCCGTCTTCAACCTCATTCCGCTGCTGCCGCTCGACGGCGGCCACGTGGCGGGCGCGCTGTACGAGGGAGCCCGCCGCCAGGTCGCCAAGCTGTTCGGCCGCCCGGATCCGGGCGCCTTCGACATCGCCAGGCTGCTCCCGGTGACCTACGTGGTGGCGGTGCTCTTGATGGGCATGGGAGCGTTGCTGATCTACGCGGACATCGTCAAGCCGGTCAACCTCTTCGGGTAGCGCCTCCACACAGGCCGTTTCAGCCGGATTCCACTGATTTTCATATCTAAGCTTATTTCGGCTGATTTTTAGTAATCAGTTGAAAGTGATTGATTATTCAGAATCACCTCCCTAGGCTGGGGTCATGTACGTCATGACTATCGACCAGCGAGGCAGCACCGGAGACGTCGACCGTGTTCCCGGCCTCCTGAAGGAGCTCGCGGGCCTTTCCACCGGCGGGCGCTTTGAACGTTCGGTCGGCGACGAGGTCCAGGGCGTCGTGGAACGGGCCGATGAGGTGGTGGACATCGCCCTGCACGCCCTGCGCAGCGGCCGCTGGTACATCGGGATCGGGGTGGGGGAGGTGGATCTGCCGCTGCCCGCCAGCCCGCGGGAAGGCTCCGGACCCGCCTTTGTGGCAGCCCGGGCCGCCGTCGACCGGGCCAAAGCCGCGGCCGCCCATGTGCCGCTCGCCGTGGTCGCCGGCGGCCGCACCCGCAAGGCAAGTACACCGGCAGGTGCAGCGTCAAATGCGGCGGCGGGTACGGCGGCAAGCGCAGCAGGTGCCGCGGCGTCCGCGAACGGCACTGCCAGGTCCCAGGCGGCGGCCAATGCCGAGGCGGTGCTCCGACTGATTGGCCGCCTGGTCCAGGACCGGACCGCGGCGCAATGGAAGGTGGTGGACGTGCTGCGCTCGGTGCGGCACGGCGCCAATGGCACCCATGGGACCCAAAAAATTGCGGCCCAGAAACTCGGAATCACGGAGCAATCGGTGAGCCGCGCAGTCATGCGCTCCGGCTGGCAGGAAGAATGGGCGGCGAGGCCGGCGGCAGAAATGTTGCTGGCCCTCGCGGACAGCCTGATGACCGGCACGACCGAAGGAGACACGTGAACGCCCTCTGGATCACGCTGGCCCTGCTCACCGCAGGTTTCGCCGGCTGGCCGGTCACCGCAGGGGTGTTCCGCCTCGCCCGCACCATTGATGACCGGACCATTGATGACCGGACCATTGATGACCGGGCCGACGACCGGGCGGGTGAAAGCGGCGGCACTCCCGGCGCGGACACGGCCGAGGACCCCGCCGCCGACTCCACCACCGACCCCGACATCCGGGCCGCCGAGGAGTCGGTCCCGGACGCTGTCCCGGGCGCGGTTTCGCCCGAGGCAGTGGCGCCCGACGCGGCCCAGCCTGCCGACACCGTCAGCAGCGCCCGGATCCTGCGGGGCGGCGCCATCATCGGCATCCTGGAACGGTTCGCGGTGTGCCTAGCCATCCTCGCCGGCCAGCCCGTCGCGATCGCCTACGTCGTGGCCATCAAGGGCCTGGGCCGGTTTGCCGAGTTGAAGGAGACCCCGGTGGCCGCCGAGCGGTTCATCATCGGAACCCTCACCTCCATGCTGTGGGCAGCCGGCGTGGCGGCGGTAACCAAGGTCCTCTTCCTCGGCTGACCGCGTGCCCCGGCGTCCCCGGATGGGAACCGGGCAAACAGGGCGATAGTGTATCCGTATGACTGTTTTTGCTGTGGAGTACGTGTACGACGCCGAATCTTCCGAGGTCCGCGATGCCAGCCGACCGGCACACCGTGAATGGACGGCGGGACTTGCCCGCGAGGGCGCCCTGCTGGCGAGCGGCCCCTACGGCGACGGTGCGGGTGCACTGCTCATCTTCAAGGCGGCCGACGAGGCGGCCCTGAATGACCTGTTGCGGCAGGACCCCTTCGCGGCCGCCGGTGCCATCTCCGGCACACGTACCACTGCGTGGGCGCCGGTGACCGGCCTCCTGGCCGAGCACGCCTAGCCCTTTCCGCCCACACTTTCGCTACATCGCTACTAAAAGGGAGTCCACGTGACCTCGGTCAGCCTGGGAATGCCGTCAGCACCGCCCCCCGTCCTTGCCCCCCGCCGGAAGACGCGCCAGATCAAGGTCGGTTCCGTGGGCGTCGGCTCCGATTCGCCCATTAGTGTCCAGTCGATGACCACGACGCCGACCACCGACATCAACGCCACTTTGCAGCAGATCGCCGAGCTCACGGCCTCCGGCTGCGACATCGTGCGTGTCGCCTGCCCGTCCGCCGATGACGCCGAGGCCCTGCCGATCATCGCCAAGAAGTCCCAGATTCCGGTGATCGCGGACATCCACTTCCAGCCGAAGTACGTCTTCGCCGCGATCGAGGCCGGCTGTGCGGCAGTGCGCGTGAACCCGGGCAACATCCGCAAGTTCGATGACCAGGTCAAGGAAATCGCCCGGGCCGCAAAGGACCACGGCACCTCGATCCGGATCGGCGTCAATGCCGGCTCGCTGGAACCGGGCATCATGAAGAAATACGGCAAGGCCACCCCGGAAGCCCTCGTCGAATCCGCCGTCTGGGAGGCCTCGCTCTTTGAAGAGCACGGGTTCCACGACTTCAAGATCTCGGTCAAGCACAACGACCCGGTCATCATGGTCGCCGCCTACGAGCTGCTGGCTGAAAAGGGCGACTGGCCGTTGCACCTTGGCGTCACCGAGGCCGGACCGGCCTTCCAGGGCACTATCAAGTCTGCGACGGCGTTTGGCGCCCTGCTTTCCCGCGGAATCGGCGACACTATCCGGGTCTCCCTCTCGGCCCCGCCGGTCGAGGAAATCAAGGTGGGCAACCAGATCCTGCAGTCGCTCAACCTGCGCCCCCGCAAGCTGGAAATCGTCTCCTGCCCGTCCTGCGGACGCGCCCAGGTGGACGTCTACACCCTCGCCGAGCAGGTCACCGCGGGCCTGGAAGGCATGGAGGTCCCGCTGCGCGTGGCGGTCATGGGCTGCGTCGTGAACGGCCCGGGTGAGGCCCGCGAGGCCGATCTCGGCGTCGCCTCCGGTAACGGCAAGGGCCAGATTTTCGTCCGGGGCGAGGTCATCAAGACTGTCCCGGAGGATCAGATTGTTGAGACACTGATCGAAGAAGCCATGCGAATCGCTGAAGAGATGGGGGACGCCGATGGCGAAGATGCTGTCAAGGGTAGCCCCGTGGTTAGCGTCTCGTAAGGACGACGCCGCTCCCGGCGTCGTCGTCAGGGCGTTGGGTGGCGCCGACACCGGAGCGCTGCTGGCGCTCGCGCACCGGGACGCCGTCGCCAATGTCTTCATCCTCTCGCACCTGGAGGCCGCCGGCACGGCGTCCCCCACTGCCGGGGGCGCCAGCATCTTTGGCGTGTTCGACGGCGGCACCCTCTTGGGCGCCTGCTGGGCCGGCGCCAACCTGGTGCCGATCGAGCTGGACCCTGACCTCGCCGGCCTCGTTGCGACGGCCGCGCACCGCTCGGGGCGCCGCTACGCCTCGATCTTCGGACCCGCCGAGCCTGTCCTGGCGATCCACTCGGCCCTGGAGCAGCTCGGCCAGGGCGCCCATGAAGTCCGGGACCACCAGCCCCTGCTGACGATCTCGGGCCCGCCCGCCGTCCGGCCCGAGCCCGCGCTCGGCTTTGGCCAGCTGGCCGACTTCGACAAGATCCTGCCGGCGTGCGCCGCCATGTTCGAGGAAGAAGTGGGCTATTCGCCCTACCTTGGCGGCAGGGAATACTACAGCCGGCGGGTCAAGAGCCTCATCCGCCAGGGCCATTCACTCGTGCACCTGAACGCGAACGGCGACGTCGTCTTCAAGGCCGAGCTGGGCGCCGTCACGCCGGAAGTGACCCAGGTCCAGGGCGTCTGGATGAATCCCGAGTTCCGCGGACTGGGACTGAGCGCGGGCTACATGGCCGCCGTCGTCGTCCTCGCGCAGACCCTGGCGCCGGTCACCAGCCTGTACGTCAACGGCTTCAATGCCAGGGCGCGGGCCACCTACGAACGGGTGGGCTTCCGCCAGGTGGGCACGTTCGCTACAGTGCTCTTCTAGCGGGCAGCTGCCGGCGACCGGTCCAGTTCTTGGGGGAAACATGAAGACGTCAGCGCTGCGCATTGCCGGTGCCTCGGCACTACTCGCCTGGGGCGCCATGGGGCTGTCCGCGTGCGGCACCCCCGGCGGCGCGCCGGACACAGCCAAGAGCACGCAAACCCAGGCCGGAGCCCCGGCGCGCAGCGAGTCCAGCACGCCGACTCCCACGCAGACGCAGGCCAAGGCATACACCAGCGAGGAGCTGACGGCCCTCGTGGCGCAGCTGAAGGACGGGCAGGGCAAGCCGCTCACCATGATGTCGGGCGCCGACCTCCAGAAATCGATTGACCAGGCAAAATCCGTGCTGGCATCGATCTCGGTGGAACCGGCAGAGTGCGCGCCGCTGGCCCTTGGCGGCCAGGCGGCGTCGACCGAAGGCACGGCGGTCGCGGCGGGTGTCGCCCAGGACGCCGCGACAGGCGCCAGCACAGGGGTCTCCCTGGCGTTCCGCGCTGACGCCAAGGTCCTCGAGCAGGGAATGGCCCAGGGCGAGGTCCTCAACAAGTGCTCGGCCCTTTCGTTCACCACCGGCGGGACCAAAGTGGACCTCAAGCTGACCAAGCTGGACGGACTCGGCTCGACCCCGGGCACCATCGCGTACCGGACGGACACCGCCCTTGCCGACGGCCGGAAGCAGTCCGCGATCACCGGGCAGGTGCTCCAAAATGGCGTTCTCGTCACCGTCATCGCGGCGGGCGGGGCCAGCGAAGCCGACGCCGTGACCCGGGCCGGAACGATGCTGGACGAGGCCGCCGCGCTGGTCGGAAAGTAGACCCTTTCGGAGCGCGGACCGGTCCTCCAGGGCGGTTGTTGAAATTATGCGGTTGCAGACTCTTGATTCCCGGCCCCGTGTCACATAGGTTCTACCTAGCCGTGTCGCAAAGGCGCGAGCGTTCCCCGGTGCAGATTTCGGGGAAGGCGACGCCTGGAGGCGACACCAAGTAGCTCGCAGCCTGAGATCTGGGGGTGCTGGGGCCACGGGAGCCACGCCATGACGGGATGACCAGCCGGAAACGGCCAGGGGCTTCCACCAGTTATGGCGTGGCTCTTTCCTGCTCTTCCGTGCCATGGGCGCTGCCGCAGCCGGTCAGCAGCCGGTCAGCGGCTGGGCAACGGCAGGGGGTCGCGGTAAGCGGGGGCCGTCAGGACGGTAGATTAGTACCTAGACGCTTTTCTTAGGCTATGCCCGCACTTCCCCAGAAACGGATACCCCACCTGTGGTCCTTCGACTCTCCCAGCTGTTCCTGCGCACCCTGCGCGAAGATCCCGCCGACGCCGAGGTGGCCAGCCACCGGCTCCTGGTCCGCGCCGGCTACATCCGCCGGGCCGCCCCGGGCATCTACACCTGGCTGCCGCTGGGACTGAGTGTCCTGCGCAAGGTGGAGCAGGTTATCCGCGAGGAAATGACTGCCATCGGAGCCCAGGAAGTCCACTTCCCGGCGCTGCTGCCCAAGGAGCCCTACGAGGCCACCAACCGCTGGACCGAATACGGCGAGGGCATCTTCCGGCTCAAGGACCGCAAGGGCAATGACTACCTCCTGGCACCCACGCACGAGGAAATGTTCACCCTGCTGGTCAAGGACCTGTACTCCTCGTACAAGGACCTGCCGCTGAGCATCTACCAGATCCAGAACAAGTACCGCGACGAGGCACGCCCCCGGGCAGGCCTGCTGCGCGGCCGCGAATTCATCATGAAGGATTCCTACTCCTTCGACGTCGACGACGCCGGACTGGACGCCAGCTACGCCGCCCACCGCGGCGCGTACCTGAAGATCTTCGAACGCCTGGGCCTTGAAGTGATTCCGGTTGCGGCCACCGCCGGCGCCATGGGCGGGTCCAAGAGCGAGGAATTCCTGCACCCGACCGAGATCGGCGAGGACACCTTCGTGCGCTCCGCCGGAGGCTACGCGGCCAACGTCGAGGCCGTCACCACCGTGGTCCCGGCTGACATCGACTTCAGCAACGCACCGGCCGCCGAGGTCCGGGACACCCCGGACACGCCCACCATCGAAACGCTCGTCGACGCCGCCAACGTCCTGGTTCCGCGGACAGAGGCCGACGGCGGTGCCTGGACCGCCGCCGACACGCTCAAGAACGTCGTGCTCGCCGTGACGCTGCCGACCGGCGAACGCCAGCTCGTTGTCATCGGCCTCCCGGGCGACCGGGGCGTTGACCTCAAGCGCGTCGAAGCGAACATCGGGTCCTTCCTGCCGATCGCCGGCGAAATCACGCTCGAAGCCGCAAACGACGACGACCTGAAGAAGCAGCCCCTGATCGTGAAGGGTTACCTCGGCCCCGGCATGTCGCTGGACGCACCGCTGCTCGGCACCGAAGGCGCCGCAAAGCTGCTCTACCTCGTGGACCCCCGCGTCGTCAGCGGCTCCGCCTGGGTCACCGGCGCCAACGAGGCCGGCAAGCACGTCTTCGGCCTCGTCGCCGGACGCGACTTCGGCTGGGACGGCGTCATCGAGTGCACCGATGTCCGCGCCGGCGACGAGGCACCGGACGGTTCCGGCCCGCTCGAAACCGCCCGCGGCATCGAAATGGGCCACATCTTCCAGCTGGGCCGGAAGTACGCCGCCGCACTGGACCTGAAGGTCCTGGACCAGAACGGCAAGCAGGTCGTGGTGACCATGGGTTCCTACGGCGTCGGGGTCACCCGCGCGGTAGCTGCCCTGGCCGAGTCCAACCACGACGACAAGGGCCTGGTCTGGCCGCGCGCCGTCGCGCCGGCCGACGTCCACGTTGTGGCAGTGGGCCGCGGCGAGGAGATTTTTGCGGCCGCCGAGAAGCTGTCCCTGGAGCTCGAGGCGGCCGGCCTCGACGTCATCTATGACGACCGCCCCAAGGTTTCCCCCGGCGTGAAGTTCGGCGACGCCGAACTCGTCGGCGTCCCCACCATCCTGGCCGTCGGTCGCGGACTCGTGGACGGCGTCGTGGAGATCAAGGACCGCCGCAGCGGCGACGCCGAGAACGTCGCCGTTGACAAGGCTGTTGACTACGTGGTCAACGCCGTGCGCAACAGCTGATGCTGCACAGTCCTTGCTAGCGGTCTCCGGACTCGAGTCGATCCAGCTCGGTACCGTCGTCCTGGTCATTGTGGCGGGACTGGCGGCGGGCTGGGTCGACGCCGTCGTCGGCGGCGGCGGGCTCATCCAGCTGCCGGCGATGCTCCTGGTGCCGGGGATCAGCCCGGTGCAGGCGCTGGCCACCAACAAGATGGGGTCCATCTTCGGCACCACCACGAGCGCGGTCACGTTTTACGGCCGTGTCCGGCCCGATCTGGGCACCGCCCTGCCCATGGCGGCGATCGCGTTGGCGGGCAGCTACGGCGGTGCGGTGCTGGCCGCCAACCTGCCGGCGAGCGTGTTCAAGCCGATCATCGTGGCCGCGCTGATCGCCGTCGCCCTCTTCACCGCCTTCCAGCCCAGCGTCGGCCAGCTGACCAAGCTGCGCCATGAGGGGCACCGTCACTATGTGGTGGCCTGCCTGATCGGGGGCGCGATCGGCTTCTATGACGGCCTGATCGGACCCGGAACGGGCTCGTTCCTGATCATCGCGCTCGTCTCGGCCATGGGCTACGCCTTCCTGGAGGCCAGCGCCAAGGCCAAGATCGTGAACGTGGCCACCAACGCCGGCGCCCTGCTGTTCTTCGTGCCACACGGCGCGGTGCTGTGGGGCCTGGGGCTGCTGCTGGGGGCGGCAAATATGACCGGCGGATACATCGGTGCCCGGACCGCCGTCCGGCAGGGCAGCCGCTTCATCCGCATCGTCTTCCTGGTGGTCGTGGCCGCGCTGATCATCAAGCTCGGCTCCGACGTCTGGCAGGACAACTTCGCTTAGCCCGGTACGTCGCAAGGGGGCTCCCGGTCCGCTGACGCCGGGCGTAGCATGCAGCTATGTCAGCAGGCGAGGATCGTTACAGGGATGCCCTCGAAGCCGCGGCCCGGCACGCACGCCGGTGGCTCGAGAGCCAGGGCACACGCCACATCGGACCACGGGCCACGGCCGCCGAGCTCGCTGCCGACTTCGGCGGCCCGCTGCCCCAGACCGGCATGCCGGCCGCCGACGTGGTGGACTATCTCGCTGCCAAGGCCGAACCCGGGCTGATGGGCATGCCGTCCGGACGGTTCTTCGGCTGGGTCATCGGCGGGACACTGCCGGCCGCCCTGGCAGCGGACTGGCTGCTCAGCGCCTGGGACCAGAACTCGGGGCTGCGCTTCGCCACGCCCGCCACCGCCGCGATCGAGGAAGCCGCCGGCAAGTGGATCCTTGAGCTTCTCGGGCTCCCCGAAGAGTCCGGCGTCGGGTTTGCCACCGGGGCCACCATGGCCAACTTCACCGGCCTCGCCGCCGCCCGCTGGCGCCTCATGGCCGATGCCGGCTGGGACCTCGACGGCGACGGCCTCGCCGGCGCGCCCCGGATCCGCTGCTTCGTGGGGCAGGAACGCCACGACACCATCGACCTCGGCCTGCGCTACCTGGGCCTCGGACGTCCCACCGTGGTGCCCTCCGACCGCCAGGGACGCATCAATCCGGCCGAGCTGGATTGCGCCCTGGACCTCGCGCTCAGCGCGGGGGAGGGGAGCCCGGTCCCGACGCTCGTGTGCCTGCAGGCCGGGAACCTTCATTCGGGCGCCTTCGACCCCTTTGCCGAGGCCATCGCCGTCGCGAAGGCCCATGGCGCCTGGGTGCACGTGGACGGAGCGTTCGGACTCTGGGCAGCCGCTGTGCCCGAGCTGTCCGCCCTGACCGCCGGAGTCGGGCTGGCCGATTCGTGGGGGACTGATGCGCACAAGACCCTCAACGTGCCCTACGACTGCGGGATCGTGATCGTGCGCGACGCCCAGGCCCTGCGTTCGGCGATGGGCGTGCACACCAGCTACCTGATCCAGGCCGCGGACGGTGCCGGCGACCCGTTCGAGAGCGTGCCCGAACTCTCCCGACGGGCACGTGGCGTGCCGGTGTGGGCGGCGCTGAAATCCCTCGGCCGCGACGGCGTCGCCAGCCAGGTCCGGACGCTCGTGCAGCGCGCCGCGCAGTTGGCCGAACAGCTCGCGGCACTGGACGGCGTCGAGGTGCTCAACGACGTCGACTACACCCAGGTCTCCCTGGCGTTCGGGGACGACGCCGTGACGCGCGCCGTGACGGAGCGGATCATCGGCGACGGCCGGGTCTGGATGTCCGGTTCACGCTGGCAGGAGCGCGACATCCTGCGGATATCTGTGAGCAACTGGAGCACGGACGACGCCGACGTCAGAGTCGCCGTCGACGCCGTCCGCGACGCGCTGGCGGCCGTACGGGGCTAGCCGCCGGCCGCGTTCCATTGAGGGTCGCCGTGGGGCTTCACCGGGCGCCGGAAGCTCCTGCGGGGCGGGCAGACCCGGCAGGGTCCGGCCCGCCAGCGTGCTCGCCACCCACAGCGAACGGGCCAGATCACCCTCGTGGTGACGCAGCGAAGCGTACGAGAGGGCGTTCTCCACCTCGCGCGCCAGGCTCCACTGCCGGGCGGTCTCGGCGTCGAGGCCGGCCGCGGCACTGAAATCCGCGCAGCGGGCGAGCAGGGCGCGTCCTGGATCCCTCTGCGGCAATTCCCGGACCCGGTTCCACAGCAACGGGGCCACGGCAAACTCCGCCTCACCGATCAGCGGCTGGGGATCAATCGCAGCGTACGACGCCAGCCCCGCCGGTGCCGGCTGCCCGTTCCCAGTCTCCGGCACGCCGGGCCGGGCCAGGACGTTCAGGTAGTGCAGGTCCGCATGGACCAGGACGTCCTTGCCTGACCGCCTGCCCACGGCGCCGCGGGTCTGGCAGACCTCCAGCGCGGCCTCGAGCAACCATCGCGGGAACGGCCGCCCCAGCTGCTCCCAGGTCGCGGGGAGATCATCGCTCCACTGTTCGGCCTTGGCTGCCACGTGGTCCATTTCCTGCCATTCCGGCCGGTCGTCCGGGACCACGCTGAGCTGGCGGACCAGGCCGCCCCACACGGTCACCGCCGTCTCCAAGGGGACATCCAGGAGGGAGCGGCAGGCGTCGAGGCGCTCCAGGAGCAACGCGCAGGATCCTGCGTTGGCGGCCAGCAGCCTGACCGCTCCGTGGCCTCCCCACAGGGCCAAGGCATGATGCTCACGGGTGGCTTCCTCATGCGGAAACGCCACCTTCAGCACGGCGGCGTTGCCGTCGCCGTCGCCCGGGGATCCATCGCCGTCCCGGCGCCGCACGGGGAGGACGACGCCGCCGTGACCGTTCCAGGGCAAGGCACCCGGCTCCAAATCCGGCACCAGCTCCCATTGATCGAGGCATTGGTCGATCAGTCCGGGAAGTGACGCCAGCCAGGCACGTCCGTCATGTGTCCGGCCGTAGCGGCGGGAAAGATCAGGTGGAATGGGGACGTCTTGAATGGGGCTCACCGGACCTATCGTAGGTGCTTACGCAGTGCATGCCGCCGGCTTGGCTGCCCGGGAGCGGGCCCGGCGGCCCTAAACGATGCCGCTCGCGCCGAGCGCGCTGCCGATCGCGAAGGTGGCCACCAGCGCCGCAGCGCCGCCAACCACCACGCGGATGGCTGCCTTGAGCTTCGAGCCGCCGCCGATCCACGCGCCCACGGCACCTGTGGCCGCCAGGGCCACGAGCACAGCCACGAAGGTCAGGGGGATCCTGACGTTTTCCGGCGGCAGCAGGATGGCCAGCATGGGCAGGACCGCCCCGCAGAGGAACGCGATGGCTGAAGCGAACGCCGCGTGCCACGGACTCACGATGTCGCCCTCGTCAATGTTGAGTTCGGCGGAGAGATGGGCGCCGAGGGCATCATGGGCCGTGAGTTCCTTGGCCACCGTTCTCGCCGTCGCGGGGCTGAGGCCCTTGCCCTGGTAGATCGCCGCGAGCTCCTCGAGCTCTTCCTCCGGCTGTTCCGCCAGTTCCTGGCGCTCCTTCTCGATCAAGGCGTGCTGGCTGTCCTTCTGGCTGCTGACCGAGACATATTCGCCCAAGGCCATCGAGATCGCGCCGCCCACGACCCCCGCCGCGCCGGCGAGCAGGATCGGGCCGGTATCGGAAGTGGCGCCGGCGACGCCGACCACGATCGCGGCGACAGAGACGATGCCGTCATTGGCCCCGAGGACGCCCGCGCGGAGCCAATTGAGGCGTTGCGCGATGTCGTTGTTGTGGGGCTCGTTCTCGTGAAGTGTTGCACCGCCGGTCGTGTCCATGCCTACAGCAAATCACCCGGGCCGGAGCCTTGCCAGTATTCCAAGGCTTACCAAATTTAGCCGAGGCTTGCCCCGGACCTCAGCCTGCCGCCTCAGCCTGCCGGCAGCGATTCCAGTGCCGCGCGGTCCAGGCCCGGCAGGGCGCCGGGATCCGCGCCCCACAGCACGGCCCGCTTTCCCGTGCCGAGCAGGGCTGCGATGGCCCACTGCCGGGTCTCGCCATCGCTGAGGGCCACGAGGTCGCCGTACACGGGCAGTGCGGCGGCCTCCAGGCCGCCGAGGCCAGCCGCGGGGGAGGCCAGGAAGGACTGGCCAAGCGCATAGCCCGCCTCGCGCGGCGGAACAGTGGCGCAGTGCAGCTCGCTGAGCCTTTCCGCGCCGCTGAGGAGAACACCGTGGCGCGCCAGTTGCTCGGCCGCGGATTCCGCCGCGTCGCCGCCCAGCCGGGGGAGCGCCACCTGGTAGCCGTAGATAGTCTGCGCCTCGGTCCGGACCACCGCCGCCAGGGCATCCCCGACACCGGATATGGCTGCGGACTGCCCGGCCGAGGACTGTTCCTCAGCGGACTGCCCGGCAGCGGATCCGGACGGGCATGTGCCGGACAACTGCGGGGAGGCTGCGTCGGCAGGTGGCGTCGTGATTCCGGTGCCGGCCGCGAGGGCGGACGCCTGCAGCAGTTGCCCGGTGCCGACGGCGGCCAACAGCCTTGCCATGCCGCCGTCGGCCACGGCCGCGTCCGCTAGGCGCTGGTTGCCGCTCTCCGCGATAGCCGCCACCAGTCCGGCGGCGGTCGCCGGCACGGGTGCGGCGGACGCTGCTGCGGACGGTTCGGTCGTCGATCCGGAGGATGGCTCGGCCGATGGCGCTGGAGTGGCGGAAGATGTTGCGGAGCCCGGAGGCGTTGCCCGGCCGGAGTCCGTGGCCGCCGCGCCGGATGGACCCGGAAGGCTTTCGCCCGGCGCCAGCAGCGCTCGCGCCTGGGTTGTCAGCAAGGTCACAGTCCGCTCGACGGCAGGATTCCCGGCACCCGCCGGGGGTTCCGAATTCTCTGCATGGTCGGCTGAATTGTCCGCCGGACTGCCGCCAGCAGCAGTGCCGAGCTGGTTGCCGGCGGCCAACAGCTGCAGGGTTTCGGCCAGTGCGGCGGCACGTGCCTGCTCGGAGAAGGGCGGTTCCGCGGGTTCCGGCTGCCGTGCCGGCAAAAGGGCCACCCCCAGGCTCACCACCACCAGGGCAAGGCACGCCAGAAGCGCGTAACGGGGGAGCCGCCGGGGAAAGTGATCCTGCCATCGCTTTTCCCTGGTGTCGTCGTTCACAACAGACCATGTTGTCATGCCGGCCCGGAACTGAAGTGCACCACGTCGCCCGGAAAATCGCTAGGCTAGTACACACAACATCATCTAGCGGGAGGCGGCCGGCATCATGACCAACGCAGAAGCCACGACTTCAACAGACCGGACCGGGACGGGGAAGGCTGAAGCCGCATCCGTTAACGTCGAGGCCGAGCGCCTGTATGCACTCCTGGAACCCGCCGTGCTTGCGAACCGGCTGTACCTGGAGGACGTATCCATCCATGTTGCCGGCGCCAACCGCGTGGTCCACGTAGTGGTGGACCTGCCGCAGGAGGAAACCGGCGGCGTCGGGCTCGACGTCATCGCGGAGATCTCCAAGACCCTTTCGGACACCCTGGACAACGATCCCAGCATGGACGCCCGCCCCTATGAGCTCGAGGTATCTTCACCCGGCGTCGGACGCCCACTGACCGAAGAACGGCACTGGCACCGCGCCCGCGGCCGGATGGTCAACGTCAACGTGATCCAGGGCGACAACGTCACCGGCAGGGTCCAGTCCGTGGATGCTGGGGGAGTCACCCTCGTCCCGGAAATTGCTGCCAAGAAGGGCATGAAGCCCAAGCAGGGTGAGCCCGTCAAGTTTCCTTTCGACAGGATCCGCAGCGGAAAAGTCGAGATAGAGTTCAGCCGCCTCGAAGAGGCCGGTCTGGAAAAAGAACACAATGGACCTTCTGAGGAGGCCTAATGGATATTGACATGAGCGCGCTGAGACTCCTGGAGCGTGAGCGTGAAATCCCGCTGGATCTCCTGATTCCAACGATCGAGCAGGCACTGCTGGTGGCCTATCACAAGACCCCCGGCGCCTTCGAAAAGGCCAGGGCCGAGCTCGACCGCAAGAGCGGCCACGTGACCATCTGGGCCACCGAGATCGACGACGACGGCGCCCCGATCGGCGAGTTCGAGGACACCCCCGCGGGCTTCGGACGCATCGCTGCGAGCACCGCACGTCAGATCATTCTGCAGCGCCTCCGGGACGCCGAGGATGACAACGTGCTGGGCCAGTTCAAGGGCCGCGAAGGTGAACTCGTGGCTGGCACCATCCAGCAGGGCAACAACCCGCACATGATCCAGGTGAACCTGGGCACCGTGGAGGCACTGCTGCCGCCTCCCGAGCAGGTTCCCGGCGAGAAGTACATCCACGGCAACCGGCTCCGCGCCTTCGTGATCGACGTCCACCGCGGTACCAAGGGCCCCTCCATCACGCTGTCCCGCTCCCACCCCGGGCTCGTCCGGAAGCTCTTCGAACTCGAAGTTCCCGAGATCGCGGACCGTTCGGTCGAAATCGTGGCGCTGGCCCGCGAAGCCGGCCACCGGACCAAGATCGCCGTCAAGGCAAACACCCCCGGCGTCAATGCCAAGGGTGCCTGCATCGGCGAAATGGGTTCGCGTGTCCGGGCGGTCATGACCGAACTGAACGACGAAAAGATCGACATCGTCGACTTCAGCGACGACCCGGCGACCTTCATCGCGAGCGCACTGTCGCCGTCGCGCGTGAATTCGGTCACCATCACCGACGAGGCGACCCGCTCCGCACGGGTGGTCGTTCCCGACTACCAGCTCTCCCTGGCCATCGGCAAGGAGGGCCAGAACGCCCGCCTCGCCGCCAAGCTCACGGGATGGCGAATCGATATCGTCTCCGACGCCGCCGTCAACAGCGGCAAATAGCCCGGAGCGCGGAAACGCACGCACGGGTGCAGCGGGCCGCCGTCACGGCCCGCTGCGCATGCCCGCACTCGCGGGTCTGGCGTGATGTACCAGCTGAACGGTATGCCTGGGTTCGGGACCCGGGCGCCGGAGGGGCTAGAATAGACATGACCGCGCCTAACGGCCGGTATCCGTGTGTCTTTGGCGCGTCTGGGATTTTCCCCGATGGCCGGGGACGCGGTGATACACCAAGCAGTTGAACTGGCAGGAAGAAACTCGAACGTGGCACATGTGCAACACCTCGGGAATCAGCCGCAGCGCACTTGTATCGGATGCCGACAAAAGGGATCGCGGTCGGAGTTACTCCGGCTCGTCGCCGGCGCCGGCGGTTCGTCCGCCGTCGTGGTGGATGAACGACGCCGGATGGCTGGCCGGGGAGCATGGCTGCACCCCAGCGAAAAGTGCCTGGCACTGGCGGTCAAACGTCGAGCGTTCGGTCGCGCCCTCAACGGCGCAGCCGGTACAGCCGATGTGGAACGCCGGATCACTGCCGGCACGGAAGCCGTGGGCACCCCGGTGGCCGCAGCAACAACCGTCCAACCTGAAAGCGGGTCAGAAAACTGATGGAAACCCGATGAGTTCCCAGCGATGAGTGCGCAACGATGACAACTTTGTTGCGCTCTGCAATGGGCCTTTCAGCTGCATTCGCGGCGGAGGCCCGCAGTAAGAAGTAGACGGTTCGTGCCTGGCTCGGTGCGGACCGAGACAGGAGAAATGTGGCCAAGGTCCGCGTACATGAGCTTGCTAAAGAGCTCGGTATTACTTCCAAAGATGCAGTAACCAAACTGCAGGAACTGGGCGAATTCGTTCGCTCCGCCTCGTCAACCATTGAGGCCCCCGTTGTGCGGAAACTGCGCAACGCATACCCCGACGCCCCCGCAGCCTCGAAGTCCGAAGCTCCGGCGTCCGCCCCCCAGGCATCTGCCAGCCCGGCAGCGACCCGTCCGGCGCCCGCGCCCGGCCCCGCTGCGCCCGCAGCGCCGGCGGCTGCAGTGCCCAAGGCTGAAGCTCCGGCTCCGGCCGCTGCGGCACCTGCCGCCGCTCCGGCTGCCCCCGCCGCCCAGGCTCCGGCAGCCCCCGCTGCCCAGGCCCCGGCTGCTCCCTCGACGGGCGTGAAGCCCGGCGCGCGTCCCGCCCCCAAGGCGGAAACCCCGGCTGCTCCGGCACGCCAGGGCGGTTCTGCACCCCGTCCGGGCGGTCCCCGTCCCGGCAACAACCCGTTCGCCACGTCCCAGGGCATGCCCCGCGGCCGCGGCGGCGACAACGAACGCCCCTCGCGTCCGGGCAACAACCCGTTCGCTCCGTCGCAGGGCATGCCCCGTCCGGGCGGAAGCCGCACCGAGGGTGAACGCCCCGGTGGTCCGCGCCCCGCAGCAGGCGCAGGCGGCCCCCGTCCGGGTGGTCCCCGTCCGGCAGCAGGCGCAGGCGGCCCCCGCCCCGGCGCTCCGCGTCCGGCCGGTGCCCCCGGCGCTGGTCGTCCGGCAGGAGCCGGCGGCAACCGCCCGACTCCGGGCATGATGCCCAACCGCACCGAACGTCCCGCACCCGCTGGTGCCGGCCGTCCCGGCGGCGGAGGCCGTGGTCCGGGACGTCCGGGTGGCGCTCCGGGTACCGGTGCTCCCGGTGCCGGTGGCGGCGCTCCGGCCGGCGGTGGCTTCGGCAAGGGTGGACGCGGTCGCGGTGGCACCCAGGGTGCCTTCGGTAAGGGCGGCGCAGGCCGTGGCAAGCAGCGCAAGTCGAAGCGTGCCAAGCGTCAGGAACTCGAGCAGATGAGTGCCCCGTCGCTGGGTGGCGTGAGCGTACCCCGCGGCGACGGCAACACCGTAGTCCGGCTTCGCCGTGGCTCGTCCATCACGGACTTTGCCGACAAGATCGAGGCGAACCCCGCAGCGCTGGTGACGGTCCTCTTCCACCTCGGCGAAATGGCCACGGCCACGCAGTCGCTGGATGAAGAGACCTTTGCCCTGCTCGGCGAGGAACTGGGATACAAGCTGCAGGTTGTTTCCCCGGAGGACGAGGAGCGCGAGCTGCTCTCCACCTTCGACATCGACTTCGAAGCCGAGCTCGAAGCCGAAGGCGACGAAGACCTGGAGGCCCGTCCTCCGGTAGTCACCGTCATGGGCCACGTTGACCACGGTAAGACCCGCCTGCTCGATGCCATCCGCAAGTCCGACGTCATGGCGGGCGAACACGGCGGCATCACGCAGCACATCGGTGCCTACCAGGTCACGCACAACCACGAAGGCGACGATCGCAAGATCACCTTCATCGATACTCCGGGCCACGAGGCGTTTACCGCCATGCGTGCCCGTGGTGCGAAGGTCACCGACATCGCCATCCTGGTGGTCGCAGCGGACGACGGCGTCATGCCGCAGACCGTTGAAGCCCTCAACCACGCCCAGGCGGCCAACGTGCCGATCGTCGTGGCCGTGAACAAGATCGACAAGGAAGGCGCCAACCCGGACAAGGTCCGCGGCCAGCTGACCGAGTACGGCCTGGTTCCGGAAGAATACGGTGGCGACACCATGTTCGTGGAGGTCTCGGCCCGCCAGAACCTCAACATCGAAGAGCTCCTCGGCGCCGTCCTGCTCACCGCAGACGCTGCCCTGGACATGCGCGCCAACCCGAACAAGGACGCCCGCGGTATCGCGATCGAAGCCAACCTGGACAAGGGCCGCGGTTCCGTGGCCACCGTCCTGGTGCAGTCCGGTACCCTGCACGTCGGCGACACCATCGTGGCAGGCACGGCCCACGGCCGCGTCCGTGCGATGTTCGACGACGACGGCAGCGCCCTGACCGAGGCCGGCCCGTCCCGCCCCGTGCAGGTGCTGGGTCTGTCCAACGTCCCGCGTGCCGGTGACACTTTCTTCGTGACCGCTGACGAGCGCACCGCCCGCCAGATCGCCGAGAAGCGTGAAGCCGCAGACCGCAACGCCGCACTGGCCAAGCGCCGCAAGCGGATCAGCCTGGAAGACTTCGACCAGGCCGTCGCCGATGGCAAGATCGACACCCTCAACCTCATCCTCAAGGGTGACGTGTCCGGTGCCGTGGAAGCCCTCGAAGACGCGCTGCTCAAGATCGACGTCGGCGAGGGTGTCCAGCTCCGCGTCATCCACCGCGGTGTCGGTGCGATCACGCAGAACGACGTCAACCTGGCAACGGTCGACAGCGCAGTCATCATCGGTTTCAACGTCAAGCCCGCCGAGCGTGTTGCCGAACTGGCAGACCGCGAAGGCGTGGACATGCGCTTCTACTCCGTCATCTACGCAGCAATCGATGACATCGAGGCAGCCCTCAAGGGCATGCTCAAGCCGGAGTACGAAGAGGTCCAGCTTGGCACCGCCGAGGTCCGCGAAGTGTTCCGTTCTTCCAAGTTCGGCAACATTGCAGGCTCGATCGTGCGCTCGGGTGTTATCCGACGCAACGCCAAGGCCCGCGTCAGCCGCGACGGCAAGATCATCGGCGACAACCTCACCGTTGAGACGCTCAAGCGCTTCAAGGACGACGTCACCGAGGTCCGCACGGACTTCGAGTGTGGTATCGGTCTTGGCTCGTTCAACGACATCACCGAGGGTGACATCATCGAGACCTTCGAGATGCGCGAGAAGCCGCGCGTCTAGGTTGTCCTAGCGTTACAGGTGCGGGGCCGTTGGGTTTTTCCCGGCGGCCCCGCCCTGCGCGGTTGAGGGGGCCCCGCCCCTTCGCTGGGCGGCCAACGTCTGACGACGTCGGCCGCCCAGCTTCGGCAGGCCCGAAGCCACTCCCGGGCCCCCTCAACCGCTTCGCGCTAAGGTGATTAAGTCACCGGCGCTCCCCAAAATTTTCTACATTCCAGGAGGATGTCATGGCTGATCCCGCACGGGCTGCCAAGTTGGCGCAGCGGATTAAGGTTGTTGTTGCGGAGGCTCTGGGCCGGAGGGTTAAGGATCCCCGGCTTGAGGGCGTTACCGTGACCGACTCGCGGGTGACCAATGACCTGCAGCACGCAACCGTTTACTACACCGTGTTCGGTGACGAAGTGGCCCAGGCCGATGCCGCCAAGGGCCTGGAGAAGGCCAAGGGCGTGCTGCGGCAGGAAGTCGGCCGGAACATCACCGTGCGCCTGACTCCCACCCTCGAATTCGTGGCCGACCAGATCCCCGTGAACGCCTCGAACCTTGAGGAACTGCTCCGCGCGGCGAAGAAGCGCGACGCCGAGGTGGCAGCCTTGGCCGAAAGTGCCACGCATGCCGGCGACGCCGATCCCTACAAGAGCGACACGCCGCAGGACGTGGAGCTCGACGAGGACGACTTCGACGAAGAGGACCTGGACCTCATCGACAACGAAGCGATCGACGAGGACCGCAACAAGTAACAGTGCCTTTATGGCAGTGCCTTCACCAGCAGGGGCCGGATCCGGTAACGGGTCCGGCCCCTGCTGTTTCTGGGGGACCTTCGGCTCTAGGCCCTTCAATGACCGGGGAGTCTCATGGAGCCATGACTGCACGGATGCGGAAAGGCGCCGGGGTGCCGTGGAATCGAGCCTGACCAAGTGCACTCGCTGCGGGAAGACCAACCGGATTCCTGCGGCCGCTGCCGGGCACCCGCGCTGCGGCAATTGCTGCCAGGACCTTCCCTGGATCGTGTCCGCCGGAGACACCGACTTCCCGGTTGTCGCCGAGCAGTCCTCCGTCCCGGTCCTCGTGGACTTCTGGGCGGCGTGGTGCGGGCCGTGCCGAATGGTCAGCCCGGTGCTGGACAAGCTTGCGCAGGAGCGGCCCGGGAAGGTCAAGCTCGTGAAAGTCGACGTCGACACCTCCCCGGGGCTGTCCCGGCGCTTCGACATCCAGGCCATCCCAACGTTGCTTGTCATCAAGCACGGGACCGTGGCTGCCCGCCAGGCTGGAGCTCCGCCGGCCGCGGCCCTCCGCAGCTGGCTGGATGAGGCTTTGTCGGCAGCACCGAGGTAACTGCCCTAGCGGCGCCTGGAGCGCCCCACGCCCAGGCCGCCGAGCACAGGTGATCCCGCGCCCAGGAGGAAACCGAAGTCGTACCAGTTGCCCGCACGCGCGGAGTTGTAGAAGGGAAACTCACTCCAGAAGCCGAAGACATGGGCGATCAGGACGATCCATGCCGTCAGCCCATTCCAGAAACCCCATAGCAGGTCTTGCCACCACATAATGTGCTCCCTTGGCCGGAATCCATGGCGCCCGGACGAGCCAGGACAGCCCGAAGTCAGGATGACCGGGTCGGCTGGGAGCACCGTGTGTTTAAGTTATGGCTCCAGAAGCGCCGGCAACAGGGCCGGTGGTCCCGGCGCGGTCAGCCGCCGGCTCGCGGGCAGGGAGGCGGCCAAGGCCCTCCACAAGATCGGCCTGGGTGCCGCAGAGCGCAATGCGGATCCAGCCCTCACCGATGGACCCGAACGCCGTGCCGGGAGCGAAGGCCACGCCGGAGTCCGCCAGGAAGCGGCGTGTCCAGGCCCGGACATCCCCGCCGCTGGCATGCGAGACGTCCGCCCACAGGTAGAACGCGCCTTGGGCCGCGAGATAGGGGATGCCGTGGGAGCGCAGCACCGCGGAGGCCGCGTCGCGGTTGGCCCGGTAATGGGCGTGGGCGTGGCTGACGTAGTCCTGCGGGCCGGTCAGCGCCGCCAGCGCGGCGTGCTGCGACGGCGACGCCACGCAGGACACGATCGACTCCATGACGTTGTTCATCCTCTGCTCCAGCCCCGGCGGGCAGATCAGCGCGCCGATGCGCAGTCCCGTCAGCCCGTAGGTCTTGGAGAGCGTGAGCGAAGTGAACACCCGCGCTTCTCCCGCAACGTCACTGTCGAAGCGGGCCGGGCTGACGTGCGGGACATTGTAGGTGAAGGCCTCGTAGCATTCGTCGGAGATGATCCACAGATCGTGCCGCCTTGCCAGCTCCACAAGACGGCGCGTCAGGTCCTCGCCCAGGACGGCGCCAAGCGGGTTGGACGGAGAGTTCAGGATCAGCACCTTGGTCCGCGGCGTGATGAGCGCTTCGACGTCTTCGATCCGAGGCTGGAAATCGTGCTCCGGATACAGCGGGTAGCGGACGGGGACGGCGTGCAACAGGCTGCTCGTCATCGCGAAGGTGGGGTAGCCGGGGTTGGGAATGAGGATCTCGTCCCCGGGGGAGAGCAGCAGGCTCATGGCGAAGTGCAGGCCCTGCTGGGCGCCGTCCACCACGTAGACCCGGTCGGCGCCGACCGGCGTCGCGTTGTGTTCACGGAAACGGGCCGCGAAGGCCTCCCGCAGTGCGGGAATCCCGGCGTTTGGGGTGTAGTTGGTCTCGTCGCGGTCCAGGCAGGCCATCCCGGCCTCGAGGACATGGCGGGGGACGGCGAAGCCGGGCTCACCGATGCTCAGCACGATCGCACCCGGCGTTCCCCAGGCGGCTTCGGTGATCTCGCGGATCTGGTTGATCGGGACGTCGCGGACATGTGCGGCAAGCTCGGGCATGTGTGCCATCCTAATGCCCGGCGCCCGCGGGGTGGGCGTCGACCGCCGGTGCCGTGGGCGGTGGGGCACTGCTGGCCCGCATATACTGGGAGGCGTGCTTTCTGGACTGGTGATAGTGGACAAGCCGCAAGGATGGACCAGCCACGATGTGGTTGGACGGATGCGGCGGATCGCCGGTACCCGAAAGGTCGGCCACGCCGGGACGCTGGATCCCATGGCCACCGGTGTTCTCGTGGTGGGCATCAACAAAGCCACCCGGCTGCTGACTTACATCGTGGGCACGTCCAAGACCTACACCGCCACCATCAGGCTCGGCGAATCCACCGTGACGGACGACGCCGAAGGCGAGGTCACTGCCACCCGCAGTGCCGTCGGGGTCACCGAAGATGCCATCAGTGCCGGCGTCGCCGCTCTGACCGGGGACATCGAACAGGTTCCCAGCAGTGTCAGCGCCATCAAGGTCAACGGCGAACGCGCCTACGCCCGGGTCCGGTCCGGTGAAGAGGTCAAGCTCGCGGCCCGGCCCGTGACGATCCACCGCTTTGAGGTCCACCAGATCCGCCGCGGAACTGAAGGTGACGCAGGCCGCGAGGCCGTGGATGTAGATGTCACGGTCGAGTGCTCTTCCGGCACGTACATCCGTGCCCTGGCCCGCGACCTCGGGGAGTCTCTCGGCGTCGGCGGTCATCTGACGGCGTTGCGCAGGACCCAAGTGGGTCCGTACACGCTTGACCAGGCGCACACGCTTGAACAGTTGGCCGAGAAGCTGGACGTCCTCGAGATCTCGGACGCGGCGCGGGCGCTGATGCCCAACCGTGAACTCAGCGAGGCGGAGACCACCGAGATATCCTTCGGCCGCAGGATCGCTGCAGGAGCCACCGCCGGCACGCCGGAGGCGGCAACCGCGGACAAGCCCGCTGCGGCGTTCGCGCCGGACGGTACGTTGGTGGCGCTCCTGGCCGACGCGGGAAACTACGCCAAGCCTGTGCTGGTCTTCGCGCCCGACAACGAGAAGCGCGGCACCGAGAAGCACGGCAATGCAGTGCACGGCGATGAAAAGCTGGCCGGCCAGTAGTGGACGCGTATTTTTACATCATTCTTGTGGTGGGCCTGCTCTCCAGCATCATCTGCATCGCAGCAGGGATCCTGAAGAAGGCACCCAACGACACGACGATACTGTCGGTGGCCGCCGTCGAACTTGCCCTCCTGGTCTATCTGGTCGGCTCGATTATCCGGGTGGCCAGCGGGGAGCAGATGGCAGGGGAGCCGTGGGAGTTCTGGGGCTATCTGGCGACGGCGCTGCTGCTCCCGTTCGGCGCCGTGTACTGGGCCATCCTGGAGCGGACCCGCTGGAGCAACTTCGTCCTGGCCGCAGTCGGCGTCACCGCCCTGGTGATGGCGGCCCGAATGAACCAGATCTGGTATTGAGATGGAAGAGGCAGAAAACGTGAGCGCAAAATCGTCGCAGGACGGCACGGGCAACCCGGCGGAGTCGGCCTCCCGGATCGCTGGGCAAACGGACAACGGAACGGCTGGTACCGCGCCGGCGGCGACCAATACCCGCAACACCGGGCCAGGACGGCTGCTCATTGCGGTCTACGCCGTGTTCGCGATCTCGGCAACCGCGCGGGCCGGCTACCAGATTCTGACGAAGTTTTCCGAGGCGCCGCTGGCATACCTCTTGTCAGCCTTCGCCGCAGTGGTCTACGTCGTGGCCACGGTTTCCCTTGCGAAGCCCGGCCGCACCGCGTTCAAGGTTTCCGTGTCTGCAGTCCTGGTGGAGCTGGTGGGCGTCCTCGTTGTGGGGGCACTGAGCGTGTTCGACTCGGTCAACTTCCCGCACGAGACCGTATGGTCCTTGTTCGGCCGCGGCTACGGATTCATCCCACTCCTGCTGCCCATTCTGGGACTCATCTGGCTGTATCGCCGGCGGCCCGCGGCCCAGCACGGCTAGGCCCGGCTGGCCACACTGTGGGGCTACGCGCGACTGGCGGCGCGCCCGTCTTCGGTGAGCCTGCTGCGCAGCCCGGGCCACGACGCGGCGAAACCCGGGTGCAGTTCCTTGCTGCCGACGTCGTCAATCCCCACCCATTGCAGTTCGAGGCTTTCCTGATCGCTAATCGCGGCCTCGAACGGTTGCAGTGCTTCGGCAACCACCGTGGTGTACGTCCAATAGCCGACGTCGAACACCGACGTGAACAGGACGCGGACGTTCTCCGGAGGAACAGCCGCTTCTTCCTTTGCTTCCCGCAACGCACCCTGGATAGCCTCCTCGCCGTGGTGCAGGGCGCCGCCGGGAAGCCCCCATGTGCCGCCCTGATGGCTCCACAACGCGCGGTGTTGGAGCAGGATGCCCTTTGCGGGGTCGTGGACCAAGAGCCCGGCCGACCCGAACCGTCCCCAGAACCGTCCGCGGTCGCCCTCGACCCAGGCGTCACCGGGATCGCGTGGACCCAGAGGGCGGCGCGGATCGCCCGGCGCCGGCTGTGCGAATGGTGATTCCCCGGCCTTTGGTGTGGCTGCGATGTCCATCCCTACAGCTTGCCACGCGCCCGTCCTTAGAAGGGCGGGCAACGTACGAAGTGTTACGGGCGGTGCGCGGCTGGGTGCTGCGGCCCACCCAATCTCCTCGACCAAGATCCCCGCCCCAACCCCTGCCAGGGCGTCGTCGTACCGGGGTCAGGCCGCGGCCGAACCAAGGTCGCTAGTTCTGTCGTACCCCTCTGGAAGAGTGAAGCCATGGAAGTTGTTGGAGGATTCATCGAGGATCAGGCCGACCGGCCGGGGTCCGCGATGCCCCTCCGACTTCCGCAGTCGGCGGCCGTTCCCGATGCCGCAGGTGGTTCCGTGGACGGCAGCGTAGCCGCAGCCCTGGAGTTGCTTCGCGCGTCCACCGAAGCTGCGGTAGAGGACGTCGCCCGGTTCGACTTCTTTCAGGCTTCGGACTTCGCCGCAGGCGTGGAGGACCTGTCCCGCATCGTTGAATATCTACAGATCATCGGTGCCGCCCGGGTAGACCGCACCCGCCGCGAGGCGGCCTTGGCGGCGAAGGCGCCCGGCGGGTGGGGCTCGGAAGCGGAAGCTGGATCGGCCGGTGGCTGGCTGACGGGGTGGAACCAGGAACCCAGTGAAGTCGAGACGGTTGATACGAAACCCGAGGACGAATCCGAGGGCGTGCACGGCGTCGGGTCGGAAGCCGGGGCAGACCCCGGCGGAAACCTGGCTGCGGCAGCGGCCATGGTGGCGGACGACGGATGCCGGAACGCGGCGGAGTTCCTGCAGGCGCGGCTGAGGATCGGCGCGTCCGAGGCCAAGCGCCGGCTGAGGCTTGGCACCGAGCTACTGCCCCGGACCGGCCTTGCGGGCCGGACCCTGCCGCCGGCGCGGCCCGTACTCGCCGCAGCCGTCTCCGAAGGCATCGTCGCCTCCCGCACCGCCACGCTCATCGCCATGTCCTTGGACCGGGTGGGGCACGTGGCCTCTCCGGAGTCTGTTGACGCCATGGAGCATGCCCTGACCATGACGGCGGTCGGGAACGACCCCGATTTCCTGCCGCATGGCCCGGCGATGGACCGATGCCCTGGACCAGGACGGAGCCGAGCCATCCGAGGCGGCGCTGCGCCGGCTCCAGGGCGTTTTCATCCGGAAACCCCGGCACGGCCTGCACCATCTGGAAATCTTCTCCACCACAGACCAGTTCGAACAGTTGGTCACAGTGATGAATGTGGCCACCAATCCACGCCTGGCTGCCGCAGCCAACGCGGGCGGCGCCGGCGACCACGAGGCTGCCGCAGCTAATGCGGCCTCCCTCGCCTCCGGCCCCGCCGCCGTCTGGAACGGAACCGACCCGGCTGATGCACGTCTGGACACCCGAACACGGCCGCAGAAACTCCTCGACGGACTCGTCGGTGCCTGCAAAGCCGCCCTCGCCGCAGGGGGCCTGCCGGCCGCAGGCGGTCTGCGCCCCCAGATCATGGCAACGATCAACTACCACGACCTCGTTGAACAGCTCGGCGCCAACGAACCGCTCGCCAACACACACGGGGCCAATGCACACGGGGTCAGCGGATCTTCCGGCACCGCGGGAAGTTACAGCAAAGGCTCGGCCGGATCCTTGCTGTTCAGCGGGCCAGTGACGGCGTCGACCGTCCGCAAGATCGCCTGCGACGCCGACATCATCCCGGTTCTGCTTGGCGGGGAGGGCCAGATCCTCGACGTCGGACGCTCCTCCAGAGTCTTCCCGCCGCACGTCCGCAAGGCCATAACGGCCCGGGACCAAGGCTGCGCCTTCCCGCAATGCACCATTCCCGCGCCGTGGTGCGAAGTCCACCACGTCACCTACTGGTCCCGGGGCGGCAGTACCGGAACAGACAATGGAACGCTGCTGTGCTCGCACCATCATCACCTGATCCACAAGGAACAGTGGACCATCCAGATGCGCAGTGGCATTCCCTGGTTCATCCCGCCGCCGCACGTGGATCCAGGCCGAACGCCCCGCAGGAACATGTACTTCCGCTTCGAATGACCTCCGACTTTGCTCCATGATCAGTCGGCGCAATTGCCAGGGTTCCGCCTTGCCAATGTCTCCGATCACAACCAAGGCCGCCTGCTGGTCCTGGGGTGTCTCGAAAATGACCCAGTCGGCGCAGACGTCACCCGTCGAGACGGGCAGCAAGCCGCACCCTGCAACCAGCATGCAAAGGACCGACCCCACACACGCGAGCTGCACAGACCTCCGCATGTTCAGAAACTAGCGCTCGGGACGGACGCGGTCCAGAGCAGAAAGCGCGACGGTCCTCCTGCTGGCCTACTCTGGAGGCATGGACCACCGCCGTCTGCTGCTGCGTGCCATCAAGTCGCTCCACACTGCCGCCTGGTTCACCATCGAGGCTTGCATGGCCTACATCCTCTACACCGGCGTCAGGGGTCGAAGTGACCGCAAGACCGGCGCAGCCGCCGTCGTCGTTGCCGGCGAGACGGTGATCTTTGCCGCAAATGGCTTCCACTGTCCGCTGACAGCCGTCGCGCAGAATCTCGGCGACGTCCAGGGCTCCGTCACGGACATCTATCTGCCGCATTGGTTCGCTAGAAACCTGCCCGCGATACACGTCCCACTCCTCCTCGCCGCCGTGCTTCTGCACTGGCGGGTCTGGCGCAACAACGCTGTGCGGGACAGCCAGCGGAGGCTACTGCTCGGGAGATAGCGAGCTGTTCCCATCGCCGGCCCCGGGGGCAGACCGACTACTTCTTCCCGAACAGCCCGCCAAGGATATCGCCCAGGCCGCCGAAACCGTCTTGTCCGCCCGGGCTTCCCTGTCCCGCGGCGCCACCCTGTCCGCCCTGGCCGCCCACCATTCCACCGAGGATTCCGCCCAGCACGCCGCCGAGGTCCAGGCCGCCGCCCTGACCGGAATCGGCCGGGGTGCCGGATCCCCCTTGGGAACCAGCCCCGGCTTGGCTTCCGCCCAGGAATTTCTTCGCGAGATAGGACATGACGATCGGCGCCAGGATGGGCAGCAGTTTCCGGACCAGGTCGCTCCCGGCGTCGCCCAGTTGTCCCGTCCCGGCGAGCTGGCTGGCCACACGATCCTGCTGCCCGCCGAAGACGTGATTGACGATCTTCTCGCCGTCGGCCGTGTCCACCTGGGCGACGTCGACGCCGCCGTCGATCAGTCCATCCCGGTGCTGGCCCAGTGCCGATTCGAGTGACGCAGCACCGTCCGGGGCCTGCGCGTTGTTATGCATTCCGGCGAGGAGCGTAGGGACCGCGGCTTCCACCGCGGCACGGGCTGTGGGTTCGTCGGTGCCTAGCAGGCCGGCGATCTGGCCCATCGGGATCTGGCCGATGATGTCTTGGAGCTCAGTCATGTCGTACTCCTTCAGCCTCGCGTGGCAGCGGGCATCGCGGGAAACGGCGCCTGCCTGGGCGCCGCCGAACCAGTGCCTTTGAATCGTAGTCCCGCAGATCAGGCCGTGGAAGGCCCACTCCGGAGCCCGGCGGACCGTCCGGGAGCAGCCCGGATTGCGGGTAATCTTAGAGAGTTCCGGAGCCGGCACGGTCGCTCCGGAGGAGTTCATGGCAGGCAGCAAAAGGCGAGGTTGATGGTCCACATCTGGAACGATCTGTCCGAGGTCCCGGCGGACTTTGGTCCTTCGGTTGTCACTTTCGGCAACTTCGACGGCGTACACCGCGGCCACCAGCAGGTGCTGTCGCAGCTCATCCGCACCGCCCGCTTGAACCACGCCCGCGCCGTCGCGATCACCTTCGATCCGCACCCCGCGCAAGTGCATCGCCCAGAGTCGGCGCCCGAGCTGATCATGGGCCTGGAGGACAAGCTCGTAGCCCTGGGCGAGCTCGGCCTCGACGCCGTGCTGGTGATGAAGTACTCGCTGGAGCTCGCCAGCCTGACCCCCGAAGAATTTGTCGGCACGGTCCTGGTGGACGGCCTGAAGGCGAGCCACGTGGTGATCGGCCACGACGCCCGGTTCGGCCGCGGCAATTCCGGCGACCTCGCCACCATGCAGGAGCTGGGCCGCAAGCTCGGCTTCGAGGTGCTGGTCATCAGCGAGTTCGGCTCGGAAGGCTTTCCCATCCACGACGACGACGGAACGGACCGCCGCTGCTCGTCCACGTGGGTCCGTGAGGCTCTCCGTGAGGGCGACGTTGCCACCGCCGCTGCGGTACTCGGGAGGCCACACCGGATGCGCGGCGAGGTGGTGCACGGTGCCGCACGCGGCCGCGACCTCGGATTCCCCACGGCAAACCTCGCCTCGACAGCCACCGGGTACATCCCCGCGGACGGGATCTACGCCGGCTGGCTGGTGGACCAGGCCGGCACCCGCTGGCCCGCCGCCATCTCCGTGGGCTCGAACCCCACGTTCTACGGCGTGAGCCGTCAGGTCGAGGCCCACGTGATCGACCGCCCCGAGGAGTCCGTCGATGACTTCGATCTGTACGACCAGACAGTAGTTGTGGAATTTGTCTCCAGGCTCCGCGGCATGGTGGCGTACCGTGGGCCTGAGGCTTTGGTGGAGCAGATGCGCCTTGACGTCGTCCAGGCCCATGACATCCTGTTCGCCCGCTAAAAAAACGGGGCCGGACCGGCGTCGACCCCCGCGCTGACGGCGTTCCGACTCACTGGAGCCGCGCGCTGATTCGCAACCATTCGGCAAGGAAGGCAAAAGACGTGACCATCGAGAAGAACACCAGGGAGCTGGATCAGGACATTGTCCGGGACTTCAGCGCGCGGATGAGCTACTCGTCCTACCTGCAGTTGCCCACCTTGCTAAGCGCCCAGCAGCCCGTCAGCGCCCCGGAACACCACGACGAGATGCTGTTCATCATCCAGCACCAGACCACGGAGCTGTGGTTGAAGCTGGTACTGCATGAGCTTCGCAGCGCTGCCGCGTGGCTGCGTTCGGACGACCTCGGGTCTGCCCTGAAGGCGATCGCCCGTGTCAAGCACATCCAGAAAACGCTCACCGAGCAATGGTCCGTGCTGGCCACCCTGACGCCTACCGAGTACTCCCAGTTCCGCGGGTTCCTCGGCAACTCCTCCGGATTCCAGTCCAGCCAGTACCGTGCGGTCGAATTCCTCCTCGGCAACAAGAACGCCAAGATGCTTCCGGTCTTCGACTCAGACCCCGAGGCCCACGAGATGTTGCGCGATCTGCTCGAAGCACCCAGCATCTACGACGATTTCCTCGCCTATCTCAAACGCCAGGGCTTTGACGTCCCGGCGTCGGTGCTGGAGCGCGACGTCACCAAGGCCCACGAGTTCTGCCCGGAACTGGTCCCGGTGTTCAAGTACATCTACGAAAACGCCGCGGACAACTGGGGCGCGTACGAGGCCTGCGAGGAACTTGTGGACCTCGAGGACAATTTCCAGCTGTGGCGCTTCCGCCACCTGCGCACGGTCCAGCGCACCATCGGCATGAAATCCGGCACCGGCGGATCCAGCGGTGCCGCGTTCCTGCAGAAGGCCCTCGAGCTGACCTTCTTCCCCGAGCTCTTCGCCGTGCGGACGGAGATCGGCCAGTGAGCCAGCCCGTGAACATCCCCGCCAGCAACGTCCCTGCCAGCAACATCCCCGCCAGCACGGCAGCAACGGACGCGCTGTGGCAGCGCGCCCTGGAGCTCGACGCCGCCGATCCGCTGGCCGGTTACCGCGACCACTTCGTCGGCACGGACACCGAGCTGTCCTACCTTGACGGCAACTCCCTGGGCAGGCCGCTCAAACGGACCGTCACCGACATCAGCAACTTCATCCAGGACAGCTGGGGCGGCCGCCTGATCCGGGGCTGGGACGAGGAATGGCTCGACCTGCCCCAGGCGATCGGCGACCAGCTCGGCCGTTCGGTGCTCGGTGCGGGTCCCGGACAGACGATCATCGCCGATTCCACCACGGTTGTGCTGTACAAGCTCATCCGCGCCGCCCTGGCAGCGGTCACGGATCCGGCCCGGACCGAAATCGTCCTGGACACGGACAATTTCCCCACTGACCGCTACCTGGTGGAGGGAATCGCCCGCGAGGAAGGCTTGACCCTGCGCTGGATCGACGCCGATCCCGCCTCCGGTGTCACCGTCGAGCAGGTGCGGGCCGCCACCGGCCCGGCCACCGCCGTCGTGGTCCTGAGCCAGATCGCCTATCGGTCCGGCTTCCTCGCGGATCTGCCGGCCATCACGGCCGCGGTGCACGACGCCGGCGCCCTGGTGGTGTGGGACCTTTGCCACTCCGCCGGGTCTGTCGAGATCGCTTTGGACGACGCCGGCGTCGACTTCGCCGCGGGCTGCACCTACAAATACCTGAACGGGGGACCGGGCTCGCCGGCGTTCGCGTACGTCAACGCCCGCCACCTGGCCGGACTGCAGCAGCCCATCTGGGGCTGGATGGGACGCAAGGACGCGTTCGAAATGGGTCCCGGCTACGAGGCCGCTCCCGGCATCCGGGGCTTCCTCAGCGGCACTCCGGCCATCTTCGGGATGCTTGCCATGCGCGGCACGCTGGACCTGATCGAGGCAGCGGGGATGGCCGCGCTTCGGGAGAAGTCACGGCTGCTCACGGGCTTTGCCCTGGAACTCTTTGACGCGTGGCTGGCTCCGGCCGGCGTGCAGCTGTCCACCCCGCGGGATCCGGCACTGCGCGGCAGCCACGTGACGATCGACCACCCTGCCTTCCGCGAAATGACGGCCACCCTTTGGGATCAGGATGTGATTCCCGATTTCCGTGCCCCGCAGGGCATCAGAATCGGGCTGTCGCCGCTGAGTACCTCGTTTGCGGAGGTGTACCGGGGCGTCGCCGCGGTCCGCGAGCTGCTTGTGGCCCAGGACGGCGGGGCCGCTTAGCCGGCGGGCGCGGCCGGCGGTTTCGACAAGATCGCGGACGTGCCACTAAACTGGACGTTGGATCCGGCTGCAGTCCGTGGCGGCTGGTTCCTGTTGTGTACGGGATGCCCGGCTTCGGCGGGGGATTCCGGGACAGCACCCCCGGCAGTGAATTACTGACTCGGGCCTCACGGCACATCTCTAGGAGTTATTGTGGCACTTGAAGCCGCTGTAAAGCAGTCCATCATCAAGGAATACGCAACGTCCGAGGGCGACACCGGTTCGCCGGAGGTCCAGGTTGCGGTCCTGACTCAGCGGATCAAGGATCTCACTGAGCACATGAAGGAGCACAAGCACGACTACCACACCCAGCGCGGTCTGCTGGCCATGGTTGGTCGTCGCAAGCGCATGCTCACCTACCTCAAGAACACTGACATCACCCGCTACCGTCAGCTCATCGAGCGCCTCGGCCTGCGTCGCTAGTCAGCTTTAAGGGGCGGCCCCTTCCGGACCGGAAAGGGCCGCCTTCTTCAGGAAAAACTAAACAGGAGGATCAACCGCATCACGCATTCGCGGTCCTCGGTAGTGATTCCCGGGAACGGCTTCAAGGATTGAAGCCCGGCCCGTGGGTCTCGATCGATGACCGGGTGCAGTGCAGGCCAGTAGACAGATGCTGGACTGGGTTGATGCGGCTGGACTCCGTGAACCATGAAACGGAGGTGACTCTCTTGGAGGGTCCCGAAATCCAGTTCTCAGAAGCAGTCATTGACAATGGCCGCTTCGGCAAGCGTGTAATCCGCTTCGAAACCGGCCGCCTCGCCAAGCAGGCCGCCGGCGCAGCCATGGTCTACATCGATGAAGAGACCGCGCTGCTGTCCGCCACCACCGCCGGCAAGCACCCGCGCGAAGGCTTCGACTTCTTCCCGCTGACGGTCGACGTCGAAGAGCGCATGTACGCTGCCGGCCGCATCCCGGGCTCGTTCTTCCGCCGCGAAGGCCGCCCGTCCACGGAAGCCATCCTGGCCTGCCGCCTCATGGACCGCCCGCTGCGCCCCGCGTTCGTCAAGGGCCTGCGCAACGAGGTCCAGATTGTCGTCACCGTGCTGTCCATCAACCCGGACGAGCTCTACGACGTCGTGGCGATCAACGCTTCCTCCATGTCCACCCAGCTCTCCGGCCTGCCCTTCTCCGGCCCGATCGGCGGCGTCCGCGTTGCCCTCGTCGCCGACGAGAACGGCTCGCAGTGGGTTGCGTTCCCGAAGCACTCCCAGCTCGAGAACGCCGTCTTCAACATGGTCGTTGCCGGCCGCATCGCCGGTGACGACGTCGCCATCATGATGGTTGAAGCCGAAGCCACCGACAACTCCTGGAACCTCATCAAGGAACAGGGCGCCACCGCCCCGACCGAAGAGGTTGTCTCCGAAGGCCTCGAGGCTGCCAAGCCGTTCATCAAGGCCCTCTGCGAAGCACAGTCCGACCTGGCCTCACGCGCTGCCAAGCCGACCGTCGAGTTCCCGGTCTTCCTGGACTACCAGGACGACGTCTACTCCGCTGTGGAGTCCGCTGCCGCCGAGAAGCTGGCCGCTGTCTTCCAGATCGCCGACAAGCAGGAGCGCGACACCGCTTCGGACGAGCTCAAGGACGAGGTCACCTCTTCCCTGGCCGGCCAGTTCGAAGGCCGCGAGAAGGAGCTGTCCGCAGCGTTCCGCTCCGTCACCAAGCAGGTTGTGCGCCAGCGCATCCTCAAGGACCAGATCCGCATCGACGGCCGCGGCCTGACGGACATCCGCCAGCTCACCGCCGAGGTTGAGGTTCTGCCCCGCGTCCACGGCTCGGCCATCTTCGAACGCGGCGAGACCCAGATCATGGGTGTCACCACGCTGAACATGCTCAAGATGGAACAGCAGATCGACTCGCTGTCTCCCGTGACGCGCAAGCGTTACATGCACAACTACAACTTCCCGCCGTACTCCACCGGCGAGACCGGCCGCGTCGGTTCCCCGAAGCGCCGCGAAATCGGCCATGGTGCCCTCGCAGAGCGCGCCATCATGCCGGTGCTGCCCTCCCGCGAGGAATTCCCCTACGCGATCCGCCAGGTGTCTGAGGCTCTCAGCTCCAACGGTTCGACGTCGATGGGTTCCGTCTGCGCCTCCACGCTGTCCCTGTTCAACGCAGGTGTGCCGCTGAAGGCCGCTGTTGCCGGTATCGCCATGGGCCTGGTCTCCGACCAGGTTGACGGCCAGACCCGCTACGCCGCCCTGACCGACATCCTCGGCGCCGAAGATGCCTTCGGCGACATGGACTTCAAGGTCGCCGGCACGTCCGAGTTCGTCACGGCTATCCAGCTGGACACCAAGCTCGACGGCATCCCCGCCTCGGTCCTGGCTGCCGCACTGAAGCAGGCCCGCGAAGCCCGCCTGCACATCCTGGACGTCCTGAACTCCGCCATTGACACCCCGGACGAGCTCTCCGAGTTCGCGCCGCGCGTCATCGCGGTCAAGATCCCGGTTGACAAGATCGGTGAGGTCATCGGCCCGAAGGGCAAGATGATCAACCAGATCCAGGAAGACACCGGAGCCGACATCTCGATCGAGGACGACGGCACGGTCTACATCGGCGCCACCAACGGCCCGTCTGCCGACGCAGCACGGTCCGCGATCAACGCCATCGCCAACCCGCAGGTCCCGGAAATCGGCGAGCGCTACCTGGGCACGGTCGTCAAGACCACCACCTTCGGTGCCTTCGTTTCCCTGACCCCGGGCAAGGACGGCCTCCTGCACATCTCTGAGCTGCGCAAGATCGCCGGCGGCAAGCGCGTGGACAACGTCGATGACGTCGTCTCCGTGGGCCAGAAGATCCAGGTGGAAATCACCAAGATCGACGACCGCGGAAAGCTTTCCCTCTCTCCCGTAGTGGCTGACGAGGCCGGCGCGGAAAACACGGAGTCCGTCGACAAGGCTGAGGTCTCCGCGGACGCCGCAGAGTAGTCTCTCCTGAGTCAAACGGCGGGGCCGGTGGATCATCCACCGGCCCCGCCCTTGGTTAACGCCCGGTTAGCGCCTGGTTAGCGCCCGGCGGATGCCCTGCCGGCATCCGCCGGGGCAGTGGCCCGCTGGTACGATGGCAGGCAGATTTGATGCGTTTTTTGACGGTTTTATGGAAAGGCCTTGATGACAGTCGTCCCCCTGCCGCTTGAGCAGAATCAGCACGCAGACACCCTGATCCACGGAGCCGACGGCGGTTCCGAGGTTCGCCGCTCGGTCCTTCCCGGTGGCGTCCGTGTGTTGACCGAGGCCATGCCCGGCCAGCGGTCGGCAACAATCGGTTTTTGGGTCGGAGTGGGTTCGCGAGACGAGGCCCCCGGGCAGCACGGCTCCACCCACTTCCTGGAACACCTGCTGTTCAAGGGCACCAAGCGCCGTACCGCCCTGGAAATCGCCTCGGCCTTCGACGAGGTGGGCGGGGAATCGAACGCGGCCACCGCGAAGGAGAGCACCTGCTACTTCGCCCGCGTGCTGGACAGCGATCTTCCCATGGCGATCGACGTCATCGCGGACATGATCACCGGCGCCGTCCTGGACCCGCAGGAGATGGAGCAGGAACGCGACGTCATCCTCGAAGAGATCGCGATGGACAGCGACGACCCCACCGATGTCGCGCATGAACACTTTGTGTCCGCCGTCCTGGGCTCTCACCCCCTCGGCCGCCCCATCGGCGGCACGCCGGCCGCCATCCGGGCCGTGGCGCGCGACTCCGTGTGGGACCACTACCGCCGCTACTACCGTCCCGACGAACTCGTGGTCACCGCAGCCGGCGGCCTGGACCACGACGTCGTCTGCGGGCTTGTGGTGGATGCCCTGCACACCGCGGGGTGGAACCTTGAGCCCGCTGCCGCGCCCGTGCAGCGCCGATCCACCGACCGTGCCTCGATCACCGGCACGGCCGGCCTGCATGTAGTGAAACGCCCGGTGGAGCAGGCCAACATCATCATGGGCTGCCCATCGCTGGTCGCAACCGACGACCGCCGCTTTGTCATGAGCGTGCTCAACGCCGTCCTCGGCGGCGGCATGTCTTCGCGGCTCTTCCAGGAGGTCCGCGAGAAGCGCGGCCTGGTCTACTCGACCTACTCCTTCGCCTCTTCCTACGCCGACGCAGGCTACTTCGGCATGTACGCCGGCTGCACGCCATCGAAGGTCCGGCAGGTCATCGGGCTGCTGGGCGCCGAACTGGACAAGCTGGCCGCGGACGGCATCTCCGACGAGGAGCTCCGCAAGGCCGAGGGGCAGCTGTGTGGCGGAATCGTACTGGCGCTTGAGGACACCGGTTCACGGATGTCCCGGCTGGGCCGCGCGGAGCTGGTGTCCGGCGAGTACCAGGACATCGACGAAACCCTGCGCCAGATCAAGGCCGTCACCACCTCGGAGGTCCAGCAGCTCGCCCGTGAGCTCGCGGCAGCCCCTCGGACCATCACGGTGGTCGGCCCCTTCGAGGAAACCGAGACCTTTGGGCTCTAGGTAATTCCCGGGCCGGTTTTCACCGCATCTTTACAGCGCGGCACGCGCGGCGTGATGATAAGGGCGGGGTCACTCGGGAGGAACTCCGCATGGGAGGAACTGTGGACCGGCCACTGCCGGGCAGTGCAGTCGAGGCGCTTGAAGTTTTTCTGGGCCGGTGGACGGGGACCACGCACTGGGAGGCAACCGCGTGGGGTCCTGCGCGCAGCGCGGACACTGAGATCATCTTTTCCCGGGCCGCAGCCGGGCTGGCCGTCACCCACAGCTACCGGAACACGGATGCGGACGGGACCCGTTCCGAAGGCCACGGTGCCTTCACCATGGACCCGGACCACCCGGACACCATGTGGTATCACGTCAACAGCATGGGACTGCCGCCCGAGGCTCCAGCGCGCGCCAGCCTGGAGGGTGGAACGCTGACCGTGGAACGGCGCAGCGACCGCGGCACGGCACGGCACACTTTCCGGGTGGACGACGGCGAACTGACACACGCGGCCGGTCTTCGCCTGGGCAAGGCGAGCGACTTCACGCCCTTCATGACCAGCGTGTGCCGGCGGGTGGCCGAGGGCGCCTCCATCCCGGCTTAAGCCCGCGCCCGGCCTAAGCCCGCGCCCTCAGGTTTCGGCCTCGAGGATCCGGGTCTTCGGAGCCCCTTGAAGCGCCGGGGCGACATCGGCGGAATTCCAGACCTTCGCCTGGAGATTGGCCAATAGGGCTTCCGCCTGCCCGCGCTGTTCGAAATCCAACTCGACCACTACATAGAGCGGGTCGTCCACCGGGCGGCTGATCCGGTACGCCGTGACCCCGGACGCCGCGCGGTTCACCGGGTCGCGGTCGAAGGCCGCTTTCCACATGCCGAAGTCCTTGATCCCATGCTCGATCTGCAGTGTGAACATGCCGCTCTCCTCATTGATGTTTGTCGCACGTCGCGGGGATGTTCCACACTCTAGGACCGGTCTGGCCCACGCGATAGCCCAGGAGCCCGGGAACCGCCGTCCTCGATTCACACCCCCGGGCTGCGCCTACCCGCCGGCGAACGGCGGCAGCACGTCCACGACGTCGGCCGGCTTGAGCGCCGCGGCGTGGTCGTGCACGGCGACTTCGTTGAGCAGGAAGCTGGAGCGGGACAGGATGCGGGCCAGCGGCGGCGTGCCGGCCGGCGGTTCGGGGCGCTCGACGGCGAGGATCGCCTCGAGCAGCGAGGCGAGCGTGTCGCCGTCGTCGAGGTCGAAGCGTTCTTCATCCACGCCGGCAGCAGCGCGCGCGGCAGCGAAGTAGCGTACGTTCACGAAAAAGTCAGCCTCCGATGGCGCTCATGCTGCGGTCCGGCTGGACGAAGTCCGGGGCGTCGAGTCCCACGTGGTCCATGCCGTGGGCCTTGGGCTTGATCCACATGGCATCCTGCCAGCGTTCGGCGAGCTGTTCGTCGTTTGCGCCCTCGCGCAGCAGGCCCAGCAGGTCCACTTCCTCATGCGAGAACAGGCAGCTCATGATCTTGCCTTCGGCCGTGATGCGCGTCCGGCGACAGTCCGAGCAGAACGGCTCCGTAACGGAAGCAATGATGCCCACGGTGCCGAGAACGGGGCCGGTGGTCCGGCCGGTGCCGGGAACGCGGGCCCGGACTTCGAACCGTTCCGCGGGGGCGCCGTCGCGGTCCCGCGAGTCGGAACTGAGCACATAGTCAGCGGAGAGCAGTTCGCGGATCTCCGCGGCGGTGATCATGTTCCGTCGGGTCCAGCCGTGGTCCGCGTCGAGCGGCATTTGCTCGATGAAGCGCAATTCATAGCCGCGGTCCAGGGCCCAAGCCAGCAGGGCCGGGGACTCGGCGTCGTTGATCCCGCGCATGAGCACAGCGTTGAGCTTGACCGGGCCCAGGCCCGCAGCCCATGCGGCGTCGACGCCGGCGAGGACCTTGTCCAGGAAGGGGCGGCGGGTCAGCTTCGCGAAGGTTTCCTCATGCAGGGAGTCCAGCGAGACGTTGATCCTGGTCAAGCCCGCGGCTTTGAGTCCGGCGGCCTTCTTGTCCAGCCCGACGCCGTTGGTGGTCATCGAGATCGGCAGCTCCGGGTGGGCCTGGCGGAGCGCGGCGATGATGTCCAGCAAGTCCGCGCGCACCAGCGGCTCGCCGCCGGTCAGCCGCAGTTCACGCACGCCGAGCATGTCGACGCCGATCCGCACGATCCGCACGATCTCCTCCGCGGACATGACTGCCTGCTTCGACAGCCATTCCAGGCCCTCGGCCGGCATGCAGTACGTGCAGCGCAGATTGCACTTGTCCGTCAGAGAAAGGCGCATGTCCGTGGCACGGCGGCCGTACCGATCGATCAGCCCGGCGGGCAGGCCCTCGGGGCGCCCGGACAGTGCGGCCGCCGCAGCTTCGCCCGTTCCGGGACTGCCTGCCGTGCGGGGCTGGGGCATACCCAGTTGAACTGTCATAGTGTCAGGCTACGCCACGTCACCGCCGACTTCACAGCCGCATGACGGCGGGGATATTACGTATTTGGGACGGATGTCCCACGGGGGTTCGGAGGCCTGCCCGCGGCGGGACCGCGAACCTATGCTGGAATTGTGAACAAGACCCAGCCGGCCCCGGACGCAACGGATCACCGGCGCATCCTGCTCGTCGAGGACGAGCCGACCATCGCCGGAGTGGTCCGCGACTACCTCGTCCAGGCGGGCTTCCAGGTGGACCTCGCCGCCGACGGCTTCACGGCCCTGCGCCTCGCAGCCGAACGCCAGCCGGACCTGGTGCTCCTGGACCGGATGTTGCCGGGCCTGGACGGCGTGGAAGTCTGCCGCCGGCTCCGGGCGACGCGCAGCGTCCCGGTCATCATGCTGACGGCTCTCGGAACGGAGGACGACCGGATCCTGGGCCTTGAAGCCGGTGCGGACGACTACGTCACCAAGCCGTTCTCGCCCCGCGAGCTGGTCCTGCGGGTCCGCTCGGTCCTGCGCAGGAGCGTCCCGGAATTCAGCCCGGAGCCCTCGGTCGAGGTGGGCGGCTTTGACCTCAGCCCGGCCGCGCGCACGGTTTCACGCAATGGCAGGCCGCTGGCCCTGACGGCCCGTGAGTTCGATCTGCTGGCCTTCATGCTCCGCCGGCCCCGGCAGGTCTTCAGCCGCGAAGAACTGATGAAGGCCGTCTGGGGCTGGGACTACGGTGACCTGTCCACGGTCACGGTCCATGTGCGCCGGCTGCGGGAGAAGATCGAGGACGACCCCACCCGCCCCGCCGTCCTGAAAACGGTCTGGGGAGTGGGCTACCGGCTGGACCCCAGCGGCCCCAGCGGCCCCAGCGACCCCAGCGAATCCAGCGGGGGCAGCAACCCCAGCGACCCCAGAGACGAGGAAGGGTCCGCCGGTGCAGACCTCTGAACTGCTGACCATCATCGGCTGGGCCGTGGCCTGGGGAGCCGTGATCGGGGCCGCGTCACTGCTGGTCCTGAAACCGCTGCGCAGGGCATCCTTCGCGGTCCAGATCTGCGTGGTGGTGCTTGCCGCAGTGGCGGTCCTGACGGCCGGAATGGTCAGCGCATTCAACGCCATGTTCATATCGGCCCGGGATCTCGAAGTGATGTGGTACATTCTGGCTGTGGCCTCGGCGGTGGCTGTGGCCATCGCCCTGGTGCTGGGATCGCGGGTGTCGCGCAACGCCAAGGAACTGGCCGAGGCCGCCCGGAGCATCGGCCGCGGCGAGAGCCCCGGCATCCAGTCCACGGTGATGAGCCACGAACTTGCCGCCCTCGCCGCCGAGCTCGAATCCAGCAGCAGAATGCTGGAGGCCTCCCGGCAACGGGAGGCCGCCGTCGAGAACGCCCGCCGCGAACTCGTCAGCTGGATTTCGCACGACCTCCGGACTCCGCTGGCGAGCATGCGCGCCATGGCCGAGGCCCTGGAAGACGGCATGGCGGCGGATGTTCCCGGCTATTACCGCAAGATCATCGCGCAGACCGACCTGATGGCCGGCATGGTCAATGACCTCCTGGAGCTCTCGAAAATCCATGCCGGAACGATGCGGCTCAAGGCCGAGCCGCTGGACCTGTACGACCTCGCCAGTGACGCCATTGCCGACCTCGCCGCGCTGGCGGAGCAGCACGGCATTACGCTCGACGGCGGCGGGCGGCGGGAAAGCCTGGCCCTCGCAGATGGTCCCTCGATGGGGCGCGCCATCCGGAATGTGGTGCTCAACGCCATTGTCCACAGCGCACCCGGCTCCCATGTCACGGTGGAAGTCGGCCGGGAAGGGGACCGGGCGGTCGTCGCGGTCACCGACGGCTGCGGCGGAATCCCGGAAGCGGACCTCCCGCATGTGTTCGAGACCGGCTGGCAGAAGGACCCGGCCCGGAGGCGGGCCGGGCGTTGGGCCGCCCCGGACGGCGGGATTGGGGTTGGCGGGACTGGGCCGGACAGATCTGGGGTGCCCGGGCCGGATGAGCCTGCTGGCGCCATGCGCTACAGCGGGGCCGGGCTGGGCCTGAGCATTGTCGCCGGAATCGTCAGTGCCCATCAGGGCACCGTCACAGTGGAAAACGTCGACGGCGGATGCAGGTTCTCGCTGTTGCTCCCCGGCCAGGTGTCAGCGGAGCAGAGCTCCGACGAACAGGGATCCGCTGAGCACCTGGCAGCTGGACAATCTTCCGACGTGCCGGCAACCGGGGGAGTGCCGGGCAGGATTTCGCGTGGCCCGGTGGACGAAAACATGCGGGCAGGACGGACACAGTGAACAGCGGCGTTGGGTTTGACGGGCAGGGACATGAAATGGACGAGACACTCGCTGGCAACGAACAGCCACGGACGGGATCGCAGGCGCAGGGGGCAGCGACCGGGCAACCCCGTACTCCCGAATCGGCGACCCCGGAATCGGCGAACCCGGAATCGATGGCCCCCGCACTGCGAACCCTCGAACCGAGCCCCCAGCAATGGGAAGCCCGGCAACGGCAGGCCGGGCGACGGCGCGACCTGTGGGCCGCCGCGGCCGGGCTGGTGGCTGTGGGGACCGCGGTGGTGCTCGGTGAGCTCGCGGCCAGCCTGGTGAGCCCCACGGTTTCCCCGGTGACCGCCGTTGGCGGGGCCGTGATCGATACCGTTCCGCCGGGCGTCAAAGAATGGGTTATCTCCGTGTTCGGCACGGCTGACAAACTGGCACTCCTGGGCGGGATGGCGCTGGTCATCGCCGCCCTCGCGGCCCTGTCCGGGGTCCTTGAAGTGCGGCGCCGTTTCGCCGGGGTGATTCTCATCGCGGTGTTTGGTGCGGTGGGCCTTGTGGCTGTGTTGAGCCGGGCCGACCTGACCGCGAACGCCATCCCAGTCCCGGTGCTCGTGGCGCTCGTGGGAATCGCGCTGCTGCGGTGGCTCATCCGGAAGCTGTTGGAGTGGCAACCACCGGAGGCCACAGCCCCGGCGGCGCCCGCCGAGGAGGGTATGGGGCGTGGAACCACGCCGCAGGCACCCACGCCCCCGGCGGAGGACGCAGCTAATGAAACCGGGCCTGCCCGGCGCCGTTTCCTGGTGGCCCTCGGCGGGACCGCCGCGGTTGCCGCCGTCGCCGGCGTGCTCGCCTCCACCCTCCGGGGAGCGGCCGCCGTCGTCAGCGACGTGCGCAGCAAGCTGGTCCTCCCGGCGCCCGCTGCTCCGGAGCCGCCCGTACCGGCCGGTGCCGAGATCCGGCTGGCCGGCCTGAGCCCGCTCGTGACGCCGAACAGGGAATTTTACAGAATCGACACCGCCCTGCGCGTCCCGCTGGTGGACCCGGATACATGGACGCTGAAGGTCACGGGCCTGGTGGAACGCGAGATCGAGCTCGACTTTGCCACCCTCCTGGCCAAACCCATGACAGAACGCCACGTGACCATTGCCTGCGTCTCCAACGAGGTGGGCGGGGACCTGATCGGCAATGCCCGCTGGCTCGGCTGGCCGGTTCGCGAACTTCTCGCCATGGCCGGCCCCAAAGCCGGGGCGGACATGGTGCTGTCCCGCAGCACGGACGGCTGGACGGCGGGCACTCCGCTCGAGGCCCTCACCGATGGCCGGGACGCCCTGCTGGTCGTGGGAATGAACGGCGAGCCGCTCCCGCTCGAGCACGGGTTCCCGGTCCGTATGATCGTGCCCGGGCTGTACGGCTATGTCTCGGCCACGAAGTGGGTCACCGAGCTGAAGGTGACCCGCTACGCGTACGACGTCGCCTACTGGACGCCGCGCGGCTGGAGCGAACGGGGGCCCATCAAGACATCGTCCCGCATTGACGTGCCGCGCGACGGGGCAAGCGTGCAGGCCGGCACCGTCGTGTTCGGCGGCGTCGCGTGGGCCCAGCACACGGGCATCGGCAAGGTGGAATTGCGCGTCAACCGTGGCGATTGGCGCCAGGCCGAGCTCGCCCCGGGCATCTCCAAGGACACGTGGTACCAGTGGAAGCTGGCGCTTCCGCTGACGCCGGGCCGGTACGAGGTCCAGGTCCGGGCCACCGCACTGGACGGTGTGCCACAAGTGGAGGAGTCTGCGCCGGTCGCGCCGAACGGGGCCACCGGTTACCACACGGTTAGAGTTGACGTGAAGTCCTAGCGAGCCGAGCAAAGGTCAGGAAACGCATGCACAGCACCGAGACAATGCACGTCAGCGTGGAAGCACACCGGGACAAGGTGCGCGCCCTGCTGGCCCCGCTCCGCACCGAGGCACGGGTGGAGCGGCTCCCGCTGCTCGATGCCCTGGGCCGGGGACTGGCCGCCGACATCGTGGCGCCGCTGGATCTTCCCCCCTTTGCCAACTCGCAGATGGACGGCTTTGCGATCCGCAGCGCCGACGTGCCCGACGGCGGCGCGGAACTGCGCGTCGTCGCGCCCGTCCCCGCCGGTGCCTCACCGGCGGAGCTTGCCGCCGGCACGGCAGCCCCGATCATGACTGGCGCGATGATGCCGGCCGGGGCCGACGCCGTCGTTCCCATCGAACAGGCAGTGCCCGATTCCTTCCCCGCACCCGGAGAGCCCGCCACGGTCCGGCTGCCGGCGGCGGCAGCCGGAACATTTGTGCGCGACGCCGGCAGCGACATCCGCTCCGGCGAGCTCGCACTCGGCGCCGGGACCTTCCTCGGGCCGGCCCAGCTTGGACTGCTGGCGGCAATGGGCTACACGGAGGTGCCGGTCCGCCCGTCCCTTCGGGTTCTCCTGGTCACTACCGGCGACGAAGTGGTGGAACCGGGCAGCCCGCTGGGACCGGGCAAGATCTTTGACTCCAACAGCACGCTGCTCGAGTCCTCCATGCGCCAGGCCGGGCTCCAGGTCACCCGGACCGGCGTCTCCGCGGACCAGCCGGACGAGCTCGCCGATCTGCTGCGCCGCCATGGCCCAGCCGTGGACCTGATCGTCACAACCGGCGGCGTCAGCAAAGGCGCCTACGAGGTGGTCCGGCAGGCAATGGCGGGACACGACGTCGAGTTCGGCGCAGTGGCGATGCAGCCCGGCGGCCCGCAGGGAATCGGCAGCTTCGACGGTGTCCCTGTGCTGGGGTTCCCCGGCAATCCGGTGAGCTGCCTCGTGTCCTTCGAAATGTTCCTGCGCCCCGTCCTCACGGAGCTGATCGGCGCACCGGCGCTCCGGCCCTCCGTCCGCGCCCGTCTCGCCGAGCCGCTGACGTCCCCGCCGGGCAAGCACCAGGTGAGGCGCGGCACGCTGGCTCCCGACGGCACGGTCCGGCTGGAGGGCGGCGCGGGTTCGCACCTGGTCCATGCCCTGGCCCGTTCCAACGCGTTGGTCCACGTTCCCGAGGGGACAGGGATGCTCTCCGCGGGCGATGAAGTGGAAGTATGGATCCTGTGAATGAAGCAGAAAACGCTGACGCGGATGCCGCACCGGCGAATAATCCTGGCCTGACCCACCTCCGTCACGACGGCACGGCCCAGATGGTGGATGTGTCCAACAAGGCGCAGTCCACCCGGGAAGCAACGGCAACCGCGACCGTCCGCAGCACGGCCGAGGTCCTTTCCCTCCTCGGCGGCGGCGAGCTGCCCAAGGGCGACGCCCTGGCGGTGGCCCGCATCGCCGGGATCATGGCGGCCAAGAAAACGCCGGACCTCATCCCGCTGTGCCACCCGCTGCCGATCGCCAAGGTCACCATCGACTTTGAGCTCGACGCCGACTCCGTGACGGTGTTTGCCACGGTCAAGACCCGCGGTGTCACCGGGGTCGAGATGGAGGCACTGACGGCGGCGTCGGTCGCGGCACTGAGCGTGTACGACATGATCAAGGCCGTGGACAAACACGCGGTTCTGACTGACATCAAGGTGCTCGCCAAAAGCGGCGGCAAGAGCGGGGACTGGACCCTATGAACATGCCCGAACCGCACCGCCACGGCGAAGCCACCGGGCGGAAGGCCGGCGTCGTGATCGCCTCCACCCGGGCGGCCGCCGGTGTCTATGAGGACCTCACGGGTCCGGTCATCGTGGATTGGCTGACCGAACACGGCTTTGAACCCTATCCGGCCATGGTGGTCCCGGACGGCGCGCCCGTGGGGGCCGCGCTCCGTGCCCTGCTCAGCCAGCAGCCGGCCGTCATCATCACCAGCGGCGGGACAGGCCTGAGCCCCACGGACGCTACCCCTGAGCAGACCCTGCCCCTGCTGGACCGGGAAATCCCGGGCATCATGGAGGGCATCAGGACGGCAGGCATGGCCAAGACGCCGATGGCCATGCTCAGCCGGGGCCACGCGGGCGCGGCCGGGCAAACGTTCATCGTGAACCTGCCCGGATCCCCAAAGGGCGTGATGGATGGCCTGAGCGTGCTGGACCCCATTGTTGGACACCTCTGCGACCAGCTGGAAGGAAGCCATGGGCACTGACACTGGATTTGAAATCGTTCATGCCGTGCTGAGCGCCGAGCCCATTTCCGTGGAGCAGGCCATCGCGGCGGTCGAGTCGGACACCGCAGGAGCGGTGGTCAGCTTCAGCGGCGTCGTCCGCAACCACGACGGCGGCAAACAGGTTTCCCGGCTCAGCTACAGCGCCCACCCGACCGCGCACCAGGTGATGGCCGACGTCGTCGCCGGGCTCGTGGCGGAACACTCGGCCCCGGCGGTCCCCGCCAGCGAGCCCGCGTCCGACGTCGGCGCCAATGGCTCCGACGGCTCCGGCGAACACCCGCAGCAGCAGCCGGTGCGGATCTGGGCAGCCCACAGGATCGGCATGCTGGAGATCGGCGACCCGGCCCTGGTCTGCGCCGTCTCCGCAGCCCACCGCGGCCAGGCCTTCGCGGTGTGTGCCGAACTCGTGGACCGGATCAAGGCCCAGGTGCCGATCTGGAAGGAACAGTTCTTCACAGACGGCACCGTCGAATGGGTCGGCGCCGGGGAGTAGGCACGCGGCAGCGTTCGTTCGCCCCGGGACCCGCGGTGGGTCGCGGTGGGTCGCGGTGGCAGGCGGTCAGGAGGAAAGGACCCTGCGCCGGACCTCCGCGCGGTCGACCCCCAGCTCGTTCAGGAGCGAAGCCGCCGGATCGTGTTCGTCCCGGTCCAGCAGGGACAGCAGAAGATTCGCGGTGGTGATCTGTCGTGACTTCTGGGCAATGGCGTAGCGAAGCATGCCCTCCATTACCGACCGGGCCCCTGAGCTGAAGGGCGGCTTCTTCCCCCGGCTGGGCATGGTGGCGCGTTGAAATCCTTTGGCGTCTATTCCGATTGACGCGAGTGCGGTCTGGTCCAGCGCCGCCGACGCTGCCCTTGCCTCATCCAGCGTGACACCAAGAATGCCAGCCGGACCCGGATCGTGAAGCGCGCCCAGGAGCAGATGATCCGTACCCAGCCGCTTGTCGCCGCTGGAGCGTGCCTCTTCCATTGCAAAGCCAACAATCCTGCGGGTGTCGTCGGCGAATCGTTCAAACATCGTTGATCTCACTCTCGGTATTTTGCGTGGACGGACTGCCGTGAGACGCCCAGGGCGTCACCGATCTGCTCCCAGGTCCACCCCTGTTCTCGAGCTGCCCTTACCTGCGCTGCCTCGACCTGTTCCGCCAGGCGATGAAGGGCGCCGACCGCGCGTAGACCGACCGCGGGGTCAAGCGAATGAATGTGCGCGGACAGATCGTCAGGTTCCATGCCTGTCAGTTTAGATTGACAACGAAGGGTCGTCAATCCAGCCTGACAGCTTTGTTGGAGTCGACCAGCGCCGGAGTCGGGAGGGCCTGTAACCCACGGGCGCCGGTTCAGGAAGGCAACGGCGCCGGCGGTAGGGTTGATGGCATGACCGAACAACTCTCAGTCGCCGTGCTGGGCGCCAGCGGGCGCATGGGCGCCGAAGCCGTGAAAGCCATCGACGCCGCCGCGGACCTGACGCTCGTCGCAGCCCTTGGCCGCAACGACTCCCTGGACACGCTCGTCAGCTCCGGCGCGCAGATCGTGGTGGACCTGACCGTCCCCGAAAGCACCGAGGCGAACGTCCGGTTCGCCGTTGAGCACGGCATGCACGCCGTCGTCGGCACGACAGGCTGGGATGCCGACCGGCTCGCGGGGCTGGAGAAGCTCCTCGCCGGCAAGCCCGGCGTCGGCGTCCTCATCGCCCCGAATTTCGCCGTCGGCTCGGTCCTGGCCTCGGCCTTCGCCGCCAAGGCGTCCAAGTACTTCGACTCCGTTGAAATCATTGAACTGCACCACCCCGACAAGGTGGACGCCCCCTCCGGCACGGCCGTGCGCACGGCGCAGCTGATCTCGGCTGAGCGGACCGCCGCCGGGGTGCCCTCCAGTCCGGACGCCACCACCACGGAGCTCGCGGGTGCCCGGGGTTGCGACGTCGACGGCGTCCGGGTCCACAGCGTCCGGCTCCGCGGCCTCGTCGCGCACCAGGAAGTCCTGCTGGGCGGGCCGGGGGAGCAGCTGACCTTCCGCCACGACTCCTTCGACCGGGCCTCATTCATGCCTGGGGTGCTGCTCGGGATCCGAAACGTCACCGCGCACCCCGGTCTCACCCTGGGGCTCGACGGCTACCTGGACCTGGGGATCTGAGTCCCGTGTCCGCTGCTTTGACTGCCCTGAAAGCAAACCGCACCAAGATCTGGGTGGGTGCCGTCACCCTGCTGCTCGTGTTCTACCTGGTGGTGTCCCTTCAGCGTTCCGTGCTCCTGATGACAGACCCCAGCCTCGTGGCGAAGGCGATCGGCGTCGCTTACCTGGTGCTGCCGGTCATCGGAGCCTGGGCCCTGATCCGGGAGCTGCTGTTTGGCGCCCGCACCGAGCGGTTGGCGAAGATCCTCGAAGCCGAGGGGGGCCTGCCGGAGGACACGCTGCCGCGCACGCCCGCCGGCCGGATCATCCGAGAAGCCGCGGACCTCGAATTTGAGAAGTACCGTGCCGAAGCGGAAGCCGCCCCCGGGGACTGGCGCTCCTGGTTCCGGCTCAGCTGTGCCTACGACGCCGCCGGAGACCGCAAAAGGGCCCGCGCCTCAATGCGCGACGCCGTGCGGATGTTCCGCGCTGGGGTCCAGAAGCCGTAGCGGAACCCGGACCTAGCGGAAGCGGGACGCCTGGCGGACTGGGGCCGGCTGGTAGCGGCCGATCTGGTTGGCTGCATGGGTCACCCACTCCAGTGGCCCGCGCCAGGCCAGGGCCGCGAACACTCCGCCGATCAGCAGCATGCCGAGCGCCTGCGCCCAGTACACGCCATCCACTGTCCATCCGGGCGCCAGCGGCTGATTGTGCAGGGCCGCCATGATGCACAGATGGGCCGTGTACAGGCTCAGCGTCATGGCCCCGATTCCCCGGATCGGGAGCAACAGGTCAAGCTCCACCCATTCGCCCAGCCTGCCCAGCAGGAGACACACGCCGATCACGGCGGCGGCCACCCCCGACGTGTGCAACAGATCCAGCGTGGTGCCCGCGTGCGGTGCGCTGGTGGCCAGCCACCACACGGAGCCTGACTGATCGACGCCGGCAAGGTTGACCTGCAGCAGGCTCTCCAGCGGGTAGGCGGGGTCCCCGATCTGCGCCTCCAGTGCGCGCCCGCCGCCCCAGTCCTCCATCATGGCTATCCCCAGCCACTTGGAACTGACGGCCACCACGGTCCCGGCAGCCACCAGCAGGAACGGCACGGCTGCTTTCGACAGGGCCAGCCGGCCGATCGCCAGCCCCACCAGGAGATAAGCGACCCACTGCAGGACGGGGTAATAGCCGGTGAGGAAGAGGTCGCCGAGCAGTCGTGCCGGTGTGGCCAGGTCCTCCCAGCCCGGATTGTGCCCCAGCCGCAGGGGCGGGTCGGCGGACAGCAGCCAGGGCCGCAGCAGGTACGCCAGGGCAGGGGTGGACAGGATCCAGGCGGCAGCGAATGCGAGCAGGCGTTTCACGCCGAGCCCGATGAAGGGCAGCACGCACAGGAACAGGACGGCGTAGTGGACCAAGATAATGGCAATGTTGACTTCCAGGCCGCCCAGGGAGAGCCCGACGGCGCCGATCACGAGCGCCCTGAGGGCGATGCCGCGGCGTGCCGCCCGCAGCTCGGGGCCCTGCAGCGGTTGCTGCTTCCCGGTCGATAAGGCGAGCCCCACGCCGGCCAGCACCGCGAACAAGGCAGCTGCCCGCCCGGAAAACGCGAGCCCGATCCAGGTGGGCGTGAGTTGCGGGTCCGACTCAAAGGTTGCCAGCACGTGGGTGGCCATCATGGCCAGCAATGCCAGCCCGCGTGCGGCGTCAATGCCGACCAGCCGGGCGCCGGAGGACGTGCCCCTGACGGTCCGGGAAGCAGTGGTTGTTCCGCGCGTGGCCATCGTCTGATCGTCTCACGTCCGGCCGGACCGCAGCTCCAATTCGTTCCCGGGAAAGCCTTGTGTTCGAATATATGTTCGAATAAAGTGGGCGCATGAACAACGCCTCAGAGCCCGCATTCCTGAACCCGAAATCTTCAGGCCGAGAATCAACAGGCCGGGGTACTTCAGGCCGGGAATCAACAGGCCGAGCAGCAACAGGCCAGGCCGGGTCGGGAGTCCTCAAGGCCATGAGCCCGGGCGTGGTGGACTTCCTGTTCCGCCGATTGGTTGCCGGCGAGCCTGCAGAAGATGTCCAGTGGCGAAACGAAGGCACGGCTCTGGACATGCAGCCGCCGGGAGCGGAACTGGCGCGGCGGCTGGCCGAGACAGACCTGGATGCCCTCACTCCAACGGAGTTGTTCCACTACGTGCGGGCGGCCCAACGCCTTGCCGCGTGGGCGGAGGGCCTGCGGGAAACCGCCGTCGGGCGCTACTGCTCGGCTCCTGCGGCACCCTCCGGCGGGGCTGCCGCCGCAACCGGAGGCGCAGGCCCAAGGTAGCGGCGCGAGGTGCCGGTGCTCGTCGGTGGCGTGGCCGGCCGGCGTGCGTTGCCGGTGTGAACTGGGGCGCCGTTGCTGATCATCGGAAGAGGAGGTGCCTAGGATGGCAGGGTGACCACTGGCTCAATCACCGACCTGACACTCTCTGCCGTCCAATACGCAGCCCTGGATGGCGGCGTTGCCGCCAACGTAGCCGAACACATCCGGCTGATGGAAGACGCGGAGTCGCACGGTGCCCGGCTGGTCATCTTTCCCGAACTCTCCCTGACCGGATACCGGCTGGACCTGCTGGAAGGACCGCAGGACTGGGTGAGTGCTGCTGACGCGCGGCTGGACGGCATTCGGGAAATCTGCCGGCGCACCGGAATCACCGCCGTGGTCGGAGCGGCGTTCAAGGAGGAGGATGGCACGCCGCGGCTGGCCTCCCTCGCCGTCCACCCCACGGGCGTCATCGAGGCCAGCTTCAAGACGCGCCTGCACGGTACGGAGCAGGATCTCTTTGTTGCCGGGCGCCATGCCGCGGTCCTGGAGATTGACGGCTGGAAGGTCGCCTTGGCGATCTGCTTCGACGCAGCCCGCCCCGGCCACGCAGAATGGGCGGCGGGCGCCGGTGCGGACATCTATGCCGTGTCGGCTCTCTACACGGCCGGCGAAGACAACCGGCTGGGACTGCATCTTGGCGCCCGCGCCATGGACAACCGGATGTTTTCCGTCCTGGCCAACCTGGCCGGCGTAACGCCGCTCGGACCCTCCTGCGGCCTGAGCGGGTTCTGGGGCCCGGACGGGCTTTCGTTCCGGCAGTCGTCCGGCACCGGCACCGAGGTCTTGACGGCGAGCCTCCAGCACACTGTCCTGGCACGGTTTCGGCGGCCCTGAGTCGGAGACGAACGGCGGAAAAGTGACGTGTAGGCGGGCGAGTTTGACGTTCGTCACACCGTCACCATTGTCCTAACATGCCGCGGACAAGGTAACGTTTTTCATATGGCTGACTCTGATATTCGCTCTTACACGTTCGGGACCCTCGTGACTGCCATGGTCACTCCTTTCACCTCGGACGGTGAGGTCGACTACAAGCAGTCGGCGGAACTGGCGAGTAAGCTCGTCGACGACGGCAACGATGCCCTCGTCATCTCCGGCACCACTGGCGAGACCTCCACGCTTGAAGACGACGAAAAAGAGAAGCTCTTCCGCGTCATTGTCGAGGCCGTCGGCGACCGCGCCAAAGTGATTGCCGGTACCGGCACCAACCACACCTCGCACTCGATCGAGATGGCCAAGCGCGCCGCCAAGGCGGGAGCCCACGGCCAGCTGATCGTCACGCCGTATTACAACAAGCCAAGTCAGGCCGGCATCCAGGCGCACGTCGAGGCCGTGACAGACGCCGCCGACCTCCCCGTCATGGTCTACGACATCCCCGGCCGCGCCGGTGTGCCGATCGAGCCGGAGACCATGATTCGGCTCGCCGACCACCCCAAGATCGTCGCCCTGAAGGACGCGAAGGCCGATTTCGCCGCCGTCACACGCGTCCTGGCAAACACCGATCTTGATGTCTACTCCGGCGATGACGGCCTTACCCTGCCGTGGATGGCCGCCGGCGCCGTCGGGCTGGTCAGCGTCTCCGCGCACGTCGCGTCGCGGCAGTTCCGCGCGCTGATCGATGCCGCACTTGCAGGCGATTTTGCCACCGCCCGCACCATACATTTCGAACTGGACCCCGTGGTCCGCGCAGTGATGACCCACATTCAGGGTGCTGTCGCTGCCAAGCAGGTTCTTAAGTGGCAGGGAGTCCTGCCCAACTCGGTTGTCCGTTTGCCCCTCGTGGAGCCGGGCGAGGCCGAGATCGCAATCATCCGCGAGGATTTGGCGGAAGCGGGGATGGTCTTTTCCTGATCCGGAGCCACTCCTGATCGTTAAGAACCAGCCCGGCATCCGCCTGGAAAGTAGTGCACTATGACCCAAACCGCCCTTCCCGGCCTTGTCACGCCGCCCCGCCTCCCGAAGAACACCCTGCGGATCGTGCCGCTCGGCGGACTTGGGGAAATCGGTCGCAACATGACCGTCTTCGAGATCGACGGCAAACTCCTCATCGTTGACTGCGGCGTGCTCTTCCCCGAAGAGACCCAGCCCGGTGTCGACCTGATCCTGCCGGATTTCTCCTACATCGAGAACCGTCTCCAGGACATCCTCGCGGTCGTCCTGACCCACGGTCACGAAGACCACATCGGCGCCGTCCCCTACCTCCTGCGCCTGCGCGCCGACATCCCCATTGTCGGATCGCAGCTCACCCTGGCCCTCATCGAGGCCAAGCTGCAGGAACACCGGATCAAGCCCAACACGAAGATCGTCGTCGAGGGCCAGGTCGAGAAGTACGGCCCCTTCGAATGCGAATTCGTCGCCGTCAACCACTCCATCCCGGACGCCCTCGCCGTGTTCCTGCGCACCGCGGGCGGCACCGTTCTGCACACCGGTGACTTCAAGATGGACCAGCTGCCGCTCGATGGCCGCATCACCGACCTCCGCCACTTCGCCAAGCTGGGCGAAGAGGGGGTGGACCTGTTTATGTCGGACTCGACCAACGCCGACGTCCCGGGCTTCACCACCGCCGAGAAGGAAATCGGCCCCACCCTGGACCGGCTGTTCGGGCAGGCCTCCAAGCGCATCATCGTCGCCTCCTTCTCCTCGCACGTGCACCGCGTCCAGCAGGTCCTCGACGCCGCCGCCAACCACAACCGCAAGGTCGCCTTCGTCGGCCGCTCCATGGTCCGGAACATGGCCATCGCCGCGAAGCTGGGCTACCTCGAGGTGCCGGCCGGGATCCTGGTCGACATCAAGAACATCGACAACCTGCCGGACAACCGCGTGGTCCTGATGTCCACCGGTTCCCAGGGCGAGCCCATGGCGGCCCTGTCCCGCATGGCCAACGGCGACCACCGCGTCGTCGTCGGCGAGGGCGACACCGTCATCCTCGCCTCGAGCCTTATCCCGGGCAACGAAAACGCCGTCTTCCGCATCATCAACGGCCTGCTGAAGCTCGGCGCCGACGTCATCCACAAGGGCAACGCCAAGGTGCACGTCTCCGGGCACGCCGCCGCCGGCGAACTGCTCTACTGCTACAACATCCTTGAGCCGCTCAACGCCATGCCCGTGCACGGCGAAACCCGCCACCTCATCGCCAACGGCAAGATCGCCCTCGAATCCGGCGTGCCCGAGGAAAGCATCCTGCTCGCGGACAACGGCACCGTGATCGACCTGCGCGACCACCAGGCAGACATCGTCGGCCAGGTCGAGGTCGGGTTCGTCTACGTCGACGGCTCCAGCGTGGGCGAAGTCACGGAAGCTGACCTCAAGGACCGCCAGACCCTCGGCGACGAAGGCTTCATCTCGATCATCACCGTCATCCACCGCGCCACCGGCAAAGTGGTGTCCGGACCGGAGATCCACGCCCGGGGCGTGGCGGAAGATGATTCCGTCTTTGACGAGATCATCCCCAAGATCAACGAGGCCCTCGAGGAAGCCGTGCAGAACCGCACGGACCACACAACCCACCAGCTCCAGCAGGTCGTCCGACGCGTCGTGGGCACGTGGGTCAACCGCAAACTGCGCCGCAAGCCCATGATCATCCCGGTGGTCCTTGAGGCGTAAGCCTCAGGTGGTTCACCGGGCGTAAGCCTCAGGTGGTCCTTGAGGCGTAAGCCTCAGTTGGTTCACCGGGCGTAAGCCTCAGTTGGTTCACCGGGCGTAAGCCCGCACACGTCCCGGGCGCATGCCTGGCGAACGGCCTTCCCGGCCAGCCGCAGCCTCAGGGCTGCGGTAGGCGGGGGAGGCCGTTTCCCGTTGGGGCGGGCGGCAACATGATCCCGACCGCCCCGGAAATTCGGGGTTTTCTGGTTGGCATCCGGTACCGTGGCGGGTATGGCGACTCGTACTTCTTCCGCGCCTAGAGGAAACTCAAGCGGCAAATCAGGCAGTTCTCCCGGCCGGGGGTCCAGTCCCGCCGCATCCAAATCCGCCCGGCCGCGGGCCACCGCAGGCAGGACCACAGCAACGGCGCGGACCCGGCAGTTGGCCGCCGTTGAGCCGCGCCAGCCCTGGGCGGTGCGCGTGCTGGCCGGCGCCTGGCTGGGCATCGGCCACGTCATCGGCGCCGGCATCCGGCGGGTCGGCCACGACGTCAGCGACCTCGCACCGGAGGACCGCCGCGACGGCGCCGCCCTGTTCAACCTGGCCTTGGCCGTCTTCGTCGCCACCTTCGCGTGGTGGGGGTTCCAGGGCTGGCTCCCGGACCTCATCTTCGCGATCGTCAACGGCACGTTTGGCTGGATGGCCCTGCTCCTGCCCCTGATGCTGTTCGTGTGCGCCTTCCGCCTGTTCCGCCAACCCGACGACGGTCGCGGCAACAACCGGATCGGCATCGGCTTCCTCATCATGACCTTCGCCGGGACCGGCCTGGCCCACATCATCGGCGGCCAGCCGACGGTAGCCGACGGCTTCGACGGCCTCCGCAGGGCCGGCGGCATGCTCGGCTACCTCGCCGCCGCCCCGCTGGCGGCCCTGCACCCCGCCGTCCCCGTGGCGGTGTACGGCCTGCTGGCCTTCACCTCGCTGCTGATCGTCACCGCGACACCTTTCGGCGCCATCCCGGGCCGGCTGCGGGACGCATACGAACACCTGATGGGCATCGACCTGCAGGATGAGGACGCCGACGACCGCCACGACCGCAGCTACCTGTACGAGAACGACGCCCCGGCCGCCCCCAAGAAGAGGCGCAAGCGCCTCTTCGGCAAGGACCAGGAGGACGAGTCCGGCCTGGAAGGCTACGTCGGTGACGAAGCGTTCGAGCGGGCGCTCATCGAGGATGAGGAAGCAGGCGACGCGCCGCCCGCCAAGGGTACGAAGGGCGGCAAGGCGCCGTCCGGCCAGCCCGATGTCGCCCCCGGCGTTCGACGCCCCACCCAGGCAGAGATCGCCGTCGAAAAGATCAAGGCCGCCCAGGGCCTGGGCGCGGCAGCATCCGCCGCCGGTGCAGCGGGGTCCGTTGGCGAGGGCGCCACCGAAGCCATTCCGCTGGTCACCCCCGGGATAGTGGCCGCCGGTTCGGTCAATGCCGCTGCGGCGGCCGCGGCTGTTCCGGCGAACCCGGTCGCGCCGGCACCCCTGCCCACCCCGATTCCGCAGCGCACCGAACAGCTCTCCCTGGCCGGCGACGTCACCTACACGCTGCCGGCGTCGGACGTGTTGACCCCCGGGTCCATCCCCAAGGAACGCACCGAGGCCAACGACGCGATTGTCGCCTCGCTCACCGAGACCCTCAACCAGTTCAACGTGGAGGCGCAGGTCACCGGCTTCAGCCGCGGCCCCACCGTGACCCGGTATGAAATCGAGCTGTCCCCGGGCACCAAGGTGGAACGCGTCACCGCCTTGTCCAAGAACATCTCCTACGCCGTCGCCAGTTCCGACGTGCGGATCCTGAGCCCCATCCCGGGCAAGTCCGCCATCGGCATCGAGATCCCCAACACGGACCGCGAGACCGTGTCCCTGGGCGACGTGCTGCGCAGCCAGAACGCCCGCCGCACCGACCACCCCATGGTCATGGGGGTCGGCAAGGACGTCGAGGGCGGCTACGTCGTGGCCAACCTCGCCAAGATGCCGCACTTGCTGGTGGCCGGTGCCACCGGAGCGGGCAAGTCCTCGTTCGTGAACTCGATGATCACCTCGATCCTGATGCGGGCCACCCCGGACGAGGTCCGCATGGTCATGGTGGACCCCAAGCGCGTGGAACTCACGGCCTACGAGGGGGTCCCGCACCTCATCACGCCGATCATCACCAACCCCAAGAAGGCAGCCGAGGCCCTGCAGTGGGTGGTCCGAGAGATGGACGCCCGCTACGACGACCTCGCCAATTACGGCTTCAAGCACATCGATGACTTCAACAAGGCCGTCCGGGCCGGCAAGGTCCACCCGCCGGTCGACTCCAAGCGCGTCATCAAGCCCTACCCGTACCTGCTGGTGATCGTGGACGAACTTGCCGACCTCATGATGGTGGCCCCGCGCGACGTCGAAGACTCGATTGTCCGCATCACCCAGCTGGCCCGTGCGGCCGGTATCCACCTGGTCCTCGCGACCCAGCGCCCGTCGGTCGACGTTGTGACCGGCCTGATCAAGGCAAACGTGCCCTCCCGCATGGCCTTCGCCACGTCCTCCGTCACCGACTCCCGCGTGGTCCTGGACCAGCCGGGCGCCGAAAAACTCATCGGCCAGGGCGATGCCCTGTTCCTGCCGATGGGCGCCTCCAAGGCGATGCGCGTCCAGGGCGCCTGGGTCACCGAGTCCGAGATCCACAAGGTGGTTGAGCACGTCAAGGGCCAGCTCAAGGCCGTCTACCGTGACGACGTCGCGCCCGAGGCGCAGAAGAAGCAGATCGACGACGACATCGGGGACGACCTCGAGGTGCTGCTGCAGGCCACCGAGCTCGTGGTCACCACGCAGTTCGGCTCCACCTCGATGCTGCAGCGCAAGCTCCGTGTCGGCTTCGCCAAGGCCGGCCGCCTCATGGACCTCCTCGAGTCCAGGGGAGTGGTGGGCCCCTCCGAAGGATCCAAGGCGCGCGACGTGCTGGTCAAGCCGGACGACCTCGCCGCCGTGCTGGCCGCGATGAAGGGGCTCGACGCGCCTGCCTCCGCGGACTCCCAGACGGCGGCCCTGAGCGATAACGCCAACGCGAACATCGCTCAGGGCGGTTACGCGGAGGACCTCGTGGCGGCTGACCTGGAGAACCGCACCCAGGCGATTGACTATCACGACGGCGCCGACGGCGGCTCCGACGAGGACGGTTCGGAGGACGCCTGGTCACTCACCGGACGCTAGCCTGGGAAGACGGTAGCCTAGAAAGGTGAATAGCGCCGAAGCCAACGCCGGGTCCGCCTCGCGAATCTGGAACCTGCCGAACGTCCTGACGATGCTGCGGATAGTGCTGGTGCCATTCTTCGTCTGGTTCCTCATCCTGGACGCGCCGGGACTGCAGGCCCAGAACGGCGTCTGGCGCTGGGCTGCCGCCCTCGTTTTCGCGGTCGCTATCTACACGGACAAGCTCGACGGCGACATCGCCCGCTCCCGCGGCCTCGTCACCGACTTTGGCAAGATTGCCGATCCGATCGCGGACAAGCTCCTGATCGGCTCCGCCCTGGTCATGCTCTCTCTGCTCGGGGAACTCCCGTGGTGGGTCACCATCCTGATCCTGGTTCGGGAGTGGGGCATCACCGCGCTGCGCTTCTTCGTGATCCGCTACGGCGTCATCCCGGCCTCGCGCGGCGGCAAGCTCAAAACGGTGGTGCAGACGGTGGCCATCTTCCTCTATGTCCTTCCGCTGGCCTCACTGGCGCCGTGGCTGGGCGTGGTGGCGTTCGTCGTGATGATGGCGGCCCTGGCCATCACACTGTGGACAGGCGGCGAATACGTTATCGAGGCCCTCAAGCTGCGGGCCTCCGGCATCAGGGCAGCGAAAGAACGGGTCGGGGAGAACAAACCATGAACCATCCGAACGCCCAGGTGAACCCCAACCTGCACCCCAATCTGCACCCCAACCTGCACCGTCTGGCGGAGCAGGCCGTCACCGGCGCCATCGACCGCGGAATGACGGCCGCCACCGCCGAATCCCTCACCGCCGGCATGGTCGCGGCCGTGCTGGCCGACACCCCCGGCGCCTCCGGGATGCTGCAGGGCGGCGTGGTGTCCTACTCCAACGCGGTCAAATCCGATGTCCTGGGCGTCCCCGGCGAACTGCTCGACGCCGTCGGCTCCGTGGACGGGCAAGTTGCCGCGGCCATGGCCGACGGTGCGCGCCGCATCTGCCGGGCCGACATCGGTGTGTCCACCACGGGCGTGGCCGGGCCCGAACCGCACGACGGCAAAGCCGTCGGCACGGTCTTTGTCGGCGTCGCCACGGCGGGAGGATCGACGTCGTACCCCTATTCGTTTGAGGGGAGCCGCGCCGAGATCCGGGCCCTCGCGTGCGGTGCGGCCCTGGAGCGTCTGCTGGAAGCTCTATCTTCCGGAGGCTACCCGGCGTAAAGTTGCCGGGAACAAAAGTTGATTCCGAATAGTTGTTACATTGTGTCGCTTCCAAATAAGGGAGGCGCCTAGGATGAAATCATCAGCAGAGTCCGCCCCCACCGGCGGACTCGACAGTACGAGGAGCAAGGCGATACAGATGGTAAAGCAGCCCGTATCCGTAAACGGCGTTGTCCGCTGGAAGGATGTGGGCCTCGCCGATCAGGCAAAGAGCGAACAGAAGGAGCGCAAGATGGTTGTACTTCGTCACGAAATCGGTGATGTCCTGCGCGATGTCCGCCAGCGCCAAGGCCGTACGCTCCGCGAAGTCTCGCACAGTGCCCGTGTTTCCCTGGGCTACCTGAGTGAAGTGGAACGCGGCCAGAAGGAAGCCTCCTCGGAGTTGCTGTCCTCGATCTGCTCGGCCCTCGATGTTCCGCTTTCGAGCATGCTCCGCGAAGTCAGCGACCGCGTTGCGGTCGCTGAAGGTGTCGCCGTTCCGGACACCGTTCCGCAGGAGTTCGCGCAGCGCTATGGCCGCGACCTCGACCGAGAGCTCAACTCCGACCTCAACGACGAGCTGGCGAAGGGCCTCCTTTCCGGAGCACGCTAGCCGCCACCCCACCTAAGACGTAAGAATAAGGACCTCCGGCCCAGGCCGGGGGTCCTTTGCCGTGTCCCCGGCGTGGTTCCGGGGTGGGCAGGTCAGGCGGGCTCGTCCCGGGGGAAGCCATCGCGTTCGTAGGTGGCATTGAGCTTCGCCATGTACATGGCGAGAGCCTGCAGGTCCTCGGCAGGCCATTCTGCAAGGCGTTCCCGAAACACCTCGCGCCTGGCGTCCTGGACCTGGTGCATCCGTTCCTCGCCTTCGGGCGTCAGGCGGATGGCCTGCGCACGCCCGTCCAACGGGTCCGCCTCCTTCGATACCAGGCCGAGACCCTCGAGGAAGGCGATCTGCCGGCTCACCGAAGGCTTGCCGACGCCGATGCACGATGCGAGGTCGGTCAGCCTGATGGGGCCCTGCTTGCGGATCACGCTGAGCAGCCCGTAGGCGGCCGGCTCCATGTCCGGGTGGACCTGGCGCGAGAGCTGATGGGAAATCGACCGGCCCCGGCGCCAGAGCAGGCTCAGCTGGTTCTCGACGGCGTCCAGGGCGGCGTCCGTGCCGGCGTTTCCGGGATGCGAATCTCCCGCGGCCTCAGTTGGGTTGCTCATGGCAACCATTCTAGAGTCCCGCGCCGTGAGAGACTTTACTCGTGCGAATCAGTGACTTTTGGCGGCTAATGGACGACGAGTTCGGCGCGGGCTACTCCCACGTCCTGAGCAGCTCGCTGGTCCTGGCCGGCGTCGGGGGACGCACAGCGGACCAGGCGCTCAGCGCCGGCGTCCCGCCCCGCCAGGTCTGGCTTGCCATGTGCGACGTCCAAGACGTCCCGCAGGAGCGCCGCCTCGGCCGGGACGTCAAACCCCGCGACAACGCCGGACCCCGCTGACGCCCCGACACGCCGCCGGCATGGCTAACGCCTGACACGCCGCACACTTGTTCGAATATCTGTTCGGATGGGGATATGCTTTTTTCAGAGCGTTTCACTCACGCGTTTTCCACATACGTGGGCTCGTCGACAACTTTGTCGGAGGGTGCCAGTAGCGTCAGTGATGACAGACGAAGGGCCTTCAAGGCCACTCCACAGCGAGAAAGTATTAGAGGTGTGAACCATGGCCGCAGCCCCGGATCGCCAGAAGGCGCTCGACGCAGCGCTTGCCCAGATTGACAAGCAGTTCGGCAAAGGCTCGGTCATGCGCCTCGGCGACGAAGTCCGTGCGCCCATCGAGGTCATTCCGACCGGCTCCATCGCGCTGGACGTCGCCCTGGGAATTGGCGGCCTGCCCCGCGGCCGCATCGTCGAAATCTACGGGCCGGAATCGTCCGGTAAGACCACGGTGGCGCTTCACGCCGTCGCCAACGCACAGCGCAACGGCGGCATTGCGGCGTTCATTGACGCCGAACACGCCCTGGACCCCGAATACGCCGCGAAGCTCGGCGTCGACACCGACGCCCTGCTCGTCTCCCAGCCGGACACCGGCGAGCAGGCCCTGGAAATCATGGACATGCTCATCGGTTCCGGCTCCCTCGACGTCATCGTCATCGACTCCGTGGCCGCCCTGGTTCCGCGCGCGGAAATCGAAGGCGACATGGGCGACAGCCACGTTGGCCTGCAGGCCCGGCTCATGAGCCAGGCGCTGCGTAAGATCACCGGCCGCCTGAGCCAGACCAAGACCACGGCCATCTTCATCAACCAGCTGCGCGAGAAGATTGGCGTGTTCTTCGGCTCGCCCGAAACCACCACCGGCGGTAAGGCGCTGAAGTTCTACGCCTCGGTCCGCATCGACGTCCGCCGCATCCAGACCCTCAAGGAGGGCGCGGACTCCGTCGGCAACCGGACCAAGGCCAAGATCGTCAAGAACAAGATGGCCCCGCCCTTCAAGATCGCCGAATTCGACATCATCTACGGCCAGGGCATTTCCCGTGAGGGCGGCATCATCGACATGGGTGTCGAGCACGGCCTGATCAAGAAGTCGGGCTCCTGGTTCACCTACGACGGTGATCAGCTGGGCCAGGGCATGGAGAACTCGCGCCGCTTCCTGCGCGACAACCCGGAGCTGGCGGCCGAACTCGAGCGCCTGATCAAGGAAAAGCTCGGCGTCGGCGTGAAGGCCCCGGCCGAGGGCGAAGAATCACCGAAGCTGAAGGCCGTTGACGGCTTCTAACGGCCGGCGACGCAGAGGGGCAGGATTCCCATCACGGAATTCTGCCCCTGGCTTTGGCGGCCGCGACCAGCCCGTAGATGGCGCGCCGGGCGCGGGTACGCCTGCCGAGCAGGACCGGGACGCAGACCCCGCGGCGGTGGCACGCGCCATCGTGCTGCGGCAGCTGACGAATTCACCCAAGAGCCGGCTGCAGCTCTCGCGCAAGCTGGCTGAGCGCAACGTTCCAGAGGACGTCGCAGAGGCCGTACTGGACCGCTTCGAGGAAGTGCGCCTGGTCGACGACGCGGAGTTTGCCGACATGTGGGTCCGCAGCAGGTCCCAAACGCGCAAACTCGCCAAGGGGGCACTGCGGCGCGAACTTGCGGACAAGGGCATCGACCCGGAGACCGCTGCCGGGGCGCTGGACCAACTCAGCGACGCCGACGAAGAGGCAGCCGCCCGTGAACTCGTGGAGCGCAAGCTGCGGGGATTCACCGGCGGCGAGGACCGTGCGGAGCGCGACAAGATCACCCGCCGCCTCGCCTCCATGCTGGCCCGCAAGGGATACCAGCCCGCGCTAGCCTTCCGGATTGTGGGAGAGGTTCTGGATTCCGTCGCCAGCCGCGACGGGGCCGGGGACTAAAGGCCGCCGATCCGGAGTCAGCGCAAGCCCGTGCCGACCCGTTACCCTTAACAGGTGAGTTTTACGATTCCCTCCCCGGCGGCCGATACACCTTCTCCAGCAGCGCCTGCGACATCCAGTGCCGACGCAGCTGCCGCAGAGGACCATTCCGGTTCGGCACAGCCCCGCACCTACCAGGTGCGCACGTTCGGCTGCCAAATGAACGTGCACGATTCCGAGCGGATGGCCGGAATGCTGGAGGCCGCAGGGTACGTTCCGTCCGCCGGTGAACTGGCCGACGTCGTGGTCTTCAACACCTGCGCGGTCCGGGAGAACGCCGATAACAAGCTCTACGGAAACCTCGGCATCCTCGCCCCGGTCAAGGCAGCCAACCCCGGGATGCAGATCGCCGTCGGCGGATGCCTCGCGCAGAAGGACCGGGAGACCATCCTCAAGAAGGCGCCGTGGGTGGACGCCGTGTTCGGCACCCACAACGTCGGTGCGCTGCCGGCGTTGCTGGACCGGGCGCGGCACAACAACGAGGCCCAGCTGGAGATCCTCGAATCGCTGGACGTTTTCCCCTCGACCCTCCCGACCAAGCGGGACTCCGTCTATTCGGGCTGGGTGTCCATTTCGGTTGGATGCAACAACACGTGCACGTTCTGCATCGTCCCCGCCCTGCGCGGCAAGGAAAAGGACCGCCGCCCGGGGGAGATCCTGGCCGAAATCCAGGCTCTCGTGGACGACGGCGCCATCGAGGTGACCCTGCTGGGACAGAACGTGAATTCCTATGGCGTCGAATTCGGCGACCGCCAGGCATTCTCGAAGCTCCTGCGCGCGTGCGGGGAAATCCCGGGTCTGGAGCGCGTCCGCTTCACCAGCCCCCATCCCGCGGCTTTCACCGACGACGTCATCGACGCCATGGCGGAAACGCACAACGTCATGCCTCAGCTGCACATGCCCCTGCAGTCCGGCTCGGACAAGGTCCTCAAGGACATGAAGCGGTCCTACCGCTCCACCAAGTTCCTCGGCATCCTGGACAAGGTCCGCGAGAAGATCCCCCACGCCGCCATCTCCACCGACATCATCGTCGGATTCCCCGGCGAGACCGAGGAGGACTTCCAGGCCACGCTCGACGTCGTGGAGAAGTCCCGGTTCGCCACCGCCTTCACCTTCCAGTACTCCAAGCGCCCCGGCACCCCCGCCGCGGACCTGCCCGACCAGCTGCCCAAGGCCGTGGTCCAGGAACGCTTTGAGCGCCTCACGGCCCTGCAGGACCGGATTGCGGCAGAGGAAAACGCCCGTCAGCTCGGCCGCCGCGTCGAGGTCATGGTGACAGCCCAGTCGGGCCGCAAAGCCGAGGAAACCCACCGCCTCTCCGGCCGTTCCCCGGACCAGCGGCTGGTGCACTTTTCCGTGCCCGCTGGCGCCGAAGTGCCACGGCCCGGCGATCTGGTGACCGTCACCATCACGGAAGCGGCAGCGTTCCACCTCATCTCCGACCCCGCCTCGGCAGCGGACTACAGCCTCCGCCGGTCCCGTGCCGGTGACGCCTGGGACCGTTCCCAGGCGGACTCCTGCGGCGCCCCTGCCGGCCCGGCGGGCCAAACCGGCTCCTCGGGCAGGTCCGGCGTGTCGCTGGGCATGCCCAGCCTCCCGGTCCGCGGCCGTTAGCGCCGTGCCGGGCCAGCAGGGAACCGCACGGGCCGCAGCCCCGGCCGCCGTCCTGGAGGACACCGCCCAAGCCAACGTGCCGGCCGCGCCGCCGGTGATCGCCGTCGTCGGGCCCACGGGGTCCGGCAAGTCAGACCTGGCCGTCTCGCTCGCCCTCGAGCTCGACGGGGAGGTCATCAACGCCGATTCCATGCAGTTCTACCGCGGCATGGACATCGGCACCGCCAAGATCACCGACGCCGAACGCCGGGGCGTGCCCCATCACCTCCTGGACATTCTGGACGTGACCGAGGAAGCGAGCGTCTCGGACTTCCAGCAGCAGGCCCGCGAATTGATCGCGGACATCCACGGCCGGGGGAAACGGGCCATCCTGGCCGGCGGTTCCGGGCTCTACGTCCGGGCCGCCCTCGACGTCCTGGAATTCCCCGGCACGGATCCGGACATCCGCCACCGGCTCGAGGCGGAACTGGCCACGACGGGACCCGGGCCGCTGCGGGAACGCCTGGAAGCAGTGGACCCAGTGTCGGCCGGCCGGCTCGGCGACGCCAGACGGGTCATCCGCGCCCTGGAAGTCTTCGAACTCACCGGGCGACCGTTCAGTTCCTTCATGCCCGCCCGGGAGTATTTCCAGCCCGCCGTCCAGATCGGACTCGACGTGGACCGGGAACTGCTCCGGGAGCGGCTCGCGCACCGGGTCCACGCCATGGTGGACCGGGGGCTCCTGGAAGAAGTGCGGCGACTGGACGCCGCGGGGCTCCGCAACGGCAGGACCGCGCCCCGGGCCCTCGGCTATGCCCAGTTCCTCCGGGTGCTCGACGGTGCCTCCAGCGTGGAGCAGGCCGCGGACGAAACCATCATCGCCACCCGGCAGTTCGCGCGCCGCCAGCTGACCTGGTTCCGTGCCGATCCCCGCGTGACCTGGCTGGGCTGGCAGGATCCCGATCTGGTGGCAGACGCCGCCGCGCTGTGTTGAAGAACGCTGTTTCGAAGAACGCTGTGTCGAAGAACGCTGTGCTGAAGAACGCTGTGTTGAACGGCGCAGTGTTGAATGTTGAACGACGCTGGGCCGCACGTCGGGCCGCCGCGCCTGTTCCGCCGTCGGCGTAGCGTCCCGGTCAGGGTGCCGGGGCTGGGAGGGCGGAACTGTAACCTTGGAGCATGGACGAATCCCAAGTCGTGGCCGCTGACCGTACTGCCGGCGATGCCGCAGCCCTGAGCGGACTGAAGTTTTCAAAAGGCCACGGAACGGGCAACGACTTTGTCCTGATCGCTGACCCCAACGGGGCACTGTCGCTTGGCCCCGAGCACGTCGCGGCGCTCTGCGACCGGCACCGCGGCATCGGCGGCGACGGCCTGATCCGTGCCGTCCCTTCGCGGCTCCTGGCCGAGGGACAGGAATTGCTGACCTCGCACCCGGACGCCGAGTGGTTCATGGACTACCGCAACGGCGACGGCTCGCTCTCTGAGATGTGCGGCAACGGCGTCCGCGTTTTTGTGCACTTCCTCATCGCCGAAGGCCTCGTGGACCTTCCCGCCGGCGAGTCCCTCGTCATCGGAACCCGGGGCGGCGCGAAGACGATCGTCCGGACAGCCGCTGGCTACGCCGTGGACATGGGTCCCTGGGAGTTCATTTTCCCCGGTGAGGCGACCGCACGGGCCATGGATTCGCTGGTCAGCGCCGACGGGCTCGAAGTCGCACGCCCCGCCCTTTCGGTCAGCATGGGCAACCCCCACACCGTGGTGGCCTTGGCCGAAACCGCCGAACTCGAGGCCACACAACTGTTCACCGCCCCCCGGGTGGACCCGACGCCGCCGCACGGCACCAACGTCGAATTCGTGGTGCCGTCCGAACCCCTGGTCCACGAGGGCACCGGCACCATCACCATGCGGGTCCACGAGCGCGGAGTGGGGGAGACCCAGTCATGCGGCACCGGCGCCTGCGCCGCCGCCGTCGCCATCCGTCACTGGGCCGGCCAGGGCGCACCGGACACGTGGAACGTCCACGTTCCCGGCGGCGTCGTCGGGGTGAAGTTCTTCGTCGGCCCGGAAGGGCACGAACACGTCGAACTCAGCGGCCCGGCCGTGATCGTCGCTAGTGGGACGCTTTCCTGACCCGGAGGATCCGGAACGACTTGGAGGTGCTCTCCCGGGTCACGCTGAAGCTGGGATCGAGCTCGGCCGCCAGCCAGCGCTGCAAAGAGTCCGAGCCGAGGTTCTTCTGTACCACCAGCCAGGCCGATCCACCCGGAGCCAGCCTGGGAATCCACAGGCGCAGGAGGGCATGAAGCTCATCCTTGCCGATCCGGATCGGCGGGTTGGACCAGATGGTGGCGAAGCGCACCTCGGGGTCCACGGCGTCCGGCGTGCTGGCGGTGACGTTGCTCAACCCCAACAGCGCGGCGTTTTCGTTGGTCAGGGTCACGCAGCGTTCGTTTACATCCACTGCATAGACGTGCGCGTGCGGTGCGCGCAGGGCCATGGTGAGGGCGATCGGTCCCCAGCCACAGCCGATATCCAGCAGATTGCCCTGCGGCGCCGGAGCCGGGGCGTCGGCGAGCAGCACTGCTGTCCCCTTGTCGATCCCGTCCGGGCTGAAGATCCCTGAGGAGGTCTGCAGCCGGCGCGTTTCACCGGCAAGCTCCACGGTGAGCGGCTTGCGGGTGAAAGGCCCGGCCGGCTGGGCGCTGAAATAGTGTGCAGACTCCATAATGGGCCAGATTAGTTGGCGGCCCGCCCGAATGGGAAACCGAAGGGGAGCGACGGCGTCTGCTAGGCTAAAAACATGATCTTGATCTCCAAGTAGCCGGCACGGGCCTTAGCCCGTCTCCGGAGCGACGCAGGTAATTGCCTTCCGCTGAGTGCGCCAACGCAAGGGTGAGCTTTCTCACCGCCGGTGCCCGAACCACTTGGAATCCAGCCGCTGTCCCAGACGCCGTGTTTCGCTGACACTGTGCTCCTGTGGCCCGCTGACCTCCTTGGCCCGTTACGGGGCCGCCCAGCGGACGGCAACTACCTCGCTGTGTTCACAAAACTGTATTTCCCGCAGCCGTTCCCCACAGCCGCTCCCCGAAGCCAGGCGCATTTGTGCCGCCCATTTCCCAACCCAGCCACCGCTCCACACGGAGCCAGCCCTGCCCGCCGGCACCATTGCCGCGGGCATTCCAGGAGGCCCGTATGACCCCTCGCCGTCAGCCCAGCGCGAATACCGCCCCACAGAGCAACAATCAGCACTATTCTGAAAGTGCCGAACCCTTAAAGGAGACCATGACCAGCCACCCCAACACCGGACCCGATTCAGCAGCCCAGGACATGAGTCCTGAGGAGATTCAGGCTGTTATCGACCGGATCCTTTCCAAGGACACCCCCGCCCCTGGTGCAGGCCGTGGCTCCGGAGCCGCCGCCAGCGAAGCAGGCGGTGCGAGTGTCAGTGGCCTGAAGTCGGCGCTCGGCAAAGCACAGGCCATCTCCCGCCTGGACGAGGCGTACACCAGCTTCGACGGCGACCAGCAGGATCTCGAGGAACGCCACGCGCTGCGCCGAAAGGCGGGCCTGTCCACCGAACTCGAGGATGTCACCGAGGTCGAATACCGGCAGTTGCGCCTTGAGCGCGTTGTACTCGCCGGCCTCTGGACCGAAGGTACCCTCGCGGACGCCGAGAACTCCCTGCGTGAACTTGCGGCCCTCGCTGAGACCGCCGGGTCGGAGGTCCTCGACGGGCTCGTCCAGCGGCGGGCCAAGCCCGATCCCGGAACCTTCCTCGGCTCCGGTAAAGCGCAGGAACTGAAGGCCATCGTGATGTCCACCGGCGCCGACACGGTCGTTGTCGACGCCGAATTGGCCCCGTCCCAGCGGCGTGGCCTGGAAGACATCGTCAAGGTCAAGGTCATTGACCGCACGGCGCTGATCCTGGACATCTTCGCGCAGCACGCGAAGAGCCGTGAAGGCAAGGCGCAGGTGGAACTGGCCCAGCTGGAATACCTGCTCCCGCGCCTGCGCGGCTGGGGCGAGTCGATGTCCCGCCAGGCCGGTGGCCAGGTGGGTGGCGCCGGTGCCGGCATGGGCTCGCGTGGTCCCGGTGAAACCAAGATCGAACTGGACCGCCGCCGGATCCGCACCCGGATGGCCAAGTTGCGGCGTGAAATCGCCGCCATGAAGCCGGCCCGGGAAACGAAGCGGGCCAACCGCCGTCGTAATGCCGTGCCGTCAGTGGCGATCGCCGGGTACACCAACGCCGGGAAGTCCTCGCTGCTGAACCGGCTGACCGACGCCGGAGTGCTGGTGGAAAACGCCCTGTTCGCCACCCTGGACCCCACCGTCCGCAAGGCCGAAACCGCCGACGGGCTCGGATACACCCTGGCGGACACCGTGGGATTTGTCCGTTCCCTGCCCACCCAGCTCGTGGAGGCATTCCGCTCCACCCTGGAAGAAGTGGCCGACTCGGACCTGATCCTGCACGTCGTGGACGTATCGCACCCGGACCCGGAGGGCCAGATCGCCGCTGTCCGGAGCGTCTTCAGCGAGGTTGACGCGCGGAAGGTTCCGGAGATCATCGTGCTGAACAAGGCCGACGCCGCGGACCCGTTCGTGGTGGAGCGGCTCAAGCAGCGCGAACCGCGCCACGTGGTGGTCTCGGCCCGCACCGGCGAAGGCATCCCCGAGCTGCTCAAGGCCATCAGTGACGGCATCCCGCGGCCCAGCGTGAAGCTTGAACTGCTGATCCCGTACAACCGCGGGGACCTGCTCAACAAGCTCCACGAGACCGACGCCGAGATCCTCAGCCTGGACCACGAAGAAACCGGGACCCGTGCCGTGGTGATGGTGCGCGAAGGACTCGCCGCTGAACTGGATCCCTTCATCACCAATGACTGAGGCTGCGGTGACTAAAGCTGACGCTGAACCTGCCGACGCTGCACCTGCCGACGCCGGTTCCGCCGGCGAGGCGGTGTCCGACGCTGCTGACGCAGCGGACGACGCCGCTGAGGCAATGGACGACGCTGCTGAGGCAATGGACGACGCTGCTGACGCAGTGGACGACGCCCATGCGACTGACGGCGCGGCCGGCGAGGAGTTTGTCATCAAACTGCTCGACCGTGCCGTGTCCGGCATGGGCGGCCAGAGCCGCGATGGCCAGCATGAAATGGCCCGGCAGGTGGTGCGCGCGATTGACAGTGGCGACCACCTGCTGGTCCAGGCCGGTACCGGCACCGGCAAGTCGCTGGCTTACCTGATTCCGCTGATCGCCCATTCGCTGACCAGCAACAAGCCCACGCTGGTCTCCACCGCCACCCTGGCGCTGCAGACGCAGATTGTCGGGCGGGACCTCCCCAGGCTGCTCAAGAACATCACGCCCGCCCTGCAGCGGCCCGTCAAGGTCGCCCTGGTGAAGGGCCGGTCCAACTATGTGTGCCGGCACAAGCTTGAGGGCGGCTTCCCGTCTGAGGAACCGTCCGAGGGGCAGCTGTTTTCCCTCGGCGAGGACACCAGCGTCCCGCACTTCGCGGCAGCACTGGGCGGGCCCTCCTCCCAGTTGGGCAAGGAAGTCGTCCGCCTGCGCGAATGGGCCGAAGAGACGGCCACGGGGGACCGCGACGAGCTCATGCCCGGCGTCACCGACCGGGCCTGGCGTCAGGTCTCGGTTACCTCCATGGAGTGCCTCGGGGCACAGAAATGCCCGCTCGCGGCCGAATGCTTCAGCGAACTGGCGCGGCACAATGCCGCCGACGCCGACGTCGTGGTCACCAACCACGCCATGCTCGCCGTGAGCGCCTTCGAAGGCCTGGCGGTGCTGCCCGAGTACGACGTCGTGGTGGTGGACGAGGCGCACGAACTTCAGGACCGCGTCACGGGCGCGGTCTCTGGCCAGCTCTCCGTGGCGATGGTGCACGCCGCAGCATCCGGTGCCCGGAAGCACACGGGCATCACCGTGGACGCGCTGAACAATGCCGCCGCCCACCTTGAGCTGGCCATCGACGGCGTCCCCAGCGGCTTGATGCCCAACGGCCTGAACACCGAACAGCTGGACTGCATCGACCAGCTGCGTGACGCCTGCCGCGCCGCGCTGTCCGATTCGAAGGGGGACAGTTCCACAACGGCCGACGGAGGGCGCCAGCTGGCCCGCTCCCGCCTGATGGTCATCCTGGAACTCTGTGAACGCCTCCTGGCCGCGCGCGAAAACCGCGAAGTCGTGTGGTTCTCCCGCAACAGCAGCTTCGACCCGGCACAGGGCTTCTCCCAGCCCGACGACAGCGCACCGGCGTTGATCAACGTTGCCCCGCTGAGCGTCGCGGGTCGCTTGCGTGAGGGTTTGTTCGAAGGCCACACAGTCATCCTGACCTCGGCCACGCTGGCCATCGGCGCAGCCTTCGAGCCTGCGGCCGGAGGCCTGGGCCTGGTCGGCAACGGCGCCCCCAGCTGGACCGGCGTCGACGTCGGATCCCCCTTCGACTATCCGAAGCAGGGCATCCTCTATGTCGCCCGGCACCTGCCCAAACCCGGCCGCGGAACTTCTCCGGAGGCACTGGACGAACTCGAGAAGCTGATCCGCGCGTCCGGCGGCGGTGCCCTGTGCCTGTTTTCCTCGCGGCGGGCGGCCGAGGACGCCGCCGAGGCGATGCGGCCCCGGCTGGGCATGAGCATCCTGTGCCAGGGGGAGTCGACAATGACGGCGCTCGTGCGTCAGTTTGCCGACGAACCGGACACGTGTCTGTTCGGCACGATGTCCCTCTGGCAGGGCGTCGATGTTCCCGGCGTGTCCTGCCGGCTGGTGGTCATTGACCGGATTCCCTTTCCGCGGCCTGACGATCCGCTGATGACGGCGCGTTCCCGGGCCGTCGCCCAGGCCGGCGGCAACGGCTTCATGACCGTCTCGGCCACGCATGCCGCGATCCGCCTCGCGCAGGGGGCAGGCCGGCTGATCCGCTCGACGTCGGACAAGGGCGTGGTGGCGGTACTGGATTCACGGCTGTCCACGGAGCGCTACGGCGGATTCCTCCGCGCGGCGCTGCCCCCGTTCTGGCCGACCACGGATTCCTCGATTGCCATGGCTGCCCTGAAGCGCCTGGCCAAAGAATCGGCACAGGCCCCCACATAGGCAGCTGAGCAGCCAGGGGACCAGGAAACGCCAAGGTCCCCGTCCGGATTACCGGCGGGGACCTTGGCTTCGGGTGTACGTGGTCAGGGATGACCCGGCCGCAGCCGCTACAGGGAGCGGAGCACCGAGACGACTTTGCCCATGATGACCGCGTGGTCGCCCAGGATGGGTTCGTACTGGGTGTTCTGCGGCAGCAGCCAGGTGTGGCCGTCCCGCTGGCGGAAGGTCTTGACCGTGGCTTCGTCGTCCAGCAGCGCGGCAACGATGTCGCCATTCACGGCATCGCCCTGCCGGCGGACAACCACCCAGTCACCGTCGCAAATGGCGGCATCGATCATCGAGTCGCCGGCCACCTTGAGCATGAACAGTTCGCCATGGCCCACGAGTTGGCGGGGCAGCGGCATGACGTCCTCCACCACCTGGTCCGCGAGGATCGGCCCGCCGGCGGCGATGCGTCCGACGAACGGCACCATTGCCGTGTCAGTGGCGCTGGCGAGTTCCGTGACTGAAAGGCCGCCGACAGCCCGCAGGCCGCTGGACTTCTCGACCCCCGAAATCGCCGTGGTCCCCTCGTCCAAGGTCAGCGGCATGAGCACTTCCATGGCCCGGGGGCGCTTGGGGTCGCGCCGCAGGTAGCCGAGCTTTTCGAGCTGGGAGAGCTGATGGGTCACGCTCGACAGGCTGGCCAGGCCGACGGTGTCGCCGATCTCACGCATGGAGGGCGGGTAACCGTTGTCCGTAACGGAGCGCTGGATGGTTTCCAGAATTTTCTTCTGCCGGACGGTGAGGCTTTTGGGGGCCCGTACGGGTTGTTGGCTCCGAGAGGAGGCCCTGCCGCCGGTGGCTTGTGCTGCCATGTTCGCCAATGCCTTTCCGTTCCGCCCGGCCACTGTGGCTGCTGTCACCGGGAACTTCCGGCCTGAAATGTCAGACCCTGCTGATCAACTACCAATGTTCGAATCAACTGGCGATGTTCAACTAGCGATGTTCGAGTCACAAGCGGTTGTCCTGTCCCTCAAAAATAGGCCAGCTGCAAGGCTTTTTCAAACATTTGTTCTAGCGAGTCTCGACATCGTTCGTTAGTAAGTGCTAAAACAGAACAAGCAAGGTTCGAATATGTGTTCGATTTCGAGGTTCAGGCGTCGAAGGCAGTGTTCGGTTCTATGTTCGAAAGTTCGGTCGGTTGGCGGCGAGTACGTGGAGTACGCCGGGCGGCACCGTATGGTCCAGGAGGGCTCAGTTCATGTCAGCTTCAAGCGCGTATCACGGCACTTTGGTTCATGACGTCACGAATCACCGGCCGAAGCAGCCGCCGCTGCGGCTCACCCGGCGCGGACGCTTCGTCTTCTTTGGCGTCCCGCTGATCCTGCTGGTGGCGCTCATCCTGTCGCTCAGCGGATTCCTCAACGCCCCCGCGAAAGCGGCGGATTCAGCGGACCAGCTCTCGCTGACGCCCACCGTTTCGGTGACAGTGCAGCCGGGCGAGTCGCTCTGGGCCATCGCGGGCTCGGTCGCCCCGGAGCGCGACCCCCGCGACGTCGTGGCCGACATCGTGCAGCTGAACAACCTGGACGCCGCGCGTGTGATGCCGGGCCAGCAGCTGTTCGTCCCGTCCAAGTAACTCAGTCCAGGTAACGCCGTCCACGAAGCGCCCAAGTGCCGCGGCAGGCGTCACAGTTTCAGCGCCCGTCCCGCTACCACTTAAACTGGTCACGTGACTGACCAGCTTGAGCGCCTCAACCGACTGCCCCTCCGAACCAATCTGCGCGGCCTGCGTCCCTACGGCGCGCCCCAGCTGGACGTCCCCATCCTGCTCAACGTCAACGAGAACACCCATGGTGTCCCGGCCGATGTCCGCGAGGCCATTAGCGAGGCCGTGAGTGCCGCCGCCGCCGGGCTGAACCGCTATCCGGACCGCGAGTTCACCGAACTGCGTGTTGCCCTCGCCGAATACCTTGGCCACGGCCTGGACGCGGAGAACATCTGGGCCGCGAACGGCTCCAACGAGGTGCTTCAGCAGATCCTCCAGGCATTCGGCGGCCCCGGCCGCACTGCCCTCGGGTTCCCTCCGACATACTCGATGTACCCGCTGCTGGCCTCTGGCACCGACACGGAGTACCTGGTCGGTGCCCGCGCGGCAGACTACGGGCTCAGCGCGGAATCGGCAGCCCGGCAGGTCCGCCAGCTCCAGCCCAACATCGTTTTCCTGTGCTCCCCGAACAACCCCACCGGTACCGGGCTGGGGCTTGATGTCGTCGAAGCCGTCTACGACGCCGGCGAGGCGAGCCAGACCATTGTGATCGTCGACGAGGCCTACCACGAGTTCGCCCACGACGGCACGCCCAGCGCCCTCGCACTGCTGCCCGGCCGGGAGCGGCTCATCGTCTCGCGCACCATGAGCAAGGCCTTCGCCCTGGCCGGTGCACGCCTGGGCTACATGGCCGCGGCCCCGGAAGTCGCGGACGCCCTGCGCCTGGTCCGTCTGCCGTACCACCTTTCCGCCATCACCCAGGCCACCGCCCTGGCCGCCCTGCGCCACCGGGTGGCGCTCATGGCGGATGTCGAGGACATCAAGCGCCAGCGGGACCGGATCGTGTCCGAACTGACCCGGCTGGGCCTTAGGCCGGCCGCCTCGGATTCCAACTACGTTTTCTTCGGCGGCTTGGAGAACCCCCACGAAGTCTGGAAGGGCTTGCTCGATGCCGGTGTCCTCATCCGCGACGTCGGCATTCCGGGGCACCTTCGCGTGACCGCGGGTACTGAGACAGAAACCACAGCCTTCCTCGAAGCCCTTGAACGCATCCTGACGAGCTCCGCAAAGCCGCAGGCCTAGACTTGGTGGGGAGCCCGAGCGCCCCGCCAGACCGCCCAACACCCTGCCTTCTTCCAAAGGACATATCTACATGAGCAACCCAGGATCCACCGCCGCCGAGGGCCGGACCGCACGCATGGAACGGACCACCAGTGAGTCCTCGGTCCTGGTCGAGATCAACCTGGACGGCGCCGGCGTCTCGGACATCAGCACGTCGGTCCCGTTTTACGACCACATGCTGACGGCCCTCAGCAAGCACTCGCTGATTGACATGACCGTCAAGGCCACCGGTGACACCCACATCGATGTCCACCACACCGTCGAGGACGTAGCCATCACCTTCGGCGAAGTGCTGAAGACCGCCCTGGGCAACAAGGCCGGGATCCGCCGGTTTGGCGAGGCTACCGTTCCCCTGGACGAGGCCCTCGCGCAGGCCGTCGTCGACGTCTCAGGCCGTCCCTACCTGGTCCACGCCGGGGAGCCGGCAGGCCAGGAATACCACCTGATCGGCGGCCATTTCACGGGCTCCCTGACCCGCCACGTCTTCGAGGCAATCACGCTTCACGCCGGGATCTGCCTGCACATGAACGTCACCGCCGGACGCGACCCCCACCACATCGTCGAGGCACAGTTCAAGGCCTTCGCCCGGGCTCTGCGCGCAGCCGTGGAGCCGGATCCCCGCGTCGAGGGCATTCCGTCCACCAAGGGCGCCTTGTGACCGGCCCGGAACTGCGTGACGGGGCCATCATCGACCCCGCCGCCGGGACCAGGCTGGTGTCCCCGGGAGGCAAGCCCACCGTTACGGTGCTGGACTACGGCTCCGGAAATGTCCGGTCTGCCGTCCGTGCGCTGGAACGGGCCGGTGCCGACGTCATCCTCAGCTCCAAGCCTGAGGATGTCCTCAACGCCGACGGCCTGATTGTGCCCGGCGTCGGCGCCTTCGAAACCGTCATGCGCGAACTCAAGGCCGTTGACGCCATCCGCATGATCGGCCGCCGTGTCGCCGGAGGCCGGCCTGTGCTGGCCATCTGCGTCGGACTCCAGGTGCTGTTTGAAGCCGGCGTCGAACACGGCACGGAAGCCGAGGGCATGGGGGAGTGGCCCGGCAAGGTGGAACTGCTGCCTGCCGACGTCGTGCCCCACATGGGCTGGAACACCGTCTCCGTCCCCGAAGGGTCCAAGCTGTTCGCCGGTGTTGAGGCCGAGCGCTTCTACTTTGTGCACTCCTACGGCGTCCAGCACTGGGACTTCGACGTCATACAGCCCCGGATGGCGGCGCCGCTGGTGACCTGGTCCGACCACGGAGCCCCGTTCATCGCGGCCGTGGAAAACGGCCCGCTCTGCGCCACCCAGTTCCACCCGGAGAAATCCGGCGACGCCGGCGCCCGGCTGCTGCGCAACTGGGTCCAGGGCCTGCACCCCGCAGCTCCGGCACAGGCGGCCGCCCCGGAACGGACCGCCTAGATGTGGTCCCTGGTGCTGATGGGCCTCGCCGGCCTCCTGGTCGGCGGCGCGATCTCCTTCCGGCAGCAGAAAAGTCCGCGCTGGGTGCAGATCGTCTTCTACATCCTCGCCGGCATGTCGCTCCTGGCCGCCTACCTCCTGACCCTGCCGGCGTCCTGACGATTCCGCCGCGCTCCCACATATCCATCCCCAAGCTGAGGACTCCAATGACCACCGAAACCCCGCTGCCCGTACTTGAGCTCCTGCCCGCCGTCGACGTCGTCAACGGCCAGGCCGTCCGGCTGGTCCAGGGCGAGGCCGGCAGCGAGACGAGCTACGGCACCCCGCTGGAGGCCGCGCTCAACTGGCAGCAGCAGGGGGCCGAATGGGTGCATCTGGTCGACCTGGACGCCGCGTTCGGCCGCGGCTCCAACGCCGAGCTCCTGCGGGAGGTCGTGGGGCGCCTCGATATCAAGGTCGAGCTCTCCGGCGGCCTGCGCGACGACGAATCCCTCGAAAAAGCCCTCGACCTCGGCGTCGCCCGGGTAAACCTCGGCACCGCGGCACTGGAGAACCCGGAGTGGACCGGACGGGTGATCGAACGCTTCGGCGACAAGATCGCCGTCGGCCTGGACGTCCGCGGCACCACCCTCGCCGGCCGCGGCTGGACCAAGGAAGGCGGGGACCTCTGGGAGGTGCTCGGCCGCCTCGAGGAAGCCGGCTGCGCCCGGTACGTCGTCACCGATGTGACCAAGGACGGCACGCTCCAGGGCCCCAACGTCGAACTCCTGCGCCAGATGGTCGAGAAGACGGGGAAGCCCGTAGTTGCCTCCGGCGGCATCTCCAGCCTCGAGGACCTGAAAGTCCTGCGTTCGCTGGTGCCGCTCGGCGTGGAGGGCGCCATCGTCGGCAAGGCCCTCTACAACGGCAACTTCACGCTGCCCGAGGCCCTCGACGTCGCCGGCCGCCGCTAGGCGGTCACCGCTCATGACGCACCCCCACGAGTCCCAGGAGCCATCCGGGCCCCACGACGGACTGCCCGCGGGCACCGGGGCGGGACCCGTCCGGCATCTGCCCGGCCACATCGCGGCCGCGCTTGCCGGCGCCGGCGGGCCCACAGACTCCGCCGGCCAGCCCTGGGCAGGGCGCAGCCTGTCCGGCGATGACGCAAAGATCCACAATTTCGAGGATGACGACGGCGCCGCCGACGCCGGCTACCTCGCGGCCCTGGCGGATCTCGCCGAGGGCACGGGCGACGAGGCGGCCGTGGTGGCCGCGCTTGCCACCGCCCGGGTGTTCGTGCCGATCCTCGCCCAGCTCGCCGAAGAGGGCGAAGGCGCGGCCGGGAAGCACGGGGAGGAACTGCAGGGGGACAAACTGCACGGCGACAAGCAGGCCGACATGGCCCTCGTGACGCTCAAGGCGCCGGACGGGCGGACGGCCATGCCGGTGTTCACCTCGGCGGCGGCATTGGAGGCGTGGCATCCGGAGGCCAGGCCGGTCGCCGTGTACGCGGCCCGGGCCGCGCTGTCCGCGGTCGCGGAAGGCGCCCAGCTCCTGGTGCTGGATCCCGGCTCCGAGGTCACTTTCGTGGTGCGCCGGCCGGCGGTGTGGGCCCTCGCCCAGCAAAAGACCTGGACGCCGTCGTATGCCGATCCGGAACTCGCCGGTGCCCTCGGGGAAGGCGCGGCTGGCTTTCCGGCCGTCCGCCGTGTTGAAATTCATCCAGGGGGTGGAGTTGCCTCGGCCATGGCCGATGGCAGGCGGCTCCCCGGTGGGGGAGCAGGTCCGGAACTCCGTGTGGTCCTCTACCTTGAAGACGGGCTCGACGCCGCCGGCGTGCAGTCCATCGTCGCCGGCCTCAACAACGCCTGGGCCCGGAATGAAATTTTTGCCGAGCGGGTTGATTCGATCGAGGTCAAGCTGCAGCGCGCAGCACCATAGCTGACGGTCCAACGGGGGGACATCCCGGTGCTGCCGTGGGCAGTACCAGAAGGATGTAGTTTCGTGAACTTCGCGCTTTACCGTCAGCTGCTGGCCGTCCAGCCCATCAGGCGGCTCCTGCTGGTCGGGATGATCGCCCGCATACCGCACTCGGCGGCCGGGGTTTTGTTGACCCTCCACATCGTCCTGACCCTCGGCCAAGGCTACGCTGCCGCCGGCGCTGCGGCCGCCGTGATGACGGTCGGAATCGCCGTCGGGGCGCCGTGGCGCGGGCGCCGGGTCGACACCGTCGGGCTGCGCAAGGCGCTCATTCCGTCGGTCGTCTCCGAGACCGTGATCTGGTCAGTCGTGCCGCACGTGTCCTACGAGGTCCTGCTGCCCCTGGTGTTCATCGGCGGCCTGCTGACCCTGCCGATCTTCAGCGTCGTGCGGCAGTCACTGGGCGTGCTGGCCCCCGGGGAACAGCGCCGCACGGCCTTCGCCCTGGACGCGATCGCCACCGAGCTGGTCTTCATGATCGGCCCGGCTGTCGGTGCCGTCGTCGCCACCAGCGGGCAATCCGTGCTTGGTCTGACAATCGTGGGAGTGGCCACCTCCGTCGCCGGACTCTTCCTCATGTGGTTCAACCCGCCCACCCGGAGCGCTTCCCCCGACGCCGAACTCGAGTCGGAAGAGCTCGAATGCGCGGAAGCCGCCGTCGTCGCCGCCGCGCCGGCCCATCTGCAGGAGGCCGCAGCCGAACTGGCGCCCCTGGCAGCCGCCGCCGAGGAACGGCGCCAACGCCGCTCCGGCCTCCGGCACAGGGTCATCCACAACTTCAGCTGGTTCACCGCCGCCGTGGCCTCCGTGTTCGCCGTGGCGGCCGGGGTCGGCATGGTCCTCAGCGGCACCGACGTCGGGATCGTGGCGGCCCTCCAGACCGGCGGCCACGAGGCCGAGATCGGGATCGTCTTCCTGTTCTGGTGCGCGGCCTCGGTGGTGGGCGGCCTACTCTATGGCGCCATGCACCGGCCCGTCTCACCGATCCTGCTGCTGCTGGGAATGTCAGCGCTCACCATCCCGATGGCCTTCGCGACCGACGTCTGGACCCTCAGCCTGCTCGCGTTGCTGCCCGGGCTGCTGTGCGCCCCGGTGTTGTCCGCGGCATCGGAAAAGGTGGCCGAGCTGGTTGACGAGGGAAGGCGCGGCGAGGCGATGGGCTGGTACGGCTCGGCGCTTACCGGCGGGGTGGCCCTGGGTGCGCCGCTCGCCGGGCTGTTCATCGACGTCATCGGCCCCTCGGCCGGCTTCTTCTCCGTGGGACTGGCCGGCGTGGCCCTCTGCCTGGTGGGACTCGCCCTGCAGCAGGTGCGCCGCCGCCGGCTCGCCCACGTCTGACCATGCGCTGACGCCGCCTGCCGCACCTGTACAGCAAGGGGCGTTAACGACGACGGCGGCGGGCGGACCTCAATGGTCCGGCCGCCGCCGCTTTGGTTCTGACGTTTGTGCTTAGTTGACCGGGCCGGTGTACTTCTCGCCCGGGCCCTTGCCCGGAGCATCCGGAATGATCGATTCCTCACGGAAGGCGAGTTGGAGTGAGCGCAGTCCATCGCGCAACGGACCCGCGTGCTGCGAGCCGATTTCGGGCGCCGCCGCCGTCACCAGACCGGCCAGGGCCGTGATCAATTTGCGGGCCTCATCCAGGTCCTTGAGTTCCTGGGCATTTTCCTCGGCCGCCAGGCCGAGCTTTACCGCGGCCGCGCTCATCAAGTGGACGGCGGCCGTGGTGATGACCTCGATCGAGGGAACTTCCGAGATGTCGCGGATCTGCTGCGATACGTCGTTCTTGGCGGCTGCGGGCTCGAAGACGTGGGAATTGCTGTCTGAAGTGCTCATGCTGGTAAGCTTGTCACAGACCGACTAAATGTCGTTATTCTGCAGTACGACTCCAAGCCAGTGGGAAACCACCGTTTTGGTAAACCCGGCGACGCACATGTGCGTTGAGCGGGCATCTTTCTGTAGAGTTGACTTTAGTTTGCAAGCGGAGATCTCTCCCACCCGCGTCAGCCGCGAAACTTCCCTCGGGAAGCCCCTCCCTTTGGGAGTCAAGGTTGCCGGGTACTGGTCGGGCACTACCTGGGACTCCGGTCCACAGGAAGTGCATGCCCCTCGCTGAGGGAGGCAGTTCCGATCTCGAGGCCTTCGATTGCTCCGGCAATTGGGGGCCTTCTCTTTTTGCCGGTGGAATACCCCTCACGAACACAGGAGCTTTAACATTAGCGAGCCAAGAATCAATGAGCGTATCCGCGTCCCCGAGGTGCGGCTGGTCGGCCCTGCAGGCGAACAAGTAGGAATTGTCCGTATTGAGGATGCCCTGCGTTTGGCTGCCGAGTCCGATCTTGATCTCGTTGAAGTTGCACCGCAGGCGAAGCCTCCGGTGTGCAAGCTGATGGACTTCGGCAAGTACAAGTACGAAGCCGCTGTCAAGGCACGCGAGGCCCGGAAGAACCAGACCAACACGGTCCTGAAGGAAATCCGCTTCCGCCTGAAGATTGACACCCACGACTACGAGACGAAGCGCGGCCACGCGCTCCGCTTCCTCGGCGCCGGGGACAAGGTCAAGGCCATGATCCAGTTCCGCGGCCGTGAGCAGCAGCGTCCCGAGATGGGCATCCGCCTGCTCCAGCGCTTCGCCGACGACGTCGCCGAAGTTGGTGTGGTGGAGTCCAGCCCGCGGATCGATGGCCGCAACATGGTCATGGTGGTTGGCCCGCTGAAGAACAAGGCTGAAGCCAAGGCAGAGGCCCGCCGCGCAACGCAGCGCGCAGAAGCCAAGGCGGAGAACGAGGCCAAGGCTTCGGGACGCGTCGACGTCTCCGGTGGCAATGCCCCGCTGACCCAGTCGCTGTCCGACCTCCTGCCGGAAGGCTTCGTCGTTTCGGCGGAGGCTCCCGCGACGGAAGCGCCCGCAACGGTGGCTCCCGCGGTCGAAGAAGCCAAGGTCGAAGAGGCCAAGGTCGAAGAGGCGGCAGCCCCGCAGGCCCCGGTTGAGGAGACCAAGGCCGAAGAGGCTCCCGTCCAGGAAGCACCGAAGGAAGCTGCGCCGAAGGAAGCAGCTCCCAAGGCGGCCGAGAAGCCGGCGGCTGCTAAGGCTCCTGCGGCCCCGAAGGCCGCTCCGGCCCCGGCGGCAGCAGCCAAGGCTCCCGAGGAAAAGGCAGCCGCTCCGGCGGCGGCACCGAAGCCGGTTGCTGCTCCGAAGCCGGTGCCGAGGCCGTCAGCGCCGAAGCCCGCCGCACGGCCGGCCGCCCCCCGGGCTGCCGCCAAGCCTGGCAGCAAGAAGACCAACTAGTTCACGGCTGCCGGACAGCAATGTCCGGCAGCAAGCAACCAGCACGCCGCCCGCAGGGGTGGCTGCACGAAAGAGCTGCAGACTTTTCTGCGGATACGTAAGGAGATCGGTTCCCATGCCGAAGATGAAGACCCACAGTGGTGCTAAGAAGCGCTTCAAGCTGACCGGCAGCGGCAAGCTGCGCCGCCAGCAGGCCAACCGCCGCCACTACCTCGAGCACAAGTCCTCGCGGCTGACCCGTCGCCTCGCCGGCGACAAGATCGTCTTCAAGGGCGACGCCAAGGTCATCCGGAAGATGCTCGGCATCTAAGTTCCAAGTTCTCTGACTGTTCGCCACCTGGCAGCAGTCAACTACCAAAAAGGCTTCTCAGGCCAGCCGGACAAATCCGGCAGTAGACGCTTGGGATCAGAAATTTCTAAGGAGTACGCACGTGGCACGTGTGAAGAGGGCGGTTAACGCCCACAAGAAGCGCCGGGTTATCCTCGAACGCGCAAAGGGCTACCGCGGACAGCGTTCACGCCTGTACCGCAAGGCAAAAGAGCAGCTGCTGCACTCGTTCGTGTACAGCTACGGCGACCGCAAGAAGAAGAAGGGCGACTTCCGCCGTCTCTGGATCCAGCGCATCAACGCTGCATCGCGCGCCAACGGCCTGACCTACAACCGACTGATCCAGGGCCTGAAGGCCGCTGAGGTTGAGGTTGACCGCCGCATGCTGGCCGAGCTTGCCGTTTCCGACGCCAACGCCTTCGCCGCGCTGGTCAAGGTCGCCAAGGACTCGCTGCCCGCCGACACGTCCGCTCCGGCCGTCCAGGCCGAGGCCGCTCCGAAGGCTGCCAAGAAGGCTCCCGCGAAGAAGCCTGCTGCCAAGAAGGCTGACGCCGAGGCCGCAAAGTAGTTCCTGCCGCAGTTGAAAAACTGCCTCGTTCAAGAACCGGCTGCGAAAGCATCTAAGGTTCTTATATGAACGAAACCGGGCGCCCGCAAGACTTTCCACTTTCCAATCCCCGAGCTGATCGGGTGAGGAAGGTGGCACAGCTTGCCGGGCGCCCGGCCCGTTTAAAGCGCAGCGAGTTCCTGGCGGAGGGCCCGCAGGCTGTCCGGGAGGCCCTGGCCCTGCACCAGAAAAGGATTGCCGCCGGGAAGTCCGGCGTTGTACATGAGGTCTACGCGAGCGAGGCCTGCCTGGACCGGCACCCGGACCTGGAGACACTCGCGGAGGGCGCCACGGCATACCTCGCCACCGACGAAGTGCTGGCCGCGATGGCGGACACGGTCAATCCGCAGGGCATTCTCGCGGTCTGCGGTTTCCTGGACGTGAGCCTTGAACAGGTGCTCGATGCCGGCCCGCAGCTGGTTGCCGTGCTGTGCCAGGTCCGTGACCCCGGCAACGCGGGAACCGTGCTCCGGGCAGCCGACGCGGCCGGCGCGGACGCCGTCATCCTGACCGCATCCAGCGTCGACATTTACAACCCCAAGGCCGTTCGCTCGACGGCGGGATCCCTTTTCCACCTGCCGATCGTCCTCGGCGCCGACGTGGCGGAGCTGGTGGCCCGCTGCAAGGAACGGGGGATCGGCGTGCTCGCCGCGGACGGATACGGCCAGCTGAACCTGGACCGCCTCCAGGACGAGAACGCGGCCCGCCGGCTGGGAGCCTCGGCCGCCGAATCGGCGTATGCGCTGGAAAAGCCCACTGCCTGGCTCTTCGGCAACGAGGCACAAGGACTGTCCGAGGACGAGATTGCACTGGCCGACCACAGGGTGGCGGTACCGGTCTATGGGGAAGCGGAGAGCCTGAACCTCGGCACCGCAGCCACCGTCTGCCTCTACGCCAGCGCCCGCTCCCAGCAGGCAACGTAAGGGACTTTCCGCACGGCAGGCGGCCCAAGCGGAGACGCCTGGCGGACAAGCAGGCCAAACAAATGGCGGGACCCACCAAGTGGTGGGTCCCGCCGTCGTACTGTTACTGGCGCTGAACTCGCGGAATGCGGTCGGCGCCATGCGAAATTTAAGTGGTCTTGTTGCGTCCTGTGATGGCGCCGTAGATGCCCGCAACAGCGAGGCCGCCGACAATGGCCAGGAGCCAGGAACCGAGATTCCAGAATTCCATCTTGCCGCCGCCGAACAGAAGGTCGCCGATCCAGCCGCCGACAATTGCTCCGACGACGCCGAGTACGAGGCTGGTAACCCAGCCGCCGCCAACCCTGCCGGGCATAACTGCCTTGACGATTGCACCTACTATGAGTCCGAGAATGATCCAGCCAAGAAAGCCCATGTCTCCTCCTACATATTTGTCGGCATCCAAATTGTGAATCCCGAACATGGCTTCAAGCTAACATAGGGCGGATTACTTGTCAGCAGGGGAGTGCCCAATCGTTACGTGGCCGCGCTGGCCCTTCCGCGGTTCGGCGGCAGCCTGGAAACAGGTACGGTATTCCTTGTGGGCGCTGGGTTTTCCGGTGTCCGTGTACACCCCGGAAGAACCCCATAAGGAGAAGCTCACGTGGCTGCAAACGGCGGTACCAAGGCGATTCTCGCGGCACTGGCCGCCAACCTGACCATCGCCGTTTTGAAGTTCGTCGCCTACTTTCTGACGCTGTCCTCGTCCATGCTGGCGGAGGCGATCCACTCGCTCGCAGACTCCGGCAACCAGCTGCTGCTCCTGGTCGGCGGCAAGCGCGCGCAGAGGCAAGCCAGTCCCGAACACCCCTTCGGCTACGGCCGCGAGCGGTATATCTACGCCTTCATCGTCTCGATCGTGCTGTTCAGCGTCGGCGGCCTCTTCGCGCTGTATGAGGCCTGGGAGAAACTCCAGCACCCGCACGCCATCGAGGGGGACTTCTGGTGGGTTCCGCTCGCCGTCCTGATCGGCGCGATCATTGCGGAGTCGTTCTCATTCCGGACGGCGATTATCGAATCCAACCCCCTCCGGGGAAAGCAAGGCTGGGTCAAGTTCATCCGCAATGCCAAGCAGCCGGAACTTCCGGTGATCCTGCTCGAAGATTTCGGCGCCCTCGTGGGCCTGGTGTTCGCGCTCTTCGGCGTGGGGATGACGCTCCTGACCGGGAACGGCATCTGGGACGCCCTGGGCACCGCGATGATCGGCCTGCTGCTCGTCGCGATCGCCGTGGTGCTGGCCATGGAGACCAAGTCCCTGCTGCTGGGCGAGTCGGCCACCCGCGACGACGTCGCCAAGATCCGCACCGCGATCGAGGCAGGCGGCACCACGATCATTCACCTCAAGACCATGCATCTTGGACCTGAGGAACTGCTGGTGGCAGCCAAGATCAGCATCGCCGGAACGGACTCGGGCCAGGACATTGCCAGGGCGATCGACGAGGCCGAGGTCCGGATCCGCGAGGCGGTCCCGATCGCCCGGGTGATCTACCTGGAACCGGACGTGCAGCGCGTCAGCGCCCCCTGAGCCGCCCGGCACCGTCGGATCACGAAAAGCCAACGCGGTCCATAAGAAACGGCAGCCCTGTCCGGTGCACAGCTGGACAGGGCTGCCGTTCTTTCACCTCTGAACCTGAGCCGCCGATTAACGCGTGCGCCTTCTGAAACGGTGGACGGGTCGGCTAGGAGGTCAGCGGCCGCCTGCGTTCCACGGCGCCGCTGACGGCGGCGACCCCGAGGCCCAGGACGGCAAGGACCGCGCCCACAAGTGCCGGCGCGATATAACCCCAGCCCCAGGCGATCACCAGGCCGCCCAGGAAGGCCCCCAGGGCGTTGGCGACGTTGAGTGCCGCATGGTTGAGCGAGGAAGCCAGCGACGGTGCGTCGGGAGAAGCATCCAGGAGCCGGGTCTGCAGGGCCGGGACCAGCATGGACCCGGCGGCGCCAACGACGAACACCATGACCAGCGCGGACCAGGCCCAGTGGACGGCGATGGCATAGACCACGAGCGCCACGGCCGTGGCCGGCAGCACCCAGTAGATGGTGCCCATGACGGATTTATCGGCGATCCGGCCGCCAACGATATTGCCCACCACCATGCCCACTCCGTACAGTGCCACGACCAGCGGCAGCCACGGCGCGGGCAGCCCGGCCACGGAAGTCATGGTGTGCGCGATGTACGTGTACGTCGCGAAGAAACCGCCGAAGCCGACGATGCCGACCAGGATGGCGAGCCAGACCTGGAGCCGCTTGAGCGCGCCGAGTTCACGGCGGAGGCTGGCATCCGCGTGCGGCTTTTGGAACGGGACGAACTTCCACAGCATGGCGAGCGTGATGATGCCGATCAGGCCGACCAACAGGAACAGGAGCCGCCAGCCGTAGCTCTGGCCCAGCCAGGTGGCGAAGGGGACACCGATGACGTTGGACACCGTCAGCCCGGCCATGACCATCGAAATGGCCCACCCGCGCTTGGTCGGCGCCACCAGCGACGCAGCGATCACGGCCGCAACTCCGAAGAAAGCGCCGTGGGGCAGGCCCGCGGCGAACCGGGACACCAGCATGGAGCCGTAGTCCGGGGCGAGGAAGGAACTGAGGTTGGCGATGCTGAAGAAGAGCATGAGCCCCAGCGCCAGATACTTCCGGGGGAGCTTGGCCCCGACGGCGGCCAGCACCGGTGCGCCTATCACGACGCCGAGGGCATAGGCCGAAATGAGGTGGCCGGCCTCGGGGGTGCTGATGTTCAGGCCCTGTTCGATCTCCTTGAGCAGGCCCATCATGGTGAATTCGGTGGTGCCGATGCCAAAGCCGCCCATCGCCAGGGCAATGATGGCCAGGGCAAGGTGACGGGTGCCGGACTTGGACGACGCCGGGGCGTGTGTGGTGGTTGTCATTCGTCTTTTCGGGGAGATTTCCGGGAAGGTCCGGAGGGGTCGGCCAGATAAATATGCTTTAAAGAACCTGGAGGGGGCGCCGAGTATTCCGCAACTGGCGAATACTCTGCAGCTGGCCTGGGCGGCCCCTCCACCATTGTCCCCTACCCGGCGGGACAGGTCTCCCGTCCCGGCACCGGGCGCCCGACCGGGCGATCGCCATAGACTTGGGGGCGTGACTGGACTCATTGGCGTCGTTGGTGGCGCAGTAGTGGACTCGCTGGCCGAACCGGGCAAGCTCCTTGTAGCGCGGCGCACGGCGCCTCCGCAGTTTGCCGGCATGTGGGAGTTCCCGGGCGGAAAGGTGGAGCCCGGCGAAGCGGCCGAGGATGCCCTGCACCGCGAGCTCAGCGAGGAGCTGGGCGTACTGGTGCGGCTGGGGTCCGAGCTGCCCGCGGAGACCGCCGCCGGCTGGCCACTCAACGAGAAAGCGGCGATGCGGGTCTGGTTTGCCGAGCTGGCCGACGGAGAGCCCCGGCCGCTGGAGGACCACGACGAACTGCGCTGGCTCGACCTCAGCAACCCGGCCGAGGTCCTGGACCTGCCGTGGATCCCGGCGGACTTTCCCATCGTCGAGGCCCTCCTGGCAGCCGTCCGCGCCACCGGGCCCCGCGGAGTGGGAGCCGCACTCAGCCGCTGACCCCAGCGCTCCAGCGGGCTTCCGGGCCCCACCTCTCGCCAAACCGTCAGGCATGTGCCTACTCTGAACGCAATCGAGAGGAGTGGCCCGTGCAGGTCGGTGTCGGACGAGAGCAGCGAACCGGGGAACGCCGCGTCGCGGCCACACCGGAGACGGTCCAGCAGCTGACGGCCCTCGGGCTCCATGTCCTGGTGGAGAGCGGCGCCGGAACCGAGGCAGGGTTCGCGGACGCCGCCTTCAAAGAGGCCGGCGCGACGGTGATCTCCGAGCTCCCGTACGAGGCCCTGGACGTCCTGCTGCATGTCCGCCCGCTCACGCCGGCGGGCGTGGCAAGGCTCCGGCCCGGCACCGTCACCATCGGCCTGGGGTCGCCGGCCTCGGAGCTGCCCACCGTCCGGGCGCTGGCCACCGCCGGGATCACCTCGTTCGCCCTGGAACTGCTTCCGCGGATCTCCCGGGCACAGTCCATGGACGCGCTCAGCTCGCAGTCCCTGGTCACCGGCTACCGCGCAGTGCTGGAAGCCGCCGTGCGGTACCCGCGGTTCTTCCCGCTCTACATGACCGCCGCCGGAACCATCCCGCCGGCGAGGGTCCTGGTCCTTGGGGCCGGCGTCGCCGGGCTGCAGGCGATCGGAACGGCGAAACGGCTCGGCGCCCGCGTATCAGCCAACGACATCCGGGCCGCCTCCGCCGACGAGGTCGCCTCGATGGGCGGCACCTTCATCAACCTGGACGTTGACGCGGCGGCAGAAGGAACCGGCGGCTACGCCCGTGCCCTCGGCGAGGACCGGGCGCAACTCCAGCGCAGCCTGCTCGCCCCGCACGTCGCGGCAGCGGACATCCTGATCACCACGGCGGCCATCCCCGGCCGCCCCGCTCCCTTGCTGGTGACCACCGCCATGGTGGGCATCATGCGGGCCGGGTCCGTCGTCGTCGACCTCGCCGCGGAGTCCGGCGGCAACGTAGAAGGTGTGATCGCCGGCCAGGACGTCCAGGTGCCGGTCGACGGCGGAACCGTCACGCTCGTGGGCCTGAAGGATGCGGCATCCGCCATGCCGTCGGATGCCTCCCGGCTCTATGCCCGGAACGTGAGCAACTTCCTGGCCCTCATGACGGACGCCGGCACCGTCGCCCCGGACTTCTACGACGACATCGTGTCCGGTTCGTGCCTGACCCACGGCGGGGCCGTGCTCCATGCCCCCACCGCGGCAGCATTGGGAGCATTGGGAGAGGACGCATGATGGGCCCGGTCGCGCTGCTGACAGTGGTGGTACTCGCGGTGTTCGTCGGCTTCGAAGTCGTTTCCAAGGTGACCAGCAAGCTGCACACGCCGCTCATGTCGGGCGCGAATGCCATCCACGGCATCATCCTGGTTGGCGCAATTATCGTCGCCGGACAGGCCAGTGATCCGTGGGTGCTTGGCATCGCGCTCCTGGCCGTCGTCCTGGCCACCGTCAACCTGGTGGGCGGCTTTGTGGTCACGGACCGGATGCTGGAGATGTTCAGCGTGCACAAACGGTCAGACGCACAGGAACGTGCCGTCCCCGCCAAGGCTGGCGGAGTCGAAGGAGAAGGACGCACCAGCGATGCGAACTCCGGCGGCGCCGCGGGGGAGGTCCGATGAGCCTCCTGACCGCCGAGTGGACAGCCCTTCTGTACCTTGCGGCCGCCGTCTGCTTCATCCTGGCGCTCAAGGGCCTCAGCTCGCCACGGACCGCCCGCCGCGGCAACCTCATCGGTGCCGCCGGGGCGCTCCTGGCCGTGGTCACCGTGTTCTTCTCGGCGCGGCTGGAAAACATTGCTCCCATCCTTGGCGCCATCGCCGTCGGCTCCGTCGTTGCCGTGCCGGTGGCGCGGCGGGTGCAGATGACCCAGATGCCCCAACTGGTGGCCCTCTTCAACGGCGTCGGAGGTGGGGCCGCCGCCCTGGTCGCCGTACTCGAACTTGGCCACAACGAGGACCCCTGGGTCCGTCTGGCCGTGGTCTTCACCATGCTCGTGGGCGCGGTGTCCTTCGCCGGCTCCGCGGTGACTGTGGGCAAGCTGCAGGAACTCATCAGCACCCGCCCGCTGCTGTTTCCCGGCATGCCCTGGGTGATGGGGGCCGTCCTGCTGGGAGCGGTCATCTCCGGAGGGCTGGTGGTCCTCACGGGGTCGCTCGGCTGGTCACTCGCGCTGCTGGGCCTGGGGCTCGCCGCCGGGCTGCTCCTGGTATTGCCCGTCGGCGGGGCAGACGTGCCGATCGTGATCTCCCTGCTGAATGCCTTCACAGGCCTGGCGGTGGCAGCGTCCGGTGTGGTCCTGGGCAATGTGCTGCTGCTCGTCGCCGGGACGCTGGTAGGCGCAAGCGGCACCATCCTGACCAAGGTCATGGCTTCGGCCATGGGGCGCGGGGTCGGCGGCATCATGTTCGGGGCGTTCAAGGGCGGTTCGACGGCGGGATCCACCGCGGTGAGCGACCGGCCGGTGCGCTCGTCCTCGCCGGAGGACGTCGCGGTCCAGCTCGGCTATGCCCAGCGCGTGGTGATTGTCCCCGGTTACGGGCTCGCCGTGGCCCAGGGCCAGCACACCGTGGCCGAGCTTGCCGCGGCCCTGGAAGCCCGCGGTGTGGACGTGGTGTTTGCCATCCATCCCGTGGCGGGACGAATGCCGGGCCACATGAACGTGCTGCTGGCCGAGGCCAACGTGCCATATGAGTCACTGCGAGAACTTTCAGAAGTGAATCCGGAGTTCGCGAACACGGATATCGTGCTGGTGGTCGGCGCCAACGACGTCGTCAACCCGGCGGCCAAGACCTCGCCCGGTTCGCCGATCTACGGGATGCCGATCCTGGAGGTAGTGCAGGCGCAGCAGATCGTATTCCTGAAACGGTCGATGCGCCCGGGGTTCGCCGGGATCGAGAACGAGCTCCTCCACGATCCCAAGACCACCCTCCTGTTCGGGGATGCCAAGGAATCGCTGGCAAAGGTGCTCGGCGCGGTCAAGGCGCTCTAGGGGCACGGACCTCTAGGAGCACGGCGTTCCAGGGGCACGGCGCTCTAGGGACAACGTTCCAGGGGCTGGGCTTCAAAACAGTGTGGGCTGTGCTGCGATTGCGTGCCCGGTGGTTGCGTTGCTGGCGTTTGCGTGCCAGGCGGTGTCCGGGATGCTTCCGGCCGGGTACTGGGCTTCCTCCTGCCGGGCGTCGTCATGGTCGCTGCCGCCGTCAAGATCCCTGTGGCTGAATCCCTGCGAGCCGGAAAAGCCGTGCAGGTCCTTGAAGTAGCGGATGCGGCCGGCCAGCCATGCCCGGTATTCCTTGGACGCATAGGAGCCGCTGCCGTAGAGGCGCCGGTACTTGCCGGCCAGTTGCGGATGTTCGCGGGCGATCCACTGCATGAACCATTCGCGGGTGCCCGGCTTCAGGTACAGCGCACCGGCCGTGACTCCCGTGGCGCCGGCCGCGGCCAGGGCACCGAAGAGGGAGTCGAGGGCGTCGTCGCTGTCGGAGAGCCACGGCAGGATGGGCATGGCCATGACGCCGCAGGGCAGGCCGGCCTCCCGCAGCCGGGAGATCAGCTTCAGCCGGGCCCGTGGCCCCGGTGTGCCCGGTTCCACGGCTTCGGACAGCTGTTCGTTGGTCATGGCGAGCGAGATGCCCACCCCTACGGGCACCTGGGCCGCGGCATGTTTCAGGAGCGGGATGTCCCGGGCCAGGAGCGTGCCCTTGGTCAGGATGGACAGGGGAGTGCCGGAATCGGCGAGGGCACCGATGATGCCGGGCATGAGCTGATAGCGGCCCTCGGCGCGCTGGTACGGGTCGGTGTTGGTGCCCAGGGCCACGTGTTCGTGTCGCCAGGAGGGCTTGGCCAGTTCCTTGCGCAGGACCTCGGCGGCGTTGATCTTGACCACCACCTGGCTGTCAAAGTCCAGGCCGGCGTCGAAGTCCAGATACGTGTGGCTCTTGCGGGCAAAGCAGTAGACGCAGGCGTGGCTGCAGCCGCGGTAGGGGTTGATGGTCCAGTCGAACGGCATCCGCGAACCGGCGACCACCTTGTTGAGCACCGATTTGGCGGTGACCTCATGGAAGGTGATCCCGGCAAACTCCGGGGTGGACACGGACCGCACGAGTCCGGCCAACGGCAGCAGGGCAGCGGCGGCCGGCGAAGCGGCTGGGGCACCCGGGGAGGCGTCGCGTTCCAGTGCTTGTGCGTCCCATCTCATGACTCCATTCGAATATATGTTCGACTTAAAGTCAAGGATGCCGCCAGCGTCCGCGGGGCCGGCCGCGGGCGGACTGCTAGGCGGGGGCGATGATTCTCCTGACCGGATTTGAGCCGTTCGGCGGCGAAACGGCCAATCCGTCGTGGGCCGCGGCCCGCTCGGCGGCACGGCAGCTCCAGTCCGAAGGGCTCGACGTCCAGGCGGTGGAACTGCCCTGCGTCTTCGGCGCCTCGGCCAGGATACCCCGGCGCTGCCGGCGCAACAGATGGCGGCGGCGCTCGCCGTCGTCGTCCGAACCGCGCTTGCGACGACGGCGGACCTCCGGCTCGCTGCCGGCGCAACGCACTAGCGGGCAGACCACCAGGCGGCCGAGGGCCGCTCCTGCAGCTCACGGGTCCGCGGAGGCCGCATGCGCGCACTGGGCAGTCAGTCGGACTGTCAGTCGATCAGTTCCCAGACGACGCCGACCGTGGCGGTGACGCTCGACTCGCCGGCCTCGACGGCGAGCGAGTCCGCTGCCACCGCCCGCTGCATCTTCGCGACTGGGACCGGCGCCTGGAAGCCGGTGTGCTGGGTGAGGGAAAGAACCTTGCCCAGTCCGGTCCCGGAGAGGGCGGCGTAGTGCGCGGCCGTGGTGCGGGCATCCTGCCAGGCGGCCTCGCGGGCCCGGGCCTCGACGGCGGCGGAATCAGTGAAGCCGAGGCTCAGCCCGTTGAGCCGGACGGCGTCGCCACCGGCAGCAACGGCCGCGGCAAGGATCTGTGAGGACTCGGACAATCCGCGGATCCTGACGGTGAGGGTGCTCGAGGCCAGGTAGCCCGTGACGGTCTGGCCCCTCCCGTCCTGCCAGTTCACCTCGGCCCGCACGTTCAGCCCCGAGGTGGAGATGTCGGCGCTGTCCACCCCGTGTTGCCGGAGCTCCGCCGTGATGGCGGCCGACCGTGTGCCTGCGTCGCCGTAGGCCTCGGCCACGGTATCCCGGCGGCATTCAACTCCGATCGACAGCGTCAGGAGGTCCGGCACCGCCTCGGCGCTGCCGGTTCCGGTGACCGAGATGCTTCTGGGGGTCTCTGTCATGTCAGGCCTCATAACCTTCGGGGGCAGTCGCGCCCGTTCTCCGGTGCGTCCGCTGATGGGTCCGCTGATCGGTCCCCGAACCGCGGGGCCGGGGGTAGCCGCCTGCTTCCAGCCCGGCGTGGCGCTCGAAGACGTTGGCGCTGCCCGGGTTGCCCGTGCGTACGAGGGACCAGCCCGCGGCGATGAAGTACAGCGGCAGGAAGGGCAGTCCGAGGCACCAGGCGTACTGGGTGCTGTGGCGCTCCTCGTGCCCCAGGAGTGCTGGATTGGCGCCGGCGGATTCGGGGCCGGCGCGGAACAGGATGACGTTGCCCACCGTGAACGCCGCGGCAAACGGAAGCCGCCAGCGGTAGCGGCTCGCGATCAGCAGTCCGCGCGGACCGGACCTGATGGATGTCCGGGCGCAGGCTGCCAGCAGCAGGCCCAGGAGGGTGGACCCGTTCAGCACGTTGGCGACCTGCCGAAGCCGTTGTCCGGACGTCATGAGGCCATGGTAGCCGGGGGTGTGCCTGGTGGTCAGGAGCTGCGGGACGGCAGCTTCACGAACGCCTGGCCGTTGCCGTGCGGCTGACGGCCGTCTACTAGACTGGAGTGGGTGCCTGCCGGAGTGATTTCGGCCGGCCCTGATGCAGTGACCTGTGATTGATGCAGTGACCTGTGTTTGATGCAGTGACCTGTGTTTGATGCAGTAACTGTGACAATGAACTGTGACCATAAGCCTTGCCGGCAACCCGCGCCCGCGCCCTGTGCCCGTGCCGTGGGCTGTTGGCATGATCCGACTCGTAGCTAAGAACAGTAGATGACTGAAACTTTGCCGGGCGCCGCCGTCCCGAATCCTCTGGATGAAGCCGCCATTACCGCTGCCGTAGACCAGGCCGTTGCCGCCATCGCCGCCGCCACCACCCTCGATGAACTCAAGGCCGTGCGCCTCGCGCACACGGGCGAAAAGTCCGCGCTGAGCCTCGCCAACCGTGAGATCGGCGCGCTTCCCAAGGACCAGAAGGCCGCCGCCGGCAAGCTCATGGGCGCCTCCCGCGGCCGCGTCAACAAAGCGCTCGCGGACCGCACGGCCGAGCTCGAAGCCGAGAACGACGCGCGGATCCTGGTCGAAGAGACCGTGGACGTCACGGCGGCGCCGCGCCGGCGCCGGGCCGGTGCACGGCACCCCCTGTCCACGCTGCAGGACCGCGTGGCGGACATCTTTGTCGGCATGGGGTGGGAAATTGCCGAAGGGCCCGAGGTCGAGTCCGAATGGTTCAACTTCGATGCCCTGAACTTCAAGCCGGACCACCCCGCCCGGGACATGCAGGACACGTTCTTCGTTGAGCCGCCCGAGGCCCACCTGCTGATGCGCACGCACACTTCACCGGTGCAGGTCCGCTCGATGCTGGAACGCGAGCTGCCCATCTACGTGCTCTGCCCGGGCAAGGTCTTCCGCACCGACGAGCTCGACGCGACGCACACCCCGGTGTTCCACCAGTTCGAGGGCCTGGCCATCGACAAGAAGCTCAGCATGGCAGACCTTCGCGGCACCCTGGAGCACTTTGCGCGCCAGATGTTCGGCGCGGAAGCCCAGATCCGGTTGCGTCCCAACTATTTCCCGTTCACCGAGCCGTCCGCGGAGCTGGATATCTGGCACCCGGGCGCCAAGGGCGGACCCAGCTGGATCGAGTGGGGCGGCTGCGGCATGGTCAACCCCAACGTCCTGCGAGCCGCCGGCATCGACCCGGACGTTTATTCAGGTTTTGCCTTCGGCATGGGCATCGAACGCACCCTCATGTTCCGCAATGAGGTTGGCGACATGCGCGACATGATTGAAGGCGACGTACGTTTCAGCGAGCACTTCGGGATGGAGATCTAACAGTGCGTATCCCACTTTCCTGGCTGCGTGAATTCGCGCAGGTACCGGCCGGAGCATCGGCCGAAGACGTCATGGCCGAACTCGTCAAGGTCGGCTTTGAAGAAGAAGCAGTCCACCGCCCCACGGACACCCTCCGGGGGCCGATCGTGGTGGGTCAGGTCCTGAGCATCGTCAAGGAGCCCCAGACCAACGGCAAGACCATCAACTGGTGCCAGGTCCGGGTTGTTCCCGAGGGCCAGCCGCAGTCCCTCACGGGCGACGGCATTGACCCCTCCGGCGTGCAGGGCATCATCTGCGGCGCCCACAACTTCGTCGAGGGCGACAAAGTGGTGGTCACCCTTCCCGGTGCGGTGCTGCCGGGCGACTTCCACATTTCCGCGCGGAAGACCTACGGTCACCTGTCTGCCGGCATGATCGCCTCCGTGCGCGAACTGGGTATCGGCGAGGACCACGACGGCATTTTGGTGCTGTCGCGGATCGGACTGGATCCGGAAATCGGCACCGACGCCATGGAGCTGCTGGGCCTCTACGACCAGGCTGCCGAGATCAATGTGACGCCGGACCGCGGGTATGCGTTCTCCATCCGCGGCGTGGCCCGTGAATATGCGCACGCCACCGGCACCGTGTTCACGGACCCGGCGTCCAAGGTCAAAGTCCCCTCGGTCCTGTCCGGCGGCCACGGCGTCAAGCTCAACGACGACGCCCCCATCTATGGCAAGCCCGGCTGCGACCGCTTTGTGGCCCGCACCGTGCGCGGCGTGGATGCTACCCGGCCGACCCCGCCGTGGATGACCTCCCGTCTCCGGCTCGCCGGCATCCGGTCCATCTCCCTTCCGGTGGATATCTCCAACTACGTCATGCTTGAGCTCGGGCAGCCGAACCACTGCTATGACCTGGACAAGCTGGCCGGCGACATTGTGGTCCGGCGCGCCACGGCAGGGGAGAAGATCACCACCCTGGATGACAAGGAGCGCACGCTCGACGCCGAGGATCTGCTGATCACGGATGCCTCCGGGCCCATCGGCATTGCCGGCGTCATGGGCGGTGCCCACACGGAAGTGTCGGACTCCACCACGAACGTCCTGGTCGAGGCCGCACACTTCGACGAGGTCTCGATCGCACGCTCGCGCCGCCGCCACAAACTGCCCTCCGAGGCGTCTAAGCGCTTCGAACGCGGCGTGGACTGGCAGGTAGCGGACGTTGCCGCCCAGCGCGTGGTGGACCTGCTGGTCGAGTTCGCCGGAGGCACGGCGGATGAGGCCGGGACCGACGTCGGCACGGCACCTGACGCCGTCACGATCGAACTGCCGGCAGGGTACGCCGCGGCCCGGATCGGGATCGACTTCACCGTGGAACACATCGTGACCTCGCTGGAAGACCTCGGCGCCGTCGTCGAGCAAAACGGCAACGGCCACACGGTGACCGCCCCGAGCTGGCGCAGCGACCTCGAAACCAAGGACGACCTCACCGAGGAAATCGCCCGCCTGGTCGGCTACGACCAGATCCCGGCGACCCTGCCCGTGGCGCCGCCGGGCCGTGGCCTGACTCGCGTCCAGCAGCAGCGCCGCCGCCTGATCCAGGCCCTCGCCGACGCCGGACTCACCGAGGTATTGAGCTACCCGTTCGTTTCCAAGGCCGCCAATGACATCTTTGGCGTCCCGGCCGAAGGCGCGGAGCGCAAGGCCCTGAAGCTGGCCAACCCGATCAGCGAGGAGCACGGCTTCCTGCGGACCTCCGTCCTGCCGGGCCTGATCGAGGTGGCCAAGCGCAACCACTCCCGCGGCTTCCGCGACCTCGCGCTCTTCGAGGCCGGGCTCGTGTTCCTGCCCGGCGAGCAGCTTGGCACCGCCTCAATCCCGCCGCTCGGCGTGAAGCCCGGCGACGAGGTTCTGGATGGCCTGTACGACGGCGTCCCGGACCAGCCGCTGCACCTTGCCGCCGTCCTCACGGGGCACGACTCACCGGCCGCCCCGGGCCACGCCCCGCGGGCCTGGGACTGGGCGGACGCGGTGGACATCGCCCGGATCGTCGGTGACGTGCTCGGCGTCGAACTCCTGGTCAGCCAGGGCCGGCACCAGGCCTTCCACCCGGGCCGGGCAGCGCAGATTGCGCTGCGCACCGGCGAAGTGGTGGGCTACGCCGGCGAGCTGCACCCGAAACTGCTGGCGGCACAGGACATGCCGGCCCGTTCCGTGGCGCTGGAACTGGATGCCGACGCCCTCTTCGAGGCCGCCGCCGACGTGATCGTGGCCCGGCACATCTCGACGTACCCGGTGGCCACCCAGGACGTGGCCCTCGTGGTGCCGCAGGAGGTTCCGGCCGAAGAGGTGCTCACGGCGCTGCGTGAAGGTGCCGGCGAACTGCTTGAGGACGTGGCCCTGTTCGACGTCTACGCGGGCAAGGGCATCGAGGAAGGCAAGAAGTCGCTGGCGTTCAGCCTGCGGTTCCGCGCCGACGACCGCACCCTGACGGCGGACGAGGCGTCCGCGGCCCGCGAAGGCGCGGTCGCGGTGGCGCACGAACGCTTCGGAGCGGTGCAGCGCTGAGAACTGCACGAAGGACAGCGCTGACGAGCTGAAAGGGGCGGGTCATGGCATCACACCTGGTTGTGCGTGCCTGCCCGCCCTTTCGCGTACCCGGAGCCGCCGGCGACCCCGGAGTCGCGGCCGCCGCGCCGGAGCTGGAACGCGACGCCCGGTCCCTTCTGGACGGCGCCGAGCTCGACCGGGCCCGGGCCATGACGGCGCGGACCCGAGAGGACTTCCTGGGCGGGCGGCTCGCCCAGCGGCGCTTTGCCGCCGACCTGCTGGGCGTGCCAACGTCGGACCTCACCGCCTGGTACAGCTGCCCCCGGTGCGGCACCGGCGCGAACATCTCCCACGGCCGGCCGGGCTACCTGCTCCGGGGCCACGCCGCGCCGCTGCTGCTGAGCCTGTCCCGCGCATCCGGCTGGACGCTGCTGGCCGGGGTCGTGGCTCCGGAGCCGGGCCAGCGTCTGGGCATCGACGTCGAGGATCCGGCCCGGGCGGACTTCGTCGGGTTCGACGACGTGGTGCTGACCGTGGCGGAACAACGGCACCTCGCCGGGCTGCACGGCACTTCGCTGCTGCGGGGCCGCGCCAGGCTGTGGGCGCGCAAGGAGGCCTGGCTGAAGATGGTGGGCACGGGGCTGCAGACGGCTCCGGACAGCCTCGATGTGCTGGGCCCACACGTGGACGGCCATGCCGGGCTGCGGGATCTCCTGCCGGAAGAGTCAGGCCTGCCCGCGGAGCTCGTGGCGGCTGTCGCCGTCGTGGTCCTTCCGTAGCGGAAACGGTCCGGCCGCGGTCCCGGCTTGCGCCAACGGCCGGGCCGTCAGAGCGTCGGCGGGGCTGCCTGCGGGAGCGGCGGGAGCGCGTCGTCGAACAGCCAGGGGTGCAGCAGGGCCTCTGCGTCGAGGCCCGTCGTGTGGCCGGCCGCGACGATAAAGTCGGCCGTGGTCACGGTGCCGTGCCGGAACCGGTCCGTCCAGTCGTGCAGCAGGGCGAAGAACGCAAGGTCGCCGCAGCGCACCCGCAGCGCGTGCAGGGCCAGGGCTCCGCGCTTGTAGACCCGGTCGTCAAACATCAGCTCCGGGCCGGGATCGCCCACCATCAGGTCCTGCGGGGAAGCGGCCAGCCTGCGCCACGCAGCCCGGGCCCGGGCCGCCACCGACATGATGCCGGCCTCTTCGGACCAGAGCCATTCCGCGTAGCAGGCGAAGCCCTCGTGCAGCCAGATGTTCTTCCACGTCGCCGTCGTAAGCGAGTTCCCGAACCACTGGTGGGCGAGTTCGTGGGCGATCATCCGCTGCGACTCCCAGTCCTGCCGCAAATGATTCGGGCCCAGGATGGACAGCGTCTGCGCCTCCAGGGCGATCTCCAGCACGTCACCGGTCACCACTACGGTGTACTCCGGGAAGGGGTACGGCCCAAAGCAGTTGGTGAAGGTCCGCATCATCTCGGGCTGACGGGCCAGGGCGGCCCGGGCCGCGGCCGCCAGCGACGCCGGGACCGCCACATACTGCGGCACGTGGCCTGATGGCCGCTCGGCATTGAGCGTCAGGAGCTCGTAGCGGCCGATCTGGACCGTGGCGAGGTACGTGGCCATGGGTTCGGCCTGCTCGTACACCCAGGTCTCGCGGCTGGCCCTGCTGGTGCGCGAGAGCAGCACCCCGTTGCACACGGCCCGGTAGTTCGCGTCAGTCGTCACCGTGATGCGGTAGCTCGCTTTGTCCCGCGGATGGTCGTTGCACGGGAACCAGGAGGCGGCGCCGTTGGGCTGGCCGGCGACCAAAACTCCATCGGAGAGCTCTTCCCAGCCGACTTCGCCCCACAGGCCGCGGCGCGGTGCAGGGTAGCCCTCGTAGCGGATGTCCAGGGTGAACGCCTCGTTGGCGAGCAGCGGAATGTCGGGGTAGACGACGAGCTGCTCGGCCCGCTGGGTGAACCTGCGCACCCTGCGGCCGTCGAGTTGGATCTTGGTGGCCCGCAGTCCGGCCAGGTCCAGGACGATCGCCGACGTCGGGAGCTGGGTAACAGCATGCAGGACGGCGTGCCCGGCAAGGCGGTTGCTGCTGACCCGGTAGTCCAGGTCGAGTTCGTACCGGGTGACGCGGTAGGCATTGGTCCCGTGGCCGGGCATGTAGGGGTCCGGGGCGCCTGCCGCCGGACTGATGGCCTGGCTGATTTCCCTGCTGATTTCCCGGCTGATCTCTCCGCCGGCTGCGGCGCTGCTGCTTGCTGCACTGGTGCTCAATGGACGGACCTTCGGGTTTGTGGTGCTGGTGGACGTGCGCGGGCCGGGCCTACTGGGGCCTGACGGGCGGTGCCGGCCCGTCCCACGGCCTGACCGGGTTGCCCATCCAGTACGTGCCGGCGGGGACGGTTTCGCCCCGCATGACGAGGGACGCCGGCCCCACCGTGCCGCCGCTGCCGATCCTGGCCTGCGGCAGGATGACGCCGTGCGGCCCCATGGTGGCTCCGTCATCGAGCGTAACAGTGTCGATGCTCATGACCCGGTCATGGAACAGATGGGTCTGGACGACGCACCCGCGGTTGACGGTCGAGTTCCTGCCGAGGGTGACAAGGTCCGCCTCGGGCAGCCAGTAGCTTTCGCACCAGGTTCCCCCGCCGATCTTGGCGCCGAGTGCCCGCAACCACCAGACCAGCGCCGGTGTCCCGGTGGCGGCACGCGCGAACCACGGCGCGCTGACCATCTCGATGAACGTGTCCACCACCTCGTTCCGCCAAATGAAGGAGCTCCACAGCGGGTGCTCGCCGCTGCGGATCCGGCCCACCAGCAGCCACTTCGCCACCACTGCACTGCCTGCCGCCGTGGCCCCGGCTATCAGGACCACCACCCCGCCCAGGACGGCGGCGACCCCGTAGTTGAACATCGTCGCCAACCAGTCGAACGCGAGCATCACACCGACGGCGATCGCGACGGTCAGCATGACCGGGACGAAGCGGCACAGCTCCCACAGGGTGCGCGCGACCTTCAGCCTCCGGGGCGGCTGGTACGTCCGCGTGTCGTCGGAGGCGATAGCGGTGCGCCGCAGCCGCACGGGAGGGCTGCCGAGCCATGATGTCCCGGATTTGGCCTTCGCCGGCGTCGCCGAGAGGACCGCCACGAGGGAGTTCTTGGGCACGTTGCGCCCGGCCGCCGTCATGCCGGAGTTGCCCAGGAAGGACCGCTTGCCGATCTTGGCCGGTGCAATCCGCATCCAGCCGCCGTCGAGCTCGTAGGATGCCACCATGGTGTCATCAGCCAGGAAGGCGCCCTCGCCCACAGTGGTCATGCTCGGGATCAGCAGCACTGTCGAGGCTTCGACGTTGCGGCCCACCTTGGCGCCAAGAAGCCGTAGCCAGACCGGTGTGAAGAGGCTGGCGTAAACCGGGAACAGCAGATCCCGGGCGAGGTCCAGCACCCGCTCGGTCGCCCACACCTGCCAGCCAATCCGGCTCCGGACCCGGTAGTAGCCCTCGGCGAGGCCGATGCTCAGCAGCCTCGTGGTGGCCAGGATCAGCAGCAGATTGGTCACGAACCAGGCCAGCGCGGCCAGGGGGATGGAGAGCACAAGGCCGGGCAGGGCCGCGGACAATGAGGAGCTGCCCTGGATGAAGCCGAAGATTACGAAGGCCGCGGCGGCGGCGGAAACATAGGGGATGAGCGCCAGCACAGCGGATGCCGCGGCGAAGCCGGCGAACCACAGCCGGCCGATCAGCCGGTGCTCGGACGGGGAGTCCGGCCACGAGTGCTTGGCCTTGCCGCGGCGCTCGGCCGGGGACCCTGCCACCAGCTGCCCCGCCTTGACCTTGCCGATCACGGCGGAGCCCGGTTCCACCTGCGCTCCGGCGCCCACAGTGGCCCCCGGCATCAGCGTGCTGCGGGCGCCGACGCTGGCGCGGGGGCCAATCCGGATGGCGCCGATGTGGACACGGTCGCCGTCGATCCACCAGCCGGACAGATCGACTTCAGGCTCGATATTGGACCCGGTGCCCAGGGACAGCAGCCCGGTGACGGGCGGCAGCGAGTGCAGCTGGACGTTCTCGCCGATCTTCGCGCCGAGCGCCTTCGCGTAGTAGGGCACCCAGGGCGCGCTGGTCAGGCTGATGGCGCCGGCAAGATCCTGGATCTGTTCGGCGAGCCAGAGCCGCAGGTGCACGCGCCCGGACCGTGGATACGTCCCGGGCACCACATTGCGGAGCAGCAGGCGGGCCGCGGCGATGGAGATCAGCATCCGCCCCGCCGGGCTGACAAAGACCAGCCACGACGCGCCGACCCACCACCACGAAACGGTCGGTGCGGCGCTGAAGCCGGCGAACGCGGCCAGGAGATTGTTGGCGGCCATCAGGTAGGTCAGCCAGCGCATGCCGACGAGGATGTGCAAGGGAATGCCCAGGAGGGTCTGGAAGGCCTGGGACTTCCTGGCCGTGGGCCTGACCGCCCGCTCCTGGGCAGCGACAGCCCCGCCCTCCGGGAGCGACTGGCGGGCCTCGTCCACGAGGGCGCCCACCCGGGGTGTCGCGTAGATATCGGCCACCGTAATGGTCGGATAGCGGACGCGCAGGGCGGACACGAGCTGCGCGGCGGCCAGCGAGCCGCCGCCGTAGGCGAAGAAATCGGCGTCAAGGTTTGTCACCGGGCTTCCCAGCACGGCGCTCCACTGCTCCACGATCCACTGCGCATCCTCGGGCAGGTTCAGCGGGGCGCCTTCGGCCTCGGTGGCTCCGGTGCCGCTGAGCGGCCAGGGCAGGGCATGGCGGTCCACTTTGCCGCTGGTCTTGGTCGGCAGGGAATCGACGAGCGTCAGGAGCGGGATGAGGGGCGCCGGCAGGCTCTCGCCGAGCAGTTCGCGCGCCGCAGCCAGATCGATGTCCACACCGGAAACGGCGGCAAGGTAGCCCACCAGGATCTGGTTGCCGGCCGCGGTGGTCTGCACCGCCGCCGCGGCGCCGGCGACATCCGGCAGCGACTGCAGGGCGGCGTCGATCTCTCCGAGCTCAATCCGGCGGCCGCCGAGCTTGACCTGTTCATCGGCGCGGCCCTGGAAGATGAGGCCTTCCGCCTCGTACTTGACGAGGTCGCCTGAGCGGTAAGCGCGCGGCCAGCCCAGAGATGGCATGGGGGCGTACTTTTCCGCGTCCTTGACCGGGTCAAGGTACCGGGCCAGCCCGACGCCGCCGATGATCAGTTCGCCCACGGAGCCTTCGGCGACGGGCAGCGAATCGGAGTCGACGACGGCGAGGTCCCAGCCGTCCAGCGGCAGGCCGATCCGGACGGGACCGGGCCCGCCCAGCTGCGCGGCGCACGCGACCACGGTTGCCTCGGTGGGCCCGTACGTATTCCACACTTCCCGTCCCTCGACGGCGAGCCGCTCGGCAAGGTCCGGCGGGCACGCCTCCCCGCCGAAGATGAGCAGCCGGACGCTTTCCAGCGACTCCACCGGCCAGAGCGCGGCCAGCGTGGGCACTGTCGAGACCACCGTGATGCCGTGGCTGATCAGCCAGGGGCCCAGGTCCATCCCCGTCCGGACCAGCGCCCGGGGCGCCGGAACCAGGCAGGCGCCGTGGCGCCACGCGAGCCACATCTCCTCGCAGGAAGCATCGAAGGCAACGGACAAGCCCGCCAGCACCCGGTCCTGCGGGCCCACCGGATCATCCTGCAGGAAGATGCGGGCCTCGGCGTCCACAAACGCGGCGGCTGAGCGGTGCTGGACCGCAACCCCCTTGGGTGTGCCGGTGGAGCCGGAGGTGAAGATGACCCACGCGTCGTCATCGGGACCCGGCGGCCTCGCCCCGGGGAACGGCCGGGGGTGGTTGCTGTCCGTCACGATCTTCCCGCCGGCGCGAAGGATGGCGGCCACCCTGGCCTCGCCGAAGACCAGTTTGGCCCGCTCATCAGGATCGTCCGCGTCTACCGGGACATAAGCCGCGCCGACCAGCAGCACCGCCAGGATCGAGACGTACAGCTCGTTGGTGCCGGACGGAATCCGGATGCCGATCTTGTCGCCGGCACCCAGCCCGGCCAGGTGCAGTTTCCTCGCCGTGGCCCGGACTTCATCCATGAGCTGGGCATAACTGAGCGAGCGGTGACCGTCGTCGAGGGCGGATGCATCCGGGAAACGCGCGGCGGTATCGCGGAGGATGTCGATGAGCGTCCGCTCCGGCGGGGCGGCGAGTGCGCCCGCCAGTTGGGGCTCGTAGACGGTGGCACGGGTTTCGGGAAGACTCTGCACCGAACCGGTGTCAGGGGCTTCGCTCGGGGTCAGTCGTTGCTCGGTCACTGGCGCATTATCCCTGCAGGAGATGAACGGGTGGTGTTGCCGCGCGGCTTGGGTGACCGTGTGGCCTTAGGGAACCAGGATGACTTTCCCGGTAGTGCGGCGCTGTTCAAGGTCATCGTGGGCACGGGCTGCCTCGGCGAGGGCGTAGCGGGCGCCGATCCTGACCTTGAGGCTGCCGTTGGCGGCTGCGGCGAAGACTTCGTCGGAGCGCCAGCGGCGTTCCCGGGCGTCGCGAAGATAGTGGGCCATGGTCGGCCGCGTGAGGTACAGCGAGCCACCGGCGTTGAGCCGCTGCGGGTCGAACGGCGGGACCGGGCCGGACGCTCCGCCGAAGAGCACCAGCGTGCCCCGGATGCGCAGCGACGCCAGGGAGGCGTCGAACGTGTCTTTTCCGACGCCGTCGTACACAACGTCCGCGCCGGTGCCGTTGGTCAGGTCCCGGACCCGCTCCGCGAAACCGTCGTAGCGCAGCACATGGTCGGCTCCGGCTTTGCGGGCCAGCTGCTCTTTCTCGTCCGTGGAAACAGTCGTGATGACATCGGCGCCCTTGGCCTTGAGGAGCTGGATCGCGAGGAGCCCGACGCCCCCGGCGCCGGCGTGGAGCAGCACGGTGTGGCCGGCCTCGACCTTGAAGGTGGAGTTGATCAGGTAGTGGGCCGTCACGCCCTGCAGTGGCAGGGCCGCGGCGGTGAAATCGTCCAGGCCGTCCGGAACCGGGAGGGCCTTGTCCTCATCGATGAGTGCATAGCCCGCGTAGCAGTTGATACCCTCAGCCGTCGCCACCCGGTCGCCGGGAGCGAACACGGTGACGGCGTCGCCGACTTCCTCCACGGTGCCCGAGGCCTCGGAGCCGGGCGTGAAGGGATAGCTGACCTTGTAGACGCCGCTGCGCTTGTAGGTGTCGATGAAGTTCACGCCCGCGGCGGCGACCTTGACCAGCAACTGGCCGGGCCCGGGAACGGGACGGGCTGTTTCGTCGAGCTCCAGGACCTCGGGGCCGCCGGCCTGGCGGGCGACGATTGCGTGCATCATGTGGCTCCTTTTCCGGGCGGGAATCTCTGTCCCGGTCCCTGGGTACATCCTAGGGACACCGGCGGTAACCATGAAGGGGCCGTTCGTAACCGGCCGTCACGTGATGCCTGCTAGTAGCGGCGCGTGACCGTTGCCATCGGGCATTCGAAGTGACGGCCGGCGGCGAGTCCGACGTCGTTGAGGTAGCGGACAATGATCGCGTACGACTGCAGCAGCGTGGTTTCCGTGTAGGGAACCTGGTGTTTCGCGCAGTACTCGCGGACGATCTTGGCAGCCTTGTCCAGCTGGGGCCGTGCCATGTCGGGGAAGAGGTGGTGCTCGGCCTGCCGGTTGAGGCCGCCAAGGAGGATGTCCATGAAACGGCCGCCGGAGATGTTCCGGGAGGTCAGGACCTGGCGGCTGAAGAAGTCAACGCGGCTGTCCGCCGGGAGGACCGGCATGCCCTTGTGGTTCGGCGCGAAGGATGCGCCCATGTAGAAACCGAACACGGCCAGCTGGACGCCGATGAACGCGAACGCCATGCCCAGGGGCAGGAAGGTGAAGGCCAGGACCGGCAGCAGGCTGAGCCGGGCCGCGAGGATCGGGATTTCAACCCAGCGGTGCGTGACCTTGGCCCGGCGGACGATGAATTTCACCGAATCGATCTGCAGGCCCAGGCCCACCAGGAACAACAGTGGGAAGAAGAACCACCCCTGTTTGCGGGTCAGGAACGCCAAGCGCCCCTGCCGGGCGGCCACTGCTTCGGCGTGGAAGGCGATGGGGCCCGGCGCGATGTCCGGGTCCTTGGAAATGACGTTCGGGTGGTTGTGGTGTGCGCCGTGCTTCTGTTCCCACCAGGAGTAGCTGATGCCGGCCACAGAGGTGGCGAGCAGCCGTGCGGCCCAGTCGTTGGCACGGCGGGAGGCGAAGATCTGGCGGTGCCCGGCCTCGTGGGCCAGGAAGCTCAGCTGCGTGCAAAGAATACCCAGGGCAGCGGCGATCAGGAGCTGGAACCAGCTGTCACCGATCAGCGCGAAGCCGAACCAGGTGGCGGCCATCAGCAGCACGAGGCTGGTGAACAGGGTGATGTAGAAGCCAACGCGCCGTTCAAGGAGGCCGGCCGCCTTAACGCTCTTCAGGAGTTCCGAATAGCTCAGGACGACGGCGTTGGGTTGCCGGACGCGGGACGGCGGACGAGCCGGCGTTTGGGTGGGAAGGGTGGAAGTGGCGGTCATGTAGCGCTGGCCTCATCACGATTACGGGCAACGCTGCAGCTGACATTCGCACCTGCACGGTCTGGATCACCCTTTACCAAGCATACGCCCCGGGTTTCTGCGGACCGCTGAGCCGGCGCGGAATGCACGGCAACTGGACACAGGCCCATCCATGCATAAATATCGGCATCTATGCATACTCTTGCTGTATAGTCGTGCTTATGACTATTTCTGTTGCCGTCTCCGGGGCGAGCGGTTATGCCGGCGGCGAGGTCCTGCGGCTCCTTGCCGGTCATCCCGACGTCACCATCGGCGCCATCACGGCCCACAGCAACGCCGGTTCCAGACTAGGGGAATTGCAGCCGCATCTCCATGGCCTGGCGGACCGGATCCTCGAAGACACCACCGTGGAAAACCTGGCCGGACACGACGTCGTATTCCTGGCGCTCCCGCACGGGGCGTCCGCGGAGATCGCGGCGCAGTTGCCGGCCGGGACTCTGGTCATCGACGCCGGCGCGGACCACCGCCTCGAGGACCCGGAAGCCTGGGAGAAGTTCTACGGTTCCGCGCACGCCGGCACCTGGCCCTACGGCCTCCCGGAACTGCCCGGCCAGCGCGTCGCTCTCCGCGGCGCCAGCCGGATCGCCGTCCCCGGCTGCTACCCGACGTCGGCCCTCCTGGCACTCACACCAGGCTTCAGCAACCAGCTGCTGGAGGGCGGGGACGTCGTGATCGTCTCCGCGTCCGGCACCTCAGGCGCCGGCAAGGCCGCCAAGGTCAACCTGATCGGTGCCGAAGTCATGGGCTCCATGAGCCCCTACGGGGTCGGCGGGGGACACCGGCACACCCCGGAGATCGAACAAGGACTCTCCAAGGCGCTGGGGTCACCGGTCACGGTCTCCTTCACGCCCACCCTGGCGCCAATGAGCCGGGGCATCCTCACCACGGCGACCGCCAAGGTCCGCTCAGGTGTCAGCGCCGCGGAACTGCGTGCCGCCTGGGCCGAGGCCTACGACGACGAGCCATTCGTGCACCTGCTCCCCGAAGGCCAGTGGCCCTCCACCAAGTCGGTCCAGGGCTCGAACCACACCGTCCTGCAGCTCGCCTTCGATGAGCACACCGGCCGCGTGATCGTCTGCTGCGCCATCGACAACCTCACCAAGGGGACCGCCGGCGGCGCCGTGCAGTCCATGAACATCGCCCTCGGCCTGGCGGAATCCGCCGGCCTCAACCTCCAGGGAGTCGCACCGTGAGCATCACCGCACCGCAGGGATTCCGCGCCGCCGGCGTGACGGCCGGCCTCAAGGCGTCCGGCAAGCCGGACGTGGCCCTCGTGGTCAACGACGGCCCGTCCAAGGCCGCCGCAGCCGTCTTCACGTCCAACCGCGTCGCCGCGGCCCCCGTGCACTGGTCCCGCGAGGTCCTCAAGGACGGCCGGGTGGACGCCGTCATCCTCAACTCCGGCGGCGCCAACGCCTGCACCGGACCCCAGGGCTTCCAGAACACCCACACCACGGCCGAGAAGACCGCCGAAGCCCTCGGCGTCTCTGCCACCGACGTCGTGGTCTGCTCCACCGGACTGATCGGCGAGCAGCTGCCCATGGACAAGATCCTCGCCGGCATCGGTGCCGCCACCGCAGGCCTGGCAGCCGACGGCGGCCCAGCTGCCGCCACCGCGATCATGACCACGGACTCCGTGTCCAAGCAGGCCGTCTTCACCGGCACGGACGCCAACGGCACCCAGTTCACCATCGGCGGCATGGCCAAGGGCGCCGGCATGCTGGCCCCGGGCCTGGCCACCATGCTCGTGGTCCTCACTACGGACGCCGACATCGCGCCGGACACGCTCGACGCCGAACTCCGCAACGCCACCCGAGTCACCTTCGACCGCGCGGACTCCGATGGCTGCATGTCGACCAACGACACCGTTGTGCTGTTGGCCTCCGGAGCCTCCGGCGCCGCGCCGTCCGCCGCCGACTTCGGCGCGGGCCTGACCCAGGTGTGCGCCGAGCTGGCCCGCAAGCTGATCGGCGACGCCGAGGGCGCCAGCCACGACATCGCGATCCGGACGTTCAACGCCGCGAACGAGCGGGACGCCGAGACCGTCAGCCGCGCCGTCGCCCGCTCCAACCTGTTCAAGACCGCGATCTTCGGCAAAGACCCCAACTGGGGCCGCGTGCTGTCCGCCGTCGGCACCACCGACGCGGCGTTCGATCCGGACCAGCTGAACGTGTCCATGAACGGTGTGCAGATCTGCCGCAACGGCAGCATCGGCGATGACCGGAACCTTGTGGACCTGGAGCCGCGCGAGGTCCTGGTCGAAATCGACCTGCAGGCCGGCGGGGCCGAGGCCACGATCCTCACCAACGACCTCACCCACGACTACGTCCACGAAAACAGCGCCTACTCAAGCTAGTCCCGTTACAGGGACGGAGCAGTAGGGACGACCAGAAGGACGAATCCCCATGAACACCCAGACCCGCGAGACCACCTCCCAGTCCGATGCCCGGGACAAGGCCGCCACGCTGATCGAGGCGCTGCCCTGGATCCAGCGCTTTGCCGGCAGCACCATGGTGATCAAATACGGCGGCAACGCCATGGTCAACGACGAGCTCCGCCGCGCCTTCGCCGAGGACGTCGTGTTCCTGCACCACGTCGGCATCCACCCCGTGGTGGTGCACGGCGGGGGCCCGCAGATCAACGCCATGCTCAGCCGGCTCGGGATCGAATCGGAGTTCAAGGGCGGGTTGCGCGTCACCACGCCCGAGGCCATGGACGTGGTCCGGATGGTCCTCACCGGCCAGGTGGGGCGTGAGCTCGTGGGCCTGATCAACTCGCACGGCCCCTACGCCGTCGGCATGTCCGGTGAGGACGGCGGCCTGCTCCGCGCCGTCCGCACCGGCACCGTCGTGGACGGCGAAGAAGTGGACCTGGGACTGGTCGGGGAAGTGGTGGGCGTCAACCCGGAAGGCATCGTGGACATCCTCGCGGCCGGCCGGATCCCGGTCGTCTCCACCGTCGCCCCGGAAATCGCCGCCGACGGATCCACCACCGGGCAGGTACTGAACGTCAACGCGGACACGGCGGCGGCGGCGGTCGCGTCGGCCCTGGGCGCCTCCAAGCTGGTCATCCTGACCGATGTCGAAGGCCTCTACGCCAACTGGCCGGACAGGTCATCGCTCATCTCCTCGCTGACTGCTTCGGAGCTCCGCGAGATGCTGCCGCGCCTTGAGTCCGGCATGATCCCGAAGATGGCGGCCTGCCTGAAAGCAATTGACGACGGCGTCGAGCGCGCCCACATCGTGGACGGCCGCCTGCCGCACTCGATGCTCCTGGAAACCTTCACGACCGCCGGCATCGGCACCCAGGTCGTACCCGATGAGGAAGTGAACGCATGAACGAAACTGTAGGCGTGAGTCCGACCGGCGATGGGGCCCCCGCCCGCTTCGCGGTGCCCGACCACACCCGGGCCCCCATCGCCGGCTCGGCCCCCACAGCTTCCGTAATGACTGGAAAGAGTAGCGGCGCCGACTGGCTCTCCCGCTACTCCTCCTCCCTGCTCGGCGTCTTCGGCACACCGCAGCGGGTCCTGGTCCGCGGGGCCGGCTGCCTCGTGTGGGACGCCGACGGCAAGGAGTACCTGGACCTGCTCGGCGGGATCGCGGTGAACGCCCTCGGCCACGCCCACCCGTTCGTCACCTCGGTGATCTCCAGCCAGCTGGCCACGCTGGGCCACGTCTCCAACTTCTTCACCAGCCCCACCCAGGTCGCCCTGGCCGAGAAGCTGCTGGAACTGTCCAAGGCGCCGGCCGGCTCCAAGGTGTTCTTCGCCAACTCCGGCACCGAGGCCGTCGAGGCCGCGTTCAAGCTGGCTCGCCGGAACAGTGGATCGGAAGAGCAGCCGCGCACCAAGATCATCGCGCTCGAAGGCGCCTTCCACGGACGCACCATGGGCGCCCTCGCGCTCACCGCGAAGGAAGCGTACCGGGCGCCGTTCGCGCCGCTGCCCGGCGGCGTCGTGCACGTTCCGTTCGGTGACATCGAGGCCCTCCGCGCCGCCGTGGATGACACCACCGCCGCCGTCTTCCTCGAACCCATCCAGGGCGAGGCCGGCGTCCGGCCGCTGCCCCCGGGCTACCTCAAGGCCGCCCGCGAGGCGACCACCGCGGCCGGCGCCCTGCTGATCCTCGACGAGGTCCAGACCGGCATCGGCCGCACCGGCAAGTGGCTGGCCAGTGAAGACGCCGGGATTGTGCCCGACGCCGTGACCCTCGCCAAGGGCCTGGGCGGCGGCTTCCCGATCGGCGCCCTCGTGACGTTCGGACCGGAAACGTCCGCGCTCCTGACCGCGGGCCAGCACGGCACCACCTTCGGCGGCAACCCGGTGGCCACCGCGGCCGCCCTCGCCACCCTGCACGTCCTCGAAAACCAGGACGTCCTGGCCCACGTCCGGAGCGTGGGAGAGCACCTGCGCGCCGGCCTCGCCGGAATCGACGGCGTCACCGAGGTCCGCGGCGAGGGGCTGCTGATCGGCTTCGACCTCGACGCCGACGTCGCCCCGGGCGTCGTCACCGCCGGCCTCGACGCCGGGTTCATCGTCAACAGCCCCGGCCCGCGCACCATCCGGCTGGCCCCGCCGCTGATCCTGGCCACCGAGCAGGCCGACCGCTTCCTGGCCGCCCTGCCGACCCTCCTCCAGACCGCAAAGGACGCCCGGTGACCGCGACTGAGATTTCGAAGAGCCAGACCCGCCACTTCCTCAAGGACACGGACCTGACCCCGGCCGAGCAGGCCGAGGTCCTCGAACTCGCCGTCCGGATGAAGGCCGCGCCCTACAGCGTGCAGCCCTTCGCCGCGGATGGCAGCGGCCGCAAGACGGTGGCTGTCATCTTCGACAAGACCTCCACCCGGACCAGGGTCTCCTTCGCCACCGGAATCGCGGACATGGGCGGCAACGCGCTCATCATCAACCCCGGCGAGGCACAGATCGGGCACAAGGAATCGGTCGAGGACACCGCCAAGGTGCTCGAACGCATGGTGTCCACCATCGTGTGGCGCACCGGCGCTCACGCCGGGCTCGTCGCCATGGCCGCGAACTCGCGCGTTCCGGTCATCAACGCCCTGTGCGATGACTACCACCCCTGCCAGCTGCTCGCCGACCTCCTGACCGTCAAGGAGCACAAGGGCGCACTCAAGGGCCTGACCATGGCCTACCTGGGCGACTCCGCCAACAACATGGCCAACTCCTACCTGCTGGCCGGCGTCACGGCCGGCATGAACGTCCGCATCGCCGGCCCCGAGGGGTACCTGCCGTCCGCGGAGATCATCGCCGCCGCCGAGGAACGCGCCGCGGAAACCGGCGGATCGGTGCTGGTGACGGAGGATGCCGCCGAGGCCCTGCGCGGCGCCGACGTCGTTGCCACCGACACCTGGGTGTCCATGGGCCAGGAGGCGGAGAAGGAAGCGCGGATGAAACTGTTCCGCGAGTACTCCGTGGACGCCGCGGCGATGAAGCTCGCGGCGGCGGACGCCGTCGTGCTCCACTGCCTGCCGGCCTACCGGGGCTACGAGATCGCCGCGGACGTCATTGACGGCCCGCAGTCCATCGTCTGGGACGAGGCGGAAAACCGGCTCCACGCCCAGAAGGCGCTCATGGCCTGGCTCATGCACCGCTCCGGCCTGGCTGTGGTTGACGGGCTGGCGCCAGTCGACGGGCCGGCACCGGTGGACGGCTTGGCCTGATGTCCGTCCAGCCCGCCTCTCCGGGGGCCAGCCCGGCCACCAAGACGGCCCGGCAGGCACGGATCACAGCGATCCTGACCGGCGAATCGGTCCGTTCCCAGGCCGAGCTCGCCGCGCTGCTCGCGGACGACGGCGTCCAGGTCACCCAGGCCACGCTGTCCCGCGACCTCGTGGAACTCGGCGCCGTCCGGGTCCGCGGCAAGGACGGCGTGCTGGTCTACGCCGTCCCCGGGGAAGGCGGCGAACGGGCGGCCAAAAGCGGTGTGACGCAGGAAATCCTCGACGCCCGGCTGACCCGGTTGTGCGGGGAACTGCTCGTCACCGCCGAGGCCTCCGCCAACCTCGTGGTGCTCCGGACCCCGCCCGGCGCCGCGAACTTCCTGGCCCTCGCCATCGACCACTCCGTGATGCCCTCGATCCTGGGCACCATCGCCGGGGACGACACCGTCCTGCTCGTCACCCGGGACCCCCTGGGCGGCGCGGACATCGCCGCACGCTTCCTGCAGTTCGCCGAGGAAGCCGGCCAATAAGCCACACCATGGGCCCTTCACGGGACCGGGCAGCACCGGCTTGTGACAGGCTTGAAACAAAGACTGATGAACCAAACAACTAAGGAGCATGTGAAGTGACTGAGCGTATTGTTCTGGCCTACTCCGGTGGCCTGGATACTTCCGTAGCCATCGGCTGGATCGGTGAAGCCACCGGCGCCGAGGTCATCGCCGTGGCGGTCGACGTCGGACAGGGCGGCGAATCGCTGGAAACCATCCGCCAGCGCGCCCTGGGCTGCGGCGCCGTCGAGGCCTACGTCGCTGACGCGTCCGACGAGTTCGCCAACGAGTACTGCGTGCCCACGCTGAAGGCCAACGCCCTCTACCAGGGCCACTACCCGCTGGTCTCGGCCATCTCCCGCCCGGTGATCGTCAAGCACCTGGTCAAGGCCGCCCGCGAATTCGGCGCCACCACGGTCGCCCACGGCTGCACCGGCAAGGGCAACGACCAGGTCCGCTTCGAAGTCGGCATCCAGACCCTGGGACCGGACCTGAAATGCATCGCCCCGGTCCGCGACCTCGCCCTGACCCGCGACAAGGCCATCGCCTTCGCCGAGGAAAAGGGACTGCCGATCGAGACCACCAAAAAGAACCCGTACTCGATCGACCAGAACGTCTGGGGCCGCGCCGTCGAAACCGGCTACCTCGAGGACATCTGGAACGCCCCCACCAAGGACATCTACGACTACACCGCCACCCCGGAATTCCCGCCGGCACCGGATGAGGTCATCATTTCCTTCGAGGCCGGCGTTCCGGTCGCGATCGACGGCGTCAAGGTCACGCCGCTGCAGGCCATCAAGGAACTCAACCGCCGCGCCGGCGCCCAGGGCGTCGGCCGGATCGACGTCGTCGAGGACCGCCTGGTGGGCATCAAGTCCCGCGAAATCTACGAAGCCCCCGGTGCCATGGCCCTGATCACGGCCCACAAGCACCTTGAGGACATCACGATCGAGCGCGAGCAGGCCCGCTTCAAGGCGACCGTCGGCCAGCGCTGGGCCGAGCTGGTCTACGACGGCCAGTGGTTCTCCCCGCTCAAGCGCTCGCTCGACGCCTTCATCGAGGACACCCAGAAGTATGTCTCCGGCGACATCCGCATGGTCCTGCACGGCGGCCAGGCGGTCGTCAACGGACGCCGCTCCGACACCTCGCTCTACGACTTCGACCTCGCCACCTACGACACCGGCGACACCTTCGACCAGTCGATGGCGCGCGGCTTCATCGAGCTGTGGGGCATGTCCGCCAAGGTTGCCTCCCGCCGCGACATCCGCGTCGCCGGAAAGTGAGTCAGCAGCAGGGCCCACGGGCGCAGGGGTCCCCGGCCGAGCGAGGCGAGGCCGGGGTGCGCCCGGGGACAAAATCGGAGGCCACCAACACCGGTGCGCTGTGGGGCGGCCGGTTCGCCGGCGGCCCCGCGGACGCCCTCGCGGCGCTGAGCAAGTCCACGCACTTTGACTGGCGGCTGGCCCGCTACGACATCGCCGGGTCCAAGGCACACGCACGCGTGCTGCACAAGGCCGGGCTGCTGGACGACGCCGAACTCGAAGGCATGCTCGATGCACTGGGCCGGCTGGACGACGACGTCGCCTCCGGCGCGTACCTGCCGGCCGAGTCCGACGAGGACGTGCACGGTTCCCTGGAGCGCGGCCTGATCGAGCGCGCCGGAACCCAGCTCGGCGGCAAGCTCCGCGCCGGCCGGTCCCGCAACGACCAGGTTGCCACGCTGGGCAGGATGTTCCTGCGCGACCACGCACGGATCATCGCCCGGGGCGTGCTCGCCACGATCGATGCGCTGGTGGACCAGGCCAAGGCCCACCAGGGCGTGGCCATGCCGGGCCGCACCCACCTCCAGCACGCCCAGCCGGTGCTGCTCAGCCACCACCTGCTGGCCCACGCCTGGGCGCTGCTGCGCGATGTGCAGCGGCTGGCCGACTGGGACAAGCGCGCCGGCGTCTCGCCGTACGGCTCCGGTGCCCTGGCAGGCTCCTCGCTCGGCCTGGACCCGGAGGCCGTCGCGGCGGACCTGGGCTTCTTCTCGGCCGCGCACAACTCGATCGACGGCACCGCCTCCCGCGACGTCTTCGCCGAGTTCGCCTGGGTGACCGCCATGATCGGCGTGGACCTGTCCCGGGTCTCGGAGGAAGTGATCCTGTGGGCCACGAAGGAGTTCTCCTTCGTCACCCTGCACGACTCCTACTCCACCGGGTCCTCGATCATGCCGCAGAAAAAGAACCCGGACGTGGCGGAACTCGCCCGCGGAAAGGCCGGCCGGCTGATCGGCAACCTGACCGGACTGCTGGCCACCCTGAAGGGCCTGCCGCTCGCGTACAACCGCGACCTGCAGGAGGACAAGGAGCCGGTGTTCGACGCCGCCGACACCCTGGAGGTCCTGCTCCCGGCAGTCTCCGGCATGATCGCGACGCTGACGTTCAACACCGAACGGATGGAATCCCTGGCACCGCAGGGCTTCGCGCTGGCCACGGACATCGCCGAATGGCTGGTCCGCCAGGGCGTGCCGTTCCGCGAGGCGCACGAGCTCTCGGGCGCCGCGGTGAAGCAGGCCGAAAGCCGCGGCGTCGAGCTCTGGGACCTCACGGACCAGGAATACGCCGCCATCTCGGAGCACCTGACGCCGGAGGTCCGCACGGTCCTGTCCACCGAGGGTTCGCTCAACAGCCGCAACTCCCAGGGCGGCACCGCACCGGCCGCCGTCGAGCGCCAGCTGCTGGCCCTCGAGGGCGAACTCGCCGGCGTGCGCGAGTACGCGGGCTAGCGGCTCCGAGGCGCTTACGCCCCACGCGAGTTGGCATTTCGCGGCAATGTTGTCCAATGACACTGCCGCGAAGTGCCAACTCGCGGCGTTTAAGGTGGGAGCATGAGCGAATCGTTCCGCCAAATGCTGCGGGCCCTGCCAGATTTCCCCGAAGTGCTGCCGGACTTCGATCCGGATGCGGCGCCCGCGGACCCCGCCGAGCTGTTCCGGCTATGGCTCGCCGAAGCCCTGGCGGCCGGCGTGCCGCAGCCGAACGCGTGCAGCCTGGCCACGGCGGATGGGCAGGGGCGGCCGTCGTCGCGGATGCTGATCCTCAAGGACATCGACGCCGACGGCTGGCATTTCGCCACCTCACGGGAATCCCGCAAGGGCCAGGAACTCACGGCCAACCCGCACGCGGCGCTGAACTTCTTCTGGCAGCAGCAGGGCCGCCAAGTCCGGGTGGCCGGGGACGTCGTGGAGCTCTCCGCCGAGGCTTCGGCCGCGGACTGGCGGGCACGGCCGGGCGCGGACGGCAGCGAAAATGAAAACACAGACTGGCAGCTCTACGCCGTCCGCCCGCGGGAGATCGAATTCTGGCAGGCACGGCACGACCGCCGGCACATCCGGCACCGCTACGCGCCCCGCTGAACCGCGTTCAGTTCAGTTAGTGCGGGTTAATTGGGTGGCTCCGTTAGGATGGGCGGCATGACCTCCATCACACCAGAGAACCTTCGGGCAGAACTGCACCGCGCCGCCGACGTCGTGGCCGGAATCACCGCGAAACTGACCGAACGGGACATCAAGGCGCCGTCTGAACTGCCCGGCTGGAGCCGCGGGCACGTGCTCGCCCACATCTGCGGGATCGGCAACGCAATGGCGCGCCAGCTCGAATACGCCGCCCGCGGCGAAAGTGTCGAACTCTACGACGGCGGGTTCGAGGGGCGGAACCGCGCCATCGACATGGCGGCCGGCCACAGCCTCGCCGAGCACCGGGCCGACGTCGAATCAGCGCTCCAGAGGGCGCTGCGCGCCTTCGACTCCCTCGACGCGGCCGGCTGGCGCGAGCCCATCACCTACCGCGGGGGAGTCGTGTTCGACGGCGGCCTGGCCCTGTGGCGCGAACTCGTCATCCACGCCAACGATCTCGGCACCGGCCACGGACCGGAAACCTGGAGCCGCCCGTTCTGCGGGCACCTCTTCGAATTCCTCTCCGCCCGGGTGCCCGAGGGCCAGCGCTTTGTGCTGCAGCCGCTCGGCCTGCCCGCGGTGGCCATCGGGAGCGGCGGACATTCGACGGTGATCAACGGCATGCTGACGGACATCGCCGCGTGGCTCGCCGGCCGTACCCCCACCCTTGGCAGCCTGCGCGCTACCGCGGCGGCCGACGGCGTCGTCCTTCCGGAGCTGCTGCCCTGGCCCTCCGGCGTGCCCGTCAGCAACTGAGCACGTCGCGGCCTTTGGCGGGCTGGAAGACCTTTGGCCTAAGGGCTAAGGCCGCGCCGTGGCGAGGGCGAGTTCGCGTTCCCGGTCCAACAGGCTGCCCTTGACGGCCAGTCCCCAGCGGAAGCCGCCCAGGGTCCCGTCGGTACGGACCACACGGTGGCACGGTACAAAGAGGGCCGCCGCGTTGAAGGCGCACGCACTGGCTGCCGCGCGGACGGCCTTGGGGTTGCCGGACAGTTCCGCGTACTCCGTGTAGGTCACGGGGTGCCCCGGCGCGACCGTACGCAGCACGTCCCAGGCATGGTTGCGGAAGGGGCCGGACTTCTGCAGCACCGGCACGGCCATGGCCGGCTCCGGATTCCCGGAGTAGAACGCCTCTACGGCCTCGGAGATGGCGCCCAGCCCGGCAACGGTCTCGAATTCGCCCGGCAGCAGGTCCGCATGGATTTGCCCGGTCAGCTCGCCGGGAATGGCGGTCCAGCCGGATGACAGGACAGTGCCGTCACAGGCAATGATGGTGAAAGGGCCGTCCGGAGTGGACATGGTCAACAACTGGGCTTTCATGGGTTCGCTTTCTTCGGAGTCTGCGCGGAAGTCTGTGTTGGTGTCTGTTTTGTCGTCGGTGTTGGTGTCTGTTTTGTCGCCGTTGTTGGTGTCTGCGACGCCCTGCGCACTGTCGCCTGGGCAGCCGCCGCCGCGCGCCACAGGTGCATGGTGGCGTAGGAGCGCCACGGGCTGACCTCACGGAAATCGGGGCTCAGCGCGGCGCCGCCGGGGGCCTCTGCGAGCGACCGGATGCCGTTGCGGACGGCCGCGTCGTTGGCAAGGAACACATCCGGCGCGCCGATGACGCGCATCGCGACGTATCCCACGGTCCATGGCCCCACGCCGGCAAGGGGCAGGAGCTTGGTCTCCAGCCCGTGGACGTCATCGCCGTAGCCGAAGTCAAGGTCTCCGGAGGCCATCGCTGCCGCCGCGCCGCGCACGGAATCGATCCGCCGCTGCGGGCCGCGGAGCAGTTCGAAGCCGGACCCGGCAATCTGGGCGGCCGTCGGGAACAGCCGGTGGAGGCCGTCTGCGGGCACCAGGCTTGCGCTCCCGGCCGCCGAAAGCTGGACCAAGGCGGTCCGCGCGGCAGCCACTGTGATCTGCTGGCCGATCATGGCCCGGATCAGCAGTTCCTGCGGATCAACGGCACCGGGCATCCGCATCCCCGGCGTGCGCGCCACTGTAGCGGCCAGGCGGGGATCGGCGGCGAGGGCGGCATCGATGGCGACGGGATCGGCGTCGAGGTCCAACAGGCGGCGGACCCTGCTCAGCAGGGCGGCCAGGTCCCGGAGATCGACGGCGCCGATGGTCAGCACGAGCGGACGCCCGGGAGCGCCGGCGTCGTAATCCACCCGGAAACGGGCATCGCCGTGCGTCAGCCGCAGGGTCCGGGCGTAGGAGTGGGACGTGCCTTCCTCGATCCCGGGAATGGCGCGGACGGCGAGGAAATCGAAGACGCCGGGATCGAACGGTTCCCGGTACGGAAGATTGAGCGTGAGCGCCGTGGTCGCAGCGGGGGCGTGGTGGTGCCGGGCCGTGGCACGGAGCGCGGACGGCGTCATGGCGAAGACCTCGCCGATGGTCTCGTTGAACTGGCGCACGCTGTTGAATCCCGCGGCGAAGGCAATGTCCGAGACCTTCATGGCGGTGGAGACCAGCAGGGTGCGGGCGGTCTGGGCGCGGCTCGCCCGTGCCAGGGACAGGGGTCCGGCGCCGAGTTCGTGGCTGAGGATCCTATTGAGCTGGCGCGAGGAATATCCGAGCCGGGCCGCCAGCCCCTCGACGCCGTCGCGGTTAATCACGCCGTCATTGATGAGACGCATGGCGCGGCCGGCGATGTCCGAGCGCACGTTCCAGGCCGGGGTACCGGGCACAGCCTCCGGCAGGCAGCGCTTGCACGCCCGGTAGCCGGCGTCGTGCGCGGCGGCCGACGTTTCATAGAACGTGACGTTGCCCGCTTTGGGCGTCCGGGCGGGGCACGAGGGCCGGCAGTAGATCCCCGTGGTCCGGACGGCCGTGTAGAACTGCCCGTCGAATCGGGTGTCCCGGGCGTCGATTGCCCGGTAGCGCTGCCAGAAGTCCATGACCCCATCCTGCCAGCTTCCCGAAGCGCCTGCTAGCGGAATTCGGACACGGCCGTGGGATCTGAGGCGGCGTTTGTTAAAGTCTGAACATGACTGAGTCCGGCGCGCAACCCGGTACGGCAGTGTCGCTCCGGGAGACGCTCTCGGCCGACGCACGGCACGTGGCGCCGTTGCTGCTCGGCGCCGTCTTGACGCACGACGGGCGCGAGGGCTCCGTCTCCGTGCGGATCACCGAGGTGGAGGCCTACCTCGGACCGCATGATTCGCGGCACCCTGATCCGGGCTCCCACACCTTCCGCGGCCAGACGGCCCGCAACGCGCCGATGTTTGGCCCGGCGGGCCACCTCTACGTGTACTTCACCTACGGGATGCACCACTGCGCCAATATCGTGTGCGGACCGGAAGGGGTGGCGTCGGCGCTGCTGCTGCGGGCCGGCGAAGTGGTGGCGGGACATGATCTGGCCCGGGCCAGGCGTCCGACGTCGAAATCGGACGACGACCTCGCGAGCGGGCCCGCCCGGCTTGCCACAGCGCTGGGCTTGACGACGGCGGACAGCGGGCGGGATGCCCTGGCGCCGCCGTTCCGGCTGGAACTGCCCGTGAATCCGCCGGATGGCGTCGCGGGCGTCAGCTCAGGTCCCCGGGTGGGCGTGTCCGGCGCCGGCGGCAGCCACGACTACCCCTGGCGGTTCTGGCTCAGCGGCGACCCGACCGTCTCCCGCTACAAGCCGGCAAAGCCGGCAAGAACGGCAAAGGCGCCAAACGCCCCGGGCGGGTAGCCAGGCACGTACCCTGATGTGCAGCATCGGCGCCCCGGGAGCGGCCCAGGGAGGATGGAGCACTATGGGCGAGGGGAAACGCGGAAAACCAGGCAGCGAGCTGGAACGGCTCCAGATCTTTGCGCAGCTGGCCGCCGAATACTTCCGCATGGTTGAGCTGTTCACACCCACCCGGGCGCCGGCCGCGGCGGACTCCGCCGAGGCAGAGCGCCGGCACTGGCTTGAGCTGTTCCGCGCGGCGCTGCTGCGGAAGTTCATCGTCCCGGACGAGCACGTTTCGCTCAAACTCGTGGTGCGGGCCCTGCGCCTGTGCAACTACTCGGCGGACGCCCGGATAGCCGACGGCGCGGGCGAAACGGCCAGGTTGTTCACGAACGAGATGATCCGGGACCGCCAGGCACGGACGGCCGAATTCGCCGCGAACGACCACGACCTGTTCGAGGACGTCCTCTACGGGCGGCTCCTCCACGGCGACGCCGACAGGTTCCGCCGGTCCGGGTGGGCCGAGGACTACGCCCGGCTGAGCAGTGTGGCGGCCGGACGGTTCGACGCCGAGCGCGCCCTGGGAATAGCGCTGGGCGTCGTCTCCTACGGGCTTGCGAATGAACTCCTGCGCCCGCCGGGACCGGCCGAACCCGGACCTCCAACCGAAGCCGGGCCTGCAGCGGAACCCGGGCCGCCTGCAGCGGAACCCGGGCCTCCTACCGAACCCGGGCCGCCAACCGCGGGGACGTAGGAATTCCTAGGAGGCGGCGAAGCTGCTCAACCCGAAGTCGGCGCCGACGGCGAACGGGGCGAGGCGGCGGCGAAGGTCCTCGCGCACCTGCGGCCACTCCCGGACGAGGATCGAGTAGACGGCGGTATCCGCCCGGCCCCCGCCGGGCGCCGCACGGTGGCCGCGGAGGACCCCCTCGAATTGGGCGCCGAGCCGTTCGATCGCCGTCGCACTGCGGGTGTTCCGGGCGTCGCAGCGGAACGCCACCCGGTGGACTGCCAGTACTTCGTAGGCGTAGGCAAGGAGCATGTGCTTGCTCGCCGGATTGACGTGGCTGCCCCAGAACTGCCGCCCGTAAAAGGTCCCGCCGATTTCCAGGCGTTGCTGGGCCGGGACGTAGTCGCGGAGGGACGTGGTGCCCAGCAGGGCGCCGGTGCGCCCGTCCGTCACGGCAAACGGGACAGTGGCGGGATCATCCAGCCGTGACTCGAAGAGTCCAGCCAGTTCGCCGCCCGTCCGCGGCATGGGGGCCGCCATGCCTGCCCACATGCCGGGATCCACAAAATCAAAGAGGCCCGCTGCGTGGTGCGGGGCCAATGGGACCAGCCTGACCCCGTGGCCGGAGAGGACGATATCGTGTCGCATTGGAGCATTCAATCACCGGCCGGGTGGACGGGACCGGCGAATCCGGCGCCGCCGAAATGAACATTGGATGGCCGCGAGGTTGCCCGGGGAGCGCGGGCCGCCGGACGTGCTGCTACCAGCCAGTAAGGTGGATGAGTGAATCAAAGCGAGCTGAACCCGACCAAGACAGCACTGCCCGTGGATGAGCTGATCGAGCGCCTGTGCGCCACCATCCCGGACTATCCCAAACCCGGAATCAGCTTCAAGGACCTCACCCCGGTGTTCGCCGACGGCAACGCCTTCGGAGCCGTCGTCGATGCCCTGGTGGGACCCTTCCAAGGCCAGTTCGACGCCGTCGCCGGAGTGGAAGCCCGCGGCTTCCTGCTCGCGGCGGCGGCAGCGTACGCCACCGGGACCGGAGTCATCACCGTCCGCAAGGCCGGCAAGCTGCCGCGCGAAGTGTTCTCCGAGGACTACGCCCTGGAATACGGCACCGCCACCCTTGAGCTGCACACCACGGATCTGGCGCCCGGGAGCAGGGTGCTGATCCTCGACGACGTGCTCGCCACCGGCGGTACGCTCGGCGCCGCGGCGCGGCTGTTCGAGCGGTGCGGGATCCAGGTGGCCGGCGTCGGCGTCGTCATGGAACTCGACGAACTGGGCGGCCGCACGGCCCTGACCGGCCACAACGTCCGCTCCCTGCTGCGGATCTAGCAGGTGCTGCCGGCTGGACCATCCGTGGCGTATCGGTAGAATTCCCTGACGAAGACTGCCTTGGCACTGTTCGGCGACATACAACAGCTATGTCTGCCGAAATGGCTGTAGAATGGTAGGTCCGTCTTTTTCGATAGGGGAACGTTCGATGCACGACGCTGATTTGGCCCATGAACGCGACTATGTGGCCGGACTTTACGCCCGGCTCGATGAGTTGCGGGCAGAGAAGCGCACCCAGCTGGCCCAGGTGCGCCGTGCCGGTGCCGTGGGCACCATGCAGAACGTCTCCGAGCGCGATGCCTTCGCGGCCCTCTACGAGGACCGCCTCGCCCAGCTGGACGCCGTCGACGACCGGCTGGTGTTCGGCCGCCTGGACCTGGATTCCGGCGAAGCCCAGTACATCGGCCGCATCGGCTTGACGACCGAGGACCTGCAGCGGCTCATGGTGGACTGGCGGGCGCCCGAGGCCGGCCATTTCTACCAGGCCACGGCGTTCGACCGGCAGGGCGTTCGCCGCCGCCGTCACCTCATCCTGCAGGGCCGCGAGGTCAAGGCCATCGAGGATGACGTCCTCGACGCCGACATGCTCGCCGACACCGATTCGCTCCAGGGCGAAGGGGCGCTGCTGGCCGCACTGAACTCCAAGCGGACCGGCCGGATGTCAGACATCGTCGGCACCATCCAGTCCGAGCAGGACCGGATCATCCGATCCTCCATCTCCGGTGCCCTCGTGGTCCAGGGCGGTCCCGGCACTGGCAAGACCGCCGTCGCCCTGCACCGCGCAGCGTACCTGCTCTACACCCACCGGGACCGGCTCAAGAGCGCCGGCGTCCTGCTGGTGGGACCGACGTCGTCCTTCATGAAGTACATCGAACGCGTGCTGCCCTCCCTCGGCGAGACCGGCGTCGTGATGGCGAGCCTGGGCCGGCTCATGCCTGGCATCGCCGCGGTCGCCGAGCCGGACTCCTCCGTGGCGGCCATCAAGGGCCGGCTGGACATGGCCGAGGTGGTCGCCAACGCCGTGGCCAACCGGCAGCGCATTCCGGCCGGCAACAGGATCCTTGAGGTCGATGGCCGCAAGCTGGTCCTCACGCCGCGGCAGGTCCGCCGCGCCAAGGAACGGGCGCGCGCCACGGGCAAACCGCACAACGAGGCCCGCGTCTCGTTCGTCAAGATCCTGCTCCGCGAGCTGACCGAGCAGATGACCGAGCTTGTGGAGGCCGGCAACATCGGCAACAACGCCGACCGCTCCTACCTGGCGGAGGATGTCCGCTCGGCCCGGGACGTCCGGATCGCCCTGAACCTTTGCTGGATGCCGATGACCCCGGAGAAGCTCGTGGGGGAGCTGCTGAGCAAGCCGGCCATCCTCGAGGCATGCACCCCGAACCTCAGCCCAGAGGAGCGCGCGTTGCTGCTCCGCCCCGCGGATTCGCCGTGGACCGAGTCCGACGTTCCGCTGCTCGATGAGGCCGCCGAATTGCTGGGCGAGCTCGATGCCGCCGCTGGAAGGGGACTGGCGCAGCAGGAACAGGACCGTGCCCGCGACCTGGCGAACGCCAAGCAGACCCTCGTGAACATGGAAACCGCCGGCGTGGACGCCCTGTTCACGGCCGAAGAACTGGTGGACCAGAACCAGGAGCGTGAGGCCAGGCTGACCGCTGCCGAGCGTGCCACCACGGACCGTTCCTGGGCCTTCGGGCACATTGTGGTGGACGAAGCCCAGGAGTTGTCGCCCATGCAGTGGCGGCTCCTGGTCCGCCGCTGCCCGCTGAAGTCGTTCACGATCGTGGGCGACATCGCCCAGACCAGTTCCGTCGCCGGCGCCAACTCCTGGCACAGCGCCCTGGGCCCCATGTTCGGCGACCGCTGGCAGCTCGAGGAACTGACCGTCAACTACCGCACCCCGTCCCAGATTGCCGAGGCCGCCGCCCGCATGGCCACCGCGGCCGGCCTGGTGGTTTCCGCGCCCAAGGCCGTCAGGGAAGGGCGCTGGTCCCCGGTCATCGATCGCGTCGGCGCCGGCCAGATCGTCAGCAAGCTGGTGGAGGTGCTCCCGGAGGAACTGGACGCCATCGAGGGCGGCCTGTTGGCGGTCATCGCCGACGGCGAGCTCCTCCCCGCGGCCAACGCGGCACTGCGGGACGTGTACGGCCACCGTGTAGGGACCGGCGCGGGGAGTTACGCGCAGGACATCGTGGTGATCAGTCCCCGGGAGGCAAAGGGACTGGAGTTCGACGGCGTCGTGGTCCTGGAGCCGACGGACATGCTCAACCACGAGCACGGCCGGGTAGGGGACCTGTACGTGGCCATGACCCGGCCCACGCAGCGCCTGAGGCTCATCGCCGCCTCCAGCGTCCCGGCCGGCATCGAGGAGTAGGCCGGGCCTGGAGCGGCCGGGGCACGGAGTCACCTGTGATGCGGGTCCGTTGATCCTGCTAACTTAGATTCCGTGTCCCAGCTAAATATTCTCGATGCCCAGCAGAACGACCCCAGCTTTGCCAATATCTGGCAGGAGCTGAAATGGCGCGGCCTTGTCCACGTCTCCACGGATGAGGCAGAGCTCGAAAAGCTCCTCGCCGGCGACCCCGTGACGTATTACTGCGGCTTCGATCCGACCGCGCCTAGCCTGCACCTGGGCAACCTGGTCCAGCTGTTGGTCATGCGCCGGCTCCAGCTGGCCGGCCACAAGCCCCTCGGGCTGGTGGGCGGTTCCACGGGCCTGATCGGTGATCCGCGGCCGACGGCGGAACGTACCCTCAACACCAAGGACACCGTGTCCGAATGGGTGGGCTACCTGCAGGCCCAGGTCCGTCGCTTCCTGAGCTTCGAGGGCGACAACGCCGCCCGGATGGTCAACAACCTGGATTGGACGGCGCCTCTGAGCGCCATCGACTTCCTCCGCGAGATCGGCAAGCACTACCGCGTCGGCACCATGCTCCGCAAGGACGCCGTTGCATCCCGCCTCGGTTCCGAGGAAGGCATCAGCTACACGGAGTTCAGCTACCAGATCCTGCAGGGCATGGACTACCTGCAGTTGTTCCGCGACCACGGTTGCATGCTGCAGACCGGCGGCTCGGATCAGTGGGGCAACCTCACCAGCGGCACGGAGCTGATCCGCAAGGTGGAGGGTAAACACGTCCACGCCCTCGGAACACCGCTGATCACCAACTCTGACGGCACCAAGTTCGGCAAGAGCGAGGGCAACGCGATCTGGCTGGATCCGGCCATGTGCAGCCCGTACGCCTTCTACCAGTTCTGGCTCAACACGGCGGATGCCGACGTCACGGACCGCCTCAAGGTGTTCACCTTCCTGAGCCGGGCCGAGATCGAGGCACTGGAGCTCGCGGTCGCCGAGCGGCCGTTCGCCCGCGAAGGCCAGCGGAAACTGGCCTATGAGGTGACCTCGCTCGTTCACGGTGTGGACGCCACGGAAAAGGTCATTGCGGCGTCGGCCGCAGTGTTCGGCAATGGCGATCTTTCCGCGCTGGATGAAGCGACGTTGAAGGCGGCGACTTCCGAGCTGCCGTCCGCCACGGTGGACGCCGGCGGCCTGGGCATCATCGAGCTGCTGGTTGCCTCCGGTCTCTCGGAGAGCAAGTCCGCCGCTCGCCGCACGGTGGGGGAGGGCGGGGCCTACGTCAACAATGCGAAGGTGTCCGACCCCGACGCCGTTATTGCACCCAGCCAATTGCTCCACGGGCGCTACCTGCTGCTGCGCCGGGGTAAGAAGAACCTTGCCACGGTGGAAGTCGCCGTGTCCTGATCAGCGCCCCACAACGCACCCTGCACGCTCCTTCCCAGCCGATTTGCACGGCCGGGAAGGAGCGTGTATTGTTTTCTGAGTTGCCGCCACGGAGTGGTGACAAACCCCCACAAATGAGAAGCAATTCTTCATGCGCCAGGCGCACATAGTGAAAATTGCTTCAATTCTGCTGGGCGGATTCGCTCCACAAAGTGAAATTCCGATGAAAATCGCGGGTTTGCAAAGTGGAAATGAATGAAATAAGCTGTAAACATCGCAGCGAAGAAAAGCGAAATAGGAATTCATGGAAATGAATTGTTTCGGCAAGTATTCGAATGTGTCTGTTGTTTGAGAACTCAATAGTGTGCCAAGTTTGTTGATACCAATTTATTGTAATGGATTGGTTGTTTTGCCGGGCCCGCCACCCCGTGGTGTGGTCTGGTTTTTACAGCTGGTTTCAAATTTTGTGCAGCCTGGTTCCGCGTTTTCCCGTGGTGCCTGGTTGTGTCTGTTTTTCTTCAACGGAGAGTTTGATCCTGGCTCAGGATGAACGCTGGCGGCGTGCTTAACACATGCAAGTCGAACGATGATCCCCAGCTTGCTGGGGGGATTAGTGGCGAACGGGTGAGTAACACGTGAGTAACCTGCCCTTAACTCTGGGATAAGCCTGGGAAACTGGGTCTAATACCGGATATGACTCCTCATCGCATGGTGGGGGGTGGAAAGCTTT
>NZ_JBHVTV010000010.1:0-191445 GCF_042884475.1 Arthrobacter sp. NPDC058130
CGCTGCTCTTCGGATAACGAACTATGTGAATGCAAAAAACTGCTCCCCGGGAGTCAGAACTGAATTTCTCAGTCCAACTTCCGGGGAGCAGTTCAGGGGGACGGGGACTTCTTCAAAGAGCCGATCGCTGGCCGCTAAAGTGGATACATCGCATTTGCGAGTCCAACTTTCGGGGACCAGTTCAGATGGCCGGGTCCCTCTGCTTGTCTTACAGGCTTCGGCTACTGGCCGCTGCCGCAGACCTGGCCGTAGGCCTGGCCGGCCGCGGTGTAGTCCGCCTTCATCTCCTCGAGTTTGGCCGTGTCCGGGGAGGGCTTGGCCGACTCGTCGAAGTATTCGATGATGGTCTGCAGCGGAGCGCGCAGGTCATCGGAGGCCGCCGCCTTGATGGGCCGCAGCTGGTTGGCCACCCTGTTCATGCCGGCCTTGTCCGAGGTGGCCGACTGGGCGGAGACGACGGTCTTGACCCGGGCGCAGGTTTCCTCGTTGCTCAGCTGCGGCGTGGCCGAGCAGCCGGCCGCGCCGAGCAGCGCGCCAGCGGCAATCAGAACGGTCAGGGTCTTCTTCATGGTGTACTCCGGGGTTCTACGGGTCGGTCAATATGGCAAGTCTGGCGATAGGGCAAGGATTTCGAGTCTACTGTGGCGGCGGCCTTTTCCCGTCAGTTGTTGCGGGCCACACGGCCCGGTGGAGAAGAGCGCTGGGGCTCAGAGGACATCGACGCCGCCGAGCTCCATCTCGGCCACGGCGTCGTCGAGGTCTTCGGAAATGCCGACCGTCAAACCGCGCAGCACCGTCACGGAGTAGCCGGCCTGGACCGCATCCAGGGCAGTCGCCTTGACGCAGTAGTCCGTGGCGATCCCCACCACTACGATGTCCTCGACGTCGTGGCTCTGCAGCCAGTCATCCAGCCCGATCGCGTCCTCGCCAGCGGCGAGATCACCCCCGGCGAGATCACTGCCGCCGTCCTCGGTGCCGGTCCCGGACGCGGGCATGGCGCCGGGCTTGCGGTCCCCGGTGGGGACGTCGTCCTCGGGGGCCAGCAGCCCTTCGAAGCCGGAATAGGCCGCGGCGAACTGGCCCTTGCGGAAGTAGGCCTGGATGTATTCGGGATCGAGGTCAGGATGCAGTTCGGCCCCGCGGGTGCCCGCCACGCAGTGCGGCGGCCAGCTGTCCACGTGGTCGGGCTCCTCCGAGAAGTGCGCACCCGGATCGATGTGCCAGTCCTGGGTGGCCACGACGTGGTCGAACTGGCCGTGGTGGGCGTCAACGTACTCGCTGATCTCGCCGGCCAGTTCCGCCCCGCCGGTGACGGGCAGGGCACCTCCCTCGCAGAAATCGTTCTGGACGTCGACAATGATCAGGGCGCGGGACATTCAGTCCTCCTCGTAGATGGTGGGGATGGCCGCTTCGCCGCGCTGCAGCCGGTTGACCACAGCCGGGAGCTCCTTCATGGTCTCCGCGTGGCGCCGGCGGGCGCGCTGGACCCCCTCCGGGCCGGTCCATCCGGGCAGAACCTCGCCGTTCTTGACGAACTGCTGCAGCAGCTGGCGGTCGTCGCCGTCGTCCTCGGGGTGATGGCCGACGCCGACGATTTCGGCGGTGGCGGTCCCGCGCTCATTGAGCTTGCGCAACGCGTACTTGCGGCCGCCCTTGCTGGCTTTGTTCTTGGCGGCTTTGGCGACGGAGACGAATTCGCCGTCGTCGTCGGTGCGGCTGACGATCTTGTAGACCATGCTGGCCGTCGGCGCCCCGGACCCGGTCACGAGCGAGGTGCCCACGCCGTAGGAGTCCACCGGCGCGGACTGCAGCGCGGCGATGGCGAACTCATCAAGGTCCGAGGTGACCACGATCTTGGTGTGGTCGTTGCCGAGCTCATCGAGCAGCTGCCGGACCCACTGGGCCTGGGCCACAAGGTCGCCGGAGTCCAGGCGGACAGCGCCCAGCTTGTCGCCGGCGAGGTCGACGGCGGTGCGGACGGCCGCTTCGACGTCGTACGTGTCCACCAGGAGGGAGGTGTCCGGCCCGAAGGCGGCGATCTGGGCCTCGAAGGCCTCACGCTCGGAGTCGTGAAGGAGGGTGAAGGAGTGGGCGGCCGTGCCCACCGTCTTCAGCCCGTAGCGCAATCCGGCCTCCAGATTCGAGGTGCTGTCGAACCCGGCGATGACCGCGGCCCGGGCAGCTGCGGCCGCCGATTCCTCGTGCGTCCGGCGCGACCCCATTTCGATGCACGGGCGGGTGCCGGCGGCGGAGATCATCCGGGAGGCGGCGGAGGCGATCGCGCAGTCGTGGTTGAGCACGGAGAGCAGGTACGTCTCCAGGATGCAGGCCTCGGCGAACGTGGACTCAACAATCAGCACGGGGGAGTTCGGGAAGTACGCCTCACCCTCCGGATAGCCCCAGATGTCGCCGGAAAAACTGTAGCCGGCCAGATAGTCCAGGGTCTGGTCGTTGACCACTTTGGTGCGGCGCAGGAAGTCCAGTTCCGGTTCGCCGAAGCGGAAGTTCGCGATCCCCTCCAGCAGGCGGCCGGTGCCCGCCACGATCCCGTAGCGCCGCCCGTCCGGCAGCCTCCGGGCAAAGGCTTCGAAGACGGATTTCCGGTGGGCCGCGCCGGACTGCAGAGCACCCTGCAGCATCGTCAGCTCGTAGTGGTCGGTGTACAGGGACGTGCGGGGACGGTCCCAGCCAGCTGAGGTACTCACAAATTCACTCTAGTGTGCATCCCCATAGAATGGACAGATGACCCTCAGCGTTGCGCTCGGCCCCGACACACGGGAGAGCACCCAGACCGGAACAGTGACGTCAGGCGACGTCCTGACGGCCCCGGACATCCCCTGGAACCTCGTGATCTGGAACGATCCCGTGAACCTGATGAGCTACGTGAGCTACGTGTTCCGCAGCTATTTCGGCTATTCGGAGACCAAAGCCAACAAGCTCATGATGGAGGTCCACAAGAAGGGCCGCTCTATCGTGGCGCACGGCAGCAAGGAGCAGGTGGAGCAGCACGCCGTCGCCATGCATGGCTACGGACTCTGGGCGACGGTGGAAAAAGCCACCGGCGGTAGCGGGAGCGGTTCGGGCAAAGGCAAAGGAAAACGTGGCTAAGGCATTCAAGTACGGGCTCAAGGGCATCCGGGGCTATCTCGAGCCGGCCGAGCGGGAACTGCTGCGCAGCCTTTTCGACGACGTGATCTCCATGCTCGAGCCGGAGGAGCGCGCCAACGAGGACCCCCTGGCCGCCCTGGTGGGGCTGGACACGGAAGCCCGCGAACCCTCGGACCGGGCCCTGCGGCGGCTGCTGCCGAACGTGGTGAAGAACGACGCCGAAGCCTCCCTGGAGTTCCGCCGCTACACGGAGCGGTCGCTGCGCGAAAACAAGATCGGCGCGCTGAAGGCGGCCGCCCTGAGCCTGGACCGGGACGACCTCGTGCTGACCCAGGCCGACGCCGGTCACTGGGCCACCGCGCTCAACGATGTCCGGCTGGTGCTCGCCGAACGCCTCGACATCCGTGATGATGCTGACGCGGACAACGTCCACCTCATGCAGGACTGGTCCCAGGCTGAGGACGTCGAAAGCTACCTGGCCCTCGTGTACAACTTCACCACCTGGCTTCAGGAGTCGCTGGTCCAGGCCATGATGCACTCGCTCGATGCCCGGCGCTGAGCGCAAGCGTGTGACCTATGAGACACGAGTTGCGCGCCACAATGTGATGGCCGCCCCGCAAGCGAAGCCCTATCCTCGAATAATCATGACTTCAGCATCGAATATGAATCCGGCGGAGGCTGCTGCGGACTCCCCAGCGAGCAATAACGCAACGGCCCCCACCGGGCCCGAACCGGCTTTGGAGCTGGGGTCGCGGCCCATTGGCGTCTTCGACTCCGGCGTGGGCGGCCTGACCGTGGCCCGGTCGATCATCGACCAGCTGCCCAACGAATCCATCCTGTACGTCGGGGACACGGCGCACGGCCCCTACGGGCCCCTTCCCATCGCCGAGGTCCGGGCCAACGCCCTTGGCGTCATGGACGAGCTGGTGGATTCCGGCGTCAAGCTCCTGACCATTGCCTGCAACTCCGCGTCCGCCGCCGTGCTGCGCGACGCCCGCGAACGCTACACGGCCCGCTACGGGATCCCCGTGATCGAAGTGATCCAGCCGGCCGTCCGCCGGGCTGTCGCAGCCACCCGCACGGGCCGCGTGGGCGTGATCGGGACCTCGGCCACGGTGGGCTCGCGCGCCTACGAGGACACCTTCGCCGCGGCTCCGGACCTGGAGATCACGTCTGTGGCCTGCCCGGCGTTCGTGCCCTACGTGGAGGCGGGGATCACCACGGGACCGGAACTGCTCGCCGTCGCCCGCGACTACCTGGCACCGCTCAAGGCCGCCGGCGTGGACACCGTGGTGCTCGGCTGCACGCACTATCCGCTGCTCACCGGCGTGATCTCCTTCGTCCTGGGCCAGGACGTCACGCTGGTTTCCAGCGCGGAGGAAACGGCCAAGGACGTCTACCGGGCCCTGGCCTCCCGGGGCCTCGAACGCACCGACGCCACCGCCCCCGAACACAACTTCATTGCCACCGGCGACGCCGCCCAGTTCGAGCACCTCGCCCGGCGCTTCCTGGGCCCCGAGGTCCTCAGCGTCCGCCACGTGGACCACGTCGCGGCCCAGTACCCCACCGGCAGCCTCGCCCGGATCACCCCGGAAATGATTGCCGCGGCCCAGGCCGTCACGGGCCGGCCGCGGATCTCCAACTTCGTGGGCGGCTCCGCGGGCGGGGGAACACTGCTGTGAAACTGACCATAGTGGGCTGTACCGGATCCTTCCCGGGGCCCGGCTCGCCGGCGTCGTGCTATCTGCTGACCGCCAACGACGGCGAACGGAACTGGAAGATTGTCCTGGACCTTGGCAGCGGGGCGCTCGGCGCCATCCAGCGCTACACGGACCTGGAGGACATCGACGCCATCTTTCTCACCCACCTGCACCCGGACCACTGCATGGACCTGTGCGGGCTCCATGTTGCCGTGCGCTGGAAGCCGGGCGGCTGGGGACGCGGCAGGATTCCGGTGTGGGGGCCCGCCGCGACAGCTGACCGGATGGCCACGGCTTACGGCCTGGACCTGGATCCGGGCATGCATGAGGAATTCGACTTCAGCAACTGGTCCGAGCGCAAGCCCGTGACCCTCGGCCCGTTCACGGTGACGCCGTATGCGGTGAACCATCCGGTCGAGGAGGCCTATGCCCTGCGCGTTGAGGTCACCGAGCCCGCCAAGGACGGCACGCCCGTGACCCGCATCCTGAGCTACTCCGGGGACACGGACTCCTGCGCGGGCCTTGAGGACTCCGCCCGCGATGCCGACCTCTTCCTGTGCGAAGCGGCCTTCGAGGAAGGCCGCGACGACGCCATCAAGGACGTCCACCTGACCGGCAAGCGGGCGGGGGAGGCCGCCGTCGCCGCCGGCGCGCGGCGGCTGCTGCTGACGCACATTCCCGTCTGGACGTCCCCGACCACCGTCATGGCCGAGGCCAAGGAGGTCTTCGGCAAGGACGTGGCCGTCGCCGTCGCGGGTGTGCACTACACCGTCTAGGCGGCTGCCCGCGCGGGCGGCAGCGGGTGAGTCGATAAGCTAAAGGCATGACTTCCCAAGCTCCCAGTGTTCCCGTTATCCGCGCCGACGGCCGTACTCCCGACCAGCTGCGTCCGATCAGCATCACCCGCGGCTGGTCCAAGCAGGCCGAGGGTTCGGCCCTGATCGAGTTCGGCAACACCCGGGTCCTGTGCACGGCCTCCCTGACGGAGGGCGTCCCGCGCTGGCTCAAGGGCGAGGGCCGCGGCTGGGTCACCGCCGAGTACGCCATGCTGCCCCGGGCCACGAACACCCGTTCCGACCGCGAATCGGTCAAGGGCAAGATCGGCGGCCGGACGCACGAGATCTCCCGGCTGATCGGCCGCTCGCTGCGCTCCATCATCGACACCAAAGCCCTCGGCGAGATCACGATCGTGCTCGACTGCGATGTCCTGCAGGCCGACGGCGGCACCCGCACCGCGGCCATCACCGGCGCCTACGTGGCCCTCGCTGACGCCATCCGCTTCGCCCGTGAGAAGAAGATGATCGGCCGCAACGCCGAGCCCCTGATCGACACGATCGCCGCGGTGTCCGTCGGCATCATCGACGGCGTGCCGATGCTCGACCTGCCCTACGTCGAGGACGTGCGCGCCGAGACCGACATGAACGTTGTGGTGACCGGCTCCGGCAAGTTCGTCGAAGTCCAGGGCACCGCCGAGGGCGCACCCTTCGACCGCGACGAGCTGAACCAGCTGCTGGACCTGGCGCTGCTGGGCACCGAGCAGCTCGCCGCCATCCAGCGAGACACCCTGGCGGAGGCCCCGTGACCGACGCGCCGTCCACCGGCGTGCCGGCCGCTGACAGCCCGGCCGCTGACAGCCCGGCCCCGCGGCTCGTCCTCGCCACCCACAACAAGGGCAAGCTCCGCGAACTCCGTGAGCTGCTGCGCGGCCAGGTGCCCGGGCTCGACGTCGACACGCAGGTGGTGGACGCCGGCGCCGTCGGCGCCCCCGACGTCGCCGAAACCGGCGTGACCTTCGCGGAAAATTCGCTGCTGAAGGCGCGGGCCGTGGCCGAAGCCACCGGGCTGGTGGCGATCGCGGACGACTCCGGACTGGCCGTGGACGTCCTTGGCGGCGCGCCCGGGATCTTCTCGGCGCGCTGGTCCGGCCGTCACGGAGACGACGCCGCGAACCTGCAGCTGCTTCTGGCCCAGCTGGCCGACGTGCCGGACGAGTACCGCGGGGCCGCATTCGTCTGCGCCGCGGCGCTGGCAGTGCCCGGGTCCACGCCCGACGGCGGCCAGGAGGTCGTGGAGTACGGGCAGCTGGAAGGGACACTCCTGCGGGAGCCGCGCGGCGAGGGCGGCTTCGGCTACGACCCCGTCCTGCAGCCGAGTGGGCTGGACCGCAGCTGCGCCGAACTCAGCTCCGAGGAGAAGAACGCCATCAGCCACCGGGGCCATGCGTTCCGGGCGCTCCTGCCGGCCATCGTCGAGGCCCTGGCCGGGAGGTAGCCGGCCAGCGAGACCGGCGTTAAACGAAGGAAGGCGCCCCACACGGTGGGGCGCCTTCCTTGTCTGCTGCTGTCTCTATGGGCGCTTACGGGGTTCTGCGCTCTTCTTCCGGCTCGTGCTCTTCGATGAACTCCTCGACGACATCCGTGCCGTACTCCTGGGACTTCCGCTTGGCGATGGCGCCCCGGATGACCTCGATGGCGATCGGGATCACGGAGACCAGCACGATGACGATGAAGATGATGTCGAGGTTGTCCTTGACCCACGGCACCTTGTCCCCGAGCAGGTAGCCGAGGAGGGTGACGCCGCCACCCCACAGCACGGCGCCGATCACGTTGTAGGTGAAGAATTTGCGCTTGCCCATCTGCGCGACGCCCACGATCACGGGGACGAAGGTGCGGATGATCGGGACGAACCGGGCCAGGATCAGCGCCTTGCCGCCGTGCTTTTCGAAGAAAGCATGCGCGCTATCCACATTTTCCCGCTTGAACAGCTTGGAATTGGGCCTGTTGAACAGGGCAGGGCCCGCCTTGGACCCAATCAGGTAGCCCACCTGGTTGCCGACAATGGCGGCGACGATGATGAGCGCGGTCAGGACCCAGATGTTGACCTGGATGGTGCCGGTGGCCACGAGCAGGCCGGCCGTGAACAGCATGGAGTCGCCGGGCAGGAAGAAGCCGATCAACAGCCCGGTTTCGGCAAAGATGATGCCGCAAACAAGGAGGACCACCCACGGCGCGAAGGCTGGATTCGCCAGGAAAACCTGCGGGTTGAGCCAGTCGGGCAGGAAGGAGGCCAGATGCGGCTGGACGGGGCCGGCGCCGCCGAGGGCGGACACGGCGAGGTCGCTCATTGCTAGTACGTTCACCCGTTAAGGGTACTTGAAGGCGGCCGCCCGGCCCCGGGGGCCGGTCCCGGGGGTTGTTCTCCGGCGGTTGTTCCCGGTGCGGAGGTGTCGCCCGCGGGCGGTAAAGTTGGGGCCGTGAGTTTGGACTTTACGGCGATCGACTTTGAGACCGCGAACGGCTTCCGCGGTTCTCCGTGCGCCGTTGGCTTGAGCAAGGTCCGCGGCGGCGTCGTCGTGGAGGAGGCGTCCTGGCTCATGCGGCCGCCAGAAAACCATGACACTTTCGACCACCACAACGTCAGGATCCACGGGATCCGGCCGGACCAGGTGGCGGGACTGCCGCGGTTCGGGGAACTGTTCCCCGAGATCGGCGCGTTCATTGGCGGTGACGTGCTGGCGGCCCACAATGCGGCGTTTGACCTCGGGGTGATCCGCTCTGGCCTGGAGGTCTCCGGGTTGCCCGGACCCGCCTACGACTACGTCTGTACGGTGATGCTGTCCCGGCGCTGCTACTCGCTGGTGTCCAATTCGCTGCCGTACGCTGCCGAGGAGGCCGGCGTGCCGCTGGTCAACCACCACGATGCCGCCGAGGACGCCCGTGCCTGTGCGGGCATCCTGATCGACATCGCCGCCCGCAACGGGGCGGCGAGCATCGCGGAACTGTATCTGTCACTGGGCCTGGCGGTGTCGCGCCAGCCGGCCTTCGACCCCCGGCGCGACCCGTTGTCCAAGGCCACCGTGGCCGCGCTGGAGGCGCTCGCGGGTGGAAATGCAGGTGCGCCGTCGCGCCGGCCGTTTGCCGCCGGGTGGCCCGAGGAAGGCCCCAACCCGGTGCCCAATGCCGCGGCCAGCCCGGACCACCCGCTGTTCGGCCAGACTGTCGTCTTCACCGGCGAACTGGCGATTCCCCGCCCGGAAGCCAAGGTCCGTTCCGCCGAGCTTGGCGCCAGGCCCGAAAGCCGCGTCACGGCCCGCACCACCGTCCTGGTGGTGGGGGACGGCTTTGTGGCCGCGGACCTGCGCTCCGGCCGTCTCACGGGTAAGGCCCGCCGCGTCCTGGAGCTGCACGAACGCGGGCAGCAGATCGAAGTCCTGTCCGAGGGCGAATTCCTGCAGATGGTGGGCGGACACGTGGCCGCCGTCCCCGCCTGAGCCTGAACTGCACTTGCCTGGACCCCACATGCGTTGACGTGTCCGCCGCACGGCGGGTCACACGGCGCAACAATCATTCCCAGCATGGCGCACCCGCTCATAGCCTTGGCGGATGAGCGAACTGCCGGATGCACAGACCCCCGCCGCGCCGTCGAAATCAGGTGCGTCAAAATCAGGTGCGTCGAAACCACGTGCGTCGAAACCAGGGTCTCCGAATGCAGGGCCGTCAACGTCGGTGCCGTCCCAGCGCGGTATTGACTGGCGGAGGGTGTTCGCGTTCCCGAACCCGGTGAACGAGTACTCCGCCCGCATCACCGCCGCCCTGGTTGTGCTGCTTTCCGCAGTCACCCTGCTGACCGGCTTCGGCTGGGGGCTCGCAATCATCGCCGCCGGGTTCTGGCTGCGCGTGCTCTTCGGCCCCAGGATCTCGCCCCTCGCCCAGCTGTCGGTCAAGGTCCTGACGCCCTGGCTGGGCCGGACCCGTCTCGTTCCCGGTCCGCCTAAGCGATTCGCCCAGGGCATGGGTGCCGCCATGTCGACGGCCGCCGCGTTGCTGTTGGCCGCCGGCCTCGCGCCGGCGGCGTGGGTCCTGCTTGCCGTGCTGATCGCGGCCGCATCCCTCGAAGCATTCGCCGGGTTCTGCCTCGGCTGCACCATCTTCGGCTTCCTGCAGCGCCGCGGCCTCATCCCCGAGGACGTCTGCGAGGCCTGCAACAACATCTCGCTCCGGCGCGCCTAAGTTCCTCGAGGCTGGGGCCCGGACGAGGCTGGGAACCGAAGAAGCTGGGGCGCGATGAAGCCTTCCGGGGTTCTGACCCTGGACATGTTCCCGGGATGCTCTGACGGATGGACATAGTGGCAATATGTCCAGTCCTCGCCGCCGCGGATGGGCAAGTCCTGAGATGCGGCGGCCAAGGTTGGACATGTCCCTAGCAGAGACGGCGGAGGGGGCATGTTCCGGTTACGCGGAAGGGGCGACTGGACATGTTCCTCGCAGTGAGGGGCGATTGGGCATGTTCCTCGCAGTGAGGGGCGATTGGGCATGTTCCTCGCAGTGAGGGGCGATTGGGCATGTTCCTCGCAGTGAGGGGCGATTGGGCATGTCCGGGGGAGCCCAGCCAGGTGCCTTCACCCCCGGCAACCGCGTTCAGTCCACTCACTCTCGACGGATAGCCCCTTGATTGGATAGCTCCACCCTTCATCTCTCACGGGCACTCCGACGATCCTGCCACTGGACATGTTCCCTGGATGCTCTGACGGTTGGACATAGCGGCAATATGTCCAGTCCTCGCCGCCGGGGATGGGCATGTCCTGGTAACCGGGCAGTGGCGGATGGACATGTTCCTCGGGGCGAGGCGCGACTGGGCATGTCCGGGGGAGCACAGCCAGAACTGGACATGTTCCTCGGGGCGGGGCAGAACGGGGCATGTCCCGCGGAGAAGCCGGCCCAGGTAACGGCGGAGGGACGGTCCCGCGCTGCGCGATGCCGAAGACCTGACGCCAAACGGACGGGTTCGCGGCGACGCTGGGTGACGTTGGGCGACGCTAGGCGCCGGTGGCGGCCGCGAGCCTCGAGGCCATGCCGCGGATGACCTCCGGCGCCTGGAGCTCCGCAAGCCAGTCAGCCGGCAAACACTGCTCGCCGTAGTACGCCCCCAAGATGTTTCCGGCGATCGACGCCGTCGAGTCGCTGTCCCCGCTGTGGTTCACCGCCACCGCAATTGCGGCCCGGAAATGGTCCCGGGAGTGAACCCCGGCCGTACCGGAGTCCGCCCCTGTTTCTGTCTCGGTTCCGGGGGCGGTGGCCAGCACGGCGTACAGCGCGACGGCGAGGGCTTCCTCGGCCACCCATCCCTCGCCGAGTTCGCTGACCAGGTCCTCGGGACTGAGCAGGCCGCCGTGGCCGGGTGCCTCGCCCGCCAGCCGCAGGGCGGCCTCAAGCCGGGCCACCACGTCCGGATCCGGGTCTTCGCCCTTCCGCAGGACGCCGCCGCGCAGGTGCCCGAGGGCGTCTTGGGCAGCTTCCCGCAACCCGAGGCCGGCGACCAGGGCATGGATGAGCAGGCTGAAGACCCCGGCGCTCTGCCGCGCCGCAGGGTGGCCGTGGGTCAGGGATGCGGCGTCGGCACTGAGCTTGTAGACCACTTCGGGTCCGAGATGGGGGATCAGGCCGAACGGTGCCGAACGCATCACCGTTCCGCAACCCTTGGCCTCTGGATTGACCGGCCGCTGCACGGTGCCCATCTCGCCAGTGGCGAGTCCGCTCAGGCAGGCGTCGCCGGGTGATCGCCGGCTCTTCAGGACGTCCTGGGCATCGATCCAGCGCGGCGGCTGGAACGGGGCCGACGGCGGCACTGCGACACCCTGGGTGCCCAGCCAGCGCAGGTACGCGAGCCACAGGCACGCGTTGATGTCCGCCGCCACACCGTCGTTCGCCCATTCCAGCGCCTCGAGGAGGCCGTCCGTGGTGTACAGCGTCATTTGCGTGTCGTCCGAGAACGGGCTGCCGGCGCCGAGCGCGGAAAAATCCTGCAGGCCGGCGGGGCCGAACCGGGCGCGGATCGCGGAAATGTCGTCGAACTCCACGGCGTAGCCCAGCGAATCACCGAGTGCACCGCCCAAGAGGCAGCCCAGGATGCGTGAGCCGTGGGCCGGTGCGGGGGAGTGCGGCTGTCCGGGTGTTGGGGCTGATGCGGGAGGGGTCCCGGGCTCGGTGCTCATGTCCTCAAATTTACCCGGCGCCGCGCCGCACTCTGCAATGCCGCACGGGCGGCGGACGCGGAACGCCGGTAGGGTGCTGTTAGGGCCCGTCCAGCGGTCAGGCGAAGCAACCGCCGGCGGCGTGTCCGTCGGCAGCGGAGGAATCGAATGCGCGAACCAGCGTGGCGGAAGACCGGGAACACGCCGGACTACAGATTCTCCCTGGCCAACGAGCGGACGTTCCTGGCCTGGATCCGCACGTCCCTGGCCCTGATTGCCGGCGCCCTGGCGATCGACCAGCTGGCCCCGGAAATCGCTCCCGGTCCCGTGCGGATCGTGCTGTGCGTCATCCTCGCGTTCCTGGGCGCGGGCCTGGCCGCCCTGTCCTACCACCGGTGGGGCCTCATGGAGGCGGCCATGCGGAACAACCGGGAGCTGCCATTCTCCGCCGTGATGCTGGTGATGACGATCGGCGTCGCGGCCGCGGCCCTGGTGTTCGCCATCCTGATCCTGGTGGCGCGGTGAGACCCGATGCGGCCCGGGATCCCGGACTGCAGCCCGAGCGGACATCCCTGTCCTGGCGCCGGACCTTGCTGGGCCTCATCGTGACCGACCTGCTGATCTGGCGCAGCTGGGCGCTCGCGGGGTCCCGCGGCGGCGCTACTGGCCCCGTTGATTTCCTTGGTATCTGCGCGCTCGTCGCCATGGCTGCCACGCTGGTCCTGGGGGTGTGCGTGCTGGTCCGCGGGCGGGAGCTCCGCCGGTCCAACGCCGCGCCGTCGGCGACGCTCCTGCGCTGGGCCGCCGCCGCCGTCGTGGCCCTTGCCGCCAGCGCCGTGACTGCGGTGTCCCTGGGGCACTGAACCGGCTATCGGACAGGCCGGAATCCAGCCAACACCCAGATTCCGCTGGCAGACTGCTGGCGGACCTATTCTCCGGGCGGCCGAGTCCGCACCCGGACCACAACCCAGCGGCGGGCCGGACGCCGCAAGTGAAGCCCCGGGCGCGCCGCCACCAGCAAAGGAAGTCCTAAACATGACCCTGCTTGTGCCAGCCCCCGCCGCTGGCGTCCAGCCACCGGCCGCCAGCGACGCTTCGCCCCGACCGGGACTCGTCGCCCGGCTGTCCGCCGAGGCGCTGGGGACCCTGATCGTGGTGGTCGCAGGCCTGGGCGTGCCGCTGTTCACCATCCCGCAGTCGAACCCGCTGCCCGCTGCCCTGGCCGCCGGCCTGTCCCTGACAGCGGCGATGCTCGCCGTCGGTTACGTCTCCGGCGGCCACTTTAACCCCGCCGTCACCGTGGGCAACGCCATCGCGGGCCGGATCCGCCTGGCCGCAGCCGCCGCCTACATCGGAGCCCAGCTCGTGGGCGCGGCACTCGGGGCCGTGGCCCTGTTCGGCGTCCTGCGGACCGTGCCGACCATCAGTGACAGCCAGGGCGCATTTGCCACCGTGGCGTCCGGGTTCGGCGAGCACTCGATCATCCAGGTGCCCATGGCAGGAGTCCTGCTCGTGGAGGTCCTCGGCACGGCCCTGCTCGTGGCCGTCTTCCTTGCCACGACGGCCAGCAGGAATCCCGCCAGGGCGGCGGCCCCGTTCGCGGTCGGCCTCACGACGGCGATGCTCCTGCAGCTTGGCCAAGCGCTCGGCAATGTCCCGTTCAACCCGGCCCGGGCCACGGCATCGGCCATTTTCAGCGGCCCGGATGCGCTCGGACAGCTGTGGCTCTTCTGGGTGGCGCCTGTGGTTGGTGCGGCCATCGCGGGACTGGTGTTCCGCGGCTTCGCCCAGGGTGCCCAGACTGCGCAGACCACCGACCCGGCCGGCGCCGGGTTTACGCACGCCGACTCGGATGAGTCCGATTTGGACGGCTTCGACGTCGCCGGCTTGGACGACGCCGAGGTGACCGACACAGGGCTGACCGGCGCAGTGGACGACGCCGACAAGGGCGCCCGCGCCGGGCACACGGGCAAGGCGAAGTCCGCCGGTTCCGCCTCGGCCGCCCCTGTCCGTGTCGAAAATGATGTCGAAAACGATGTCGAAAACGATGAGGCCCGCAGCTTCTTTGACCGCAAGGCCGGAAAGTAACCACACCGCTCACCGCCGCCCTTCCGGGGTGGTGGCGCAAGAGTGTCGGTGCCAGCCGATACCGTAGGAATATGCGGTTATTGCACACCTCCGACTGGCATCTGGGCCGGTCCTTCCACGGCGTCGGCATGCTGGATGCCCAGCGCGCCTTCATCGACCAGCTCGTGACCTTTGTCCGGGAAGAGACCGTGGACGTCGTCCTCATCGCCGGGGACGTCTACGACCGGGCCCTGCCCGGAGTGGACGTCGTCGGCCTGTTGGATGACGCCCTGGTGCGCCTCACCGGCGCCGGCGCCCAAGTAGTCCTGACCAGCGGAAACCACGACTCCGCCATCCGGCTGGGATTCGCGTCGCGGCTGCTTGAGCGCGGGGGAGTGCATTTGCGCACGCGGCTGGACGAGCTGGACCAGCCCGTGCTCTTTCCGCTTTCGGAAGCTCTAGGGGACGAAACAGAGGACGGTGCTGCGCCGCTGCTGGCCATCTACGGGATTCCCTGGCTTGAGCCCCGGCTTGTCGCCGAGCAGTTGGGCGTCCAGGCCGCGAGCCACTTCGAGGTAACACGCGCCGCCACGGAGCGGATCCGCGCAGATGTGCAGCGCCGGAGCGAGACCCGGACCGTCCACTCGGTGGTCCTGGCGCACACGTTCGCCAGCGGAGGCATCAGCTCCGACAGCGAACGGGATCTGAGCATCGGGGGCGTCGGCGCGGTCCCGCTGGATCTCTTCGACGGCTTCGGCTATACGGCACTTGGCCACCTGCACGGCCGGCAGGAGCTTTCGCCGGCGGTGCGCTACTCCGGCTCGCCGCTGGCCTACTCCTTCTCGGAAGCCAAGCACCGGAAGGGCAGCTGGCTGGTGGAGGTCGACGCCGCGGGCATCGGCGACGTGCGCGAAGTGCTCTGGGCCGCGCCCCGGACCCTCGCCGTGCTCCGCGGCAAGCTGGAGGATCTCCTCGAATCGGAGGACTTCGCCTGGGCCGAGAGCGCCTATTGCCAGGTCACGCTGACGGACGCCGCGCGCCCTGCGCAGGCGATGGACCGTCTGCGCACACGGTTCCCCGACACCCTGGTGCTCGGCTTCGATCCCGAAGGTGCCGGCGCGGCGCCGAAGGCCAGCTACAGCAGCCGGCTTGCCGCAGCTGACGATGACCTCTCCGTCTGCTGCGGATTCCTCGATCACGTCCGGGGCCGGCCCGCTTCCGACGCCGAAGCAGCCGTGCTCACCGAGGCGCTCGAAGCCGTGCGCCTGGAAGGAGTATCCCTGTGAGGATCCACCGCCTCGAGATTTCCGCCTTCGGACCGTTCGCCGGCACGGAGCGGATCGACTTCGACCGTCTCAGCGCCCACGGGCTGTTCCTGCTGAACGGCGCCACCGGCGCGGGCAAGACCAGCGTCCTGGACGCCATCTGTTTCGCCCTGTATGGATCGGTTCCCGGGGCACGGCAGGACGGAAAGCGGCTGCGCAGCGACCACGCGGAAACCGCCGCCGAGCCGCGGGTCACCTGCGAGTTCTCCGCCAAGGGCCGGCATTTCGAGGTCTCCCGGGCGCCCGCCTGGGACAAACCGAGCGCCCGGGGCAAGAACGGTTTCACACTCCAGCAGGCCAACACACTGCTGCGCGAACGCATCGACGGCGCGTGGGTGGAGAAATCCGGCCGGAATGATGAGGCCGGCGCCGAGATCGCCGACGTCCTGGGCATGAACCGGGAGCAGTTCACCCGCGTGGTCATGCTGCCGCAGGGCGACTTCGCTGCGTTCCTGCGCTCCAAGGCATCGGACCGCCTGGAACTGCTGCAGAGCCTCTTCGGCACTCAACGCTTTGAGGCCGTGGAACAGGAACTGTCCCGGCAGGCGCAGAGCGCCAAAGCCGAAGTTGCCAGCCTCACCACGAGGCTGGACCTGTTGCTGGCCCAGGCGGAGTCAGAAACCGCGGCGCTGGACCTCGACCCGGCCGGGGCCCCGGCCCGGGACCAACCTGACGCCCTCCTGGCCTGGCTTGATGACGCAGCGGCGACCGCCGCACAAGGGCGGCGGAACGCCGCGGCGGCAGCCGAGAAGCAGGCCGCTGAACACGCCGCCCGCTTGGAGGCCGCCACCGCGCGGGCCAACCGCCACGCCAGGCTTGCCGCCGCGGAAGAACGCCGCAAAGATGCCGACGCAGATGCCCCGGTCCTGGCGGAGAAGGCCGTCACGCTGGGCCTGCACCGCCAGGCCGAGGTGCTGGGCGGCCAGCTGCGGGCTGTCGAAAGTGCTGCGGCGGCCGGGGACCGTGCCGAAGCGGCCTTGCTGGCGGCCGCACGGCAGTTGCGGTCCGCGGCAGTCGCAGATCCGGAACTCGCCGGGCAGGAGTTCATCGACACCGGCGCGGAGGAGGCTTCCGCCGACGCCGCCGGCCCGCGCGCCCCGCTGGACAGCGCAGCCCTGCGGAGCACCCTCGGGCGGCTGCGGTCCCTGCGGGCCGTGCTCACCGAACGCCTGCCCGACGAATCCCGGCTCATCGGACTCACTGACCGCGGGAGACGGCTGCGCCTGCAGCTCCAGGAGCTGGAAACCGGGCGGCGGACCGGTGCCGCTGCCCTGGACGCGCTGCGCTCGGAATCGGCGGCCATCTCCGCCGGCCTCCGTCCCCTGGAGGAGCTGGCCGCGGAAGTGCAGCTGCGCACCAAGGAGGCCACGGCTGCTGACGAACTCGTGACCATCGTTGGCCGCTTTGTCGACGCGGAAGCCGAGTGCGCGGCAATCCGGGAACGGCACGCCGCGGCCCGGAACGTCCACCAGGACCGGAGGCAGCACTGGCTGGACCTCCGTGAGCAGCGGCTGACGAACGCCGCGGCCGAGCTCGCCACCCAGCTCCTCGACAGCGTTCCCTGTCCCGTCTGCGGCAGCCCGGAGCACCCGGCGCCCGCCCCCGCCGCGGACTCCGCGCTGGCCGTCGCCGAGGCCGAGAAGGCCGCGCAAGAGGCCAGCGAAACAGCAGAAGAGGCTTTCGCCGCGCTCGGGCGCGAGCTCGCCGACGCCCAACAGGGCGTGGCCGTCCTGGCGGCGCAGGGCGGCAACACATCTCCGGAGGAAGCCCGCGCGGAGGCAACCCTGGCCAAGAAACGGGCCAATGAGGCCGGCCGCGCGGCCGCGGACCTTGCCGCAGGCAGGGCCCGGCTTGAAGAACTCGAAGCGGCCACCGCCGCCGCCGACCGGGCGCAGGCCGATGCCGCCTCCGGCATCGCCCAAACACAGTCCACGATCGCCGAAGTCGGGGAACAGGCCGGGGTCCTCGAAGACGCGCTGGACCAGTTGCGCGCCGGCCATGCCACCCTCGATCAACGCATTGCCGCCCTGACGTCAACGACGGCGGTCCTGGAGCGGGCCGACGCCGCGCAGTCGGCCCTCGAGCAGGCCGCCGCCCGCACCGAGGAGGCACGCCGGCAACTTGAAGAGTCGCTTCCCGCGGCCGGCTTCGGCACCGAGTCCGCGGCACGGGAGGCACTGCTGCCAGCACCGGTGGCCACTAGTCTCGAAACGGCCATCCGTGCGGGACAGGACGAGGCCGCCAGGATCGAGGAACTGTTCGCCGGGGAAGACCTCGCCCTGGCGGCAGCCGAGCGCGCCGCCGGGGACCTCGTCAGCGAGACCGCCCTCGAACTGCTCAAGACGGAGTCGGCGGCTGCCGAACGCACAGCCCGGGAAGCCGCGCTTGCGGCCGGACTGGCCGAAAACTCGCTTCGGACCCTCGGACGCGTCGCCGGTGATTACGCGGAACTCGCCGCAGCAGGCAGGGAACCGCGTGACCGGGCCGCACTGCTTGCCGCTGTGGCCGACGCGGCCAAGGGCGGAGGCGACAACACCTACCGCATGAGCCTGAACAGCTACGTCCTCGCCGCCCGGCTTGAGCAGGTGGCCGTCGCGGCCTCGGAGCGCCTGATCGGCATGAGCGAGGGCCGCTACACGCTGCAGCACACCGACGCCAAGGCCGCGCGCGGCGCGAAGTCCGGCCTCGGCCTGGAAGTCGTCGACGAGTGGACCGGCCAGCGCCGGGACACCGCCACGCTCTCCGGCGGCGAATCCTTCATGGCCTCGCTGGCGCTGGCCCTCGGCCTGGCCGACGTCGTGCAGCACGAGGCCGGCGGCGTGGACATCGAGACCCTCTTCGTGGACGAGGGCTTCGGCAGCCTCGACGACCAGGCGCTGGAACAGGTCATGGACGCCCTTGAAGGCCTCCGCGACGGCGGCAGGGTGGTCGGGCTCGTGAGCCACGTGGCGGAAATGAAGCAGCGCATTGGCACCCAGCTCCAGGTGGTCAAGGGCCGCAGCGGCTCCACCTTGCACATCAGCGACGACGTTCGAGTCTGAGCCCTCGTCCTGGGTTGCCCGTCCCGGAGTCGGCTATCATGGATCTGTTACCGGGTCGCGCGCATCGGGAGGAGGGACGATGCGCACCATTGAGCGAACCCGGAAACCATGAACCCTTCACCGTCTTCTTTGGCGTCTACTCTTGACGCGCCTCACTCGACCGACGCCCCTCCCGCCGCTGCACCGGCGCTGGCGCCGGCCCCCGCCACCGCCACGGCCCCCGCCACCGCCACTGCCCAGTCCCCGGCCACTGCCCAGTCCCCGGCCACGGCGCCCGCCAAGGGTGGCCGTTTCGCACGGCTGCCGCTGCTCGCCGGCCGCAGCTTCATCCCGCTCGGACTCTTCGCCCGCCTGCCGCTGGCCATGCTCACCGTCGGTGCCCTGACCCTTGTCACCGCCGTCACGGGCTCCTACGCCGTGGGCGGCGCCGCGGCCGGTGCCGTCGGCATCGGATCCGCGCTGGGTGCCCCCGTGCTGGGCGTCCTCGCTGACCGGCTCGGCCAGAGAAGCGTCCTGCTCGTCTCCGCAATCGCCAACACCGTGGCAATCGTTGCCCTGATCCTCGCGGCGTATCTCGCCCCCGGAGCGCAGGATCTGGCCGCCGCCGTTCCCGTGCTGGCCGCCGCCTTCGTGGCCGGGGCAAGCTGCCCGCAGGTCGGTCCGCTGGCACGGGTCCGCTGGATGGCGCTGACATCCCGGACCTCCGGCCCCGGCAACAGCGCAGCCGGGCCCGGCCGCAACGCTGCCGCCAACGCTGCCGCCAACTCCACGGACCTGGACACCGCACTGTCCTATGAGAGCACCGCAGACGAACTGACGTTCGTGCTCGGCCCGGCACTCGTTGGCATCCTCGCGAGCCTGCTCGCGCCGTGGCTTCCGCTGGCCCTCGCCGCGGCACTGACCGTTGTCCTCGTCCCCGCCTTCGCCGTCCACCCCACGCACCACGCGGTCGTCCGCGCGGCGCGGCGCCCGGCCACCGCGGCCACTGCGGGTTCAGGCGCGGCTGCCGCGCCTGAAGCCGCGCTGGCCGCCGGACCGGAAGGCAACCGGCACCGGGACGCCCGCACGGCGGCCCAGCGCGTCAGGACCCTGGCCGCCGTCGCGCTTCCCGTGCTGGCTATGGTGTGCATGGGCACGTTCTTCGGCTCCACCCAGGCATCCCTGAGTTCCTTCTCGGCCAGCTTTGCCACCTCCGAGCTTGCGGGCCTGCTGTACGCAGTCATGGGACTGAGCTCCGCGGCCGCCGCCCTCTCGGTCGCGTACTGGCCCCGCCGCTTCACCGTGAACGCCCGCTGGATCGCGTGCGCGGCCCTCATGGCCGGCCTCGCACCACTGCTGTTGCTGCCCTCGACGGCCCTGCCGATGATCCTCGTGCTGCTGGTTCTGGGCCTGCCCGTCGGCCCGCTCATGGTCACTGTGTTCGCCATCGGCGGCCTCGTGGCCCCGGCCGGCAAGCTGGGCACGGTCATGACCGCCCTGGCCAGCGGCATAGTCGCCGGCACCGCGCTCGGCTCCTCGATCGCCGGGCAGCTGGCCCAGAACTTCGGGTATTCGACGGCGTTCCTGGTTCCGGTGTGCGCCGCCACGGCGTTGTTCCTGCTGGGAACGGCAGCCGCCGTCGTGCTCCGGCAACGCGCGAAGAATCCGGCGCCGGCCGCCTGAACCCAAGCACCCAACGGGACGACGCGGCGGGCGCCTAGCCCAGCTGCGCCTCGATGCGCCGCGCCGCCCCCGTGAGGGCCCCGGCAACATCGTCCGGATCCTGGGCGGCACGGATGTAGACGACGGCGAGGGCGGCCGGCCGGCCGCCCGGCACCCGCAGCGGGACCGCGATGGAGGACACGCCGGCGATCACCTCGTCATGGCTCGCGGCAAAGCCGCGGCGCCGGGCCTCGGCCGCCTCGGGCCGGTACGGGATGCCCGGGGTCAACGCCTGCCACTCCTGCTCAGCGAAGGCGGACTGGATGGCGATGCCTGGGGCCCCGGCGCTGATGGGATGCCGCGACCCCGGATGCTGCACGACGGCGGCGCCGCTGTGCCGCGGATCCACAGTCACCAGCGTCACGCACTCCTCCCGGTCCCAGACCGCCACGAAGGCGCTCATCGTCAGGGTGTTGGCCAGCTGGGTCAGTTCCGGCAGGGCCGCCGCCTGCAGGTCACGGGAGACACCGCGCGCCAGGACGGCGAGGCCGGGCCCCGGCTGGACGCGGCCGCCGTCGTCGCGCACCAGAAGCGAATGGTCCTCGAGCGTGCGCAGGATCCGGTAGGCCACGGAGCGGTGGACGCCCATGGCGTCGGCGAGCTCGGCAATGGTGAGCGGTTGTTGGGCTTCGGCGAGAATCTCCAACGCCCTGATGCCGCGGGACAGCGTCTGGGACGGGGAAGCCTGGGCGGTGCCGGCGTTCGGGGTCATGGGGTCCATCCTAGGGGCGGGATCGCTGGAGGCCGGCCGGTCATACCGGATAGCCCTTGTGTTCCGAAACACGGTCCGCTAGCGTTCTATATGGGAATTACTTGTTCGATTATAGAACAAGGTTTATCAAAAAACACTGTCCGTCAAGAAACACAGCTTGGTTAAAGCACAGATCATCCGAACACAGCACAGGGAATCGCCACGACCGCAAGGAATCAAAGATGATTGCCAAGCCACGCGACCAGGCCGGGAGCATCCAGGGCCGGGTTTCTGCCCCCCGGGCCAATCACTTCCGGGGCAGCCTCGGCCGGTTCGCCACCGGCGTCGCGATCGTGACCTTCGACGGGGTGACGAAGCGCCACGGCATCACCGTGAACTCCTTCACGTCGGTCTCGATGGACCCCCCGCTGGTGCTGGTGAGCATTGCCCGCACCGCGAAGGCCCACGACGAACTCGCCGGCCGGCCCTTCACCGTGAACATCCTCGGCGCCGAACAGCGGCACCTGGCCATGCACTTCGCCGGACGCCCCGGCCCTGAGCCGCCGTGGGTGGAGGGAGACACCGCGCCGCGGCTGTCCAATGTGCTGGCCTACTTCGAATGCAAGCCCTGGGCGGCGTACGACGGCGGCGACCACACCCTGTATGTCGGCGAGGTAGTGGATTTCAACTACCGCAACGGCGACGCCCTGGCGTTCGCCAACAGCGCCTTCACCACCATCCCGGAAAGCCAGCTGGGCATGGAGGACCTGCTCTAGTGCACCTTTACGACGAAACCACTCAACAGTGACACCACACAACAGTGACTGGAGAAATCCCATGGGTATCCGTACCGGACAGCAGTATCTGGCCAAGCTCAATGCCATGACCCCGCACGTAGTGATCGACGGCGAGGTGGTCAGCGAGAAGATCGCCGAGCATCCGGCCTTCCGCAATGTGGCCCGTTCCTACGCCAGGCTCTTCGACATGCAGCACGACCCGAAGTACCAGGAGGCGCTCACTTACACCTCGCCGAGCACCGGGGACCTTGTCAACGCCTCCTTCCTGGTGCCGAAGACCGTCGAGGACCTCCAGCGCCGCCGCCGCGCCATCTCCACCTGGGCTGAGTCCTCCAACGGCTTCCTTGGCCGCTCCGGGGACTACATGAACTCCGCGCTCACCGCGCTGGGCACGGCGGGGGAATGGTTCGCGCAGGCGGATCCGAAGTTCGGCGAGAACATCCGCAACTACTACGAGTGGGCCCGGGAAAACGACCTGCTGGCCACGCACACCCTCATCCCGCCGCAGGTGAACCGTTCGGTATCCGGTTCGGAGCAGTTCAGCGGCCAGGTCTCGGCCCGGATCGTGGAGGAGCGCCAGGACGGGATCGTCATCGAGGGCGCACGGATGCTCGCCACCATCGCCCCGATCGCGGACGAGCTCCTCGTGTTCCCGTCCACGGTGCTGCGGGGCACCCCGGAAGATGCGCCGTACTCGTACGCCTTCGCAATACCCAACGACGCTCCGGGCCTGCGCTACCTGTGCCGCACGTCGCTGTACAACGGCGGCAGCACCCACGACGAACCGCTGGCCTCCCGCTACGAGGAAATGGACGCCGTCGCGGTCTTTGACCACGTCTTTGTGCCCAACGAGCGCATCTTCATGCTGGGCCACCCGGAGCTGTGCAACAGCTTCTACACCGAGACGGGCGCCGGCGCGCTCATGACCCACCAGGTGGTCACCCGCACCATCGCCAAGAGCGAGTTCTTCCTGGGCCTGGCGTCGGAACTGGCCGAATCGATCGGCATTGACGGGTTCCAGCACATCCAGGAGGACATCGCGGAGCTGATTATCGACGTCGAAATCGGCCGGGCCCTGGTCCGCGCCTCGGAAGCCGACGCGGGGCTCAACGACGCCGGCGTCATGCTGCCGAAGTGGTCCACCCTGAACGCCGCCCGCAACTGGTACCCGAAGATCGCCCAGCGCTTTCCGCAGATCATCCGGAAGTTCTCGGCGTCGGGCCTCATGGCATTGCCCGGCGAGGCGGACGTCAACAGCGAGGCCCGGGCGGACATCGAGCTGTACCTGCAGGGCAAGAACCTGACCGGCCCCGAGCGCGTCCGGCTGTTCAAGCTGGCCTTCGACGCCTCGATCTCCGGCTTCTCCGGGCGGCAATCGCTCTACGAGTACTTCTTCTTCGGCGACCCGGTGCGCATGGCCGGGGCCCTCGTGAACACCTACGACCGCGAGCCGGTCCGGGCCAGGGTCCGCGAGCTCCTGAACCGCACCGCCTGAATTTCCAAAGATGTGTGCCTAATCACACATTGCATTGTATGATTCTGGAAACTAACTGACCGTTCGATCAGTAAATTCAGAGGCATCAGCTAGTCACCTCGCACCCACCCCCGGGCAGTATTTCTGCCCCCAGCAACGGAGTTTCAATGACCGCAACTTCACGTGTCGATACCGAGGCGGGCCCCAGCAGCAAGCATGAGGAACGCAAGGTCCTGGCGGGCACGCTGGTCGGGACCACCATCGAGTGGTACGACTTCTTCATCTTCGCCCAATTGACGGCAACGCTGCTGTCACCGCTGTTCCTGGCGCCGCTGAACGCCTCCAACCCGGGCCTGGCGCAGATCCTGTCCTTTGCCCTCATCGGCATCAGCTTCCTGTTCCGCCCGCTCGGCGCCATCGTCGCCGGCCACCTGGGTGACCGCCTCGGCCGCAAGGCCATGCTGGTCTTCACCCTCATCATGATGGGTGCCGCCACGGCGCTGATCGGCATGCTGCCGACCTACGCCCAGATCGGCTTCTGGGCTCCGGTCCTGCTGATCCTGCTTCGCGTCATCCAGGGCTTCTCCGCCGGTGGTGAATGGGGCGGTGCCGCGCTGATGGCGGTCGAGCACGCTCCCAAGAGCAAGCGGGGCCTGTTCGGGGCCTACCCGCAGATCGGCGTGCCCGTGGGCATGATCCTCGCCACGGGCCTGCTGTACTTCCTCAACACCAGCATGTCCAAGGAAGACTTCGCATCCTGGGGCTGGCGTGTGCCGTTCCTGCTCTCCATCGTGCTGATCGTCGTCGGCTACCTGATCCGCCGGGCGGTCGCCGAGAGCCCCGTTTTCAAGGAGATGCAGGAGCGCAAGGAAGGGAGCAAGGCGCCCCTGGGCGAGCTTCTCCGCAAGCATAAGAAGGCCGTCCTCTACTCCACGATGATCTTCATCGGCAACAACGCTGCCGGCTACCTGCTGATCGCGTTCTTCATCTCCTACGCCACCAAGTCCCTGAAAATGCCTGTTGCGCAGATCCTGCTGGCCACGACGCTCGCTTCCTTCGGCTGGCTGATCTTCACCCTGGTCGGCGGCTGGCTGTCGGACAAGATTGGCCGCGTCAGGACGTTCCTGCTCGGCTACGGCATCGTCTTCGCCTGGATGATCCCGATGTTCGCGCTGATCGACACCAAGGACATCCTGCTCTACGGCGTGGCACTCTTCGTGCTCACGGTCGGCCTGGGCCTGTCCTACGGCCCCATGTCCGCCATGTATGCCGAGATGTTCCCGGCAAACGTTCGCTACTCGGGAATCTCGATCGGCTACGCCTTCGGCGCCATCCTCGGCGGCGCGTTCGCTGCCACCATCGCCGAGGCGCTGCTGCAGGGCACAGGGTGGACCGGTTCCATCGGCATCTACATCATGATCCTCTGCGTCATCTCCGCAGTCGGCGTCCTGCTCGCCGGGGAAACGAGGGGCCGCCCGCTCGGCGTCAGCAGCCACCACTAGGCTGAGGTTACGGCCGGCAAAGAAAGGCACAAAAGAGGCACGGACCGCGGTCCGTGCCTCTTTTGTGTCTTCTTGTCCTGTGGCCGCCTCGGCTTAGACGCCCAGGAAGCTGATGGCACCCTGCTTGAAGGCGCGGCTGGTGATCGCGTTGGTGTGGTTGCGGGCCGGCAGTACGAGCTGTTCGACCATGGCGCCGGCCTTCGCGCCGAGGGCGGCGAGTTCCGGCATGGTGGAGGCCCGGTCATCCTTTTCCCCGGCGACGAGGAGTATCGGCATGTGGGGGACGGCTTCGGCGGGATCGTACGGCTCGGTCTTGATCGCCTCGATCAGAGAGAGCAGCGCGAAGATGTTGTTGCTGGGCAGCAGCATGGCCATCTTCAGCAGTCCCGCGGTCGATTCGTCCGCGATCGGGGTGCCGTCGGCCAGGTACCGCTGCGCGGCGATGAGGTCGAAGTCCGCCAGCGGATCGGCGACGTTGGGCCCGCCCAGGACCAGCCGGTGCACCAGCTCATGCTGGGTGGCGCCGAACTCCCACGCGAGCCGGGATCCCAGCGAATAGCCGATCACGTCGAGCCCGCTGGACGGGTCGCCGTCGCGCAGGGGCCGGGCGCCGGCGTCGAACACTATTTGCAGCAGGTCCGCGCGGATACGGCTGGGGGAGTACGAGTCCATGTCCTCGGGGGCACCGCTGCGGCCGTGGCCAGGCAGGTCCACGGTGATGACGCGCCGGCCGGCCTCCAGCAGCGCGGCGAGCCAGCCGGTGTCCTCCCAGTTGAGCTTGGAAGAGGAGGAGAAGCCGTGCAGCAGCAGGACCGGTCGGAGCCCGGCGTCGTTCTGGGGCTCATGCACCTGCACATAAAGCTGGGGGTCGGTGCCCTCCACCGTGTGGGAATGCAGTTCGCCGGTGTGTCTGCCGCTCATGCTCTCAGTCCTCATCAAGTACGGCGCTCAGGCGGACCCGGCGCTTTGGTGCCTCTTCGTTCGGGACCGTGCCCACGATGCCGGCGGTGTTGTCCGGCACCTCAAACACAATCAGGGGCTCGCCGACATTGATCTTGTCGCCGGGCCCGCCGTAGATACGCACTACCTTACCTGCCTGCGGGCTGGGCAATTCAACGGCCGACTTGGTGGTTTCGACCTCCACGAGCGGCTGGTTGCGCTCCACCTGCTCGCCCGGTGAAACCAGCCATTCGAGCACGGTGGCCTCGATCAGGCCCTCGCCAAGATCCGGGAGCGGGAAGGAAAGTTCAGCCACGTTTGTACTCCAATACTCGCTGGATGCCGAAGAGGATCCGGTCAATGTTCGGGATGTATTCATCTTCCAGGTCGCCCGAGGGGTACGGGACGTCGAAGCCGGTGACCCGCTCCACCGGCGCCTTAAGAGTGTCGAAACAGCTCTGCGTGATCAGCTGCGCCACTTCGGCGCCGAGGCCCGAGGTCAGCGGCGCTTCGTGGACGACGACGGCGCGGCGCGTCTTGCGCACGGAGGCGGCCAGCGCCTCGGCGTCGATCGGCTTGAGCCAGCGCAGGTCCAGGACCTCGATGTCGATCCCGTCCTCGGCCGCGAGCTCGGCCACCTGCAGGCAGCGCGCCACCATGGCGCCCCACGCGACGAGCGTCAGGTGGCGGCCCGTGCGCATCACCTTGGCACCTTCGGGGGAGCCTGCGGCATCGTGCCCGGCGGCGTACACCTCGCCCTTCTGCCAGTACCGCGACTTCGGCTCCATGAAGACCACCGGGTCCGGCCGCGTCGCGGCGTACTTGAGCAGGTGGTACGCCTCGTTCGGGTTCGACGGCGACACGACCTTCAGGCCCGGGACATGGGCGAAGAGCGCCTCGAGGCTTTCGCCGTGGTGCTCGGGGGCCCGGATGCCGCCGAAGCTGGGCACCCGCAGGGTGATGGGCATCGGCATGGTCCCCCGGCTGCGGTAGTTCATCCGGGCGATCTGGCAGACGATCTGGTTGATGGCCGGGTAGGCGAAGCCGTCGAACTGGACCTCGGGGATGGGGTGGAAGCCGGCCATCGCCAGGCCCACGGACATGCCCAGGATGCCCGATTCCGCCAGCGGCGTGTCGAAGACTCGCTTTTCGCCGTGCTTGGCCTGCAGCCCGTCGGTGATGCGGAAGACGCCGCCGAGCCGGCCGCAGTCCTCGCCGAAGATGACGGCCTTGGGGTTCTCGGCGAGAACCTCGTCGAGGGCCCGGTTCAGCGCCTGCTGCATCGACATCACGGTGGTGGAAGCGGGCGTGTTAGCCGTCTCGCTTTCAAGAATCGAGTTAGACATGTTCGGACTCCTCGCGCCAGTTGGCAGCCTGGGCCTGCAGGGCAGGGGTGGTTTCCTGGAAGACCAGGTCAAACATCTCGGTCCCGGGGCGGGAGCCGAGGGCCTGGATGCCAGTGCGGATCTGCTCCTCCTCGGCCTGGGCCGCGGCCAGCGCTTCGGCGAAGAACGCCTCGTCCGCGGTTCCGTCGGCCAGCAGCCGGCGCCGGAGGCGCTCCAGCGGGTCGACGCCGGCGCCGTCGCGTTCCTCGTCGAGGGAGCGGTAGCGGCCCGGATCATCGGAGGTGGAGTGCGGGCCGCGGCGGTAGGTCATGGCCTCGATGAGCACCGGGCCGCCGCCGGAGCGGGCATGGGCGAAGGCGCGGCGGGTCGCCTCGAGAACCGCGACGACGTCGTCGCCGTCGATCTGCAGCGCCGGGATGCCGTAGCCGGCGGCGCGGGCCGCGACGGAGCCGCCGGCCACCTGCCGATCGGTGGGGACCGAGATGGCCCAGCCGTTGTTCTGTACGAAGAACACCACCGGGGCCTTCATGACGGCGGCGAAGTTCATCGCCTCGTGCACATCGCCCTGCGAGGAGGCGCCGTCGCCGAAGTAGGTCAGGGCGACGCCGTCCTTCCCATCGAGTGTCTGGCCGTGGGCCCAGCCGACGGCGTGCAGGACGGACCCGCCCACCACCGCCTGGATCGGGGCGAGCCGGGATTCCAGCGGGTTGTACAGCCCGCCGTGCCACGTGGCCTTGTGCGTGGACATGTAGGCCACCATGTCCACGCCCATGGTCCGGGCGACGCCCATTTCGCGGTAGGTGGGGAAGACGAAGTCGCGGGTGGTGTCAACGGCGTAGCCGCTGCCCACCTGGGCCGCTTCCTGGCCGAGCTCGGGGGCGTAGCCGGGGATGATGCCCTGCCGCTGCCAGGCGATGGCGGACGTATCGAGGTGGCGGACGGCCACCATCAGCGTATAGAGCTCGCGGAGCTCGTCGGCAGTGAGGGGCCCGGCAGCGCCGCCGGAAGCCACGGGGAGAAGTGTGTCCATGCCTGTGACCCTAGTCACCGGCGGCGGGGTGGGCAATCAGCCTAGGCCGGGGTGCCCAGACTGCATACTTCTGCCGCCCCTGCCGCCGGTGGACTTGGCAATTTGTCTAGCCAGCGGGCTGTCGATTCGGGCTCGCCACTATCCCTGCTGCTAGCTACTTGAGCGGAGGCCGCGACGGCGGGCTACTTGCGGGTGACCCGGGCGCCGATCCAGCAGGCGGCGGCGATTCCGGCCACCAGGGCCAGGGTGCTGAAGAGCTGCTTGCTGCTGTCCGGGCCGGTGAAGCCGACCGCGAAGATCAGCGCCAGGAGCACGAGCCCGAAGATCGTCAGCCCGGGGAAGCCCTTCATCCGCAGCGGCAGCGCGGTGCCCTCGCGGTCCGCGCGGCGCCGGAGGATCAGCTGGGACACGAGGGCGGTACCCCACACCACAAGGCAAGTGGAGCCGACCAGCTGGAACAGGGCGGGCAGGATCTGTTCCGGGAACAGCAGTTCGAGCACTGTGGCGATGAAGCCGAAGGCCACCGAGACGCCGACCGCCACCACGGGGACCCGGGCCTTGTTCAGCTTTGACAGGAACCGGGGGGCCTCGCCGCGCTCGGAGAGCGAGTACACCATGCGGGAGGCGCCGTAGAGGTTCGCGTTGAGGGCCGAGAGCAGCGCGACGACGGCGACGAGCGTGATGGCGGCGCCGGCGCCCGGGATGCGGGCGACGTCGAGGACCCCCGCGAACGGGGACTTCAGCGCCTCGGAGGTGGCGGGGAGGACGGCGGCGATGACGAACACTGAGCCGATGTAGAAGACCAGGATCCGCCAGACGACAGTGCGGATGGCCTGGGCGACGCTGCGCTCCGGGTTTTCGGTCTCTGCGGCGGCCACGCTGACGATCTCGGTCCCGCCGAAGGCGAAAATCACGACGAACAGGGCGGTGGCGATGCCGCCGAGGCCTGCGGGGGCGAAATCGGAGGTGATGTTGCTCAGTCCGGGGGAGGGGACGTCCGGCAGCCAGCCGAACAGCAGGGCGGCACCGATCGCCAGGAAGATCACGATGGCGGACACCTTGAGGATGGCGAACCAGAACTCGAACTCGCCGAAGTTCTTCACCCCGGCGAGGTTGATGGCCGTGAAGAGGACCATGAAGACCAGGGACAACGCCCAAACGGGGATGACCGGCCAGACCGTGAAGAGGAGCCCGGCGGCACCGAGGGCCTCGGCCGCGATGACGACCACGAGCTGCAGCCACCAGAGCCAGCCGACCGTGGCACCCGCCGTCGGTCCCATGGCCTTTTGCGCGTAAACCGAGAAGGCCCCGCTGTTGGGGTTGGCCGCGGCCATTTCACCCAGGGCCCACATGACAAGGATGATGAGCGTTCCTGCGACGAGGTAGGAGATCAGCACGGCCGGCCCGGCGGCCTGGATTCCCGCCCCTGAGCCCAGGAACAGGCCGGCGCCGATGGCGCTGCCCAATCCCATCATGGTCAGCTGGCGGGGCTTCATGCTGTGGCCCAGGGCCGGGGCCGGGAGCGTTGTGGGTGACGTCGCGGTGGACTTCGTTGTCATGGCGAACCTTCGTGTGGTCTGGATCATTGAGTCCTTATGGGACCTATTGAATTTACCGTCTTTGGGCGGGCCTTCCGGATCACCAGGCGGCTCCGGCCGTGAGAACATGGTGGCAGTTTGCTCACTGAATCGGAGCATTGAGGGCGGTTTGTCCGGTCCGGGCCACTTGGGAAGGAAAAATCCATGGATGTTGATCCGCTGGATGCAAAAATTGTCCGATTTTTCACGGATTCCCCCCGGGCGTCGGTGCTGGAGGCTTCCCGGGTACTGAAGGTGGCCCGGGCCACAGTGCAGTCGCGGCTGGACCGGATGCAGGACGGCGGTGTGATCGGCTCATGGGTGCCGCACCCCGATCCGGCGCACTTCGGCTACCCGGTGGTGGCGTTTTGTTCCCTCACCATCAACCAGGACCTCGGGCACGACGCCGTCGTGGAGGCCCTGGCGCGGATCCCCGAACTGATTGAGATCCACACCGTTTCCGGGAGTTCGGACCTCATGGCCCGCATTGCCGCGCGCTCCAATTCGGATCTCCAGCGTGTCCTCGATGCCATGATCGCCACCCGGACGGTCCTGCGGTCCTCCTCCGTGATTGTCCTCAACACCCACTTCCAGGCGCGCACCCTGCCGCTGCTGGAAGCCGCGGCCGCCAGTAAATGACCAGCGGACGGCCGGCATGTGGCCAGCGGGCGTCCTGCATGTGACCTGAAACATTTTGCGCTCGGGCGGCGCCGTCGTATCATTAGTTCTAGTCAATCTGACTATAACTAATCCGGCGGTCGGGCCGGAGACGTCCGGGCAGTCCCCAGCGGACCCGGCCGGGACTTCGGAAGGCGGGTGGATCACCGTTTACACCGCAGCAGCCAACGTCTCGGAGCGCCAGACCGCTCCGCCGTCGCTGGCCATCTCCACCGTGATCTTTGCGCTGCGTCCCAGCGAGAAGTCCGGACGCCCCACCCTCTGGATCCCGCTGGTGCGCCGGATCCGCGAACCGTTCAAGGGCCTCTGGGCACTGCCCGGCGGTCCGCTCACGCACTCCGAGTCACTCCAGGACGCCGCGTCGCGGAACCTGCGCGAGACCACAGGCCTGGACCCGAACTACCTCGAGCAGCTCTACGCCTTCGGCGGACTGCACCGTTCACCCACCCAGCGCGTGGTCTCCATTGTGTACTGGGCCCTCGTGCAGCCCACCGAGGCAGCGCTCGCGGACGAATCGGAGAACGTGCGCTGGTTCCGCGCCGACCGGCTCGGCGAGCTCGCCTTCGACCACAACGCGATCATCGACTACGCCCTGTGGCGGCTGCGCAACAAGATGGCCTACGGGTCCATCGCCTACCACCTGCTGGGCGAGTACTTCACCCTCGCCCAGGTCCGCGAAGTCTACGAGGCCGTCCTGGACCGCGAACTCGATCCCGCCAACTTCCGCCGGCAGGTCAAGGCCACCCCGGAAATCGAAGAAACCGATCAATACCTGCAGGGCGGCAAACACCGCCCGCCCCGCCTCTACCGCTTTACCGGCCGCCCAGGCCTTGACCCAGACAACAGGAGCACACCATGAGCAGCGTCAACACGGCAATCCAGCTGATCACGCGCGAGCAAGCCACCGCCAGCGCCAAGGGCCTTGCAACAGCAGCCTCCACCTGCAGCCCGGCCCTGGCCCGCGGGCCCTGGGACTACGACCTCGCCGAGGCCCTCGCCGGAACGCCCGCCTACGGACCGGGCGCCTCCTCCGCGGACGTCGCGCCGGTCTCGACCCCGCGGCAGGGCCAGCTCCCGGAAGAGTACAAGCTCGCCAGCGACGCCGAGCTCGACGCCCGGATCCGCGCCGCCAAAGCGGCGCTGGGGGACCGCGCCGTCGTGCTGGGGCACTTCTACCAGCGCGACGAAGTGATCGAATATGCCGACTTCGTGGGCGATTCCTTCCAGCTCGCCAACGCGGCCCTGACCCGGCCAGACGCGGAAGCCATCATCTTCTGCGGCGTGCACTTCATGGCCGAGACCGCGGACATCCTCTCCCGGCCGGACCAGGCAGTGATCCTGCCGAACCTGGCCGCGGGCTGCTCCATGGCGGACATGGCGGACATCGACTCGGTCACCGAGTGCTGGGAGCAGCTGGAAGAACTGTTCGGCACGGAGCCCGACGCCGACGGCCGGGTCCCGGTCATCCCGGTCACCTACATGAACTCCTCCGCAGCCCTGAAGGGCTTCTGCGGCGAGCACGGCGGGATCGTCTGCACCTCCTCGAACGCCGCGACCGTGCTGGAGTGGGCGTTCGAGCGCGGCCAGCGTGTGCTGTTCTTCCCCGACCAGCACCTGGGCCGGAACACCGCCAAGGCCATGGGGGTGCCGCTGGAGCAGATGCCCATGTGGAACCCGCGCAAGGACCTCGGCGGCAACGACGGGCAGGCCCTGCTCGATTCCCGGGTGATCCTCTGGCACGGCTTCTGCTCGGTCCACAAGCGCTTCAACGTGGGCCAGATCGAGAAGGCCCGCGCCGAGTTCCCGGGCGTCCAGGTGATCGTGCACCCGGAATGCCCCATGGAGGTGGTGGATGCCGCCGATTCCGCCGGGTCCACCGACTTCATCAAGAAGGCCATCGCCGCGGCCACGGAGCCCACCACGTTTGCGATCGGCACCGAGATCAACATGGTCAACCGGCTCGCCGCGGAATACCCGCAGCACACCATCTTCTGCCTGGACCCGGTGATCTGCCCCTGCTCCACGATGTACCGCATCCACCCCGGCTACCTTGCCTGGGTCTTGGAGGCGCTCGTCCGCGGCGAGGTGCTCAACCGCATCACCGTGGATGAGGACGTCGCCGCGCCGGCGCGCGTTGCGCTGGAACGGATGCTGGCGGCACGGCCGTGACCAGGCGGCTCGTGATTGTCGGCAGCGGGGTTGCGGGACTCTACGCGGCTCTGCTCGCCGCCGACGCCACCACTGCCGGCGGCCGTGACATCGAGGTGGTCCTCCTGAGCAAGGGGACGCTGGAGCAAAGCAACACCTTCTACGCCCAGGGCGGCGTCTCCGCCGTCCTGGCCCCGGGGGACGCCGCCCCCGGGGATTCCGTCGCAGCGCACATCGCGGACACGCTCGCCGCCGGTGCCGGGCTGAACGACGCCAAGGCGGTCCGCGTCCTGTGCACGGACGCCGTCCGGGACATCGCCGGCCTGGGCCGTTACGGTGTGCACTTCGACGTGCGTCCCGACGGCGGACCGGCCCTGGGCCTGGAAGCAGCGCATTCGGCGCCGCGCATCCTGCACGCCGGAGGCGACGCGACAGGCGCCTGCATCGCCCGCGGGCTTGTCGCCGCCGTCCTGGAACGCGCCGTGCTGGATCGTGCCGGCCGCGGCCGGCTCCGGGTGGAGACCAGCGCGTTCGTCACCGAACTTCTGACGGAACCGGAAACCCTGTCCGCATCCCTGTCCCAGACCGGCGGCGAGGATCCGACGCCGGCCCGGGTCACCGGCGTGGCCTATCTGGCCGGCGGCCGGCTCCAGCGGTTGGCCGCCGACGCCGTCCTGCTCGCCACCGGCGGTGCCGGGCGGCTCTTTGCCCGCACGAGCAATCCCAGCGTCGCCACCGCCGACGGGCTGGCCCTGGCCTGGCGCGCCGGTGCCGCTGTGCGGGACCTCGAGTTCTTCCAGTTCCACCCCACCACCCTTGCCGCCGAGGAAGTCCCCGGCGGCCCCCCGGCCCTGCTCATCTCCGAAGCCGTCCGCGGCGAGGGGGCCGTGCTGCTGGACTCCGCGGGGTACCGCTTCATGCCGGACTACCACCCGGACGCGGAACTGGCCCCCCGCGACGTCGTCTCCCGCAGCATCGCCCTGCACCTGGCCGCCACGGGGGCCGCAGCGGACAGCCCGGTCTATCTGGACGCACGTGGCATTGAGGCCGACCGGGGCGCCGGCTTCCTGGCCCGGCGGTTCCCCACCATCAGCGCGGCCACCCTGGCTGCCGGCTACGACTGGACCACAGAACCGGTCCCGGTGTCCCCGGCCGCCCACTACTGGATGGGCGGCGTGTGCACCGACCTGTGGGGCCGGACATCCGTTCCGGGCCTGTATGCCGCCGGCGAAGTCGCCCGTACGGGTGCGCAGGGGGCAAACCGGCTGGCGAGCAACTCGCTGCTGGAGGGCCTGGTGTTCGGCCGCCGCGCGGTGGAGGACTTCCTGCACGCCGACCCGGAGGCGGCCTGGCTTTCGCCGGTACCCGAGGACCTCTGCCCGGGCAGCCCGCTCCCGCCTGCTGAGGCCGTCACTCACAACACCGGCAGCACCGACGTTCCGTTCAGCCGCGCGGCCTTGGGGAGGCTCATGACCGCGGCCGCGGGAGTCACGCGCACCGGCGCCGATCTCGACGCCGCCGCGGCGCAGCTGGCCCGGTGGGCCGCCAGCCTCGCGGAGCGTGAAACAGCCGGGAGAAGCGCCGGGCTGGACCAGGCCGCCCATGAGGACCGGAACCTGCTCCTCGCGGCCCGTCTCCTCGTGGCGGCGGCCCTGAACCGGACGGAGTCCGTCGGCGCCCACTACCGGGCAGACACGGACTTCGCCTCAGCCCTCACCCATTCCATGCAAAGGATTTCCTCGTGACCACCACTGCCCACGCAACCGCTGCTCCGGAAACCGTGCCCTCCCGCACCGCGGCGCTCGCCGGAAGCCTGCCCGAAGCCGCCGTCCTGGCTGTCCTGCGCATGGCACTGCAGGAGGACGCCCCCTACGGCGACATCACCTCGCAGACGCTCATCCCCGCGCAGGCACGCGCGACGGCGGTGCTGAACGCCCGCGTACCCGGCGTCCTGAGCGGTGGCGAGGTGTTCGCCGCGGCGATGAAGCTGACCGACCCGGCCGCCGTCGTCGAACTGCTGGTTGCCGATGGCGAGGCGTTCACCGCCGGAACCGCGCTGGCCCGGGTGACCGGCAACGCCCGCGCTGTGCTGCTAGCCGAGCGTGTCGGACTGAACCTGGTCCAGCGGATGAGCGCCATCGCCACCAGGACCGCCGAGTATGTGGCGCTCGTGGCCGGCACGCGGGCGCGGATCACTGATACCCGCAAGACAACGCCGGGGCTGCGGGTGCTGGAACGCTATGCCGTGCGCTGCGGCGGCGGCGCGAACCACCGCTTCAGCCTCTCCGACGCGGTCCTGGCGAAGGACAACCACCTGGCCGTCCTCACCGGGGGTGACCCGGCCAAACTGACGGCGGTGCTGCGCGGCGCCAGGGCCCAGCTCGGCCACACGACACACTTCGAGGTCGAGGTGGACACCATGGAGCAGATCGAGCCCGTCCTCGCCGCCGGTGTGGACACCATCATGCTGGACAACTTCTCCCTGGCCGAGCTGGCCGCCGGCGTCGAACTGGTGGGCGGCCGGGCCCGCGTCGAAGCCAGCGGCAACGTCAACCTACGCACCGTGGCGGACATCGCTGCCACGGGGGTGGATGTTATCTCGATCGGCGGCCTGACCCACAGCGTCACCGCCCTGGATCTCGGGCTCGACATTGAGCTGGACGTGGACCCGGATCCCCGGTCGTGATCTTCCTCGACGCCGCGGCCACCACACCGGTCCGCCGGGAGGTGCTGGAGGCTATGTGGCCCTACCTCACCGGCGAATTCGGCAACCCGTCAAGCCACCACTCCCTCGGCGATGCCGCGGCCACGGCACTCGCCGGGGCCCGGGCTGCCGCGGCCAAGGCCCTGGGCTGCCGGTCCGGGGAAGTCGTCTTCACCTCCGGCGGCACGGAAGCGGACAACCTCGCCGTCAAGGGCATCGCCCTGGCCCGGCGCGCCGCCGACTGGCACCTGGACCGGGTGGCGATCAGCGCCGTCGAACATCCCGCCGTGGAAGAATCCGCCCGGTATCTCCAACGCGTTCATGGCTTCGCCGTCGACGTGATCCCCGTGGACCGCTTCGGTCAGGTGACTGAAGAAGCCCTGGCCGAGGTCCTCGGTCCCAGGACGGCGCTGGTCAGTGTCATGTACGCCAACAACGAGGTGGGCACGGTCCAGCCGGTCGCCCGGCTCGCGGCGCTGGCCCGCTCCTGCGGAATCCCGTTCCACACCGATGCCGTCCAGGCTGCCGGGTGGCTGCCGCTGGACACTGCCGCGCTGGGCGTGGATGCACTGAGCATCTCCGGCCACAAGCTGGGCGCACCCAAAGGCAACGGCGCGCTGTTTGTCCGCGGGCGGGTCCGGGTTGAACCGCTGGTCCACGGCGGGGGCCAGGAGCGCGGCCGCCGTTCCGGCACCGAAAACGTCGCCGGTGCCGTGGCGCTGGCGACGGCGTTGACGCTGGTCCGGCAGACGGCGCCGGACCCGTCATCCGGCCCGGCCGCGGACACTTCATCCGGTGCTTCATCCGGCCTCGCCGGGCACGTCGCGGCACTCCGGGACGGGTTTATTGACGCCGTCCTGTCCGGTGTTCCCGGGGCGATCCTCACCGGCCACCCCACCGAGCGGCTGCCCTCGGTGGCGTCCTTCTGTTTCCCGGGCACCAGCGGCGAGTCTGTGCTGCTGGAACTCGAACGCCAGGGAGTCATCTGTTCGAGCGGTTCCGCCTGTGCCGCCGGCTTGGATGCGCCGTCGCCGGTGCTGCTGGCCATGGGCATCGAGCCCGAGGTCGCCCAGACGGCGGTGCGGTTCAGCTTTGATTCGACCATCACGGCACCGCAGCTGCAGGAGGCCGCGGCCGCCGTGCGCACCGCCGTCGGCAGCGTCCGCTCCCTCGGCGTCTGAACCCCCGTTGCGCTATCACCTATGGCTGTTCCCGGGCGTCCGGAGCAGCGATAAGTGATAGCGCAACCCGGGGTTGGGCTCTTGCCGGGGTCAGCGGTGGCGGGCGCGGCGGAAGATCCAGTGCCGCAGCATCGTGAACCGCACGGCTGTGGCGGCGAACCCGGAGAGGGTTGTGGTCCAGAGTTCCTCGGCCACGGTGGCATCCGGGTTGACCCAGTGCAGGACGGCCAGGCTGCCGCCGGTGATCAGCAGCGCCACCAGGATCACGATCAGGCCGTTGAGGTGATCCCGCTTCATCCGGCGGCGTTCTGTGATCTTGAATGTGAGGCGCCGGTTGAGGGCCGTATTCATGAAGGACGTCAGAATCAGGGCCGCGGCGTTGGCAGGCTGGGCCCCGAACCACGGCCGGGAGAGGGCATACAGGGCCAGGGATGTCAGCGTACAAACAATCCCGACGCCGGTGAAGCGGATGAGTTGCCGGACCACGGGGTAGCGGAGGATTCCGCGGTAGCGTTTGGGGTTCTGCCCGCGGACGACGGCGGGGGCAGGGGCCTGCTGTTCGAGCTGGGACTCCATCCGCTCAGTACAGCTCGCCCACGGGGATCTCCACGGCCAGCCGGTTCGCCGGACCCGCGAGGGGACATGCCCAGGCTTCGTTGTAGGCGCAGGAGGGGTTGTAGGCGAAATTGAAGTCCAGGACGAATTCGGCCTCGGGGCCGGAGCCGCGCACGCCGTGGAAGGCCCCCTTGATGGTGTCCAGGAGGTAGCGCCCAGCGCCGTAGCTGCCGCCGGGCTGGCCGGCGGTGGCGTCACGGAACGGCACAAAGATGCCGCCGCCGTAGCCCCTGAGCTTCCAGACGGCGAGTTGACCCATTTCGGGAAGGTCGAAGGTTCCCAGCCGCACGAACCGGACCAGGCCGTCGGTGCCGGTCTCCACGTTCATCTCCCGGCCGGCGCCCTCGGGGGTCAGCGGGATATGGAAGCGGTAGATCGGATCGTAGTCCGCCGTCTTCAGGCCGTCGAAGCTGGCCTTGGCCTCGGCCGTCAGGGCGGAGGCCGGGTGGGTGCCGAACATGCGGTCCCGCTCATGGCGCCAGTAGGAATGGGCTTCCGCCGGGTTGTCCGCGGCGATCTTGCGCGTGCTGGCATAGAGGGCAAATGTCCGCAGCCGCCAGTCCGCGATATCGAGCGCCGACATTCCTGCCACGTCACCCAGGTCACCAGGATGCGTTCCGTCAAAGTGCTGTTCGGCCATGCCCCCAGCGTATCGGCTTTCGCGAGACCGAAATTTGGCGCTGAATTTTTGCCCTGGATTCCGGGGCCGGACCCGGCCGTAGGATCACCCGTTCCGGCGGGCCGTCCAGCCGTAGACTTTCGCCCATGCGCAACCCCCTGCAGAACACGGCCGCCAGCCATTCCGATAAAAGCGCCGGCGACACAGAGTCCCGTAAGGCTGACACAAAGGGCGGCCCGCAGGGCAGCACCCCAGGCAGTGCAGGGCGCGCGGCGGCCTCGCTGGCTGAGCTGGTGAGGTACCGGACCGTCTCACGCCGGGCTGAGGTGTCACCCCGGGCCGACGGGTCACGCCGGGCCGACGGGGAGGAGACGGCCGAGTTTGAGGCCTTCATCGCGGCACTGTCCCGGCTGTATCCGGCGATCCACGCTGCCCTTGACCTGGAACGCGTCTACGGGCATGCCCTCCTGTACCGCTGGCCCGGCAGCGCCTTGGCGGAAGACCCAGCGGCGGCGACGCGCCCGTCCGTGCTGATGGCGCACTACGACGTCGTCCCGCCAGGCGACCCGGGGGAGTGGACGCAGCCGCCCTTCTCCGGCCACAACGACGGCACCCTCCTGTGGCGGCTCCCTGCACGCCGTTGACGAGAAGATTGCGCTGGAGACCCTGGAGCAAGGGGTCCGCTTCTACGAAACACTGATGCGGGGACTCTGAGCCGGGCGGCACCCCGGCTACGCTGGCATCATGACCGGGACGTCCCTTTCCAGAGGATCAGGCCCCGCCGGGATACGGGGCGCTGTGCTGCGCACAGGCCTGGCGCTCGCGGTCGCGGGAGCAGCCCTGTCGGGCTGCAGCAGCGACGGCAAGGGGGCGCCCGTCTGGACTGCGGGGAGCAACGCCGCAGGCAGCGCCACAGCCGGTGCGACAGGGAGTCCGACGTCGAGTGCCGGGCCGGCGTCGGCACCGCCGGGCAGCGCATCCGCCACTGCAGGCACCAGTGCGGGCCCGAGCGCTGCGGCGTGGAAAGTGTTTACCGATCCGGCAAAGACCGTCAGTTTTGAGGTGCCGCAGGACTGGATTGTCCAGTCCGTCGCTCCCGATCCGGGCACGCTGCCCGGCGCGCTGAAAATCACCGTCAAGGACGCCGACGGCGTGTACCTGGCCACCTTGCAGACCGGCCTTGCCCCGCAGAGTGCCCCGGCGTGCCCGGACGGGGCAGCACGGAACTACGTCGTGGTCAGCAGCGTTCCCGTTGACCTGCCGCACGCGGACGGCGAAGGGACCATCGATCCGCACGTGGTGTTCCGGGTCATCCAGGGCTACAAGTACTTCGGCTCCTACGGCATCACGAATGTGGTGGGCGGCTCCGGCGGCAAGAGCTGCGCGCTGCAGAATGTGGTCCGTGGCCCGGCCGGCAAGGGGGACTATTCCTTTGGGGACCTCACGGTGCTCAAGACGTTGGCCCCGGACCAGAAGGTCGCCCCCGCGAAGGCGTTCGACACTCTCGACCAGGCGGCCAAGTACGTCAACGAGGGTTCCGAATTCGCCAACGTCCAGCGGATGCTAATGTCTCTGGAGATCAAAAACTAGTCCCGCCCCACCCGCACATCCCCGGGCCGCTGACGGTGACTTCCCAGCTGCCCTCACCTCACATCCCACATCCCGGAGATACGGAGATAAATGGAACGCGCCGTAGCCGCCCGCCTGGCCTTCAAGACCGTTGCCGAGACCAAGGTGGCCCTCGCTGTGGCAGTGGCCCGGAACGCCGGCTACGACTCCCTGGAAGAGTCGCTCACGGTGACCGCGGGAGGCCAGGACGTGCCGCTGACCGAACTCACGGACCATCACGGCGGGCGCTTCCACTACATGGAGTTCGCCGAACCCACCGAAGTGCTGGTCGAGTACTCGGCCGCCGTCACTGGCTTCGCCCTGCCCGAGGAACCGGGGCTCATGGAACTGATCCGCTACGTCCGGCCCAGCCGGTACGCGGAGTCGGACCGGCTCCTGCCGACCGCCTATGCCGAATTCGGGGGACTCCAGGGCGAGGAACTGCTCCACGCCGTCCGCAACTGGGTCTTCAGCGAACTGCGCTACGTCAGCGGATCCTCGCGCGGGACCGACGGCGCCGTCGAAACCCTGCTGCACCGCCGCGGTGTCTGCAGGGACTTTGCCCACCTCGCCATTGCCCTGCTGCGCTCCAAGAACGTCCCGGCCCGACTGGCCGCTGTCTATGCCCCCGGCCTGACCCCGATGGACTTCCACGCCGTGGCCGAAGCCCACATCAACGGCGCCTGGCACGTCATCGATCCCACCGGGCTGGCGCCACGGGAGAGCCTGCTGCGGATCACGGCCGGACGCGATTCCTCGGACACCGCATTCCTGTCCACCGTGGGCGGCAGCCTCTCCCTGCAGGAACTGAGCGTCACCGCGGTTGTCGATGAGCTGCCGGTGGAAGACCCGACTGAGCTCGCCGCCATCCACTAGGCGGCGCGGGCCGCCGCTCAGCGCACGGTGACTGAGGCGCGGAGCTTCTCGGTCAGCCGCAGCAGTTCCTGCTGTTCGGCGGCGGAGAGGGCCGGGCCCACGAGCGCAGCGATGTCGCGCACGTGTTCCCGGCCGATCTGTTTCTGCAGGTCCAGCCCGGCCTCGGTAAGCCGGATGAGGATCCCGCGGCCGTCGTCGGGTGCCGGTGTCCGTTCGAGGAGCCCGCGCTTTTCGAGCCGCTCCACCAGCCGGCTCAGGCTGGACTGGCTCAGCAGGACGTTGTCGTTGAGCTCGTTCAGGCGCAGCCACCCGGAGGGGCACCGGGAGAGCGTGAAGAGGACGTCGTATTCATTCAGCGCCAGGGCCTTGAACGCCGGCGCCGCCTGCAGCTTGCGCATCACCGCCACCTGGGCCCGGAACAGGGATTCCCAGGTTTCCGCGGCCAGGCGCACCGGCGATTCCGTGGTTTTGGCGGACATTACGCGTCCTGGCTGGTGGACTCCGCCGCGGCGGCGTCCACGGTGCCAGCTGCCAAAGCCGCGGCCACCCGGCCGGCGTGCGTCGGCGGTTCCGGGACATGTGCGGGCCTGAGTGCGGCATATTCCTTGCGCAGCACCGGCAGCACCTCTTCGCCGAACAGGTCCAGCTGTTCCAGGACAGTCTTCAGCGGCAGGCCGGCGTGGTCGATCAGGAAGAGCTGGCGCTGGTAGTCGCCGAAGTACTCCCGGAACGTCAGGGTCTTTTCGATCACTTCCTGCGGGCTTCCGACGGTCAGCGGGGTCTGGGAGGTGAAGTCCTCCAGCGACGGGCCGTGGCCGTAGACCGGGGCGTTGTCGAAGTACGGGCGGAACTCCTTGACGGCGTCCTGGGAGTTCTTCCGCATGAAGAACTGGCCGCCGAGGCCAACAATGGCCTGGTCCGCCTTGCCGTGCCCGTAGTGCTCATAGCGGTCGCGGTACAGGCCGATCAGCTGCTGGTAGTGCTCCTTGGGCCAGAAGATGTTGTTGGCGAAGAAGCCGTCACCGTAGTACGCCGCCACTTCGGCGATCTGCGGCGTGCGGATGGAGCCGTGCCACACGAAGGGCGCGACGCCGTCGAGCGGGCGGGGCGTGGACGTGAAGTTCTGCAGCGGCGTGCGGTGCTTGCCGGACCAGTTGACGGTGTCCTCGTCCCAGAGGCGGCGCAGCAGGGAGTAGTTCTCGATCGCGAGCTCGATCCCGTCCTGGATGTTCTTGCCGAACCACGGGTAGACCGGAGCGGTGTTGCCGCGGCCCAGCACCAGGTCCACGCGCCCGTCCGAGAGGTGCTGGAGCATCGCAAAGTCCTCCGCGATCTTCACCGGGTCATTGGTGGTGATCAGCGTGGTGGCCGTGGACAGGATGATCCGCTCCGTCTGGGCGGCGATGTACGCGAGCGTGGTGGTGGGGGAGGAGGAGAAGAAAGGCCGGTTGTGGTGCTCGCCGAGGGCGTAGACATCCATGCCGATCTCTTCGACCTTCTTGGCGATCGCCACGGACGCTTTGATGCGCTCGTGCTCCGTGGGGGTGCGGCCCGTGGTGGGGTCGGTGGTGATGTCGCTGACGCTGAAGACGCCGATCTGCATGATGTGCCTTTCCGTGGCCGTCTGATCCGGGAACTGTTTTCACTATACCCGATTTACATGCATTTGCATGTATCGATGGCTATAACATCCGGCGCGGCCGATTATTCCCGGCTCTTCCGGCCGGGTTTGCCGCCTGCGCCCGGAGCACGGGCCTAGGATGCAATCAATCGGCTGGCCGCGAGGTGCCCGCCCGCCCGGAAGGCCCCCATGCGACGAGTCGTAGCTTTTCTGTGTCTGGTGGAACTCACCAGCGGAATCCTGCAGGGCTATTACACGCCCATCCTCACCGACATCGCCCGGCACCTGGGGATCCACGACGCCGACGTCAACTGGTTCGAGGCCGCCCAGCTCATGGTCAGCGCCCTCGCCGTGCCGGTGCTGGCCAAGCTGGGCGACATGTACGGGCACCGGAAAATCCTGCTGGTGTCCACCCTGGTCACCGCCGCGGCCTCCTGGGGTGTCGCGCTCGCCCCGGACTTCTGGACCTTCCTGGCCGCCTGGTCATTCCAGGGCTTCTACGTGGTCTGGCTGCCGCTGGAAATCGCCCTGATCTTCAGCCGCGTCCATCAGCTGCCCGACGGCGCCGCACGGACCCGGCGCGCCGCCGGCGTTCTGGTCGGGGCGCTGGAGGCCGGCGTCATCGCCGGGGCACTGGCCGCCGGTGCGCTCGTGGAAGTCTTCGACGGGCAGCTGCAGCTTGTGCTGCTGGTTCCCGCGCTGGCGGTATCCGCGTGCTGGTTCGCCATCCGGTTTGGCGTGCCCGAGTCCCGTGAGCGCAGCGGAGGCCGCGTGGACACCCGCGGGTTCACCCTGCTCGCCGTCGGACTGCTGCTCATCACCTCTGGTCTGACGTCCATGCGCCTCAACGGAGCCGGCGCGTGGTGGCCGTGGGCGCTGGCCGCGGCAGGGGCCCTGGTGTTTATTCCGTTTGCGCGGCTGGAGCTGCGCGCGGCCGATCCGCTCGTGGACATCAGGACGCTGCGGGGCAAGTCCATGTGGCCGGTCCAGCTGACCGCCGGGCTGTTTGGCGTCTCGGTCCTGGGCGCACAGGCTCCGTTGTCCACCTTCGCCCGGACCGACCCCGCGCTGCACGGCTACGGCCTCGGGCTGCGGGCCGGGCAGGTCTCCGTCATCATCGGCGTGTACGTGCTGGGGCTCCTGGTGGGGGCGCTGCTGTATCCGGTGATCACCCGCCGGCTTACCCCGCGTTGGACTCTGGTGGGCGCCGCAGGGTTCGTAGGGTTGGGCTATCTGCTGTTCCTGCCGTTCCATGGCAGCCTCGCCGAGGCGCTGGCGAACATGGCGATCGCCGGCGTCGGCTCCGGGGCACTCGTCGCGGCGCTGCCCTCGGCGGCTGCCGCGGCTGCGCCCCTCAACCGCACCGCAATGGCCACGGGCCTGACCAACACCACGAAGACCATCGGCGGGGCATTTGCCTCCGCCGTGTTCGGGATCGCCCTGCTCAGCCACGTCCTCGCCGACGCCGTGGCCGGACCTGGGGACTCCGTGCAGACCGCGGCGCCGCTCGTCGGGTACCTCACGGTATGGACCATCTGCGGGGTGACAGGGCTGGCCGCGGCTGCCGCACTGGTGCTGGTGCCGCGGCTGGCATTCTCCGATCCGGCCACGGCAGCCGGTGCGCCCCTCCCTGCCGGCTCGCGTTAGCCTCTGCCGTGAACGGAAAACCCAGGCCATAGAGTACCGATGTCGAGTAGCCGGCGCCGGTGCATCCGGCGCCACGTCCACGGATGGTCGGACGCCAGCGACTTTTCCAAGTACCCGGGGTTCCCATATCACAGGATCTCCGGGGATGCGGGTAGTTTCACAGCCGTTTGGGCGGAAAAAACAGGTACCCGCTACTCAGGTGCAGTGAGTTTCCTGAGTTTAAGATAAGAAACGATAAGCATCCGGGCAGACTTAACTGATCTGCCCAGTTCACGTATAGGCAACGTCCATACGTGATTAAATACGGGCCCAGTGAAAGCAATAGCCAGTGCGCCGCAGAAGACGCTCTGTTTCCTTTCCGCGCCCGTTATCAGGAAGCCTGGGTGATGTTTACGCTCAGGAAACTTCGCTAGTCGGAAGTGCGGGGGACATCGACAGATGGACATCTTTGAAAGTTTGGAGTCAGAGGTTCGCACCTATTGCCGCAATTGGGACACGGTGTTTGAGCGTGCGGGCGGCAGCAGCCTCTACAGCGAGGACGGCAGAGAGTATCTGGACTTCTTTTCCGGCGCCGGAGCACTGAACTACGGACATAACAACCCGGTACTGTTGCAACCGCTGGTGGACTATCTGCTCTCCGGTTCAATCATTCATTCACTCGACATGAAAACGCCTGCCAAGCGGCGCTTCCTGGAAACATTCCAGGAGCTGATCCTCAGGCCCCGGAGCCTGGACTATAAAGTTATGTTCCCCGGCCCGACGGGAACTAACTCCGTGGAAGCGGCCCTGAAGCTCGCCCGCAAGGTTACCGGCAGGCAGCATGTCGTGAGCTTCACGAATGCATTCCACGGGATGACGCTTGGCTCATTGTCCGTTACGGGCAATTCAATGAAACGGCAGGGAGCCGGCGTTCCGCTAACGAACACGTCCAGCATGCCCTATGACGGATTCTTCGACGGGCAAGTGCCGGACTTTCTGTGGCTCCGCCAGGCACTGGAGGACAGGGGCTCTGGGATCGACAAACCCGCCGCAGTGATCGTGGAAACCGTCCAAGGGGAGGGCGGGCTCAGGGCCGCCCGGGCATCATGGCTCCGGGGCCTTGCGGAGCTGTGCCGCCAGCATGACATCCTGCTGATCGTTGACGATGTGCAGGCCGGATGCGGACGGACTGGAACCTTCTTCAGCTTTGAGGAGGCGGCCATTACCCCGGATATCGTCTGCCTGTCCAAGTCCATCTCCGGCTTTGGACTGCCTTTGGCACTGACACTGTTCAAACCCGGATTGGACATCTGGAAGCCTGGCGAGCACAACGGAACATTCCGTGGGCACAACCCGGCCTTCGTCACGGGCGCAGCCGCCTTGGAACACTATTGGCAGGACGGCAGCTTTCAATCGAACGTAGCGGGACTCATTGCACAGCTGCACGAGGGGCTCGCACAGATCGCAGCGGCCGTCGAAGGCGCCACCGTCCGTGGCCGGGGACTGCTCGCGGGGGTCTACTACCCCAACCCTGCGACGGCGGAGAAGATCGCGGCCGAATCGTTCGCCCGTGGCCTGCTCGTGGAAACGTCCGGCCCGGAAGGCGAGGTCGTCAAGACGATGCCGGCGCTGACGATCAGTCCTGCCGATCTGCAGAAGGGACTCGATATTCTCGCTGCCGCCGCGGTGTCTGTGACCGGAGAGCCGGTGGTCTTGGCATCAACTGTTTGAGCATCAGCAAAAGGGGGCTCAAAGGGGGAGTACCGCTCGCAAGAATCGAAGCAGATTTTGGGGAGAGAAATGGGTACCCGCAAGGCAATAGCGGTTTATGAAAGTGATCTATTGGAAACTGACCGGGCAATTCGCCCGGGAACCGTCATCGTACAAAAGTTTGGTGGTTCGTCCCTGGCTGATGCCGCGGGTATCCTCCGTGCAGCCGAACGGATAGCCAAGACCCGGACCAACGGATATCAGGTCGTGGCGGTGGTGTCCGCCATGGGGGATACCACCGACGAACTCTGCGACCTCGCCGCCGAAGTTTCCGCCCGGCCGCTCCCCGTTGACCTCGATGCCCTCCTGAGCATCGGCGAACTTGTGTCCTCGGCCCTTTTGGCGATCGCGCTGGCGGATCTTGGCCAGCTGCCGCGAACATTTACCGGCAGCGCGGCCGGCCTCATTACTGACAACATCCATGGCAAGGCACACATCACTGATGTCAGGCCGGACCGCGTCCGCACAAGCTTGGCCCATGGCGAAGTCCCCATCGTTGCAGGATTCCAGGGCAGGACGAAGAAACGGAACAAGGTGACCACGCTCGGTCGCGGTGGCTCGGATCTCACCGCTGTCGCGCTGGCCGCGGCACTTGGGGCTGATATTTGCGAAATCTACACGGACGTCGACGGCGTCTACACCGCGGACCCCCGCGTTGTCCCGACAGCCCGAAAAATCGAAGTCCTCTCGAGCGAGGAAATGCTGGAGTTTGCGGCCTCCGGGTCAAAGGTGCTGCATCTGCGGTGTGTTGAATACGCCCGCCGGTTCGGTATTCCGATCCATGTCAGGTCCTCGTTCGTGCCGGAAACAGGGACCCTGATCCTGCCTGGCCTCGACCGCCATCCAGTGCACCAGCCCGCCAGGGAGCAACCTGAGATAACCGGAGTAGCCGGAGTCAACTCGGCATCGAAAATCACCGTTGTTGGACTTCCGGACGAACCGGACGCCGTTGCCAGCATCCTCAATGTGCTGTCGCGTTCCGGGGCGCACGTCCAGAAGATTGTCCAGAACACGGCCAGCCCAGGCTCAAGCCGTTCCAACGTTGCCCTGATCGTTCCTGCAGCCCAGGCAAGTTCCGCGCTGGCCGTGCTGCATGCTGAAAAGGCAACCATAGGGTTCCGCGGCTTGCAGCACGACGGCCAGGTGGGCAGGGTGTCCGTCACCGGCCTGGGCATGCGGTCGTCACCGGAAATCTTCTGCACATTCCTCAAGGCCCTGTCCGACGCAGACGTGGACCTCGATCTCGTCGACATCTCCGAGACCTCCGTGGGAGCCATTACCCAAGCCGACCGGCTGGCCGATGCCGAGCGTGCCGTCCGGCTGGCGTTCGGCATGGCCCCGGCAGACGAGCACACCGGCACGGGACACATCGACAACCTCGCGCGCGCTGTCTACCCCCGGCCGGCAAACGGACTGCGGTCTCTGGCAGGGATATGACCCCTGCCCCGCAGGGTGGCAGATCAATGGCGCGTCACGTCAAGCGAAGGAGCGAAAACGATGGGCAAAACCGCGAGGACGGGCAGCAACCTCACCCTCCCCCCGGAGCTGCGCGGCAAAATGTCCATGAACGGCAGCTCGGCGGGGGGAACAATCCTGACGTCGGCCGCTCCGGATCAAACCGCCCGCTGGCATCGGGGCGAACGGCTGGATCAGCTCTTCGAGGATCGCTGCGACCTCTTGCGGGACGAGGGGCTCGGTGCCCGGGTCGCCGTCGATGCAGGCGCCATCGTCTTGACGTACGCCCAGCTGGATGAGCGCGCGAATCAGCTCGCGCGGCACCTGCTGCTGTGCGGTGCCCGGCCGGGAGACCGCATCGCACTGCTGTTTGATCAGCCATGGCGGGCCTACGTGGCGATGCTCGCCGTGTTGAAGATCCACGCTGCCTACGTTCCCCTGGATCCGGGATTTCCTCCTGACCGGCTCAAGTACATTGTTGAAGACGCCGATGCGGCGATGATCCTGTCTGTGTCGCATTTGCGGGATCTGCTGCCCGAAGTTGCCGCTGTCACCGTGTGCCTTGATGATGTGCAGGAACAGGTCGACGCCAAGGACTCCTCGCGGCTGAACCGTGCGGACATGGGCGGAACCACGGACGAACTGGCCTACATCATCTACACCTCTGGTTCCACTGGCCGGCCCAAGGGCGTGGCCGTGGAACATGCCAGCATCTGCAACTTCGTCCGCGTCGCCGCCGCGCACTACGGCATCGAGCCCACGGATCGCGTGTACCAGGGCATGACCATCGCGTTCGATTTTTCGGTCGAGGAAATCTGGGTCTCCTGGATGGCCGGAGCCACCCTGGTGCCCAAGCCAAAGGGGCCCAACCTCCTTGGTGCCGATCTCGCCGAGTACCTCACCGAAAATAAGATTACGGCCCTTTGCTGTGTTCCGACGCTGCTGGCAACCATCGACGAGGACCTGCCCGGCCTGAGGTTCCTGCTGGTCTCCGGCGAGGCGTGCCCGAAGGATCTGGTCACACGCTGGCACCGCCCGGACCGCCGCTTCCTGAACGTCTACGGGCCGACTGAGGCGACGGTTACCGCCACCTGGGCCCTGCTTGATCCCGACGGACCCGTCTCACTGGGTGTGCCGCTTCCGACGTATTCGGCGGTCATCCTCGACCCGGATGGGTGCCGCGCGCTGCCCCACGGCGAATCCGGGGAAATAGGCCTTGCCGGAGTGGGCCTGGCACGGGGCTACGTGAACCGGCAGGACCTGACGGAACGGGCCTTTGTCCCGGATTTCCTCGGTATCGTCAATAATCCCTCCGGGCGGATCTACCGCACCGGGGACCTTGGCAGGATCAATGACCGCGGGGAACTCGAGTACTTCGGCCGGATCGACACCCAGGTCAAGATCCGCGGGTACCGGATCGAGCTGACTGAAATCGAATCCTGCCTCCTGCAGCTTCCCGGCATCGCGCAGGGGGTTGTTCAGACCTTCGAGCCCGAGCCGGGAGTGGTGGAACTGGCCGCGTATTACACCCTCCGCCAGGACATCGAGAGCATCGATGCCCAGGACCTCCACCGGATGCTGCGGACCAGGTTGCCCGGCTACATGGTCCCTGCCTACTTCGAAGAGATGGACGCCATTCCCATGATGCCCAGCGGCAAAGTGGACCGGAAGTTGCTGCCCCGGCCCGCGCGCAGGCTCAGCCTGGCGGCCGCCGGGTCCTACACCGCCCCGGCAAACGCCGCCGAGGAAGCCCTGGCCGGCCAGCTCGGGACAGTGCTGGGGCTCGAGAAGGTGTCCGTCGATGCGCACTTTTTCAACGACCTGGGCGCGGACTCACTACTAATGGCACACTTTTGCGCCCGCGTCCGAAAGGACACGGACCTGCCGCCGGCGGCGATGCAGGACATCTACGAAAACCCCACCGTCCGCCAGCTCGCCGCGTATCTCCAGGCACTCCAGACCAGGCAACTTGAATCGGCACTGGCCCAGACGACGACCCCGGCCGGTCCGGCGGCTACTCAACCGGTGCGGCCGCCGAGCACGTTCCAGTACGTCATGTGCGGGGTAGTGCAGCTGCTGATTTTTCTGGGGTACACCACGTATGCGGCCGGCCTGCTGCTCATCGGCTACCAATGGACGGCCGGAGGGAGCAACCTGTTTGACATGTGGTTGCGGTCCATCGGGTTCGGCGCCGCCACTTTCCTCATCCTGTCCGTGACACCGATCCTCGCCAAGTGGGTTCTGGTGGGGCGGTGGAAGCCGGTACAGATCCGAATCTGGAGTCCGGGCTATCTGCGGTTCTGGGCTGTGAAGACCCTGACGCGCGCTAATCCCATGGTGCTGTTCGTCGGCTCGCCGCTCTATGTGCTGTACCTGCGGCTCCTCGGGGCAAAGATCGGCAAGGGCGTCGTGATCCTCTCCCGGAAGGTGCCGGCCTGCCCGGACCTGTTTACGGTCGGCGACAACACCGTCATCCAGAAAAACTCCTCATTCCTCTGCTACCGGGCATCCTCGGGTGTGATTGAGACCGGACCAGTGACGCTGGGCAAGAATGTCCTGGTGTCGGAGAAAACCACCCTGGACATCGGTACCTCGATGGGAAACGACACCCAGCTCGGACACAGCTCGTCGTTGCAGACCTCGCAGGCCGTACCAGATGGACAAATCTGGCACGGCTCGCCGGCGGCGCGCACCAATACCGACTACCTGCGGGTCCCGGCCGCGAAGTGCAGTACGCGCCGCAGAGTCATTTTCAGCCTGCTCCAGTTGTTCAACCGGCTCGTCCTGGTGGTTCCCGCCGCCGTCCTCGCGCTGGCGGCGCTCCTGCCGACCTACCTGAGCAGCGGGCACCTGCAGCTGGGCAATCCGAACTTCTTCCTCGACGTGCTCGGCGTGACGCTGGTGCTGTACGTGGTCGGGCTGGTCACCGGCTTGATCATCGTCTTCACCATCCCCCGGCTGCTCAACCGCTTCCTCAAGCCGGAAAAGGTCTATCCGCTGTACGGCGTGCACTTCACCATCCAGCGGATGGTCTCCCGAATGTCCAACGTCCGGCTGTACAAGGACGTCTTTGGCGACAGCTCCTACATCGTGCACTACCTCCGGGCGCTGGGGTACAAGCTCGGCAAAGTGGAACAGACCGGGTCAAACTTCGGACCCACCCTGGCCCACGAGTCGCCGTACCTGAGCTCGGTGGGGACAGGAACGATGGTCGCTGACGGCCTCAACATGATGAACGCCGACTTCACCAGTACGTCGTTCCGCCTCTCACAGGTCCGAATCGCCGGCCACAACTTCCTCGGCAACGCCATCACCGTTCCGATCGGATCCCGCGTCGGGGACAACTGCCTGTTGGCCACGAAAGTGATGATCCCTATCGACGGCCCGGTCCGGACGGACGTGGGCCTGCTCGGGTCGCCGCCGTTCGAGATTCCCAGGTCTGTCCAGCGTGATGGCCAGTTCGATGAAAAGAAGATGGAGGAGGCCAAGAACAGGGCCCTCCCGGCAAAGAACCGGCACAACATCCTGAGCATGGTGCTGTTCCTGGCCGTGCGCTGGTTCCTGCTGTTTGTTGCCACGCTCTGCGGCGCCCTTGCCGTGTCCGCCTTCAGCGTACTCGGTGTGTTCGCCATCGCGGCCATGATGCTCGCCATGCTGGTGTTCCGTGTACTGATTTTGGTGGTCGTGGAGCGCTCGGTCATGGGCTTCCGCCACCTGAAGCCGCAGTACTGCTCGATCTACGACCGCTACTTCTGGCGGCACGAACGGCTATGGAAGCTGCTTGCCATGCCGGGCTTCAACGGAACACCCTTCAAGCCCCTGATCTGGCGGATGCTGGGTGTCAAGGTTGGCAGGCGGCTCTACGATGCCGGCGCCAACATGCCGGAGAAAACACTCGTGGCGATCGGTGATGACTGCGCCTTGAATGAAGGATCAACCATTCAGGGCCACTCTATGGAGGACGGCGCCTTCAAGTCGGACCGCATCCGTCTCGGCAACCGCTGCACCGTTGGCGTGGATGCCTGGATCAACTACGGCGTGACGATGCAGGACGGCGCAGCCCTGGGGGCCGACGCCCTGCTCATGAAGGGCGAAGACGTCCCGGAAAATGCAAGCTATACCGGCAACCCGGCCCGCGAGGTGATGATCCCCGCCATGCCGGAGCCACGCGGGGCCGGGACCATCAGCGGGCCACGCCACAGGAACACCGTCGCCACGCAGGGTGGGTTCATGAGGCTGCCAAGGGTGGCCCACGGGTCACACCGGTCAGTGCGGACCACCACGCACTGACCGGGCCGGACCCAGCCCCGGAGTCGCTAGTGCGACCCGGTTGGCAGGGGAGCGTCTTCGGGGAAGTCGTCCGGGAAGTCCTCGGCCGCGGCCGCCGGCGCGGAATGGCGGCCGCGGGGCAGCGACTTCTGCAGGGCCTTGCGCTCACGCCGTCCTTCCACGAGCCGGTACAGCACCGGCACCAGGATCAGAGTGAGGGCCGTGGAGGAGATCAGGCCGCCGATCACCACGATCGCCAGGGGTTGGGAGATGAAACCGCCGCCGCCGGTCAGGCCCAGTGCCATTGGCGTCAGCGCGAACACCGTGGCCAGGGCCGTCATGAGGATCGGGCGGAGGCGCTGCCGGGCGCCGTGCGTAATCGCGTCCGCCACGGCCATCCCGGGCTCCCCGTTGCGGGGCTGGCGGTACTGGTTGATGAGGTCGATCAGCACAATCGCGTTGGTCACCACGATGCCAACGAGCATCAGCATGCCGATCAGTGACGGCAGTCCCAGCGGCACCCCGGTCACCACGAGCAAGGCGATGGCCCCGGTCGCGGCGAACGGGACGGAGACCAGCAGGATCAGCGGCTGTACAAGGGACTTGAACGCAGCCACCATGATCACGTAGACGATCGCGACGGCGGCCAGCAGCGCGAGCCCCAATTGCCGGAACGAATCGGCCTGCTGCGTCGTGGCGCCTCCGATCGTGGCGGTGACCCCCGGCGGCAGCTGGACCGACTTGAGGCGGTTCTGCACCTCGGTGCTGACCGCTCCGAGGTTGGCGCCCGACGGCGTCACCGAGACCCGTGCGGTCCGCTGGCCGTTGCTGGCGGTGATGGAGATCGGGACGTCCACCTGTTCCACGGAAGCGATGCTGCCCAGCGGCACTGTGCCGGCCGCCGTCGGGAGCGGGATCGCGCGGACGGCGTCGATGCTCGTGAACCGGGTGCCGTCGCCGATCCGGACCGGGAAGTCGTTGGTGTCGATGCGGACTGTCCCGGCCGGGATCGGGCTGATGGTGGCGGCCAGGACCCCGGCCACGCGCTCTTCGTTCAGGCCGGCCGCGACGGCCTTGGCCCGGTCCACCTTGACCTGGACCACCGGCTGGCTGGCGGCCAGGTTGGTGGCCACTTCGCCGCTGCCCGGAACCCCGTCCATGGCCTTGACCATGGCGTCACTCGCGGCCCGGAGGTCAGCAGTGGTGGCCGCCTTGAGGGTGATGTCCACGGTCGAGGACGTGCCGAAGCCGCCCTGCTGGGACCCGACGGTGATCTTGCCGGCGTCGCCGAGCTGGGCGAGCTCGCTGCGGACGGTGTCCTGGAGTTTGCCCTGGTTGGCTTTTTCGTCCGTCACCACCGTGAACGTCGAGTTCGACGCGCCGCTGGAGAGCAGGGCCGAGAAACCGGTCTGGGCGTTGCCGGTGGTGGACTGGACGTCCTTGATCCCGTCGATGCCCCGCAGGACGTCCTCGACCCGGATGGCTGAGGCGCTGGCCTCGGACAGGCTGGTGCCCGCCGGCAGGGCCTGCTTGACGGTCATGCTGTTCTCGCCGGAGCGGCCCAGCAGGTCGGTGGCGAGCAGCGGGGACATCGCCACGGTTCCGCCGAGCACCAGTGCCGCGGCGATCAGCGTGAGGACGGGGTGCCGCTGGGTTCCGGAGAGGACGGGCAGGTACCCGCGCTGCAGGAGCGTGCGCTGCTCGGCCTCATGCGCCTTGGCAGCAATGCGGGCGGAATCAGCGGCGGAACCGGCGGAACCGGCAGTGGGCGTGCGCAGGAACCAGTACGCCAGCACCGGCACGATCGTCAGCGAGACCAGCAGGGAGGAGAGCAGGGCGATGGTGACAGTGAGGGCGAACGGCCGGAACAGCTCGCCGGCCAGATCGCCGACGAAGGCGATCGGCAGGAAGACGGCCACCGTGGTCAGTGTGGATGCGGTGATGGCTCCGGCCACTTCGCGGACGGAGGTCAGGATCGCCGTGATCTTGGTTTCGCCGTAGCTCAGGTGCCGTTTGATGTTTTCGATGACCACGATCGAGTCGTCCACCACGCGGCCGATCGCGATGGTGAGCGCGCCAAGGGTCAGGATGTTGAGCGAGTAGCCGGTGGCCGAGAGCCCGATGAACGTGATCAGCAGGGACAGCGGGATGGACACGGCCGTGACCAGGGTGGAGCGCACGGACATGAGGAACACCAGGATCACGGCGACGGCGAAGCCCAGGCCCAGCAGGCCCTCGGTGGTGAGGTCCTTGATCGATTTCTCTATGAACGGGGCCTGGTCGAAGACCGGGGTGAACTTGGCGTTGGAGCCCAGCTGGGCCTCGAGCTGTGGGATGGCGTCCTTGACCGCGTGCGAGATCGCCACCGTGTCGCCGTCGGGCTTCTTGGTCACGGACAGGGCGAGGGTTTCCTTGCCGTTCGTGCGCGTGATGGAGGTGCGGGCGTCCTCGACCAGGCTGACGTCGGCCACGCTGCCGATCGTCGCCGCATCGCGGGCCGAGCCCAGGGGGAGGGCCTTGATGGCGTCGAGGGAATCCACCGGGCTGCCGATCTGCAGCGAGAGGGTCTTGCCCTGTTCCTCGATGGTGCCGGCCGGAACCAGCGCACCGTTGTTCTTCAGCGCGTCACTGATGGACTGGAGATTCGCGCCCGACGCCGCCAGGTCCCCTGCCCGCGGCAGGATCCGGATGTGCTGGGTGGCGCCGCCGGTGACGTCGGCGCCCCTCACGCCGTCGAGCTTCTGCAGCCGGGGGACACTGAGCCGGGCGAGGTCGGCGTTCAGTTCGCTGAGCGGCTTGTCCGAGGACACGGCCAGGAACACGATCGGGAAGTCACTGATGCTCCCGGCGATCGCCTGCGGCTGGACGTCCTTCGGCAGGGCCTGCTTGGCGTTGGAGATGGCACGGTCGATCTGGTTCCGCGCGCGGTCCAGGTTGGTGCCGTACGTGAACGCCAGGGTGATCTGGGAGACGCCGTTCCGCGAGGTCGACGACGTCGACTCCAGGCCCTCGACGCCGTTGAGCGCCGTTTCCAGCGGGGCGCTGATCTGCTTGTCGACGACTTCCGGCGACGCGCCGGGCATCGAGGAGATGACGGTGATCTGCGGGAACTCGATGGACGGGATGAGCTCCTGCTTCAGCGAGGACATCGTGATCACGCCGAACACCGACGCGAACACCGTGATCAGCGCGATCAGGGCCCGGTTGGCGAGGGACAGCTTTGCGAGCCGGAACATCTCATGGTCTCCTGGTGGGTCGGCGACATACTGCACAGCAGGACATCAAAGCGCAGGGACGTCAAAGAGTTGCAGCCGGTCCCAGACCAGCAGTGTAAACCAGCCGCCGCTCCGCTCCGGGCTTAGTTGCGGGCGGAGACCTGTTCGAGTTGCAGCGTCTTGGCCGTCTCGGCCTCCAGCTGCGCGGCGAGCTCAGGGTTGTCGTTGAGCTTGATGCCGTAACCGGGCATCATGTCCTTGAGCTTGGACTGCCAGCCCTTGAAGTTCTTGGGGAAGGACTTCTGGAGCAGTTCGATCATGATCGGCACGGCCGTGGACGCGCCCGGGGACGCGCCGAGGAGGGCGCCGATGCTGCCGTCGCGTCCGGCGATGACCTCGGTGCCGAACTGCAGCACGCCGCCCTTCTTCGGGTCCTTCTTGATGATCTGGACCCGCTGGCCGGCGGTGATGAGCTCCCAGTCGCCGTCCTTGGCCTCGGGGTAGTACTCCCGCAGGGCCTCGACCTTGTCGCTGTGGCGCTTGGCGACTTCCTTGACGAGGTAGGCGGTGAGGTCCATGTTGTCCTTGGCCACGGCCAGCATCGGGATGATGTTGGAGGGGCGGATGGACAGCGGCAGGTCCAGGTAGGAGCCGTTCTTGAGGAAGTTCGTGGAGAACCCGGCGTAGGGGCCGAACAGCAGGGAGCGCTTGCCGTTGACGTAGCGCGTGTCCAGGTGCGGCACGGACATGGGCGGGGCGCCGACTGATGCCTGGCCGTAGACCTTTGCGCTGTGCTGGGCCGCGAGGCTCTCGTCGGTGCAGCGGAAGAACTGGCCGGAGACCGGGAAGCCGCCATAGCCCTTGCTTTCCGGGATGCCGGAGGCCTGGAGGAGGTGCAGGGCGCCGCCGCCGGCGCCGACAAACACGAACTTCGCGTGGATGGAGCCGTGCTCGCCGCTTTCGGCGTGCTTGAGCGACAGGTCCCAGCCGCCGTCGGACGCGCGCTTGATGTCGCTGACTTTGTGACCGTAGTTGATCTCCACGCCGTTGTTGCCCAGGTAGGTGGTCAGCTCCCGGGTCAGGGCGCCGAAGTCGACGTCGGTGCCCTCGGCGGCGCGGGTTGCCGCTACGCGCTGCTTGGGGTCGCGGCCCTTGACGATCAGCGGAGCCCACTTGGCGATCTGGGCGTGGTCCTCGGAGTACTCCATCGAGCGGAACAGCGGGTTCGGCTTGAGTGCCTCGTAGCGGGTGCGGAGGAACTTGGTGTGGTCCTCGCCGATCACGAAGCTCATGTGCGGAACCGTGTTGATGAAGCCCTTGGGGGAGCCGATCAGGGAATTCGAGACCAGGTGGGACCAGAACTGGCGGGAGAGCTGGAACTGCTCATTGATGTTCAGGGCCTTGCTGGGGTCCACCGAGCCGTCTTTGGCTGCGGGGGAGTAATTAAGCTCACACAGTGCGGCGTGGCCGGTGCCGGCGTTGTTCCAGGGGCCGGAGCTTTCCAGTCCCGGCTCGTCGAGCTTCTCGAACAGGGAGATGGTCCAGTTCGGCTCAAGCTGCTTGATGAAAGCACCGAGAGTGGCACTCATGATGCCGCCGCCAATCAGGACGACGTCGGCATGTTGGGTCTTGGAAATGAAAGTCACAATCAGTCTCCGATAGCAGCGGCTCTGGCTGTCACAGAATATCCCGCACCGCCCACTAACTGAAATTGGCCCCGGGCGTCAAGGCTTTAGCTCGACCTTTGTGAAAACTTCATTAAGCACCGGCGACGCAGGGTACTTCAGGACTCTGTCTGAGAGCGCCAGAGCGGAGATCGGGTACGCGATCGGAACGGCCGGCACCGTGGCCGCGATCTGGGCATTGATGGTCTGGTATTCCGAAGTGCGGTCCTTGCCGTCCGGCAATCCCCGGGCCCGGGCGATCTTGGAGAAGACCTGGGGATCCTGGTAGCCGAATTCGCCGGTGTTCTCGCCGAAGAGCGGGCCCACGAAGTTGTCAGGGTCCGAATACGAGCCGTTCCAGCCGAGCAGGTGCAGGGCGTGGTCACCCGGGGAGGTGACCTTCTGCAAGTAGCCGTCGGCCCAGTCCACCGGGACCGGCTTGATGTTGAGCCCGACGGCGGTCAGTTGCCGGCTGATTTCGGCGTACACCTTTTCCGGCGTGGGCAGGTAGGGCCGGGTGACGTTGAGCGGATAGTAGAACTTCAGCTCCTCGCCCTTGTAGCCGGCCTCGGCCAGGAGTTCCTTGGCCTTGTCCGGGTTGTAGCCGAGCGCTGCGGCGTTGTTGTTGAAGCCGCTGAGCTTGGGCGGGACAAACTGGGACGCCTGGGCTGTGTTGTCGATGAAGAAGCGGCGGATCAGGGTGTCCTTGTCCAGCGCCATCTCGATCGCCTGGCGCACCTTGAGGTTCTGCAGGATGGGGACTTCCTGGTTCATGCCCAGGTACATGACGGAGAACGGGTCCCGCTGGATGATCTGCTTCCCGCTCTTGACCAGCTGGTCGAAGTTGCCCACGGTGACGGCGTCGTAGGCGTCGATCTTGCCGTCCAGCAGCGCCTGCATCCGGGTCTGCGGGTGATCGTAGGTCACGAACTTGATGGTGCCGATCTGCCCCTTGTCCCCCCAGTAGTCCTTGTTGCTGGACAGGGTGACGCTGCCCGGGTCCCAGGAGTCGAAGACGTACGGTCCGGTGCCCACGGGGTGGAGGCCGTAGGCGGACACCGGCTGGCCGCCGCGGCTCTGGTCCAGGACGTCCGCGTGCTGCGCTGCAAGGGCCTTGGGCGAAGAGATCGCGAAGGCAGGGAGCGTGAGGGCCTGGAGAAATCCTGTGAAGGGCTGGGTGAGGGCGATCCGTACATTGTCCGGGGCCACAGCGGTGCAGCCCTTATAGATGGACAGCGGCGCCTGGTCCGCATGGGCCTTGAACACGCCCTTGAACGTGGTGCCGCTGGCCTTCTGGCGGAGCGCGGGAGAGAAATTGAACCAGCGGTTGAAGTTGGTGCAGACCGCGGCGGCATCGAACGGCGTCCCATCCTGGAACGTGACGTTCTCGCGCAACTTGAACGCGTAGGTTCGGCCCTCATCGTTCTGGGACCATTCTGTGGCCAACAACGGCGTGGGCTGGCCGGTGGTCTGGTCGACGCCCACAAGGCCCTCCAGCACCTGGCGGGTGACGCGGTAGGACTCGACGTCCGAGACCAGGGCGGGATCGAGGCCCAGAGGATCCGAGCCGGTGCCGAACGTGAAGGTGGCGGTGGGTGCCGAGCTGGGCGTGGGCGTGGGGCTCGCGGAGCTGGGTGCCGGGCCGAGGGTGCCCGTGCAGGACGCAAGCGGCAGCACAAGGAGTGCGGCCCCGATGCTGGCGGCGATCCGCCGCATTGTCCTGCTGGGCACTGTACTGCTGGGCACTCGAGAATCACCTCTGGGGAACTGGATGGGCCGCCGGCTGCGGAACAGCCCCAGTCTAGTTGACAGCGGAGTCCGCCAGCTTTCGTGGCGCACCGGCACACGCAGCAGATGAACGCCAAAAAGCGACGGCCCGCACCTGCTGGTGCGGGCCGTCGCCTCTCCTAGTGGTCCAGGGAGTCACGCTGGAGCCGGGTCAGGAGTGCTTGAGGCTGCTTACTTGGGCATCAGGACGGAGTCCACCATGTAGACAGTGGCGTTGGCGGTCTGGACGCCGCCGCAGACAACGTTGGCGTCATCGACCTTGAGGGCATCCTTGGTGCCGGTAACCGTCACCGAACCGCCTTCAACGGTCTTGTGGGTGCCGACGATCTGGTCCGGGGAGATCTTGCCCGGGACCACGTGGTAGGTCAGGATCTTGCTCAGCGTGGCGTCGTCCGTCTTCAGGGCCTCGATCGTGGCCGGGTCGATCTTCTTGAAGGCGTCATCCGTCGGGGCGAAAACGGTGAATTCGCTGCCGTTGAGCGTGTCCACCAGGTTGACCTTGGGGTTGAGCTTGCCGGACACGGCGGCGGTCAGCGTGGTGAGGATCGGGTTGTTGGACGCGGCGGTGGCCACCGGGTCAAGGGCCATGCCCGAGACGGAGCCGGCACCGGTCGGAACCTGGGCCGCGTAGGCTGCGCAGCCGGGGCCGACCAGGTTGGCGGCCGGATCCATGGCTGCGGCGGAGGCGCTCGTGGACGGGGACGGTGCCATGCTGGATTCCGACGGCGCGGCGGACGGTGCCGCAGAAGACGGTGCCGAAGAAGCGGAGGAACCGCCACAGGCGGTGAGGCCGAGCATGGCGGCAGCTGCGATACCTGCGACGGCGAACGTGGTGCGCTTGATGTTCTGCATTTTGGTTTCTCCTTTATTGTGCCGATTGTTGCCTGCGGCGAACATTGCCGCTGTGGCCCTTTCCCGACTGTTGGGCACCGACCCTTGGTTGGTGTCTCAATGGGTATTCGGCTGCTCGGAGGAAGCGGATGGGTGGGGAATTGAAATTCTTTTTGAACCCCGATGAATCCCTGGAAACCGCTGGAAAACACGAGAACCCCGGTCCGAAGACCGGGGTTCTCTCTGTGTGTGCGCAAGGGGGGACTTGAACCCCCACGCCCGAAGGCACAGGAACCTAAATCCTGCGTGTCTGCCAATTTCACCACTCGCGCGCGGCGCCGTCGTCGTCCGGGGATGGAACCCCGGCGGCTGACGCCAGGCTCCATTGTACCTATTACCGCACGGTTTGCCGGTACGACGCACGGCGGGAAATCAGGCGTCGAGCTTCAGGTCCCGGCGGAGTTTGGCGACGTGCCCGGTGGCCCGGACGTTGTACTGCGCGACGGCGACACGGCCGTCCCCGTCGACGACGATCGTGGAGCGGATGAGGCCCTGGTAGGTCTTGCCGTAGTTCTTCTTCTCGCCCCAGGCCGCATACGCCTCGGCGACCGAGTGGTCTTCGTCCGAGAGCAGCGGGAAGGTCAGGCCTTCGGCGGCCGCGAACGCGGCAAGCTTCCCGACCGGGTCGGGGGAGATGCCGACCACGTCATAACCGGCGGTCTGCAGCGAGGCGAGGGAATCCCGGAAATCGCAGGCCTGCTTGGTGCAGCCGGGCGTGGAGGCCGCCGGGTAGAAGTAGACCACGGTCTTCCGGCCCCGGAAATCGCGCAGGCTGACGTCCTGTCCTTCGGCATTCTTGAGGGTGAAATCCGGTGCTGTGGCACCGGCGATGAGTCGCTCAGGCACGGGGGTCTCCTTGATGGGGTGGGCGCGATACGGTCTGACTATCCAGCGTAGTGAGGCGATCGGCCCACGACGAATCCGCTGCTCGCTATACTCTTGGGTATGCCTGATATGGATCGCTGGCCCACGGGCCGCCTATTGTCCACGGCAGCACGTCTCGTAGAACACTCCTGGAACGAAAAATTGGGGGCCATTGGCCTAACCCATGCCGGGGTGATCGCCATGGAGGTGCTCTCGGCGAATGGGCCGATGACGCAAGCCCAATTGGCCCAACTCGTGCGGGTCCAGGCCCAGACCATGGGCAAGACGTTGAGTCGTCTGGAAGCGCACGGCCACATTTCGCGGCAGCGCAGCGCCTCTGACAGGCGCAGCCATGTGGTGTCGCTGACTGACCAAGGACGCCAGGCCGTTACCGCGGCCGCCGACATGGAACGCTCAGTGCTCGCCGCGACGCCCATTGACCCCGACGTTCTGCGGCAGGAGCTCCAGACCGTGGTCAGGGTGCTGGCAAACAGGTCCGCCTCCGTGGAGGCCAAGGCCATCGTCACTGCCGCGGACCCTGCCCAGGCTGCCGAGCCAGGCGTCGCCGCCGAGACTGCCCCGCTGAACTAACTGCCCCGCTGAACTAGCCCCGCTGCTGAGGCTGCCGCGCTTAGATTGTCGCGGCCTGGTTCGCCAGTGTGGCCACGATGGCGGACATCTTGAGGCCGGTGAGCACCACGGTGAGCAGGGTGACGCCGATCATGGCCCACACCGGGGCGAGCCCGCGCCGCGGGGCCACCTCGTGGACGATCACGGAGCGGCCAATCACGTAGAGCGCAAGACTGAGGAATACCCACGCCCAGTGGAACGGCCGGATCACGCCGTCCTTGCGCAGCCTGTCCCAGTCCAGATACGCCAGGAGTGCGGACACGCCATAGATGACAAAGCCCATGGACACCAGGAGGAAGTACGCCGGTGTGAAGATCGACGCCGGATCGAGCGTCTGGATCTGACGCGGGCCCACGGTGCGCAGCCGGAACACCGGGTTCCAGAACATGAACAAAACGAGCGACACGAGCGGAAGGGCCACCATGGTCCAGATGTACGCGTTGTAGACCGGTGTCCTGTCACTGATGCGCCTCCGCGGTGCCACCAGGCGCTGGGGCGGCATCGCCTGGAACTGGGGTGCGCTGAACTGTTCCGTCCACGCCGCCCCATTCCACCACCGAAGCCGGCCGGAGCCTGCGGGGTCTTGATACCAGCCGGGGCCTGGGGATGAGGCATTGGGCGGGACGGTCATGGCTGTTCATCCTTTGCGGCGCGGCGCGTTCGCTCATTCAACGCACTCTTCGGTTCTAGGCGTACATCTAGGACAGAGAGTACATGGGAGCGGCTGGGGCAACTGGTGAAAGGCCGCTCACGCGGAAAAGGCCAGCCCCGGAGTATCGACGCGCCACCGCATCGGGAGGACGATTAAAGGGCCACACCATCAAGGAGGTCAATGATGTGCTACCCGTACAACAGGGATTTCCGGCGGGATACCAGGAAGGATGCCGCGCGGGATACTGAGGAACGCCCGGAGCCCCGGGTGGAGGCAAAGGAATCCAGGTTCTGGGACTTCCCGCGCCGCAGCAAGGAGTTCACAGTCGAAGAGCCGGAGACAGTAGTTGACCGGCCCCGCGAGAAGGTCTAAAGACACGATGTGACTCGAACGGCCGCCGAACCACACAGTGAAATGTGAGGTTCGGCGGCCGTTTCACGGCCGGGCCGGCCGGCGGAGGCCGATCGCGGCGGAGAGCCCGATCAGGAGGCCACTTAGCGCCAGCAAGGGTCCGGCGACGCCGATCTGCCCTTTTGGTCCGGGGCCACCCGGGCCGGCGGCGTCCAGCGGCTGCTCTGCTGAGGGGTCCGGGCCCTGCCCGGCGTCCTGGGACGGGGACGCGGACGTCCCCGCCGCTGCGGTGGCCGTGGCAGTAGCCGGGGCAGACTTCGTTGCCGGTTGGGCAGTGTTGCCTTCGCCCGCCGTCGGATCATCGGGACCGGAGGTCGGCGTCGCGGGTACCTCCGTGGGTCGCCCGGCGGACGGTGTCTGTGACGGCGCTTGGGACGGCGCCGGAGGCGGCGGGGCCCCCGAAGGTGACGGCGCGGCACTGCCGGGACCCTTTGGGCTGGGCGCAGGGGAAACGGGCGCAGGGAAGGCGTGCGGCGGGCTCGGCGTCGGTGAAGGTTGGCAGAATTTCACCGGGAGGAGGCCCGCCGGCCCACAAGGATCAGCCACTGCGGGCAACGCCAGGACGAGCGGCGATGCCGCGAGCACCAGAGCCAAGGCGGATGTGTATGAGGCCTTCCGGATGGAGTTCATCCACACCATCGTATGGTTCCACCGCCGGCAGGCAGGGAATCTCAGCCCGGTGAGGCTCCTTTTCGCCAACAAAATAGAACGGCAGAGGCCCGGCCACCACGGTGGTCGCCGGGCCTCGAATGGCGTTGGGCGTCAGCGCTGTCCGGGCTCTCCCGGCGCCGGGTACGGTGGCTGCACTGGCGGTGCCTGGGGCGGGTACTGACCCTGCTGGGGATACTGCCCCTGCTGCGGCGGGTAAGCCTGCCCTTGCTGTTGCCCCGGCTGGGCGTGCTGCGTGGGGTACGGCTGGCTCTGGGCGTAAGGGAACGGAGCCGGTCCCTGGGGCTGCTGTACCGGGGCGTAAGGCGACGGCTGCATGGGCATGGGCATCCGGGCGAAGGCGGCCTTCCTGTCCTCCTCCCGCGCCTTGGCGCGGGCTTCGACGGCCCGCGCGGAGAAGAAGCGCTGGTGCCCGAGGTAGACCACCACGATGAGGCCCACGGCGACGGAGAAGAACGCCACTGCCGTCACCCCGGACGTCAGGCCGCGCATCAGTCCGTAAATGAGGGTCAGCAGGCCGCCCACGAGGAACCCGCCGGCGAACAAAGGCTTCCTCGACTCCGTCCAGATGCTGGCCCCGAGGATCAGGAGAGCCGAGGCGAGCGCCGCGATGGTCACATTGCGGTTGTAGTCGTGCACCGCGGACTGATGGGCATCGATGGCTGCCTGCCGTGCTGCGGAGTCGAGATCAACCATGGAGGACAGCTCCGGCGCCGGATAGAAGGTGGCAATGCCGAGGCCAACGAAGAGCACGATGATGATGCCCAGGCCGATCGAGTAAAGGACGCGCAGGGATTTTTCGGTCATACCCCTATCATGCGTAGGCAATCAGGCGGAGCCCGGAAGGCGCGCCTCTCGCTGGGGCTTCCTTAGTTAGCTGGAAACCAGTAACGACGCCTGGATGAGCGCGGCCCCGACCATTCAGGCGCGGAGCTGAGCTACCGCACGGGAGGCTGCCTGTATACTCAGCCAACCGCGGACGCCGGCGGCGGAAGCCTGCAGCTCGAGGTCGACGCCCTTGTTCTGCAAGATGGCCACCAATGTTGCGTCGATGACATCTTCGCGGAGCTCGGCCGGCCAGGCGCTACGAATGTTCGGCATGACCGGCACTCTGGCGTGGACGGTGATGAAGTGCCCGCCAGCTAGAGCCACGGCGATGCAGACGACGCCGACCAGGACAAGCTTCAGCAGGTTTTCACGATCGGTGGCCACGATGTAGGACGGCAGCGCGATCAGGGCTCCCATCAGGACCAGGCGCAGCATGAGGATCTCCCTGGCGCTCCCGGAGGCCCGGCGCCGTGCCATGGTGCCGGCGAGCTGCTTGTCGCGCACCACCTGCGCCTTCAGCCGCCATTGACGCTGGGAACCCCAGTGAAGCTTGACCAGGGCGCGGGCCGCGTTCAGCTCCTCCGGGTGGTCCTTCCGGAGCCCGGACACGAGTGAGTCGGGGCCGTCCGCCCAGGAACTGGCGAGCCGGCGGTCGATGGCCGCCGCCAAGTCGTCCAGGCCCAGGCGTGCCGCAGCTTCGGCAGTTTCTTCGACCCTGGCCGCATGCTTGAGCCGGGGCGTCGGTGTTGCCTCGGCGTCGGGCACTGTGTTGCGTGAACCGTACCGTGGCGAGCCGTCGGCGAGGTGGTACTCGTTGCTCATGATTCCCCCCGATGTGATGGCCTGGCGTGCTGCAGGTTGGTCGCGCAACCGGACCGGACCGCCCGCCTCGGCCGGCCCGGATTCAGTGTGCAGCATGGCGGGCCGCACAGCGTGAACTAAACGGTTGCGTTACGCGCTGGCCGGGGTGTGGTTGACTGCGGCCGAGGCTGACGGCGCCCGAGCGACTACCCGGCAGACACCAACGGGATTCCTCTCACCTACACGACCGCGCCCGGGGACACCGAGGGCCAGGTAGCGTTCCGGTTCAAAACACCGGACCCGAGATCCGCGAACCGCCCGCTCACCGGCATCTGGTACGACTTCACCGACCTGCCCTCCGGGGAGTCGGCCCCGGGCCAGACCATAAGCCTCGCCCTGGACAAGCCGATCAACAAGACAAGCCGATCAACAAGACAAGCCGATCAACAAATAGGCGCCCCTGGTGTGGGCCGGCCTGCTTAGACGCCGGCCGGGAAATTGAAGGCGGTGGGCAGCGGGTCCGGTGCCGTCCCATGGAGCAGGACGACTTCGTCATGGGCTTTCAGCACAACGTCCCGGACCGGCCCGTCCTGCTTCGCTCCGTTCACGACGACGGACCAGTCCGAAGCGCCTGAATGCGCGGTCCCCGGCTTCTCGGCGCCGTCCAGGACGCCCCATTCGGTCAGAAGCTGGCCAAGCGTGTACGTGTCGCCGACGACCGGCGCCTCAATGTGGATGATGCCTGACTCGTCGTGGGTGTGCAGCGCGGAGATGCCGTCGGGCTGGCCGGTCGCGGAGAAACTGAAACCGATGTTCGCCGGGACAGCGACGGGCCTGCCGTCCACGAAAACGTCCAGATGGGCATGGAAGTGCTCGGCGGCCCCTTCCATGTTGAGGACCGGCAGGCCGGCTGCCTTGATCCGCTCGGCCCCGCCCTTGGTGTTCAGCTCCCAGCCGGTGGTCGGAGCCGCAGCAGCGGATGAGCTCGCGCTCGGAGTCGGAACGGCTGTGCCAGGGCCAGGGGTGGCGGCTGAACACCCGGCAACGGCCAAGACGACAGCGCCGAGTGCGACGGAGCGAGGGAGGAGCTTCTTCACGGAGACATCTTTCATTCGGCATAAGTTCTCAGTGGATGTGTGCGCCAGTCTGAAACGCTCACCGGACGCCAGGTGCGGGGCCCTGAGGCGGCGACGGGCTCACTCAGCCACGAGACGATGCTAACTGACCGAGTCGTTACCGGCGTCGGGCACGAACAACCGCCCAAACAAATAAAAGTGACGACGAACGCGACGGGGATCATGGCAAAACAAAAACCCCGCCTTTACCGGCCGTTAGGCTGGTAAAGACGGGGTTTTTCTGTGGTGCACCCCCCGGGACTCGAACCCGGAACCCATTGATTAAGAGTCAATTGCTCTGCCAGTTGAGCTAGAGGTGCATCTGTTGTTTTCGTTCACCGTGGGCTTTTTATTTCCCGCGTTGTTCTCCGCAACGACATGAAACTCTACACGAGTTTGGCTGTCGTGTGAAATCGAGCGGCGCGGAGTGGGTGCGGCTAGCCGGGAAGGTCCAAAATCAGCGCGAAATCAGGGTTTTGGTTATTGCTGAGGAGCCACAGCCGGCCGTCAGGGGCGAGTGAAACGTTCCGGACCCGGCCATACTTTCGCGTGAAATAGCTCACAGGTTCATCGGCGAATTCGCCCCGGAGGGGAACAACCCACAGTCTTTGACCGCGCAGGGCACCCAGGTAGGCAGTGCTGCCGACAATTTCGAGGCCGCTCGGTGACGAATCCGCCGTCGACGGCCACACCACCTTGGCGTCCAGGAAGCCGGAACGGTGCGGGGCGCCCGTTACTTCCGGCCAGCCGTAGTTGCCGCCGGGCACAATCAGGTTGAGCTCGTCGTTGACGTCGGGGCCGAATTCGCTGGCCCAGAGCCGGCCGGCGCTGTCCCAGGCAAGTCCTTGGACGTTCCGGTGGCCAAGGCTGTAGACCGGGTTATCGCCAAACGGGTTTCCCGGCGCCGCCCGGCCGTCGGCTGTGAGGCGGAGGATCTTCCCGCCGAGCGCCCTGGTGTCCTGCGGCTGCTCGCGGCGCTGGGAGTCGCCCGTTCCCACATACAGGAAGCCGTCCGGTCCAAAGCGGATCCGTCCGCCGTTGTGCGTGCCGGCCTTCGGAATGCCGGTGAAAATTGTCTCCTGGGCACCGAGTTCCAGCCGGCCGCCGCGTTCCTCCAGCCGCATGCGGGCGATCCTGTTGTCCGCCGCCGCGGTGAAGTAGGCGTAGAGGTACCGGTCCGCGGCAAAGTTTGGCGAAAGGGCAAGGCCCAGGAGGCCGCCTTCTCCGCCGGGTACGACGCCGGGCACCTGGCCAAGCGTTCCCAGCTCACCGCCGACGACGGTCCGCAGCAGTGCGGTGTCGCGCTCGGAGATGACCGCGGTGCCGTCGGGAAGGTAGACCGTGGACCACGGCACGTGCAGGCCGTCAATCCGGCCCGCAACCTTGGGCTCGCCCGCTGCCCCCGCTGTGGCGGTCGCGGTGCGGTCTCCTGGCTGAACCACGGGCGGGGAGGAGCCGCCGCCAGTACAGGCACCGAGGAAAAGCAGGGCAACGACCAGGGCAGTCACCCGGGCCGTTGCCCTCACCTGGAGGCTGGGGAGCGCAACCAAACTGCGGAGCGCCTCGGGACCGGACGCCGGCCCGGACCGGCAGCTACTGCCGAGTCCGGCGCGGCGGCCGAAACCCGGCTGCTTCGGCGTGCGCCGCCGAGAGGAACCACACCTCTGCCCGGGTTTCCTCATACGACGGGCTGGTCTCCTCGTGGTAGATCATCGACGATGCGTTGCCCTTGACAGTGAAGCCTTCCGGACCACTTCCATCAGCCGCCGGAGCCGCTGACCCCTCGCCGTAGGGCTGCTCAGTGGCAAGGTGGCCGGTGGGCTCGGCCATGTGGCTGGCCGAGGCCTCGGCCGTTCCAGGGCCAGTGCCCGCGTCCTCGTCTTCGGCCGGTTCCGCGGCTGCCGATTCTGCCCCCGGCAGGGTCGGCGCGTGCGGCTCGGTGTATTCGGGATGGTGGACGGGAAGGCCCTCCGCGGGCGCAGGTTCCGCGACCGCGCCGGGTTCGGCCCCCGCCGCAACGTGTGCGCCGCGGGTCGGATCGACATGGGCCGGGGCGGCATGCGCATCCGACGGCGGCGCCGTCTCGGACCACTGGGTCTCCCACTCGGCATTCTCCGGGGTTCCGGCCGCTTCCGTGGCTGGTTCGGCGGTCGGCTCACTCGCCGTCGCCGGGGCGGATGGGCCCGTCACGGCTGCTTCCGGGGCCACCTCAGGCCCGGGCGCCTGCGCCGCAGCGGGCGCTGCCATGGCCGCCGCGGAACCGGCAGCCGCCGTCGAACCAGCCACGGCTGCAGAACCGGCCGCCGCCGTCGGGCTGGCCGCAGTGCCGGAAGCGGCACCGGTGCCTGCGGCGGATCCGGAGTCTGCGCCCGCACGGCTCTTATTGCGGTTCAACAGCCACCAAACCACGGCGACCACCACGATGATGACGACGAGCCAGACGATCCAGTCCATAGCAGAGCCTTTCAGTCCGTATTCAGTCTGTATTCAATCCGTATTCAGTCCAGATTCAGTCCATGAGGCATGGGTGCCGATGCTTGACGTTACGTCCGGGCGAAGCCGGCTGTCCAGCAACCAACCCGGCTGTCCAGCAATCGACTTTGCCCCGGCGTGTAGCCTCGCCTCATGGATTTCAAGCGACTGCAGATTCTGCGCGAACTCTCAGACCGCGGCACCGTCGGCGCCACTGCCGAGGCCATGAAGGTCACGCCGTCGGCTGTGTCGCAGCAGCTCAAGACCCTGCAGGAAGAACTGGGCGTAGTCCTGGTGGAGAAGTCCGGCAGGGGAGTGCGGCTCACCGAGGCGGGGCTGGCCATGGCCGGAGCCGCCGCCGACGTGTCGACGGCCATGGCGCGGGCCGAGGCAACCATCGACACGTACCGGCGCGGCTGGCAGACGCGGGTGGTGGCGGCTTTCTTTCCCAGCGCCGCGGAGATGTTCCTTCCCGGCATGCTCCACCGGGTCAAGGCCGTCGAGGGACTGCGGTTCGAAGCGCATTTCGAGGATCCGGGCGTTGCCGGGTTCGCCGGGCTGACCGCTGACTACGACATCGTGGTGGCGCACAGCGTGGACGGTCCGGAAGTCTTCGGCGGCCAGGGCCTGACGGTGGTGCCGCTGCTGGACGAGCCGCTGGATGTGGCGTTGCCGGCCGGGCACGCCTTGGCCGGCAAGCCCACACTGTGCGCCGAGGACGTCGTCGGCTTCCCGTGGATGGGAGTTCCCGAGGGCTTTCCCTTCGACACGGTGCTGCGCCAGATCGAGGTGCGGGCCGACTCGCAGGCGCTCCGGGCCCAGCAGTTCCCCGATCTGCGGGTGCTGGAAGCCCTGGTCAGCGCCGGGCACGGGCTGAGCCTGCTGCCGCGGTACACAGCGGTCAGCAACCAGGACCGGGGGTTCGTCCTGCGACCGCTCGAAGGCGTGAAGGCGAGCCGCAGCATCGTTGCGCTGGCCCGTCCCGACGTCGCGGCCCGGACCACCATCCAGCAGGTCCTGGCGATGCTCAGGGCCGAAGCCCAGGGTGTCGCCGAAGCCCCGGAACGGCGTGACGCGGCTCACCAGGCCTGAACCAAACGGGCCCCCGAGTTCATGATGTGAGACGAGAGTCCACTATTTGATCGAAATATTCCCGGTTTTCCGCTTAACGCTCCCCTGCCGGGTCGTTGGCCTCTGCAGCGGAGCCCTAGACTTTGAGCCATGAGTCAGGACACCCAAAAAGCAACAGACACCAAGCCGGACATCAAACCCCGCAGCCGGGTCGTTACCGATGGAATCCACGCCGCCCCCGCGCGCGGCATGTTCCGGGCGGTCGGCATGGGCGATGACGACTTCGCAAAGCCGCAGATCGGCGTCGCGAGCTCGTGGAACGAGATCACTCCCTGCAACCTTTCGCTGAACCGGCTCGCCCAGGGCGCCAAAGAAGGCGTGCACGCCGGCGGCGGGTTCCCCATGCAATTCGGCACCATCTCCGTCTCCGACGGCATCTCCATGGGCCACGAGGGCATGCACTTCTCCCTGGTGTCCCGCGAAGTCATTGCCGACTCGGTCGAAACGGTCATGCAGGCCGAGCGGATCGACGGCTCCGTGCTGCTGGCCGGCTGCGACAAGTCCCTGCCCGGCATGCTGATGGCAGCGGCCCGCCTGGACCTCGCCAGCGTGTTCCTCTACGCCGGCTCCATCATGCCCGGCTGGGTCAAGCTTGAGGACGGCTCCGAAAAGGAAGTCACCCTCATCGACGCCTTCGAAGCCGTCGGTGCGTGCGCCGCCGGCAAGATGAGCCTCGAGGACCTGACCCGCATCGAAAAGGCCATCTGCCCCGGCGAAGGCGCCTGCGGCGGCATGTACACCGCCAACACCATGGCCTGCATCGGCGAGGCGCTAGGCATGTCCCTGCCCGGCTCGGCAGCCCCGCCGTCGGCAGACCGCCGCCGCGACGAATTCGCCCGCAAGTCCGGCGAAGCAGTGGTCAACCTCCTGCGCCTGGGCATCACTGCCCGCGACATCATGACCAAGAAGGCGTTCGAGAACGCCATCGCCGTGACCATGGCCTTCGGTGGCTCCACCAACGCGGTGCTGCACCTGCTCGCCATCGCCCGCGAAGCCGAAGTTGAGCTGACGCTCGATGACTTCAACCGGATTGGCGACAGGATCCCGCACCTCGGCGACCTGAAGCCGTTCGGCCGCTACGTCATGACCGACGTCGACAAGATCGGCGGCGTGCCCGTCATCATGCGTGCACTGCTCGACGCCGGGCTGCTGCACGGCGACTGCCTCACCGTCACCGGCAAGACGGTGGCCGAGAACCTCGCGGCAATCAACCCGCCGGACCTGGACGGCAAGATCCTGCGTGCCCTCGACAACCCGATCCACAAGACCGGCGGCATCACCATCCTGCACGGTTCGATGGCTCCGGAAGGCGCCGTCGTCAAGAGCGCCGGCTTCGACGCCGACGTCTTCGAGGGAACGGCCCGCGTCTTCGAGCGCGAGCAGGGCGCCCTGGACGCACTGGACAACGGCCAGATCCACAAGGGCGACGTCGTGGTGATCCGCTACGAAGGGCCCAAGGGCGGTCCCGGCATGCGCGAGATGCTCGCCATCACCGGCGCCATCAAGGGCGCCGGCCTGGGCAAGGATGTCCTGCTGCTGACCGACGGACGATTCTCCGGCGGAACCACCGGCTTGTGCATCGGCCACGTCGCGCCGGAAGCGGTCGACGGCGGCCCCATCGCGTTCGTCAAGGACGGGGACCGGATCCGCGTGGACATCGCGGCCCGCACCTTCGACCTCCTGGTCGAGGACGCCGAGCTCGAGTCCCGCAAGATCGGCTGGGAGCCGCTCCCGGCCAAGTTCACCAAGGGCGTGCTGGCCAAGTACGCCAAGCTCGTGCACAGCGCCTCCACCGGCGCGTACTGCGGCTGATGCCCATCCGGAGTGGACGGCGCTGACCGCCGTCCACTCCGGGCCCCCGCCGTTCCCCTTATTAAGGAAGCCGAATTAAGCACGCCGTGCGCGGCGTCCGGATATCGGGAACTACGAGGACCAATCCGTGGACAGCGTCGTCCAAATAGTGAGACAGCGGCCGGACTCGTTGACACGTGTCTTACTCAGAGGGAAAACTGAACGCATGATCGAGATCGTTACCGCCGGCATCGTCGTCGTACTTACCAAGCGCGTGGCTCAATAGCCTCACGGTAACGAACCGTCACGCGCAACCCCTCGAAGAGCCCTCCGGCTGAGGGGTTTTTTTATTTCCCGCAGCACCATGCACCATGCACCACGCAGCACCAGCAAAACCAAAGAAGTTCCACGATCACCGAAGATCCACAAAGGAAGAGTCCGATGAGCAAAGGATCGCCGATCAGCCCCTCGCTGATGGCCACCAAGTCCACTGGAGCCCACAAAGCTCCGGAACGCGTCGATCGTCCGGCTGACGCCGGCGTCGACACTGCTGCCGTCTCTCCTGTCCTCGGACCGAACAACGTCGTACCCCCGACCGTTATGACCGGTTCGCAAGCAATCGTCCGCTCGCTCGAAGAACTCGGCGTCCAGGACATTTTCGGTTTGCCCGGTGGCGCGATCCTGCCCACCTACGACCCCTTGATGGCCTCCAAAATGAACCACGTTCTGGTCCGTCATGAACAGGGAGCCGGCCACGCCGCGCAAGGCTACGCCATGGTCACCGGACGGGTTGGCGTCTGCATCGCCACCTCGGGCCCGGGTGCCACCAACCTCGTCACCGCCATCATGGATGCCCACATGGACTCTGTGCCGATTGTGGCCATTACCGGCCAGGTCTCCAGCGGGGTGATCGGCACCGACGCATTCCAGGAAGCGGACATCGTCGGGATCACCATGCCGATCACGAAGCACTCGTTCCTGGTCACCGACCCCAACGACATCCCGCACGTGATGGCCGAGGCCTTCCACCTGGCCTCCACCGGACGCCCGGGTCCGGTCCTTGTTGACGTCGCCAAGGATGCCCAGCAGGGCCAGATGACGTTCTCCTGGCCGCCGAAGGTCGACCTCCCGGGCTACCGGCCGGTGGTGCGCGGCCACAGCAAGCAGGTCCGCGAGGCCGCCCGGCTCATTTCCGCCGCCAGCAAGCCCGTGCTATACGTCGGCGGCGGAGTGGTCAAGGCCCACGCCTCGGCCGAACTGCTTGAACTGGCCGAACTGACCGGTGCCCCCGTGGTGACCACCCTGATGGCCCGGGGCGTGTTCCCGGACTCGCACCCGCAGCACGCGGGCATGCCGGGCATGCACGGCACCGTTTCCGCCGTGACCGCCCTGCAGCAGTCCGACCTGCTGATCACCCTCGGCGCCCGGTTCGATGACCGCGTGACCGGCATCCTGAAGTCCTTTGCCCCGAATGCCAAGGTCATCCACGCGGACATCGACCCGGCGGAAATCTCCAAGAACCGCACGGCCGACGTCCCGATCGTTGGCTCGGTCAAGGAGATCATCCCCGAGCTGACCGAGGCCCTGCGCCTGCAGTTCGAGGCCTTCGGCACCCCGGATCTGACCACCTGGTGGGCGTTCCTGAACAACCTCAAGGAAACCTACCCGCTCGGCTGGACCGAACCCGAGGACGGGCTCAGCGCCCCGCAGCGCGTCATCGAACGCATCGGCGCCCTGACCGGACCCGAGGGCATTTACGTCGCCGGCGTCGGACAGCACCAGATGTGGGCTTCGCAGTTCATCAAGTACGAACGCCCGCACGCCTGGCTCAACTCCGGCGGCGCCGGCACCATGGGCTACGCCGTGCCGGCGGCCATGGGCGCCAAGGTGGGCGAACCGGACCGCGTGGTCTGGGCGATCGACGGCGACGGCTGCTTCCAGATGACCAACCAGGAACTGGCGACCTGCGCGATCAACAAGATCCCCATCAAGGTCGCCGTCATCAACAACTCTTCGCTGGGCATGGTCCGGCAGTGGCAGACCCTGTTCTACGAGGGCCGCTACTCCAACACCGACCTCAACACTGGGCACGACACCGTCCGCATCCCGGACTTCGTCAAGCTGGCGGATGCCTACGGCTGCGCTGCCTTCCGGTGCGAACGCGACGAGGACATCGACGCCACCATCCAGAAGGCACTGGAAATCAATGACCGCCCGGTGGTCATCGACTTCGTCGTGAGCCCGAACTCGATGGTATGGCCGATGGTCCCCGCCGGAGTCAGCAACGACCAGATCCAGGTTGCCCGCAACATGACCCCGGAATGGGAAGAGGAGGACTGAACATGACCCGCCACACATTGTCCGTTCTGGTCGAAGACAAGCCCGGTGTGCTGACCCGCGTCGCCAGCCTCTTCGCCCGCCGGGCCTTCAACATCAATTCTCTGGCCGTCGGCCCCACCGAGGTCCCGGGCATGTCCCGGATGACCGTCGTGGTCGACGCCGATGGAGAGCTGATCGAACAGGTCACGAAGCAGCTGAACAAGCTGGTCAACGTGATCAAGATCGTCGAGCTCACCTCCGAATCTTCCGTACAGCGCGACCACATCCTGGTCAAGGTACGTGCGGATGCCGCAACACGCCTGCAGGTCACCCAGGCCGCAGACCTGTTCCGCGCTTCAGTGGTCGACGTCTCCACAGAGTCGGTGGTCATTGAGGCAACGGGCCACCCCGAGAAGCTCACGGCACTGCTCTCAGTGCTTGAGCCATTCGGCATCCGCGAAATCGTGCAGTCCGGCACCTTGGCCGTTGGACGGGGATCCCGCTCCATGAGTGACAGGGCCCTGCGCTCCGCGTAAGCGACGGCGCAAGGCATAGGGCGGGACGCAAACCCGCCCAGTACCGCAGCACCACAGACAACATCGAAAATCCACTCAAGAGGAGTTACGCAAGTGACTGAAATGTTTTACGACGACGACGCAGACCTGTCGATCATCCAGGGTCGCAAGGTAGCCATTGTCGGCTATGGCTCCCAGGGCCACGCCCACGCGCAGAACCTGCGCGATTCCGGCGTCGAGGTTGTCATCGCGCTCAAGGAGGGCTCGAAGTCGATCGCCAAGGCCGAGGACGCAGGCTTCACGGTCAAGACCGTTGCCGACGCCGCCGAATGGGCCGACGTCATCATGATCCTCGCACCGGACCAGCACCAGCGCTCGATTTACACCGAATCCATCAAGGACAAGCTGACCCCCGGCAAGGCCCTGGCCTTCGCCCACGGCTTCAATATCCGCTTCGGCTACATCGAGGCGCCGGAGGGCGTTGACGTCATCCTGATCGCCCCGAAGGCTCCCGGCCACACCGTGCGCCGCGAGTTCGAAGCTGGCCGCGGCATCCCGGACATCATCGCCGTCGAGCAGGACGCTTCCGGTTCCGCCTGGGACCTGGCCAAGTCCTACGCCAAGGCCATTGGCGGCACCCGTGCCGGCGTCATCAAGACCACCTTCACCGAAGAGACCGAAACGGACCTCTTCGGCGAGCAGGCCGTGCTGTGCGGCGGCGTGTCCCAGCTGATCCAGTACGGCTTCGAGACCCTGACCGAGGCCGGCTACCAGCCGCAGATCGCCTACTTCGAGGTGCTGCACGAGCTCAAGCTCATCGTTGACCTCATGTGGGAAGGCGGCATCGCCAAGCAGCGCTGGAGCGTCTCGGACACCGCAGAGTACGGCGACTACGTCTCCGGCCCGCGCGTCATCACCCCCGAGGTGAAGAAAAACATGGAGGCAGTCCTGAAGGACGTCCAGGATGGCGTCTTCGCCAAGCGCTTCATCGACGACCAGGACGCCGGCGCTCCCGAGTTCAAGGAACTGCGTGCCAAGGCAGAGTCGCACCCGATCGAGGCCGTCGGCCGCGAACTGCGCTCCCTGTTCGCCTGGCAGCAGCAGGATGCGGACTACGTAGAGGGCTCCGCAGCCCGCTAGCCAAGGCCCGGCAGGGGAGCCGGACACCATTATTTTGGGGTCCGGCTTCCCTGCTGTCCAAGCACCACCCGCACCACCAGCACCACCCGATTCACCAAAATCCCCACCAGATACACAAGAGAGCTAAAGAGGTCACCGGTGACAAGCACCAAACCTGTCGTACTCCTCGCTGAGGAACTTTCGCCCGCCACCGTCGAGGCCCTCGGCCCGGACTTTGAAATCCGCCAGACTGACGGCTCCGACCGTTCCCAGCTGCTCTCCGCGATCGCTGACGTCGACGCGATCCTGGTCCGCTCCGCTACCCAGCTGGACGCCGAGGCCATCGCCGCCGCCAAGAACCTCAAGGTCATCGCCCGCGCCGGCGTCGGCCTGGACAATGTGGACATCAAGGCGGCCACGCAGGCCGGTGTCATGGTGGTCAACGCGCCGACCTCGAACATCGTCTCCGCCGCGGAACTGACCGTCGGCCACATCCTCAGCCTCGCCCGGCACATCCCGCAGGCCAGCTCCGCCCTCAAGGACGGGGAGTGGAAGCGCTCCAAGTACACCGGCATTGAGCTCTTCGAGAAGAAGATCGGCATCATCGGCCTGGGCCGCATCGGCGCCCTGGTGGCAGCTCGCCTGAAGGGCTTCGACACCAAGATCCTCGCGTACGACCCCTACATCACCTCCGCCCGGGCCGCCCAGCTCGGCGTCCAGCTGGTGACGCTCGACGAGCTCCTTGCGCAGTCGGACTTCATCACCATCCACATGCCCAAGACCCCGGAAACCGTCGGTATGCTCGGCGCCGACGCCTTCAAGAAGATGAAGAACACGGCGTACGTCATCAACGTCGCCCGTGGCGGCCTGGTGGACGAGGAAGCCCTCTACACCGCGCTGCAGGCCGGTGACATCGCCGGCGCCGGCATCGACGTGTTCCATAAGGAACCCAGCACCGACCTGCCGTTCTTCAAGCTCGACAACGTCGTGGTGACCCCGCACCTCGGTGCCTCCACCGACGAGGCCCAGGAAAAGGCCGGCGTTTCGGTCGCCAAGTCCGTCCGCCTGGCACTCGCCGGCGAACTGGTCCCCGACGCCGTCAACGTCGCCGGCGGCGTCATCGCACCGGACGTCCGTCCCGGCATCCCGCTGATTGAAAAGCTGGGCCGGATCTTCACCGCGCTGACCCACGCCTCCCTCACGCAGTTCGACGTCGAGGTGGCAGGGGAGATCTCCTCGCTCGATGTCAAGGTTCTGGAACTCGCGGCGCTCAAGGGCATCTTCGCCGACGTCGTGACCGAGCAGGTCTCCTACGTCAACGCCCCCGTGATCGCCGAGCAGCGTGGCATCAACGTCCGCCTTATCACCACCCCGGACACCGAGTCGTACCGCAACGTCCTGACGCTGCGCGGCGCCCTCAGCGACGGGAGCCAGATCTCCGTCGCCGGAACCCTGACCGGCCCGAAGCAGATCCAGAAACTGGTCGGCGTCAACGGCTACGAGGTGGAGATCCCGATCAGCGAACACCTCGTGGTGGTTGCCTATACGGACCGCCCCGGCGTGATCGGCACGATCGGCCACATCCTGGGCATGAACAACATCAACATCGCCGGCATGCAGGTGGCACGCCAGGCAGAGGGCGGCCAGGTGCTGGCCCTGCTGACCATCGACAGCTCCGTTCCCCAGCAGGTCCTTGACGCGATCAAGGCCGGGATCGGTGCTGACATGGTCCGCGAGGTCGACCTCGAGGACTAAAAGTCCTGCCCCCAGGGCCCCGGCGGCGGCATGACCGCCGCCGGCGGCCACGAGCGGGCGGCCGGTCTGCGTACAATGGCTAGGACCGAATTTCGGGTCTTGGCCGGCAGACCGGCCTTTACTTTTGCACGCCCGGCACGGGACGCCTTCAATTCCGCAGGAAATGAACTGCGGCGTGCGCACGCAATCCAGCTTTCAGGAGCCCAATGAACGCCGTCCAGAGGTTCATCAGAAGCAGAGTGCTTTTGCTGACCGCGTCCATTTTGATCGTGGCCATGTGCCTGTCCGTGCTCGTCCAGGGTCAGTCCCAGGCGGCACTGAGCAGGACCGTGGACCAAAATTCCCGGGGGCTCTATGACGTCCTGGTGCAGGCCAAGGCCGATGATAACGGCGGCCTGATGCAGCCGGACATCGCCACCGGCCAGGGCGGCATCAGCTTCGAGCAGCTGGATTCGATCCGCAAGCTCTCCGGCACCTCGGTGGCCGCGCCCATCAGCCTGGTCTCGCGCGTGACGCAGAACCTTGAGTCGCCGCGGCTTGACGCCACCGACTACCTCGGCTTCAACGCGGGCCTTGCGGGAACCGCCGGCGACCCGACCGCCACCGACCCGAGCAAGTGGCCGGCCGCGGAATCGGTCCTGAGCGACACGCCGAAGAAATACCGCCTCACCGCCAGCGCGGTCAGCTCTGACGGCCACTCCGACCAGACGCTCTTCAAGACCACGGCAGAGGGTTCCCTCGGCAAGGCGAGGCTGGTCCAGGAACAGGTCGAGGGCGGCCAGAACGTCCGCATCCAGGGCCCGGAGGGCGAGACCGGCATCAAGTTCCCCACCCCGGCCGGCGGCTCCGAGCACAACCTCTTCAACCTCTCCGTATCCCTGCCCATGGCGCCGCAGGTCACCGAGTCCGTGGTCGCCGTCGACCCCGTCTCCGAACGCGCGCTGCTGGGCACGGCCGGTGACTTCCTGTCCCCGCTGGAGAAGGCCCCGCCGGCCGACGCCCGCAACGCCGGCGCGATCGGCAGGCACTTCGAAAGCCTCTTCACCAACGGCATCAGCATGGACGAACTCAAGGAAGGCCCGGATTTCCTCGGCGTCAAGCTCAAGTACTGGGCACCGCTGATGACCCAGTACCAGCAGGCCAAGCGCGACGGCCAGCTCACCGCCGATTCGCAGGCCATCCCGCTGATCGTGCGCTCGGGCACCGCCGTTGACCTGAAGTACTCGGTCAAGATCGAGGAAATCGACGACTCCGGCAACGTCACGAAGGACGTCGGCACGGTGTCCCGCTCGCTGGACAAGGACTACCTGCCGTTCGTTTCCAAGTCCCCGTTCGCCCTCGCCTGGCCCGGGTCCAAGGACCTCTCGCAGCTCATGGGCGACACCGGATCCTTCAGTCAGGGCCTCTACAACCCGGCCACCTGGACCACCAACTTTGCCGCCGCGCCCGCCTACAAGGACGGCGACGCCGCCGCCAACGGAGCCGCGAACAAGAGCGCCACACCCGGTGACTGGGTTACCGTAAACCGGCTGCCGGACAAGGCCGCAAACGGTGCCGCCGTCGACCAGACGCAGCGCAACCCCGTGGACGAGCGCTCCTACCGGCAGAACCTCGAAACCGGCAAGAAGCTGGCCACCCCGCTGGCCATGGTCTACGGCACGTTCGACCCCGCACAGGTCAAGGAAGCTGCCGGCGACGTCAACCGGCTGCCCCTGGGCGGCTATGACCCCGCGCCGTTCACCCTGACCAAGGACGCGTCCGGTGACACCGCCAACACCGAACTCAAGCCCTCCCTGAGCGCCACGGGCCTGGTCAGCCAGTCCGCCGGCGCCATCACCGACTTCTATGGCCTCGCCGCCGCCCGCGGCTACGAGCAGAACGCCTCCGTAATCGACGCCGTGCGCGTCCGGGCCAAGGTCCCCGGCAGCTGGAAGCAGGCGCAGCCCGAGGTGGAGAAGCTCGCCAACGAGATCCGCGACATGGGCCTGCAGGCCACCGTGGTGGCCGGTTCGGCCCGCGAGGACGCCAACATCGCCGTTCCCGGCTACTCCAAGGACGACGCCGGCAAGGAATCGCCGCTGGGCACCGTGCAGCAGTCGTGGGTCCGACAGGACGCCGCGGACGCCGTCTCCGGCTCCCTGACCGCCACGAACGTGACCCTGCTGTTCCTGACCCTGTGCGGCGCCGCCCTGCTGACCGGAGCATCCACGGTCAGCTACATCCGCAAACGGCGCAGCGAGGCCGGCACCCTGCGTGCCATGGGCTGGACACAGCGCAAGATCCGCTCCTGGGTGCTCGCCGAATTCGGCGTCGGCGCCGCGCTGCTGGCCGTCGCCGGCACCGCGCTGAGCCTGATCAGCTGGAGTACCGCCACCGCGGTGGTCTCGGCGTCGGTCCTGGTGTTGTACGTGGGTGCGGCGTTCATCGCTGCGCAGCAGCTGCGCCACCGCGACGAAGTGGACCAGGAGCCGCAACACGATGAACGGCTTATCGCGGTCGATTCCCCGCTGACCTTTGCCAACCGGCAGCTGAGCACCAACAAGTTCAACACCATCTCGCTCGCCGTGGCCGTCGGTGTGTTCGCCGCCGCCGTCGGCGGACTGGTCGCCCTGCTGATCGACATTCCCCGGGCCGCGGGCGCCAGTGCACTCAGCGGGCTGGCCGCGGCGAGCATCGCGCTTCCGAGTATCATCCTGGCCGTGTCCGGTGTGGCCGTCGGCCTGCTCCTGACCATGGTCACCGGGCGCTTCGAGCTGCAGGCCAAGCGCCAGTACCTCGGCACGCTGCGGGCCATGGGCTGGAACCCGGACATGCTGGGCCAGGTCCGATTCTTTGAAAATGCCATGGTGGGAACCGTCGCGCTGCCGCTGGGTGTCGTGGGCGCCCTCGGCATCGGCCTTCTCCTTGCCCCCTATGCCGCACTGTGGGCCGCAATTGCCGGTCTTGTGGCTGTACTTTGCTGGATTCCGATTGCAACGAAAGTGGTCCAATGACTAACGAGCTGAACCTTGACCGGGAGGCACACGACCGGATGACCGCCAGCACCCGTCGCGGTGCGCACAAGACCCGCGCCAACACGATCCTGAAGGCCACGGACCACGCCACCCCGCTGGAACTGAGCAACATCACCATCCACTACGGCGGCGGCAAGGGCGGTGCCGAGGCCGTCAACGTCGTGGACGACTTCAACATGACGCTGCATGCCGGCGAGATGCACTGCGTAGCCGGCCGCTCCGGCTCCGGCAAGACCAGCATCCTGACCGTCGGCGCGGGCCTGACCCTGCCGACGTCGGGCCGGGTGTTCTGGGAAGGTGACTCGCTCGAGACCATGGGCGACGACGAGATCTCGGACCGCCGCCGGGCCCTGATCGGCTACGTCGACCAGGGCGGTGCCCTGATCGACGGGATGAGCGCGCTGGAGAACGTGCTGCTGCCGGCCGTGCCCGACGGCGAGGTGGAGAAGCGCCGCGACATGGCCAAGGACCTCCTGGACCTGGTGGGCCTGGGCCGGCGCATGCGCCACCGCCCGGCCCAGCTCTCCGGCGGTGAACGCCAGCGCGTGGCGATCGCCCGGGCGCTCATCCTTGGCACCCGCGTCCTGGTGGTCGACGAGCCCACCGCCAGCCTGGACCGCGCCGCCGCCAACCGCATCATCAGCATCCTCAAGGACACCACCTCGGACGGCATTGCCGTGCTGGTCGCTTCACATGACCACGAACTCGTCCGCCAGAGCGATACCCTCACAGAACTGATCTAGATTTAGACCGTGACTTCTTCTGAAAAAACCCCGTTCTACATCACCACGGCCATCACGTACCCCAACGGCGTGCCGCACATCGGCCACGCCTACGAGTACATCGCCACCGACGCGATGGCCCGCTTCAAGCGCCTGGACGGGTATGACGTCTTCTTCCTGACCGGAACGGACGAGCACGGCATGAAGATCGCCCAGACCGCGGAGAAGGAAGGGCTGACGCCCAAGGAACTCGTGGACCGGAACGCCGAGATCTACAAGGCGGCGCACGCCGCCCTGGGGGTTTCCTACGACCGCTTCATCCGCACCACGGACGCCGACCACTACGCGGCGTCGCAGGCCATCTGGAAGAAGATGGAAGCCAACGGGGACATCTACCTGTCCAAGTACGAGGGCTGGTATTCGGTCCGTGACGAGGCGTTCTACGTCGAGGACGAGACGGTCGTGAAGGACGACGGCGTCCGCTACTCGCGCGAATCGGACACCGAGGTGACGTGGACGGCCGAGGAAAGCTACTTCTTCCGGCTCTCCGCCTACCAGGACAAGCTGCTCGCGCTCTACGAGGCCCACGCCGAATTCGGCGCACCGCAGTCGCGCTTCAACGAGGTCATCAGCTTCGTCCGGCGCGGGCTGGAGGACCTCTCCATCAGCCGCACCACGTTCGACTGGGGCGTACCGGTGCCCGGCAACGACAAGCACGTCATGTACGTGTGGGTGGACGCCCTCACCAACTACCTGACCGGCGTCGGCTACCCGGAGGTGGATTCGGAGTCCTTCAAGAAGTTCTGGCCGGCCGATGTCCATGTGATCGGCAAGGACATCTCCCGCTTCCACGCCATCTACTGGCCCGCGTTCCTCATGAGCGCCGGGCTCGAACTGCCGAAGCGGATCATGATCCACGGCTTCCTGCAGAACAACGGCGTCAAGATGTCCAAGTCGCTGGGCAACGTGGTGGCGCCCGCGGACTTCGTGGCCCAGTACGGCCTGGACCAGGTGCGCTACTTCTTCCTGCGCGAGGTCCCCTTCGGGGCGGACGGCAACTACAACCACGAGGCAATCGTGGGCCGGATGAACTCGGACCTGGCCAACAACTTCGGCAACCTGGCCCAGCGGTCCCTGTCCATGGTGGCCAAGAACTGCGAGGGCCGTGTGCCGGCGCCCGGCGCGTTCTCCGCCGAGGACACCGCGCTGCTCGAGCAGGCCAACGGACTGCTGGACGCCGCCCGCGCCGCGTTTGAGAAGCAGGAGTTCAGCCGCGCGCTGGAGGCCATCTGGACCGTCCTCGGGGACACCAACGCCTACTTCGCCGAGCAGGCCCCGTGGGTGCTGCGCAAGACCGACGTCGAACGCATGAACACGGTGCTCTACGTGACGCTCGAGGTGCTCCGGATTGTCGCAATCCTTGCCCAGCCGGTCATGCCGACGGCGACGGCGGCGATCCTGCACACGCTCGGCCAGCCCGAGGGCGGGCCGCGCCAGTTCACGGCCGTCGGCACGCCGATCGTTGCCGGCACCGAACTGCCGGCCCCGGCTCCGGTGTTCCCGAAGTACGAGGAACCCGCCGAGGGCTAGCCGCCGGACCCGCACAGTAACGCCCGCCCGCACCGCCCCCACCGGCGCCGCGGGCGGGCGTTCTTCGTCCCGGCTGGAGTTCGGATAGTGAGACGACTTGACCAGAATGTGGATGACTTGGCTACGCTGAAATCATGAGCGCATCCACGATTGATCTGGCAGTCATCCCGGGCGACGGCATCGGCCCGGAGGTCACGGCCGAAGCCCTGAAAGTCCTCGAGAAGGCCGCGGCCGCCGAGGGGATCGTGCTCCAGCAGACCCACTACAAGCTGGGTGCGGAGCACTGGCTCGAGACGGGGGAGACCCTGCCCGCGGCCACCCTCGCCGATCTGCGCACGCGCGACGCCATCTTGTTCGGCGCCGTCGGGGCGGCCCCCGGCGACACCCGGATTCCTTCCGGCATCATCGAGCGCGAACTCCTCCTGAAGCTGCGCTTCAGCCTGGACCACTTCGTCAACCTGCGGCCCTCCCGCCTGTACGGCAGCGTCGGAAGCCCGCTCGCCAACCCCGGCAAGATCGATTTCATCGTGGTCCGCGAAGGCACCGAAGGCCCCTACGTGGGCAACGGCGGCACCTTGCGCGCCGGCACCCCCCACGAGGTGGCCACCGAGGTGTCCCTGAACACCGCCCACGGCGTGGAGCGGGTGGTCCGCGACGCATTCCGCCGGGCCAACGAACGCCCCCGCAAGAAGCTCACCCTCGTGCACAAACACAACGTCCTGGTCTTCGCCGGCCAGCTCTGGAAGCGCACCGTCGAAGCCGTGGCGCAGGAGTTCCCCGAGGTCACCCACGACTACCTCCACGTCGACGCCGCCACGATCTTCATGGTCACCGATCCGGCCCGCTTCGATGTGATCGTCACCGACAACCTGTTCGGCGACATCATCACGGACCTCGCGGCAGCCGTCACCGGCGGGATCGGCCTGGCCGCCTCCGGCAACCTCAACATGGACCGCACCGCGCCGTCCATGTTCGAGCCCGTCCACGGGTCCGCCCCGGACATCGCCGGCCAGCAGAAGGCCGACCCCACCGCCGCCATCCTCTCCGCAGCGCTGCTGCTCGACCACCTCGGCTTCGCCGCCGCCGCCCGGAAGATCGAGGCCGCCGTAACGGCCGACGTCGAAGCCCGCGACGGCGCCTTCCGCAGCACCAGCGCGATCGGCGACGCCATCGCGGCGGCGCTGTAGGCGCTGGTCTCCAGGGTGCGCTGTAGCGTGCCCTGCCGGCGGCGCCGTGGGGTGCCCCGCGGGGACGCAAAACCCCGCTGCCAACGGGCGTAAGCTTGTTTCGAATCACCAATATGCTGCCGTGGTCCGAGGGTGAACCACGTTCCCACACCAGGCAGCCGATCGTGGAGGAACCATGACTCAGACTGCCCATGGCGTCGAATTCACCCAGCACCTCTCGGAGACCCCGAAGTCTGCTGAAGAGCGTGCAGCCATCCTGGCGAACCCGGGATTCGGCGACTATTTCACCGACCACACCGCCATTGTCGACTACAGCGTCGACGCCGCAGGCAACGGTGGCTGGCACGACGCACGGGTTGAGCCCTACGGCCCGATTTCCCTGGACCCGTCCGCCGCAGTGTTGCATTACGGGCAGGAAATCTTCGAGGGCCTCAAGGCCTACCGCCACGCCGACGGCTCGATCTGGACCTTCCGGCCCGAGGCCAACGCCGCCCGGCTGAACAGGTCCGCCCGTCGCCTGGCCCTGCCCGAACTCCCTGAAGAATACTTCCTGGGCGCAATCCGCGAACTCGTGGCGGCCGACAAGGAATGGGTGCCCTCCGGCGACGGCGAAGCCCTGTACCTGCGGCCCTTCATGATCGCCACCGAGGCCTTCCTGGGCGTCCGGGCAGCGCGCGAGGTCTCCTTCCGCGTGATCGCCTCCCCGGCCGGCAACTACTTCGGCGGCGAGCTCAAGCCCGTCTCCATCTGGATCTCGCGCGAATACGCCCGTGCCGGCCGCGGCGGAACAGGCGCCGCCAAGTGCGGCGGCAACTACGCCGCCTCCCTGATCGCCCAGCAGGAAGCCGAGGCGCACGGCTGCAAGCAGGTCCTGTTCCTGGACCACTTCAACGACAACGCGGTCGAGGAACTCGGCGGCATGAACGTTTTCTTCGTCATGAAGGACGGCTCGCTGGTCACCCCCGCGCTCAGCGGAACCATCCTCGAAGGTGTCACCCGGATGTCCGTGATGCAGGTGGCCAAGGACATGGGCCGGGAAGTCACCGAACGTAAGATCACCCTGGATGAGTGGCGCGACGGCGTTGCCTCCGGTGACATTGCCGAGGTCTTCGCCTGCGGGACAGCCGCGGTCATCACGCCCATCGGAGTGCTCAAGGACGCCACCGAGTTCATCGGCTCCGAGGACGCCACTGCGGGGGAGACCACCATGGCCATCCGCGCGCAGCTGCTCGGGATCCAGACCGGCACCGTGGAAGACACCCACGGCTGGCTGACCCGCCTGGCCTAGAGACTGAAAATACGGCACGACGGCGGTCCCCACCCTGCGGTGACGGGCCGCCGTCGGCGTCTGCAGTCCCAGACCCGGACCCCTTTGGGCCCTTTTCACCCGTCCGCCCGCAGTGCACAATGGGCACATGACGGGGCTGATCCAAGTTCTGGGCGTGGTCTTCGGCGTCCTGCTCATCAGTGTCGGCGTCATGGAATCCTTTTTCATCCGCGACCAGCGCCTGCACCGCCTCTTCCTCGTCAAACCGGACGACGTCGAAACGGTCCGGCTGTGGACGTTCAACCTCGGCTTCTACAACGTCATCTGGGGGATCGGTGCCATTGCGGGCGCCATTGTCCTCGGCGGAGCGGACGCCGCAGCCGGCGAGGCGCTCCTGATGTTCACGTGCGCGGCCCACGTGGCCCTTGGCCTGATCCTGTTCCTCTCCGAACGGCGGCTCTGGGGAAATGCCATTGCCGAGGCCGCCCTGCCGCTGGTCATCACCGTCCTGCTGCTCGTCTGAGGATGACGGACAGACCAGGACCCCGGTGCAAGGCTGGGTTCAGTGCAAGGATGGAGAAGTGACTTCCGAGAACTCCAGTGGCATTGTCCGCAGCAGCGAACTGACCCGGTTCCGCCTCGCCCCGAACCCGGGCCCCATGAGCCTGGCCGGAACCAACTCCTATCTCATTGCCGCGCCGGGGGCGGCGGGCAGCGTCGCCGTGGACCCCGGGCCCCTCGACGAGCCGCACCTGCAGGCGCTGGCCGGCGACGGGCCGGTCGAACTCATCCTGATCACGCACCGGCACGCGGACCACACCGCGGCGGCAGCGAGGTTTTCCGAGCTGACGGGGGCGCCGGTCCGGGCCGCTGATCCCGCCCACTGCCACGGCGCGCCCCCGCTGCAGGACGGCGAAACCATCCGGGCGGCCGGAACCGAGATCAGGGTCCTGGCGACGCCGGGCCACACCGCGGATTCGCTGTGCTTCCACCTGCCGCATGACGGCCCGCACGGCTCGGTGCTGACCGGGGACACGATTCTGGGCTCCGGCACTACAGTGCTGGACTACCCCGACGGAACCCTCCGCGACTACCTCGAGTCCCTTGAGACCCTGGAGCGCCTGGGCCCGGCCACGGTGCTGCCGGCGCACGGGCCGGGGCTGCCCGCGCTCGACGCCGTCGCCCGCGCCTACCGGGACCACCGGCAGGGCCGGCTCGAACAGATCCGGGCGGCTCTCGCGGCGCTGGGCGAAGACGCCGGCGTCGCCGCCGTCACGGACGTGGTCTACGCCGACGTCGACCCGCCCGTCCGCCGCGCCGCGGAACTCTCCGTCGCTGCGCAGCTGGACTACCTGCGCAGCTGAATTGCCTGTGAAGCGGGCAGCGCTGGATCCGGGGGAGGCAGTCGCAAACGCCCCGGTGGCTGACGGGACGGTAGGGTAGGAACCATGCGTATCGCCCGGTTTGTAGTCGATTCTGATCCCCTCTACGGCGTCGTGGAAGGTGAGCCCGGCAGTGAGGAAGTCACTGTCATCAAGGGCGACCCGTTCTTCCACGGCGTGGAACGAACCCCCATGAAGCACAAGCTGGAGGACGTCCGCCTGCTGGCGCCGATCATCCCGCGCAGCAAGGTCATCGGCGTCGGCCGCAACTTTGCGGAGCACGCCCGGGAACTGGGCAACGAGGTCCCGGCCCAGCCCCTGCTGTTCCTCAAGCCCAATACCTCCGTGATTGGGCCCAACGATCCCATCGTCCTGCCGGAGTTCTCCGAGGACATCTCCTTCGAGGCCGAGCTGTGCGTCGTCATCGGCCGGATCTGCAAGGACGTGCCCGAGGACCGGGTGGACGACGTCATCTTCGGCTACACCTGCGGCAACGACCTCACCGCCCGGGACGTCCAGAAAACGGACCTGCAGTGGGCCCGGGCCAAGGGCTTTGACACCTCTGCCCCGCTCGGCCCGTGGATCGAGACCGAGCTGGACACCGAAGACCTGCAGATCCAGGGCCGGCTCAACGGCGAACTGCGCCAGGACGGCAGCACCAACCAGATGATCCGCGGCGTCCGGGAGCTCGTCTCCATCGTCTCGCAGGCCTTCACGCTGCTGCCCGGCGACGTCATCATGACCGGCACCCCGGCCGGCGTCGGCGCCATCCAGGCAGGCGACCGCTACGAGGTGGAGATCGAGGGCATCGGCCGCCTCTCCAACCCGGTGGTCCGCCGCTAACTGCTTTTCGCACCAATTTCAGCTTTTCGCGGCGCTATCGGACAGCCGCACCGTGGATCCACGGTGCGGCTGTCCGTTTTCGTAGCGGTGTTCCGGGCGAGTAGCGATGGCAGGGATTGGTAATGTTGGTACCACTATGACTACTGCTTCCGCGTCCGACGCCGTTTCCAGCTCCGCCCTTGCTGCCCCCACCGGTGAAGTCACCGCTGACACCCCGGTCCGTGTCCGGTTTTGCCCGTCGCCCACGGGCACCCCGCACGTCGGCCTGATCCGCACCGCCCTGTTCAACTGGGCCCACGCCCGGCACACCAAGGGCACCTTTGTGTTCCGGATCGAGGACACGGACGCCGCACGCGACTCGGAGGAGAGCTACCAGCAGCTGCTGGAGGCCCTCAAATGGCTCGGCATCACCTGGGAAGAAGGCGTGGAAGTCGGCGGTCCGCACGAGCCCTACCGCCAGTCCCAGCGGCTGGAGCTCTACAAGGACGTCGTGGCCAAGCTGATCGAGGCCGGCTACGCCTACGAGTGCTACTCCTCGCCGGAGGAAGTCGAGGCCCGCCACCGCGCCGCCGGCCGCGACCCCAAACTCGGCTACGACAACTTTGACCGGGAGCTCTCCGAGGACCAGCTCGCCGCGTTCAAGGCCGAGGGCCGCCTGCCCGTTCTGCGGGTCCGCATGCCAGATACCGACGTCACGTTCACGGACATGGTCCGCGGCGAGATCACCTTCAAGGCCGGCAGCATCCCGGACTACGTCATTGTCCGCGCCGACGGGTCCCCGCTGTACACCCTGGTCAACCCGGTGGACGACGCCCTGATGGGGATCACCCACGTGCTCCGCGGCGAGGACCTGCTCTCCTCCACCCCGCGCCAGGTGGTCCTGATCCAGGCGCTCATGGACATCGGCGTCGCCAGCTACATGCCGGTCTTCGGACACCTGCCGTACGTCATGGGCGAGGGCAACAAGAAGCTCTCCAAGCGCGACCCCCAGTCCAACCTGTTCCTGCTCCGGGACCGCGGCTTCATCCCCGAGGGCCTGCTGAACTACCTGTCGCTGCTCGGCTGGAGCCTGTCCGCCGACGAGGACATCTTCACCGTGGAGCAGCTGATCGAGCACTTCGACGTCAACGATGTCCTGGCCAATCCGGCCCGCTTCGACATCAAGAAGGCCGAGGCCATCAACGGCACGCACATCCGCATGCTCGACCCGGAGGACTTCCGCGGCCGCCTGGTGCCCTACCTGCAGGCCGCCGGCCTGGTCGGGGAAAGCCTGACTGCCCGCGAGGAGGAGATCCTGGCCGAGGCCGCCCCGCTGATCCAGGAGCGCATCTCGCTGCTGGGCGAGGCCCCCGAGATGCTTGCGTTCCTGTTCAAGGCCGACGACGCGATCGACGTCGCCGACGACGCCCGCAAGGGCCTGCCGGAGAACCTCACGGAGGTGCTCGACGCCGCCCTGTCCGCACTGGAGCCGGTGGCCGACTGGACGGCCGAGAACATCCAGGCCGCCCTGAAGGAGGCGCTCGTGGAAGGCCTCGGCGTCAAGCCGCGCCTGGCCTTCGGCCCGGTCCGCACGGCCGTCTCGGGCCGGCGGATCTCCCCGCCCTTGTTCGAATCCATGGTCATCCTGGGCAAGGATTCCTCCCTCGCCCGCCTGCGGGCCTTCCGCGGCTGACGTGGTGGCAGCAGGCCTGGGCGCAGGCGATGTCCGAGGGATCCTCTTCGACATCGATGACACCCTGGTGGACCTCGAATTCTCCATGACGTCCGCCCTCCGCGACGTCAGCGAGCATCTCCTGCCCGGCCTGGACGAGGCCGGGTGGGAGAAGTTTGGGAGGATCTTCACGCACGAGACCACCCACTTCTACGACCGGTACCTGGCCGGTGAGATCACGTTCAACGAGCAGCGGCTGCTCCGCGGCCGGGCGGCGCTGGGGTACTTCGGCGTCGAACTTGCCGACGGCGAACAGGCCCACCACTGGGTGAGCTCCTACGCGAGCCGCCAGCACGGCTACATCCGGGCGTTCGACGACGTCGGCCCGCTGCTGGATGCCCTCGACGCCGCCGGCATCCCGTACGGTGCCGTAAGCAACAACGTCCACGACTACCAGCGCGTGAAACTGGACGCCGCCGGACTGGAACGGATCACCGTCCTGGTGGGCACGGACACCGTCGGCGTCGCGAAGCCGGATCCGGCCATCTACCTCGAGGGTGTCCGGCGGATCGGCACCGGACCCGGCGAAACGCTGTACGTCGGGGACAACCGGCTGCTCGACGCGGAAGGCTCGACGGCGGCCGGCCTCCTGGGAGTCTGGCTGAACCGCGGCGGGGAGCCGGCCCCGGGCTTCGTTGGCCGCGAGGTCGGCTCCCTGCTGGAGCTGCTGGCGTAGCCGTTCCGCACGGAACGGGCACCAGAACCTACGGGGCGACTGCCTGCTTTTTACGCAGCGCCAGGAAGGCACCAACGGAGCCAAGTGCCAGCACCCCTACGAGTCCCAGTGCCGCGGCGGCGTCGGACTGCCGGACCATGCTGGTAGGCGACACCGCGGCGGCCCCGGAATACAGGGTGCCCGTGCCGTCGGCAATCCGGGCGTTGCCATCGGCGAGTTTGTCCGCCCCCGTGGCCAGCTGCGAGGAGCCGGACGCCAGCTTAGTGTTGCCGGCCGAGAGCTCGGCGGCGCCGGACGCCAGCGCCTGGGAGCCGCCGAGCAGGCCCGGGCTGGCCGGATCGCCGGGAACGCCCTTGATGCCGGCGTTCAGCGCCGCGGTTCCGTCGGCAAGCCGTGAACTTCCGTCGGTCATCCGGGCGGACGCCTTCAGCAGGCCCGGGTGCTCGGGATCGCCGGGCACGCCGTCCATCCCGACACGGATCTTGGATGTGCCCTCGGCCAGGAGCCGGGTGCCCAGCACGACGCCCGGGCTGGCGGGGTCCTGGCTGTTGAGCTTTCCGGCCAGCGTGGCGAATCCCGCCGTGAGCTTGCCCGTTCCCGCGTGCAACTGGCCCGCGCCATCCTGCAGCCGCTGCGCACCGGCCTGCAGCTGGCTGGCGCCGGCGTCCAGCTTGTGCGCGCCCGCGGTGATCTTGGCGATCTTGTCCTTCACCACAGAGAGCGGCACCAGGCCCTGGACCGGGTCATTCGCCGCGGCCTGCAGCAGGTCCATGGCCTGTGCCAGTGCCGCAGTCCCGGTCCCGGCCTCCGGGTTCGCGTTGGCGCCCCGGTAACCCTTCAGCTGCTCGGTTCCGCCTGCCAGCGCAACGGTGCCCGCGGCCAGCTGGGCGGCGCCGCCGTCGAGCTGCGTGGCTCCGTCTGCGAGGTTGTTCTCGGCGTTGCCCGCCGGCGTCGGGGTCAGCGCTGCGGAAAGCTGCACGGCCCCCGCCGCGAGCTTCTGCGCCCCGTCGTCGACTTTGTAGACACCCGGGGCCAGCTTGCTGTTCACATCGGCTTGGATCTTGACGGCACCAGCGGCCAAGTCGCCGGCACCGGCCTGAAGCTTGTCCGCCCCGGGCGCCAGCTTGGTGCTGATGCCCGAATAGATCTTGTCCGCCCCCGCGGAGAGTTTGCCGGCCCCGGTATCGGCCAGGCCGGCACCGTTGGCGAGTTTCCCGGCGCCGTCCTCCAACTGGCTGGCTCCGGCCGAGGCCTGGGCCGCCCCATCCTTGAGTTTCGCAGAACCGTCCGTGATGCGGCCTGTGACGAGGGTATAGAACCCCAGCAGGGCGATGAGCAGCAGCGCCAGGGTGGCGATGGCGAATTGCTGCGCGCGGGTCCGGGTCTTGCTGACGGCGGCACGACTCTGTGACACAGATGGTTCCTCTCGACGTTCTCGCCAGCAGCGGCTCTGCTGCCGGCCACCCCGGCCGTTGTGATGCAGCTAACACTGAAAAATGAACGCAAAGCTGCCCTCAGCGACGTGGGGGAGGGGTGGTTACTCGTTGGTAACTTACCGAGCGTAAACTTGTTTCGCCCGGATTGGCAAGGGTGGGCCAGGATTTCGCGGCGGTCGGATTGGGGTTCGGCCCGCCCGGGCTACTCCACCCCGCCGTCGGTGACCCGATTTGTGCAAGCGAAAACTCTCGGGTAAAGTAATTACTCGTGCTGAGGCGCCGGGAGCGAAGGTTTAGACCTAAACATCCGGTCCTGAAGTGCCATTGGGATATGGTGTAATTGGCAACACTACGGTTTCTGGTACCGTCATTCTAGGTTCGAGTCCTGGTATCCCAGCTCTGAAATCCGCGAATTTCCGTAGGTGTTCGGAAGTTTCAAAGCGGTTCGTCCGATTTGGAACAACGGCCAAATGTATGAAACAATCATTTGGCTTGAACGGCAGAAATGCTGTTCTGGAGAGTACGCGGCCCCATCGTATAGCGGCCTAGTACGCTGCCCTCTCACGGCGGTAACGCGGGTTCGAATCCCGCTGGGGTCACAACGGAAACGGTCCCGGGCATTAGCCCGGGGCCGTTTTGCTATGCCTGGATTTTGTATTGCCTGGATCCACGCCCGGTTCCAGCGGCGCGTTGCGTGGATCCCGCTGCGCCCCCTCGGGCGGTCCTGCCCCGGCTAAAGCCCGATCGCGGCGTCGCGGACCTTGACCATGGTGCGAAGGTTGCGGGTGGTGGTGGTTGCCTTGTACCTGGCCTTCGAGGAGAGCTTGCTGAAAGGGCTCTCCAGGGTCCCGCCGGTGGGGGCCAGCCAGGCTAGGGCTTCCGGGCCCAGCCGGGTGAGCTCGGCCCCCTTCAGGGCGCTGCCTGCCTCGAAGAGCTCCGAGAGCGAGGCCTCATCCGAGGCGAGCGTCAGGTAGGTGTGGGTGGACGCGTCGTCGGCCGGGTAGGGGCACGCCTCCACGAGTGCGGCCACGCGGTCCGAGGTCAGGACCACCACCCAGGCGTCGTAGCCGAAGGATTCCCTCAGGCAGGCCTCAAACTCCCGTTTAACGCCGGCGGGGTCCAGTTCGCTGGCCAGCACGACGTTCCCGCTGGCCAGCAACGTCTTAACGTCCGAGAACGGCCGCGACTTCAGTGCGACCTTGAGATCGGCCATCTTGATGTTGATGCCGCCCACATTGATGCCCCGCAGGAATACCGCATAGCTCTTCATGGGCACAGCATACTTAGTCGTTGGTCTTGCGCAGCGCCTCGGTCAGGATGCGGCCGGCGTTGCAGACCACTTCGGCGTGCAGCCGCCCCGGCTGGCGGGTGAGCCGCTCGATCGGGCCGGAAATGGACACCGCGGCAATGACGCGTCCGGACGGCCCGCGGACCGGCGCCGAAACGGAGGCGACCCCCGGCTCGCGTTCGCCCAGGCTTTGGCCCCAGCCCCGGCGTCGTACTCCCGCCAGGACGGTGGGGGTGAAACGTGCGGACTGGAGGCCTTCCAGGAGGCGGTCGTGGTCTTCCCATGCCAGCAGCACCTGGGCGGCCGAGCCGGCCTTCATGGACAGCTGGGTGCCGACGGGAATCGTGTCGCGCAGGCCGATGGGTCGTTCGGCGGAGGCCACGCAGACGCGCCAGTCGCCCTGGCGGCGGAAGATCTGGGCGCTCTCGCCGGTGGCGTCGCGCAGTTGCATCAGCACTGGGCCGGCGGAGGCGATGAGGCGGTCCTCGCCTGCTGCGGAAGCCAGTTCCACCAGGCGGCTTCCGAGTACAAACCGGCCCTGGATGTCGCGGCTCACGAGCCGGTGGTGCACCAGCGCGAGAGCCAGCCGGTGCACGGTAGGCCGAGCCAGCCCCGTGGCGGCCACCAGCTGCGCCAGGGTGGTGGGGCCGGCCTCAAGTGCGTCAAGCACATGGGCCGCTTTATCGATAACACCGACTCCACTAGAATTGTCCATGTAATGATATTGACGTCTCATTATCTGAGATGCAAGTCAGCGCGCTGGCGTATTACTTGGCTGTGCTGGTTCAGTGGAAGTAACAGCCCACGTAGGGACGCACATTTACTTACCGCAGTGAAGGGAGCAGGCCGTGGCAAAGACACTGGCCGAGAAAGTCTGGGACGCGCATGTAGTGCGCAAGGGGGACGGCGAAGGAGCCAACGCCCAGCCGGACCTCCTTTTCATCGACCTCCACCTGGTGCACGAGGTGACGTCGCCGCAGGCATTTGAAGGCCTGCGGCTCGCCGGCCGCAAGCTGCGCCGGCCGGACCTCACCATCGCCACCGAGGACCACAACACTCCCACGCTGGACATCGACAAGCCAATTGCCGATCTCACGAGCCGGACCCAGATCCAGACCCTGCGCAACAACTGCCAGGAGTTCGGTGTCCGCCTGCACTCACTCGGCGACGCCGAGCAGGGCATCGTCCACGTGGTCGGACCCCAGCTGGGCCTCACGCAGCCGGGCATGACCGTGGTCTGCGGTGACTCGCACACCTCCACCCACGGCGCCTTCGGCGCGCTCGCCATGGGCATCGGCACCTCCGAGGTGGAGCACGTCATGGCCACCCAGACGCTGTCCCTGAAGCCGTTCAAAACCATGGCCATCAACGTCGAGGGCACGTTGCGCCCCGGGGTGACGGCCAAGGACATCATCCTGGCCGTCATCGCCAAGATCGGCACCGGCGGCGGGCAGGGCTACGTGCTGGAGTACCGCGGCTCGGCCATCCGTGCCCTGTCCATGGAAGCCCGGATGACCATCTGCAACATGTCCATCGAGGCCGGCGCCCGCGCCGGGCTGGTGGCTCCGGACCAGACCACGTACGACTACATGTACGGCCGCCCGCACGCGCCCCAGGGCGCCGAGTGGGATGCCGCCGTCGAGTACTGGAACACGCTGAGCACCGACGACGGCGCCGCGTTCGACGTCGAGGTGGACCTGGACGCCAACACCCTGGAACCGTTCGTGACCTGGGGGACCAACCCGGGCCAGGGCGTGTCCCTGTCCGCGAAGGTGCCCTCGCCGGACGACTTCGGCGACGAGAACGCCAAGGCCGCCGCCGAACGCGCCCTGCAGTACATGGGGCTCGAGGCTGGCACGCCGATGAAGGAGATCCGGGTGGACACAGTGTTCCTGGGCTCCTGCACGAACTCCCGCATGGAGGACCTCCGGGCCGCCGCCGACATCGTCCGGGGACGGACCAAGGACCCGGCCGTGCGCATGCTGGTGGTGCCCGGCTCTGCCCGCGTCCGGCTCGAGGCCGAAGCCGAGGGCCTGGACAAGGTCTTCAAGGACTTCGGCGCCGAGTGGCGTTTTGCCGGCTGCTCCATGTGCCTGGGCATGAACCCGGACCAGTTGGAAGTGGGGGAGCGCTGCGCCTCCACGTCCAACCGCAACTTCGAGGGACGCCAGGGCAAGGGCGGGCGCACGCACCTCGTCTCGCCTGTTGTCGCAGCGGCGACGGCGGTCCGCGGCACACTGAGTTCGCCGTCGGATCTGGACCCCGCCCCGGAGGCCGCGGCGCTCCGGGTCGACGCCGCGTAGCCCCGGCCGCGCAGACTTGTTGCCCCGATCCGCACAGCCTCACTTAGCTCGATCCACTTAGCTCCGATCCATACAGTCCCGAAGGATCCGCCATGGAAAAGTTCACCACCCACACCGGAATCGGTGTCCCGCTGCGCCAGAGCAACGTCGACACGGACCAGATCATCCCCGCCGTGTACCTCAAGCGCATCACGCGCACCGGCTTTGAGGACGCGCTCTTCGCCGCCTGGCGCAAAGACCCGTCCTTCATCCTGAACCAGGCGCCGTTCAACGCGGGGTCCGTTCTGGTGGCAGGCCCCGACTTCGGCACCGGCTCGTCCCGCGAGCATGCCGTCTGGGCGCTGAAGGACTACGGCTTCAAGGCGGTCCTGTCCTCCCGCTTTGCCGACATCTTCCGCGGCAACTCCGGCAAACAGGGCCTGCTCGCCGCCGAGGTCGCCCAGGATGACATTGAGCTCATCTGGAAGGAGCTTGAGAACGCCCCCGGCACCGAGGTTACGGTGGACCTCGTGTCCAAGACCGTGCAGTGCGGCAACATTGTGGCTCCGTTCGAGATTGACGATTACACACGGTGGCGCCTCCTGGAAGGCCTGGATGACATCGGGCTGACGCTGCAGCACGAATCCGACATCACGGCGTACGAGGCCACCCGGCCCTCCTTCAAGCCCAAGACGCTGCCCGCCCGGTTGTCCTGAGGCTCCCTCCCAGGGCTACCAGCCTGGGGTAACGGGGCGAGAACCGAGAACCCCGGGCCCCTTGGGCTTCGGTCTTTGGCGTACTTATGACGTGCCGCCGTCGAGTTGAAAGACTCGACGGCGGCACTCGCTTTTTTGCGGGTCTGGTGCTCGCAGCTCTCATGGGCTGGCCCTCCAACACGAAGTTCACCCGTCCTATGCCACCGCAGCCGCAGGCCGTTAACCGAGCTTGAGTGCCTTCGCCCGATGCCGGAGCAGGCTCCGGTATCGGGATTCGGGGAGGCCCGTCCCTCGGGGAAACGGTGCCAACAGGCTTGCCGCGGACAGCGCGTTCCCCACCGGGAGAATGCCGGAACGCGCGCCAGCTGCAAGCGGTGTTCCGGGCAGGGGCGGGGCGGTGGATTTGTAGGTGTGGCCGGTGGGGGTGGTGAGTTCGATGGCGTGCCTACCCGTGCCGGTTCCGCTGGCCGACCCTGGTGTGGTGACGGGGCGTGCGGTCCAGCCGGGGGCTTCCTTGGTGTGGTTGCAGGCTTCGCAGAGTCCGGCGCCGTTGCTCTGGGTGGTTTGGCCGCCGTGGTGCCAGGGGGTGATGTGGTCCAGGTGGCGGATCGGCGCGTCGCAGTATGGGGTGCGGCAGGTGTCATCCCGGGCCTGGATGAAGCGGCGGAGCCCGGGCGGGAAGATCCGGGCGCGGGAGTCCATCGCGACGAGCTCCCCGCTGCCGGGGTGGGTGTAGAGCCGTCGGAGCCAGACTTTGTACGCGGTGTCATCGGCGGGAGCTCCGCCCATGTCACCGGGTCTCTCTGGACGCCCGGCACCCGGGCAATCACCGGCTGCGCCGCCGGGTCTATGCGGACTCGCGGGCCCCGGGCATCCGTCGGCGGTGGCGCCCGGCGCACTGGCAGGGTCGGGGTTGGGGCCTTTGATGAGGGTGCGGGCCCAGCCGGCGGGGACGGTGCCGTAGCCCGGGAGCCGGGCGGGTTCGGAGTCGGCCTGGAGGAGGCTCCGGTCGGTGATGACGACCTGGATCTCGACCCCGGTGATCCCGCCCGGGGTGCCGGTGGCGCGTTCGACCAGGGTGTCGGCCATCAGCTGCCCCCGGCCCCTCGGGTCGCCGGCGTTGCGGAGGGTCTCGGCGTGCCGGGCCAGGGCGGTGTAGACGGCGACGCCCTGGGCGACCGGGAGCAGGGCGCTGAGCCGGCACATGGTGTCCGGGGCCGGGCGGAGGCTGACGTGCCGGTCGGTGGCGGCGTGCGCGGCGCGCTGGGTGACGGTGCGGGGGTCGAGCCGGTACGCGGCGGCCCGGGCGGTGGCCACCAGGGACCGGTCGCCTACGCCGTCGAACGTGCCGGTGTCGGCGGCGAGCTGTTCGTCGACGGCGGCCCGGTCCGCCGCGGCCAGGCCCGCGGTCTCGCGCACCAGCAGGGTGGCGCGCCATTCGTTCAACATCCCGGTTTCCAGGGCGGTAAGGGCGTGCGGCATCTCGGTCACGAGCGCTTTGGCCAGGCCGAGGAGCCGGCCGCCTTTGGCGGGGGATTCGCGCCGGGCGAGGGCGATCTGCGCGCCGATCCCGGCGCCGAGATCCTTGGCGGGCATGCCGGCGTCGGCCTGGGCGCGGCGCTGGAGCAGGTCGAACTCCACGGCCAGGCGGGCCTGTTCAGCCGCCGCCGCCGATTTCACGTCCTCCAGCACCCGGATCCGGTCGATGATCCAGGCAGCGTCCGCAGACGCGGGGACGGCGGCAGACACGGCGGGGACGGCGGTGTCGGCCGTGAAGGACCGGCCGACACGGCGCGCCGCCGCCGGCCCGGAAGCAGCAGCGCGTCCGGCGGCACTGAAGCGAGTGTCGCCGTGTCCTGCCGGAACCACTTCGGGCCCCTGATTGCCGTCCATGAATCAAGTGTCCCTGCGACCTACGACATTTTTGGGTGCAGAGTCCCGAGGCCCGGTAATTGCCTTGCGGAAACCTAAATGCCCTGCAGATAATGGCCTGCAGATGCCGTTGGCCGTGGGCACGGCTGCCCTGTACGTGGTACTGAAGCCGCGCATCCTGCCTGGTACTCGGACGGTGAGGTCATCACATGTGTGGCCATCGGCGTCAGTATTGTTGCGCCTCAGACTTAGGCGCCGGGCGCGCCGCGCCGTCCGACGCCGCAGGCCCTACCTTTTGACGCCCCCATCAGGAATCATCGTGGCGACGCAAGGCGTGAGCCGAGTCCTCCCGCCACAGGGGCAGGGGGACTACACCCCGGCTGCGCCCCGACTCATCCAACAGATGTCCGAGCCGTTTGTAGGTGCGCACCACAGCCTGCCGGGTGATCACCGTGCTTCCCGGCGCCCGGGCTGCCAGTTCCCGCTCGTGCCCTTGGACTTCGAGATAGTCGCGGACCCAGAGGGTCACCAAGAGGTTCTGGGTACCCAGAACCTGTGCGCTCAAGCGGCAACTTGGCAGTCCGGCGAAGTATCGGCCAATGGAGTCCACATGGGTCGCAGGAACGTTGAGACTCAGGCTCACCTCCCGCAGGCCCTGCTGGCCGGCGACGGAAGTATCGCACCTCATCGTCATGTAGCCGGACGCCAGAAACCGTTCCACCCGCCGTCGGGCCGTCTGGGGCGACACCCCGGAGGCAGCGCCCAGCTCTGCCCAACTGGCCCGCCCATCGCGAGCGAGCTCCTCCAGCAGGGCGGCGTCAAGCCGGTCAGGGGCGTAGGCGGGTGGTGGCGGGGCGGACTCCTTCGCCATGAGCCGCGCCCGAGCTGGTTCCAGTGTCCCGCTGCGCCACTCCGAGGCCTGCCGATAAAGCTGCGTGACGAAGACGACCTCCCTGCGCGTCAGACCCGGCAGGTCCGCGAAAGCGCCCGTGACAATCGCCATAAGTTCTTCATGGCTTGAAGCGAAGCAGTCCACGAACAAGTCGTGAGCTCCTGACACCAGGGATACCGTCCCAAAGGCGGGTTCTGCGCAGAGCCGCTGGATGAGGGCCTCGTGCTCGCCCGGCACCGAGGACAGAAAGACAAACGCGGACCAGCCGGCACTGAGGTACCGCGGCCCTGGAGACGGGGTGATCCACGCGAGTCCCTGTTCCGCGAGCGCGTTCCAGCGTCGGGCGACGGTGGGTCCGGAGAGGCCGAGGACGTCCCCCACTCGAGCCCAGTCGGCCCTCGGGTTGATCTGCAGGGCATTTACGATTTCGAGATCCAATTCGGAGATCATGGCTGATTGTTTCAGATTTTTCGATGCATTGGTGTTTTAGATCAATATCGGGGCCAGGGATGGTGCCGAGGATAACGTTGTGACTCGCATCACCCCAGGCGAAGCGCCCCGAATCCCAAGGAAGAACATGACAAGCAAAACAGCCCCACCGACGACGGCGGCCGTCACCCGCCGGGCAATCACCGGCATGGTCGTGGCGATGGCCGTGATCGAATCGCTCAGCGGCGTCACCCAGGGGTACTTGAACCCCATCCTGCCCGCCCTCGGGCCGGTCTTGTCGATCGATGATCCGACCATCAACGGTATCTTCCTGATCTCCAACGTCAGTTTCGCCGTGCTCACGCCCATCATCGCCCGGCTCGGAGACAATTACGGCTACCGGCTGGTGCTCCGCTGCTCAACAGCGGTAGTCGCTGCGGGAGTTCTCATGATGGCACTGTGGCCGTCCCTGGCGACCGTGACCGTGGGCGTCGTGCTGCTCACCTGCGTCGTGGGCTTCATCCCGCTGATGATGGGAATCCTGCGGGTCAGCAGCCCAGCTCACACCCGTACCGGGGTCAGCGTGATGATAGGCATGCTCATGATCATGGTCGGCGCAGGCGGACTGTTGGCGGGGATTGTGGGGGTCAGCGATCCCACGCTCGGCTTCTGGGTGGCGGTTCCGTTCGCCGTCGCGGCCCTTGTATGTTCGTTCCTGCTGCCCGACGCCGGAACTCCCACCCGAGAGGGCATTGCCCTGGTGCCCCTGCTGGCCTGTTCCGTCGGCCTGATCGGCTTTGTCGTCGCCCTTTCGATGGGGCCGGACTGGGGCTGGCTCGATGCGCGGACGCTCGGATCCGGTCTGGTTGGACTCGTACTGCTGGCTTTCTGGGCCCTGACAGACGCCCGGAGCTCAGAGCGCGGCAAAAGGTTCGTGGATCTGCGCATGCTTGCGAACCCGCGTATCCGCGCAGTCTCGCTGGCCACCTTTTTCTTCGGCTTCGCGTCCATCAGCTACTTCGGAACCAATGGCATTTTCCTGCACGCCAACCCGGACAAGACCGGCTATGGATTTGCTCTCAGCCCACTCATGATTGCCATTGTCCTTGCCGCCGCATCCGTACTCTCATTCGTGTCGTCGTTGTTGACCGCACGGGCCCTCAAGGTGTTCGGCGAGCGTGCCACGCTGGTCTTCGCGGGCTTGCTGCTGGCCGGTGGTTTTGTGGCGATGATCGCGGCGCACGCCTCCCTGACCGGGTACTGTGTCGGGTTCGCCATGTTCAACCTGAGCCTTGGCATGTACCAGGCCGGGACCCGCTCGCTGTCTGTCGAGGGTGTGGCACTGGAGGAAACCTCGACGGCGGCAGGAGTCAACGAGCTGGCCCTCTCGGTCGGCATTGCGGTGGGCGCCGCCGTCGTCAAGCTCCTCTCGTCGTCGTCAGCGGAGTCCGGGCGCATCACTGAGGGCGGCCTCCTATCCATCTGGGGAGCGCTCGCAGTGGCTGCATTGATCGCTGCGGCGGCCTCCGCACGCTACCCGAAGCGTCAGCCAGCGGAGGTCCTCCCGTGAGCCCGGCAATGCTGACACAGGCAGGCCTTGCCCCTGCCTGCGGGGATGGGATCCACGGCCGCATCTCCGCGGCATTGGAGCGCTGGCAGCCCAAGATTCTTCGTCTGAGCCATGCGATCCACGCCGATCCGGAACTCAGCGGCGAAGAGTTCCGGGCCGCCAAACGGGCCGCCGTGCTGTTGCGGGCCGCCGGCTTCAGTTTTGACGGCCCCCAGCCTGCATTTCCGACCGCTTTCAGTGCCCGGTACGGAAGCGGTGAGCTGGTGGTTGCCCTCTGCGTCGAATACGACGCCCTGCCGGCCATTGGACATGCCTGCGGACACAATGTGAACGCCGCCAGTGCCGTGGGGGCGGCGCTGGCACTGGCCGCCGTGGCGGACGACCTCGGCATCACCGTCAAGGTGCTCGGCACCCCCGCCGAGGAGACGACAGGGGGCAAAGTGGATCTCATCGAGGAGGGCTTCTTCGACGACGTGGCTCTGGCGATGATGGCCCATGCCGGCGCCGAGGACGTCATCGGCGGTTCATCCTTGGCCATGTGCATGTGGGATGTGCTGTATGAGGGGCGGCCGGCACACGCTGCGGCGGCACCGGCGGGAGGGATCAACGCGCTGGACGCACTGGTGGTCGCGCAAACGGCGATTGCCCTGGCCCGGCAGCAGCTTCCGCCAGGCTCCATCGTGTCGCTGATCGTCACGGAAGGCGGGAGCGCCGTCAACGTTATCCCTGAGCGGGCGCGGGCCAGCGTGGAAATGCGCTCGCCGAGCATTGCGACGCTCCGGGTGATCGAGGAAAAAGTGCGGCGCTGCCTCGAGGCCGGTGCCCTTGCCAGTGCCGCCACGGTTACGGTCACACCTGCCGGTAACGCGTACGCCGAGCTGCGGCAGGACAGTTTCCTCTCCGAGGCCTACCGCGCGGCGATGGCCGTCCGGGGGAGGGACGTCACTTCCGACGCCAAGCCGGTGGCTTCCACGGACATGGGCAACGTCTCTCAGCTGGTGCCGAGCATCCACCCGCTACTCGGCTACGACGTGGGCGGCGCAGCCCACCACACAGCGGAGTTCGCCGCCTACGGGTCATCCGCTTCTGCAGACCGGGCGGTGCTGGACGGTGCGTTTGGTCTGGCCGTGGCGGCCTGTACAGCGGCGGAAGATCCACAGCAGCGTGCCCGCCTGCTCGGCGGCAGCCCTCGCTGACACCGCGGTCCGTGCGGCGCCACATGCCGCGCCGCACGGGCCCGTATATCCGCCCAGGCAAACCCAACACGAGGCCAGTCGAACCGCTCTGTATTTCAGATCGGTAACGGATGCTCCTATGCTTAGCTGGAGCCTTTGTAAGGATTTGGGGGCGAGTAGTCGTGAGGAAACCGGTATATGAGTAGTGTTCTGACAATCCGCGGAGGCGTCCCGCTAACTGGCCGCGTCACCGTTCGCGGGGCCAAGAATCTTGTCCCCAAGGCCATGGTTGCCGCCCTTCTGGGCAACGAACCGTCGGTGTTGCGCAACGTGCCTGAAATAAAGGACGTCGAGGTTGTCACAAGCCTGCTCCAGCTCCACGGCGTCAGGGTCGACAAGGACCCCGTCACCGGCGACCTGACTCTTGACCCGAAGGGCGCCAAGACCGCCTCCAGCACGGCCATCGATGCCCACGCCGGCGATTCGCGTATCCCGATCCTGCTGTGCGGGCCACTGATCCACGCCATCGGCGAGGCCTTCATCCCGGACCTGGGCGGCTGCAAGATCGGCGACCGTCCGATCGACTACCACCTGAATGTCCTGCGCCAGTTCGGCGCCGTCGTGGAAAAGCGCCCCGGCGGCATCCACATCTCCGCGCCGAACGGGCTCAAGGGCGCCAAGATTGCCCTGCCGTACCCGTCCGTCGGCGCCACTGAGCAGGTCCTGCTGAGCGCCACCCGCGCCGAAGGCATCACCGAGCTCTCCGGCGCGGCCACCGAGCCGGAAATCGTGGACCTCATCGCGGTGCTGCAGAAGATGGGCGCGATCATCAGCGTCCAGACTGACCGCACCATCCGCATCGAAGGTGTCCGGGACCTCGGCGGGTACAACCACCGTGCCCTCTCGGACCGCAATGAATCGGCCTCCTGGGCTTCTGCCGCCCTGGTCACACGCGGCGACATCTTTGTCGAAGGCGCCACGCAGCGCGACATGATGACGTTCCTGAACACCTACCGCAAGGTCGGCGGCGGAATGGACATCGGCGACGACGGCATCCGCTTCTACCACCGCGGCGGCAAGCTCAACCCGCTGGTCCTCGAAACGGATGTGCACCCCGGCTTCATGACGGACTGGCAGCAGCCCCTCATCGTCGCACTGACCCAGGCCGAGGGCGTTTCGATCGTCCACGAGACCGTTTATGAGAACCGGTTTGGCTTCACCGACGCGCTGATCCGCATGGGTGCCAACATCCAGGTCCACCGCGAGTGCCTCGGCAGCGTGCCGTGCCGCTTCGGCCAGCGCAACTTCCTGCACTCCGCCGTCATCTCCGGACCGGCGCAGCTCAAGGGCACCGACATTGATGTCCCGGACCTGCGCGGCGGGTTCAGCCACCTCATTGCCGCGCTGGCCGCCACCGGCACCTCGCGCGTCACGGGAATCGACATCATCAACCGCGGCTACGAGCGCTTCACCGAGAAGCTCGCGGGCCTGGGCGCCGATTTCGACATCACGTCAGCCAAGTAGCGGGGGCCTGGTGAAGGAATCGGCCAAGAGCCACGCCACGTTTGTGGCAGTCGCCGGGATCGTCCGGCCGCTGATGAACCTGTTGATGAACAAGAAGTGGGAAGGCCTCGAGAAACTCCCCGCCGGGGGCTTCATCGCCGTGCCCAACCACTGCACGGAGATCGACCCCCTGGTGGTGGGGCACATGCTCTATAACCAGAAGCGGATGCCGCACTTCCTTGCTAAGGCCGGCCTGTTCAAGGTGCCTGTTGTGGGCGCGGTCCTGCGGTCCACCAAGCAGATCCCGGTGGAACGCTCGACGACGGGGGCGAACCGTTCGCTGCAGCTCGCCAAGGAGATCGTGAACGAAGGCGGGGCAATCGTCATCTACCCCGAGGGAACCCTGACCCGGGACCCGGGGCTGTGGCCGATGAAGGGTCACACCGGTGCCGCGCGCATGGCGCTGGAGAGTGGCATTCCCGTGGTGCCCATGGCCCATTGGGGCGCCCAAGAGGTCTTCCCGCGGTATGCGAAGCGTCTCTACGTCTTCCCCCGCAAGACCTCCCGCCTGGTGGTGGGGGATCCCGTGGACCTGAGCGCCTTTGCAGGCCGCCCGCGGGACAAGGCGACGCTCACGGCGGCCACGAATGTCATCATGGACGCCATTACGGCCCTCCTGGCGGAGCTGCGTGGCGAACAGCCGCCCGCGCAGCGCTGGGATCCGGCCGCGCACAACCAGTCCACGCACGGCCGTATGGTCGAGCTGGGCAAAACGCCGGGCACTGCCACCATTGCCGGCGCTGACGCCGGCGCAGGTAACGACGCCGGCGCTGACGCCGCGCCGGAGGCGGCCGCCGGCACCAAGACGGACAGCAACTCCAGCACAGCCGAAGGCACCGGCACAGGCCCCAGCGCCGACCTGGGCGCCGGCAAGAACACGGGCACGACTGCAGACACGAGCGCCGCCACGGGAACTGACCCGGACGGCGTCGCGTGACGGCGGCCAGCGGCGGATCCGATTCCGCCACCACCGTGGCCGTCCTGGGAGCAGGCTCCTGGGGCACGACCTTCGCCAAGGTCGTCGCCGACGCCGCCACCGCCTCCGGGGTCGAACGAAACATCCGCCTCTGGGGCCGGCGCCCGGAAGTCGTGGCGCAGATCAACACCCTGCACCGCAATGAGCAGTACCTGAAGGGGATCACGCTTCCCTCCAGCATCACCGCGTCCACAGACGTCGCGGAGGTCCTGGCCGGCGCGGAAGTGGTCATCCTGGCCGTTCCGGCGCAAACCCTGCGGCCCCAACTGCAGGCCTGGAAGCAGCATTTGGCGCCCGGCGCCGTCGTCGTTTCCCTGATGAAGGGCCTCGAACTGCACACCGATGCCCGCATGAGCGAGGTCATCTGCGAGGAACTTGAGCTGCCCGCCAACCGGGTGGCCGTGGTGTCAGGCCCCAACCTGGCCATGGAGATCGCCCGGGAAGAGCCGACGGCCTCCGTCGTGGCCTGCACGGATCCGGTCACGGCTGGCTGGATCGCCCGCAGCTGCACCGCGCCCTACTTCCGCCCGTACACCACGAACGATGTGGTCGGCGTCGAAATTGGCGGGATCGTCAAGAACGTCATCGCCCTGGCCGTGGGAATCTGCGAGGGCAAGCAGATGGGGGACAACACCAAGGCCTCCGTCATCACCCGGGGCCTGGCCGAGACGTCCCGGTTGACGCTCGCCCTGGGTGGGGAGGCCCGGACCATGGCGGGACTCGCCGGACTGGGTGACCTCGTGGCCACGTGCTCCTCCCCGCTGTCCCGAAACCACACGGCCGGCAGGCTGCTCGGCAAGGGGCTGACCCTCGAGCAGGTCACCGCCGAAATGAAGCAAACGGCTGAAGGCATCAAGTCCAGCCAGGCGGTTCACGAACTCGCCGGCAAGCTTAGCGTCGACATGCCCATCACGGCAGCGGTCGTCGCTGTATTGGCCGGAAAATTGTCCGTAGACGAACTGGGTCCGCTGCTGCTGTCCCGGGACCTGAAACCCGAAGGCGATTACTGAGCGTGTCAGAGAACAACATGAGCACTGAAGGCCGTACGGGCCAGTCCAAACCCCGCGTGGCGGTGCTGTTCGGCGGCCGTTCCAGCGAGCACGCCGTCAGCTGCGTGACAGCCGCCGGCGTCCTGGGCGCCATCGACAAGGACAAGTACGACGTCATCCCCATCGGAATCGCCAGGACCGGCCAGTGGGTTTTGGCGTCCGGCGCCACGAGCGAGTGGTCGCTCTCGGCGTCGTCGCTGCCTGAAGTGGCGCCGTCGGCACAGACCGTGGCACTGGCCGAGATCGGCGGCGAGCACCAGCTGATCGTCGCCTCCCCGAACACTGTCCCGCAGGAGCTCGGCGCAGTGGACGTCGTCTTTCCGCTGCTGCACGGGCCGTTCGGCGAAGACGGCACCATCCAGGGACTCCTGGAACTGTCTGACACCCGCTACGTGGGTGCCGGTGTGCTCGCGTCCGCGGTCGGCATGGACAAGCACTTCATGAAAGTGGTCTTTGAGTCGGCCGGGCTCCGCGTGGGACCGTACATCGCCGTGACCGACCGCCAGTGGCGCAATGATCCGGAGTCCGTGCGCAAGCGCGTGGACCAGCTGGGCTTCCCGGTGTTCGTGAAGCCGGCCCGGGCGGGCTCTTCCATGGGCATCTCCAAGGTGGATTCCCTCGGGGGCCTGGACGCCGCAATCGCGGCGGCCCGCGAGCACGATCCCAAGCTGGTCATCGAGGCCGGCATCACGGGACGCGAAATTGAATGCGCCGTGCTGGAGGGCAGGGGAACCGATGCTCCCCGGACATCCATGCCGGGCGAGATTTCCGTGGCCGGCGGCGGGCACGAGTTCTATGACTTCAACGCCAAATACGTGGACGACGCCGCCGCGCTCAGCTGCCCGGCCGACCTCCCCGAGGAAGCGATCACCCGGGTCCGGGAACTGGCCGCCGTCGCCTTCGACGCCGTCGGCGGAGAGGGACTGAGCAGGGTCGACTTCTTCTACACGCCTGAGGGCGAACTGATCATCAACGAGATCAACACGATGCCCGGGTTTACGCCCAAGAGCATGTACCCGCAGATGTGGAAGGCCTCAGGCCTGGGGTATGCGGAGCTGATCGACGAGCTGATCCACCTCGCACTGCACCGCAAGACCGGCCTGCGCTAGTCCCCACCGGCACCCTAACCTCGCTCCGCTTCGGTCAGGGAACCCTGCCGGCGGGGGCCCACCCACCGGCACCCTAACCTCGCTCCGCTTCGGCCAGGGAACCCTGCCGGCGTGGGCCCACTCGCGGGCGCCAGGCCTATTTACTGGACGGCAGGTTCTGGAGGTCTTCCTGGCCTACGCAGTTACGGGTTGCCGGGATCTTCTGCGCGGCGTTGGCGAGGTCTGCCAGGACGGTGGCCGAACTGATCTTGTCCGGATCCATCAGGATCTCCGTGGCCGGTTCGCGGCCGAACGTCGTCAGCGTCCACACCGGATTGCCCTCCTTGATGACCCAGTCGACGCCGTTCACGCTTACGCAGCGGTCCGTGGTGGGTCCCGGTACATTGACCCCGCAGCGAAGGATCACCGCGGATGGATCGCCCCACGCCGCCGTGGCCTGGGCATTCGTCTTGCGCAGCTTGGCATCGCCGATTGCGTCCGGAAGGGCCAACATCATGGGCGCGCAGGCCGCGTTCGCGGCATCCTTCGCGGGTGTTACGTCCACCACCGGCGAGCATGACGTCATAGTCAGGCCGGTCGCGGCGGTCGCCGCAACCAAGGCAATGCGGGCGGAAATACGGCGGCTGAACGGGAGCATTCATCCAGCCTAACCCGGTCCGCGTGGCGCTCTGGCCACACTTTCGGGAGTGCGGGTAGCATCACAATGAACAGCCTGACTCTTACCTTCGAGTAGACTGGGACCTCGTGCATCACTGGGGCTCTGCCGACAAGGACGTTAGTGTTGGCCGCATAACGCACACCTGATTCAATCTCGCACTGTGGGGGAGGGACTGTCGATGACGTCGTGCAGCCGAAAGAAGTCCATACGGACCGGGCTGGGAGCACTGCTCCTGGCCGCTTCAGTGATGGGCACGGCAACAGCCGCCAGCGCCGATGACTTGGTGATCCCTAGCCCGTTGGCGACGGCGATTTCACCCTCCCCGACGCCTGCCGAACCGGGGCCAGCCCCTACGCCGACTACGCCGGCCGAACCCGTCTTCACTCCGCCTCCGGTGGAAACCCCGCCGCCGGCCGTTGAGACACCGCCCGCGCCGGTGGCAACCATCCCGGCGCCCGTGGTCCCGCCGGTAGCGCCGCCCGTTGTGGCTCCCGTAGTCCCGGCCCCAGTCGTCGAAACACCGCCGGTCGTGGCCCCCGTGGTCCCGGCGCCCGTGGAACCCGTGCAGGAAACCCCGTCTGAGACGCCGACCCCCTCGCCCACTCCGACGCCGGCGCCCTCCACAGCCCCCGCCGTCATCGCAACGCCCACCGAACCTCCCGTGATGGTGAAGTCAGAGGTCCAGGCTGCAGTTGCCGTAGCTACCGGCAGCCCCTTGGCCGTCCAGGCCATCACCGTGCTGGTCCTGCTGGGCCTGGGCTTTGCCTACTTCCGGTTCATCGGCTCCAAAAAAGCCACCGGCGTTCCCCGCACCGGTAAGTCCTGACCTCCATGCAGGATGAAGCCCTCGTGGAGTCAACTGCGCCGAAGTCCGTGAGAGACAAACTGCAGATCACGCTCATCACGCACTCCTACTGGCCTGAACAGAGTCCTCCGCAGCGGCGCTGGACCGCCATGATCAAGGAGTTCGCCCACTCCGGCTGGGGCGTCGACGTCGTGACTCCGGTGGCGCACTATCCTTTCGGCCGGCGGGCCCTCCCGCGTTGGATGGCCGGCAGGCCGTTTCGCCTCCGCAACGGCCAGTTCACCGAAAAGATCCTCCACGTCCCGTACCTGCGCCACGGCAACTCCAGGGCGGCGCGGTTGTTGGACCAGTGTTTTTCGGCCGTGTTGTCGATTCCCGCCGGAATGATGGTCCGCAAGCCCGACCTCGTTATTGTCACCGCCCCCGGCCTTCCCTCCCTTGCTGCCGGCTATGCCGTCGCCAGGTTGCGACATGTCCCCCTCATCGTTGAAATGCGCGATGCCTGGCCAGACCTGGCCCGCGACGCCCGCCTGGTCCAGGGCAGCGTCAAGAGCGTAGTGGAGCATGTGGTGGACTTCGTCCAGCACCGGGCGGACCTCGTAGTCACAGTGACCGAAGGATTCGCCGCCACGCTGCGCTCGCGTGGGGTCCGCAACGTGGCGACGGTCAGCAACGGTGTGCACCTGGACGCCATTCCCGTGGTGGGGCCGCCCGAACCGGTCCGGGACGTCTTCGAAGCCCTGTACCTGGGCAACCACGGCGAGAGCCAAAAGCTCGACGTCGCCATCCGCGCGAGTGCCCTCGTGGGCGACTCGATGCACCTGCACATGGTGGGCCACGGCACCCAGCGGCCGGCCCTGGAGAAGCTGGCCCGTGAGCTGAATGCTCCTGTCACCTTCCACCCGCCCCTGACCGGTGACGCCATGCTGGAACGCTACACATCGGCGGACACCTGCATCGTCTCCTTGCGCGACGACTGGAAGTCCTTCGAGACCACCGTGCCGTCCAAGACCTATGAGGTACTGGCGGTCGGCCGGCACATCACCGCTGTGGTGAAGGGGGAAGCCGCACGCATCGTCACTGACGCCGCGGCCGGCGACATCGTGGCGAGTGACCCGGAGGAACTGGCCACCTTGTGGCGCGAGCTGGCAGCGGACCGCGGGCGCCTGGTCCGCAACGGCGACAGCCGCCAGTGGGTCAAAGCGCACGCCGAATACGACCAACTCGCCGGCCGCTACATGGAACTCATCACCGAACTGCTCGCGGAAACCAGCCTTCGTCGATGATGCAACTGATCAACAACGTCCGGCTGGCCCAAAGCGTCGTGCGCCAGCACCTGACGGACGATCCCGTCATCCTGTTCCTGCAGCTTTCGCGCAGGCTGCCCTCGGCGGTGCTTCCGCTCGCCAAGCGCCTCTGCCAGCTGGCTCCGAAGAACTCCACGTCCGCGGCCGTGTTGTTCGCGGCACTCGCCGCCGGTGACGACGCCGACGTCGAACGTCGCCTCCGCATCGCCGCCGACGGATCCGTCGAGGGGGACAAGGCGCGTCGCCTGGCCGACGTCGCCCTCGCGGCAAACCTCCCCGCGGTCTCGGATGCCTTCCTTGCCAAGGCGGGCACCGCACGGCACGCGAAGCAGGCCCGGGCACGGCGCCTGTGGTACGACGGCGACGTCAGCGAAGCCGTTGCAGCACTCGACGGCTCGGGCCCTGCAGGGCAGCGGCAGCGGGCCCGCCTCGCGGCCGAAGCGGCGATCCTGGCCGATGCATCGCTGTCGCTGGAGCGCCGGCCCTATGCACCGGTTCCCGGCCGGATCCTTCATCTGCTGACCAACTCCCTGCCGCACACCGCCAGCGGCTACGCCCAGCGGTCCCACTCCACCCTGCTGGCGCAGCGGGCGGCCGGATGGGACGTTTTGGCGGTCACGAGGATCGGCTATCCCGTGCAAGTCGGGAAGCTCCTCGCCAAGACCACCGACACAGTGGACGGCATCCGGTACCAGCGGCTCCTGCCCGCCAAGATGGCCCAGACCATAGACGCCCGGCTGCAGCAGCAGGCGGACGAACTGCTCGCCGTGGCCCTGGATTTCAAACCCAGCGTGCTGCACACCACCACGCACTACGTCAACGGACTCGTGGTGCGGGCCGTGGCCGAGGCCCTCGGGATACCCTGGGTCTACGAAGTCCGCGGCCAATTGGCTGACACCTGGGCCTCTACCCGTGGATCCGGGGCGCGCAGCAGCGAGAAGTACAGGCTTTTTCAGAACCGGGAAACGGAAGTCATGCAGGCCGCCGACCTCGTTCTGACCCTCGGGACGGCCATGAAGGCCAATATCGTCGCTGCTGGAATTCCGGCCAGCAAAGTCTTGATTGCCCCGAATGCCGTTGGCGGAAATTTCCTCGCCGAGCCTCTGGATAAGGCCAGCGCCCGGCGCGAACTCGGTCTCGCAGAAGACGCGCAATTTATTGGCACCGTGAGCAGCTTGGTACCCTATGAAGGGATCGAGGACCTCCTGGCCGCATTTGTGCGGCTTGCGGGAGACCTCCCTCGGCTCCGTCTCCTGATCGTGGGCGACGGGTCCTCCATGCCATCGCTGCAGATTCAGGCGCAGCGCAGCGGGTATGCAGACCGGATTATCTTCACCGGCCGCGTGCCCCGGAGCCGGACGGCACTGTACCATCAAGCGCTGGATGTTTTCGTTGTCCCGCGCAAGGACTTGGAGGTGACTCGTTCCGTGACGCCCCTCAAACCTGTGGAGGCCATGGCTTGCGCCCGGCCCGTGGTGGCCAGCGACCTGCCGGCCCTGGCGGAAATCGTCGAGGACCGGGTGACAGGTCTCCTGGCGGAGGCGGGGGATCCTGACTCGTTCGCGGGCGCGGTCCGGGAGCTGCTCACGGACCCGTCGCTCGCAGCAAGGTTTGGGGCGGCGGGCAGGGAGCGTGTGTTGCAGGACAGAACGTGGGCCGCCAACGCGGTTGCCCTGGCAAGAGAGTTGGAAATGCTGGGAGTAACTATCTGATGAGCATCAAAGAGCAGGCCCAGGCGGAGGAGATCCACGCGGAAGAGACCAAGACGCCCACCGTCTCGGTGCCCGTGAACCTTGTCCGCTTGAGCAAGGTGGGGCAGCGGCCCGATTTCCTGGACTATCTGGTCCAGCTGTGGGACCGCAGAAGCTTCATCTTCTTCGACGCCCGGGCGCGGGTGCAGAGCGGCCAAGACAAGAACCATCTGGGGATAGCCTGGCTGGTTTTGACGCCCGTACTGAGCGGCCTGAGTTTCTACTTGATTTTCGGTGTGTTCCTGGGCACCAGCAAAGGCATCGACAACTTCATCGGCTATCTGATCATTGGCGTCTTCACCTTTTCGATGACCACCCGGTCCATCCTGGGCGGGGCGAAATCCCTTACCAGCAACACGTCCATGATCCGGGCCTTTCAATTTCCCCGTGCATCTCTGCCCATCGCCCTGAACGTGCGCGAACTGCTTTCCAACATTCCCGTCACGATCGTAATGCTGCTGTTCATTATCTTCACGGCGCCGGCCGAGGAGATCACGTGGCGGTGGTTGCTGATCATTCCGGCCATCCTGCTGCAATTCCTGTTCAATTTGGGAATCGGCATGTTGCTGGCTCCCGTGCTTCTCAGGATCCCGGACCTAAGCCACTTGCTCTCATTTATTATCCGTTTCCTGATGTATGCCTCGGCGGTCTTCTTTGCCGAGGACCGCTTCGGGAAGTATCCGGTTATGCGCACCATCATGGACTTCAACCCGGTGTTCCAAGTCATCAAGATCATCCGCGACTCGGTTCTGTACGACACCACACCGTCTTGGCGGTCCTGGGCTGTCTTGAGCCTGTGGGCGTTGGGATCGGTGGCCGCCGGGCTCTTTATCTTCTGGCGCGGAGAGGAAAGCTATGGACGTGTCTGAGATAACAAACGGCCACATCAACGAGCCGACAGTAGTGGTGGACGACATTTCGGTCGTCTACCGGACCAAAAACAAAACCGAAGGAAGGACCAACGCCCGGACCTCCGTTCTGAAGAACCTCCGCGGGCTCCGCCGCGGCGAAAGCACCGTGCGCACAAAGGCGTTAAGCAAGATTTCCTTCGTGGCGAACCAGGGCGATTCCATCGGCATCATCGGCCGCAACGGTTCCGGCAAGAGCACCCTGATGAAGGTCCTAGCCGGGCTGATCATCCCCGATACCGGCAATGTCTATGCCTCGAGCACCCCCATCCTGCTCGGCGTCAACGCGGCCCTGATCAGCTCCATCTCGGGTGCGCAGAACATCCGGCTCGGCTGCCTGGCCATGGGCATGAGCCACGCCGAAATCGATGCGAAGTTCGATGACATTGTGGAGATGTCCGGCCTGGAGCACGAGGTCTACCACCCGATGAACTCCTATTCCTCGGGCATGGGTGCGCGCCTGCGGTTTGCCATTGCCGCGGCGGTGGATCCGGAAATCCTCCTCATCGACGAGGCCCTCAACACCGGCGACGCCCAGTTTAAGGAACGCTCCAAGAAGCGGATGGAGACGGTCACGAACCAGGCTGGAACGGTGTTTGTGGTCAGCCACAGCCTGGGAACCATTACGTCCATGTGCAACCGCGCCATCTGGATCGACAAAGGCGACTTCATCATGGACGGCACCCCGGACGAAGTTGCCAAGCAATACCGCGACTTCATTTGGCGCATGAACGAGGGCAACGCCGACTACGGCCGCAAGATCCGTGCGGAGTTGATGGCGAGCCTGCCCGAAATGCGGACCACCCTGCTGCCCAATGGCTGGAAGCGGTCCCGGTAACGATGAGTTTTCGAGACAGGGCGGCCTACTGGCGCCGCGCGCTGTGGCACGCCCGCCAGGGCGGCATGGGACAGGTCAAAAGCTATCTGCACCGCAGCACGGCCGAGCGCGATGAGGCCAGCCTGGCCGGGGTCCGCGGCGCAGAAGGCGCCTGGCGCGGCTTGGGCCGCGGCCGGCACCTGATCTTCCGGGAAGCGGCCGTTGGCATTGCCGAGCCGCGTAATCCGCAACTGCGCGTGGGCATCATCATGGATGACTTCTCCGCGGCGGCGTTCTCCGCGGAGTGGTCGGTCGTGGCGCTCAGGCCGGACAGCTGGGAACAGCAACTGCGCGACGAACCGCTGGACTTCGTCGTCGTCGAATCCGCCTGGGCGGGCAACGCCGGGCTCTGGCGGGGCAAGATCACCGGCCCTGCCGGCCCTTCGGCGGTCTTCCGCGAACTCGTTGACGGATGCCGGGCAGCCGGGCTTCCTGCGATCTTCTGGAACAAGGAAGACCCGCCCCACTACGAGGACTTCCTGCCCGCCGCGAAACTGTTTGACCACGTCTTCACGACCGACGCCAACATGCTTCCCCGCTACCGGGCGGACCTGGGCCACAACCGGATTTCCGTGCTGCCCTTTGCCGCGCAGCCCCGCATCCACAACCCGGCCCGGCCCCGGCACGGCTGGCACGCCCGCGAGATCGCCTTCGCGGGAATGTACTTCGCGCATAAGTACGAGGACCGCCGGCGGCAGATGGAGTACCTTCTGGGCGCTGCCGTGGACGCGACTGCGGGCAAACGCCCCGGCTTTGAAATCTTTTCGCGGCAACTCGGCAGGCAGCCGCAGTATCAGTTCCCCGGAATCCTCAAGAAGCACGTCGTGGGGTCCCTGTCCTACAAGCAGATGCTCACCGCGTACAAGGCCTACAAGGTCTTCCTCAACGTCAACTCCGTCACGGACTCGCCCTCGATGTGCGCCCGGCGGATCTTCGAGATCACCGCTGCCGGCTCCTGTGTTGTCTCCACACCGAGTGCTGCCATTACGGAATTCTTCCCCGGCAACGAAATTCCCACGGCAGAGCACCGCGACGACGCCGCGCACCTGCTGAGGGCGCTGACCGCCAACCCTGACTATGCCCAGCGCCTGGTCCACAAGGCCCAGCGCAGGATCTGGTCAGAGCACACCTTCAGCCACCGGGCACAGTCCATCGCGGCGGCGGCGCGTCCCGCGTTGGCTGCCCAGGCGCCCAAGGCCCAGGTGTCGGTCCTGGTTTCAAGTTTCCGCCCGCAGCAACTGGACCACGTCATTGCTGGCGTGGCTGCCCAGCAGGGCGTGGACGTCCAGCTTGTCTACCTGGCCCACGGCTTTGAGATTGACGAAACCGCATTCCGTCGAAAGTGCCTGGAAGCCGGGATTCCCGACGTCGTGGTTCTGCAGGAACCGCAGGAGACCCTGCTGGGGGAGTGCCTCAATGCCCTCGTGGCACGGGCAGACGGCGGGTTTGCCACCAAATGGGACGACGACGATATCTACAGCCCGCTGTACCTGGGTGACCAGGTCCACGCCATGATGTACTCCGAGGCCGAGGTAGTGGGAAAGCGGGCGCATTACATGCACCTTGCCGGGGCTGGTGCTACGATCCTTCGCAACCCTCAATTGGAACACCGTTACGTGGAAGCAGTCTCCGGACCCACGATTTTCGCCTCCACGGACACCTTCAGGCGCTTTCCATTCCAGCAGCTGCAACGTGGAGAGGACTCGCGCTTCCTCAGCGACGTCATTGAGGCAGGCGCCCGGATCTACTCGGCGGACCGCTTCAATTACTGCCAAATGCGCGGCGCCAACGTGTCCTCGCACACCTGGCCCATCACCAATGAAGAGCTTCTGGCTACTTCAAAGATTCAGTTCTTCGGCTCGCCCGAAGACCACATTTTAGTTTAGGGAGACATGGACGAGACGATTTTTGATGTTGCCGTCATCGGACTTGGCTACATCGGCCTGCCCACCGCCGCCAGCTTCGCCGCCAAAGGCAAGCGCGTGGCCGGCGTCGACGTAAAGCAGTCGACCGTCGACGCCGTCAACCGCGGAGAAGTACCCTTCGTAGAACCCGACATGGGTGTGGTGGTCTCAGGCGCGGTCAGCCTGGGCAACCTCGTCGCCATGACCACGGTGCCCGCGGCCGACGCGTTCATCATTGCCGTGCCCACCCCGCTCGCGGAAGGCAACGGCGCAGACCTCTCCTACCTCCGCAGCGCCGTCGAGGCCCTGGCGCCGAAGCTCCGCGGCGGCGAACTCGTGGTCCTGGAATCAACGTCGCCTCCGGGCACCACGGAACGCCTGGGCGCCTACCTCCTGGAACTTCGGCCGGACCTCTCGCTTGAAGCAGCCCCCGGACAGAACCATGTCCACATAGTGCACTCCCCGGAGCGCGTCCTGCCGGGCCGAATCATGGTCGAAATGGTCACCAACGACCGTGTGATCGGCGGCCTCACCGAGGAAGGTGCCCAGCTGGCCAAGCGGCTGTACGAGGTGATCTGCCAGGGGAAGATCCTGCTCACGGACGCCACCACGGCCGAGATGACCAAGCTGGTGGAAAACACCTTCCGGGACGTGAACATCGCCTTCGCCAACGAGCTCTCGCTGATCTGCGACAACCTGGGCATCGACGTTTGGAAGCTGATCGAACTCGCGAACCACCATCCCCGCGTCAACGTTCTTCGCCCCGGCCCCGGCGTGGGAGGACACTGCATCGCCGTCGACCCGTGGTTCATTGTCGACGCCGTCCCCGAGCACTCGGGCCTGATCCGCACGGCCCGCGAAGTGAACGACTCCAAGCCGCACCACGTAGTCCGGCAGGCGGTTGAGACACTGGCCAGCCAGCCGGGCGCCACAGTGGCTGTGCTGGGACTGGCCTTCAAGGCCAACATCGACGACGTCCGCGAGTCGCCGTCCGTGACGATCGTCCAGGAACTGGTCCGGCAGCTGCCCGGGAGCACGATCCTGGTGGTCGACCCGAATGTCGAAGAACTCCCCACGGCACTGACAGCATCCGGCCTCACGAAGCTCCACGGCATGGAGGAAGCCGTAGCCGCTGCAGACCTCGTGATGCTCCTGGTGGACCATGATGAATTCCTGACACTGGACTCCGCGTCCCTGGAAGGCAAACTGGTCATCGACACCAAGGGCATCTGGAACCAGGAGCCCGCCGAATCCAGCCGGCCGCACACGCCAGTCGGGGCCAGCGCCGGTGGATAGGGGAACCCAGGCAGTGCCGGCGTCCTTTGAAGAAGAGCTGCGCCATGCCGGCTTTGCGCTCAAGGCCCTGCACACGCCGCGGCGCGAGACTCCGCTTCTCCGGATCCTGATCCGGACCACGAAGTCCACGGATCTGGAGATTGCCGGAACCGTCGCATCGCTTTTTGGCTCCGCTTGCCAGGACTTCGCCGTCGACATTGTGGTGGAGGACGGCAGCCGGCCCAAGCTGGAGGAGTGGCTTGCCACTGACCGCCGCTTTTCGTTTCTCCGGACGGACGGACAACAGCTTGCCGCGTCGGTCTACACACTAGTGCTCAGCGCGGGCACGGCAGTTGGCCTGCACTCACTGGAAGCCATGATCGACACCTTGCGGCAGACGCAGGCGCTGGTCCTCAGGGCGCTGGTGGACGGACGGCCCGGCGCGATGGAACTGTGGCAGACGTCGACCCTTCGGGAGCTCTCGGTTGCCGGTGACCCGGAGAAGTCCGCGCGCAGCGCCGGCGGCGAACGCTGGGTTTCCGGCAGCGCCCTGGGCCTGCACGATTTCCGGCGGCCCAAACCGAAGTTGCACCTGCGCAAGGGCGCCGCGGCAACCCTTGACCTCAATATCGTGGTCCGGGACCTGGCCGACAGCGCCACGCGCCTGGACTACGAGCAGAAGATCCGGCTCCTCGAGGCCCGGCTGAAGAAGTCCGAAATCGAGCGACGCCGCCTGGAACAGGGCCTTGCCCCGAACCGCGGCGTCTCACGCGCCCGCGCTATTGCCCGCAAGGGTCCGGCTTACATCCTTGGCCGGCTCAAGGCCCGCTCAGGCCGGGCGGGGAGCTAGCAGCATGCAGATCAAGAGCGTCGTCGTTGGCTCCGCCGGGCATTCCATGGCGGAGCTGGCGTTGGATCTTGGGCTGGACTACGCCCGCACGGACTGGGAGCACCGCGATCCCCGGAACGCGTCCCACTGGGAACACGCCGTTCCCGCCGACCAATTGTGGTGGGACCACTACGTGGTGCAGGCGGAGTCGCTCGCCGAGGCCCGGGCGATGCTCCCATTGTTCCGCAGCGAAGGACGGGCGCAACGCTTCGTGCTGGTCATCCGCGGACTGTTCCCCGCCGCCGACCTGCCGGTTTGGACGCCACGCAGCCTCCAGACCAAGGCCGGCACCTCGGCCATGACAGTGCCGGGGCTCGGCTTCGCCGTGGTGGTCGAAGGCGGCAAATGGGTGACCGTGCATGCTGCGGCCGTGGCCGCCCTGGGCTGCTGTTCACCCGCTGCGCCGCGGCCCGTGCTGGGCGGACTGCGTGTGGGCATCACCGAACCCGCCGCCAGCGCCTGGCTCGCCGGGGACGCACTGGGCAGCTTCATGACCCAACCGCTCCTGCAGCCCGAGCCGGATGACATCTATTCCGTCGATGTCCTCATCGGGCCCGGCGAGCTCACAGAGCAGCTCAGCCGGCAAGTCGCAGACCAGCCAGCACGGGTCACGCCGCCGGTCTGGACCCCGCCGGGAACCGTGCTGCCCCCTGTCGACACCGCCGTCGTATCGCCCATGGGGTTCCTGCCGTACCCGAACAAGCCCACTCGGGCGCTCGAGCCGATCGAGCTCAGCCGCGGGGGAGAACTCAGCGAAGCCGGGCTCGCGGCCCTCCGGCCGCACGACTACGTTGAGGTCAATGGCGAGCTCTTTGGCGGCTTGGACTGGCAATTGGCGCGGCGCCTCAGCCAGCTGGCCGTCGCCGGCGTGCCGCTGTTGGCGCGGGCGCTGCCCGCCCCCGTCCGGTCCCTGCTCGGCGAACAGCTGTTGGACCGCATTCAGGCCTTCGACGCCGGCGATCCCGCGGTACTGCGGGAATCGAAATCGATCGAGCTTCGACGGACGGCCTTGGACCTCTACAGCCCGCGGGCCGTCTGGAACGGGCTGCTGGGCCAGCTGCGCAAGCCGGCCCTTCCCGTGCCCTCCGTGAGCGTGGTTCTGGCCACCCGCCGGCCCGAGAAGCTGGCGTCCGCCCTGGACCAGCTGGCACGCCAGAGCTGGGAAGCACTGGAAGTGGTAGTGGTGCTGCACGGCTTTGACGCCGACCTGCCAGAGGTCCGGCGCGCCGTCGAGGGGTATTCCGGCGAGCTGCAGCTCCGCTCCGTTCCGGCCGACATGATTTTCGGCGATGTCCTGAACGTGGGTGTGGGCGCCGCCAGCGGCGATCTCGTTTGCAAGATGGACGACGACGACTGGTACGGCCCGCACCACCTCCGCGACCTCGTCCACGCCAAAGACTTCAGCGGTGCCACCCTGGTGGGCGCGCAGGTTGAATTCGTGTATCTGGAAAGCCTCGACATCACCACGCGCCGGCCTCCCCTCGGGGAGCAGTACTCGGACCACGTTGCGGGCGGCACTATGCTGCTCGGCCGGGACGAACTGCGCCAGCTGGGAGGATGGCGGCCCGTCCACCGCGCCGTGGACCGCTGCCTCCTGCAGGCAGTCCAGGCCGCCGGGGGACTCATCTACCGCTCCCACGGCCAGAACTACATGATGCAACGCCACTCCGGAACCGACTCGCACGGTGGCCACACCTGGAACCCGGACGACAGCATCTTCCTGCAGAGCGTGGCCGAACAGTGGGACGGGTTCCAGCCGCCGCCGCAGATCGGCGCCGTCCCGAGTTCTCCGACGGGGGAGCGGATGGATGCCATGCGCAGCCACTTCGCCCGGACGCCGATTCCAGTCCTCTCTCAGTCCGCCCCAACTCCTCACTCGCACACTTAGAAGGCTCAGGGAATGAAATTTCAACAAGCTCTCCGCAGAATTGCGCGCCTGTCCCCGAAGAAAAAGGTGGCCGCCGCCGCCTTCGCCGTCCTCCTTGCCCTGGTAGTGGTGGCCGCCTACGCACGCAACCCCTGGCTTCTGGGCCTGCTCGTGCTGGCCTTCGCGGCCGCACTGGCCGTCGGCGCGCTGTACATTGACCGGCTGCTGAAGGCATCCCGTCGGGCCACCAAGCGCGCCACCGCGGCCCATGCCAAGCTTGCCGCCGCTCCGCCTGCCCCGCGCCCGGGAGCGCTGGTCGAGTGGGGTGCCCGGTCCCGCATTCCGGACGCGCGGCTAACCCAGCGTCTGATCAAGGTGCGTTCGGTTGACGGCCGTGACGTCCTGGTCAGCTCTGCGACCATGGGCCGGTGGGGCTGGCGGGACATGTCCGTTGCCCTGGAGATGTACCGGATCGGGGGGAAGAGCCGGAACAGCGTTCAGCCCGTCCTGGACGAGACGCCCCGGACCGTGCTGCTGCATCTGGCCGATCTGTGCTTCCGGCAGAATATCCTCCAGGACGATGTCCTCAACGCGGCAACGTTGTACAAGTACGTCTTCCAGCGGCTGGGGGCCAAGCCGTTCCGCGAAAAGCGGCGCGGCGAGTTCTTCCTCGACGCCCTGGCCCGCACCGGGCAGGGCGACGAGGTCATCCGGCTCCAGCACCTCTACAAGGCCGACGAAAAGAACTCCAACGACGTCCACCTTTACCGGGCCAACGCAGCCAACCCGTTCAAGGACACTACAGCCGACGCCAGCCAATGGCTCGCGGAGATCAACGAAATCTATGAGCGGGCAGGGCTGTCCAGGCTCTCGCTGGCCGAGGGCACCGACCCCGCCTTCCTCCGTTTGCAGGCAGAAGCGCCGGCGCCGGTGAAGAGCGGGCCCCTCGTGAGCATCATCATGCCCGTCTACAAGCCGGACGCATACACAGATCTCGCGATCCAGTCAGCCTTGGACCAGAGCTACCGGAACATCGAAATCATCATCGTTGACGACGGCTCCGGCGGCGACGCCGGCGAGCGGCTCAATAAATGGCTGGCAGTGGACGGGCGCATCAAGGTTGTGCTCAACGAGCCCAACGCCGGGGCGTACACTTCACGCAACATCGGCTACTCCATGGCGCAGGGCGAGTTCATCACGATTTTCGACGGCGACGACTGGCAGCACCCGCAGAAGATCGCGCTCCTGGTCAAGGGGGCACAGAAGCAGACCAGCGGGAGGCTTGTTTCCGCTCCCTGGACCCGGGCGGACGAGGACCTCTTCTTCCACTACCGGGGATGGCGTGGAGCTTTCATCACGCCAGCGCACGTCTCCACCATGTTCCATACCTCCACCATCCGGGAGCACCTGGGCCACTGGGATACCGTCCGTAAGGCCGCCGACACGGAGTTCATTCTCCGCTACCAGGCGCTCGTGAATGCAAAGGAGCCCTTCGAAGTCTCCGAGGCGCCCCTGACGCTGTCCCTGGTTGGCACCACCAACCTGTCCATGGAAGATTTCCGCCTCGGTTACCGGTCTCCGGACCGGGTGTCCTACCGCGACTCGTACGAGCACTGGCACAAGAAGATTCAGGCCGGCGAACAGTCCGGCTACCTGGACTTCCCGCTCGCAGAACGGGCGTTCCCGGCACCGTCACGGTTCCTCCCGGCCGGCGCCAAACAGCAGGACCTCGAACTTGATATCCTGCTTGTCGGCGATTTCGGCGCTGATTCCCTGGCGGGCATGCTGATGCTGGAACATCTGGCGTCTGCAATCGAGAAAGGGCAGCGGGTTGGACTCATGCACTATCCGAGCCTCCTTCACACGGCCGCCATCGACCGGTCCTACCCGGACGAGCTCATGGAGGCCTTCCATGACGGGCGTCTCTTCCGGGTCGAGGTGACAGACCGGGTGCTGTCTGAACTGGTCAATGTCTACGATCCCACGGCATTCCAGTACAGCAGGGAACTGCGCAGCGGACATGCGGCGGACCGCGTGTCCGTGTGGACAGACGAACCGCCCTACAACTGGGAAACCGATGAACACAAGTACGAAGTCAGCACTGTGGAACGCAACCTGTTGTCCGTGTTTGGCGGCCCCGTGCAGTGGATTCCGCTCAATGAGCGGACCCTGCGAATCATCACCGAGTCCGGGCATGGACAAAAGTCCATCGGCGACCACGTGGCACAACCCGAAACGCTAACAATTCCCGATTCCCCGGCGGAAGAAGCTCCGCTGGCACTGACAGGCTCCAACGTGGGAGCTATTGACGCAGGAGAAAACCCGTGAATTTACAGAACACCACCACCGGCCTGGCCTGGGACGAACGGAACGATGTGGAGATCCGCCGCGTCGCCTCGGCCGGCGAGATCGATCACAAAGCCGCCGAGCCGGTCGAATACGTAGTGTCGGGACGTCCCGGAGGTCCGCTCGACGTCGTGGCACTGTACGCCCCCAGAGTTTCCAAGACGCTGATTGTGAGCTTCCATGGCTCGCTGGTCCGCTCCAAGTTCACGCTCCCGCGTTTCGAATGGCGCCGGACGCTCGGCAACCTGGATGCCGGCGTACTTATGATTGCTGACACCACCCTTGAACTGGGCGAGAAAGTGCAACTCGGCTGGTACATCGGCACTACCGAGCAGGACCTTGCCGAGGAGATCGCCACCGTTGTCAAACAGGTGGCGGCCGATGGCGGCTACGAACACATTGTTCTCGCCGGGTCCAGCGGTGGCGGGTATGCGGCGATGGCCATTTCACGCCGCATCCCTGGTTCGGTAGCGGTTAGTTTCTCTCCGCAGACGCGCGTGGGCGACTACACTCGCTGGGTGCACCAGGCGTTCGTGAATGCCGCGTTCCCGTCCTACGCCACTATTGATGAGGTAGAAACCGACTTTGCGGGGCGAGTCAATCTTCGTCGCCTCTATGCCGAGCCTGAAATCCCCAATTACGTGCGCTACGTCCAAAATTCGAATGACCTGGGTCATATCGAGGAGCACTACGCGCCGTTCGCCCAAGTGCGCTCCATTGATCCGGAAACGGGCGGGATTGACCCGACAGGACGGTTCCGATTCGTGCTGGAGGCGATGTCGAAAGGCCACGAGCCCCCCGCGCGGCACCGCTTCCTTCGGAATATCCAAGAGGCACACCGCGAGTTCCTCGGTGTAGAGCTCAGTGCCGTAGCCGACGGCGGAAAATGAGTTACACATAGAAGCCCCGCGATAACCGTGGTCAGCGTCAACGAGGCCGACTGACGACGGCTCCCTGACCCCGTGGGGCAGCAAGTTACAGCCAGATTGATTCTGAGAGTGCCCCATGGTCGGGGCGCGTCAGCTAAGTGCACAAAAGACTAAGGAAACTTGACTAATGACCGCCTCGGCCCAAGCCCTCGACCCAATCCCAACCCGCAGTCAGCGGCTGATCAAAACGGAAGTGTTTGACGCCGAGTACTACGCCGCAGAGTGCGGGAAGGACTTCGAATCGAAGACGGCTGCCGCACATCACTTCGTTCAATATGGCATGAAGGCCGGCCTCAGCTTCCATCCCTTGTTTGATCTTGGAATGTTTCCAGCGCCCGTTCGCGATAGGTACAAAGCCGGCGATGTCGAGTTTCTGCTAGCCTACCTGCGCAGTCCCCAGTCGCGTGAGCACACTTGGTCATGGCTCTTCGATCCCGCTGGCCTCAAAGAACCTGGCACAGAGGGGTCCTACCTCCTTTCCAAATACCGGGCCGGCAAGATACGCACCCTTCCGGTGCCGGATAAGTTGCCGGGCCACGCCCCGGCGTGGCCTGAAGTGCGGGCACTGATCATTGCGCACGCCCACGCCGCCAAGGCGTATGAATTGGGCAAGAAGCCGTTGCGCTTCACCACGTGGTCGGAGTCCGCAGAACGGAAGTGGCTCGAAGACGTCCAGAACGTGCCCCTGCCTTCAACCGGGACAGCCCCCGTCGTGAGCATCGTCATGCCTGTGTGGAACCGGGAATTGGCGATCCGGGATGCCGTCGAGTCGGTGCGCCAGCAGAGCCTGGAATCGTGGGAACTCATCGTAGTTGACGACGGCAGTACAGACGGGACGCGAGATGTGGCGCGTGGCTACGCCCGCCTAGACAGCCGTATCCGCTTAGTTGAAGCGGACCACTTGGGCGTCTGCGCCGCCCGGAACCGCGGTATCGAAGAAGCCAAGGGAGAGTTCCTGGCCTTCCTGGATTCCGATAACACTTGGCGCCCTGACTTTCTCCGGAATATGTATGCGGGACTGAATGCCAGCGGTGGCAAGGCCGCCTACTCTGCAGCTCGCATGCTGAACGCCCGGGAGGAATTCACAGGCCAGCCGATCACGGCTAGTCAACTCTTGGTAAGGAACTACGTGGACCTCAATGTTCTCGTAGTGCAGACCGCTTTTATCCGAGAGCTGGGCGGTTTCGACAGCAACCTCCGGCGATGGGTCGACTATGACCTCGCGTTGCGGATCACAGAGACTTCCAGCATCGAGTATTTCCCCTTCATTGGTTGCGATTACGTCGACGACGACAACGATGACAGGATCACGCGCAAGGAATCGTCTAACTGGGAATACGCGGTCTTGGGCAAGAATGTCCAACACAGGTTTGTGCCTGATTCCGTCAATGAACGACTGCGAGTTCCTTCCCTGTCTGTGGTCATGCGCATCACTGAAAATATCGACTTAGCGATTCGAAATCTCCGCAGGATTCACGAAACACTCGACGCCGATTTGATCGAACTGATTGTTCTCGACGAAGTCCAGGGCTTTCGTACGTCCCTTCGGCTGCGTGCCGCTCTCGCTGGCCTGCCCGGCCTGAAGTACGTCAAGCTTCCGCGGCGCTATACGGAGGCAATTGCCTACAACATCGGCTCCGTCCACGCGACCGGCTCGAATCTCCTGTTCGTAAAGGAAAGTGTTGAAGTCCGCGCCGGGACGCTGGAAAAGCTCGTGGAGCGGCTTGACGATGCATGCATAGCTGCCGCCCAGCCTCTCTTGACCGATCTCTCAGGAGTCGTCGTCTCCGCTGGCGCCGGAGGACACCGCAACAGTCTCGCCATTCCCCTGTTCAGGGGCCTGAACATCGCCGATGCCCGGCGCCACAGCGGCAGGGCGGTTGACGAGTTGGCGACAGCTGTCTTCATAGTCCGCGCGGAGGCGTTTGAGCGACTGGGACGCTTCAACGCAATCTTTGCCGGCGAAGCGGCGGTCACCGATTTCCTACGGAGACTCGGCAACGCCGGAGCGGGGGAGTTCGTCGTCGAGAGCGCCGCGGTCGCAGTGGACCATTCGGCGGATGCCTTCGCGGAGCACCCTTCCTTGGCCGCCGCAGATGTTGACTGGCTTAGCGCGTCCACGGAACCAGCCAGGCCAGTTGTTGCCCACTACAGGGATGTCGGCCTCGACATTCTTGCATTAACTGCGCCACGAAACCCAAGGCTCCAACCTGCTGTGCCGGTTGTCGCCAGGTTGAGTTCCGGCTCGGATCCAGCAGCGAGCCTGCGTTGGGCGATCAAGATCGGGGCTGAATTTAGCGTTGGCGGAGACCGGTGGGGCGACGTTCCGTATGCGGCAGACCTTGCAGAGGCCCTCGCTGCCCGGGGCCAAGAGGTCGTAGTCGACAGGGTTGACGCCCTTGCCCGTCCTTCAAACTACTTGGACGACGTAGTGTTGGTTATTCGAGGCCTGCACCGCTGCGATCCCCAGCCAGGAAAGACAAATATCCTGTGGGCAATCAGCCGTCCGGACCTAATTACTAGTGCGGAGCTAGCTGAGTTCGACCTTGTCTTCGGAGCTTCCAAGATCTGGTGCGAGCATGTTCGTAAAGAATGGGGGATCGAGGCACATTACCTGCCGCAGGCCACAAATCCCCGCCGGTTCCACCCAATGGCAGCAACTAAGGAGAGCCCGCGATACGACTTGACGTTCGTTGGGGGCCCCAGAAAACCGATTGGGCGCAAGATCGTTGCAGATTGCATCGGCCTTGGGCGGGGAGTGAATGTATGGGGTCCCCGTTGGGAGAAATTCATTCCTGAGGAGATGGTTATCGCCGATTTCATCCGCAACGATGAGCTCACTGCGGTTTACAACTCGTCGGAGGTTGTCCTGAACGACCACTTTGAAGATATGGTTCGGTGGGGGTTTGCCAACAATCGGCTCTACGACGCGGTTGCTTCAGGCGCGCGAGTGATCAGTGATGACGTCGACGGTATCGATGAGATATTTAAGGGCGCAGTTCGGACTTACACATCAACTGACCAGTTGTCAGAAATCCTCGCCGATCCGAGCGGCTTTCCCGATGATTCGGAGATGGCTTCCATCAGCCAGATGATTCGAGACGAGCACAATTTTGACCAACGCGCGGCTTCGCTGATCGACGCCGTTCGATCCCATCGGGGGATGGGCTCGTAGCCAGACCTCATGGCGAAATAAGTCGAACTATGAACTTCTCAGGGCGACTTGTCCTGCTCGGCTGAATCAAAAAATTAATTGCGAAACGCCCGGCCGGTTAGACCGACCGGGCGTTTCCGTGACTTGATTCCCCAGCAAATAAAAATGGCACACGTTTGGCGAAAGTCATCGCTTTGGAACGCGCGTAAGGAATCTTTCGACAGTTTGCGCGATGAGAACATCGGGCTTTCCTTCTCGGTCCAAATAGTCATTGTCCACTTCAGGGTCCCAGATCAAATGGAACTCGGCGAAAAATCGCGCGGACCACCAGGACAAGCTTCCAGGGTTCGAACCTTCGCCGAAGAAAGAATTCGCGAATGCGTATACTTTCTTTTGGATCAGCGCAGTCGGATTTCTCCATATACGGCGCCGTCCGATAAAGCCGGTGGCTGGATCGTGACTGAGTACCAACTCTAGATTCTTTTCCAAGAGTGCCACTTCCTCTGGTCGCGGAACCATTACCTTGGCCAAGATTGGAGTGTCAAAGAAACGATGGGACAAATCACCCAGCGATACAACCTGAGTGTCGATGTTTACGCGGCTTACTTCAGTCCCTGCACCGGGTTGCAAACGCTCGGATAAAGCTGAAAACAAATGCTGGGCACCGGTGGCTGTTAAATGAGTGTCGTTGGGTCGGTACGGCGGTTCTGATTGCTCCCACTCCGAAAGCGAGCGGAGACCGCTAAAATAGACAGGCGACTGCCCCATGAATGTTTCTATTTCTCGAAGGACCGGAGATGGTCCGTGGATTTCCAGGGGCGCCAGTTCACGTAAAACGGTGAGCTTCTCCGGAATGATCATTTGAATAAAGTCGATGCCTTCGAGGGCGCAAGAATTCGCTCTGCTTGCGATTAGAGCCGACCAGTGGTCGGCGAACTCAGCGGCACGATCTCCATGAATCTCGTAAAGATCTGCTAAATTGTTCGACCCGCCAATCAAGAACAATTGGCCGTCTCGGCCGATAGCAGCGGTCGCATCCTTCGACTGGAACCCCGTGGCTACCAGTACAGGACTCACTTTTGTTTGCTTGGGCGAAGCCGCTTTTTTGGAGGTCTCCAGGGGCTGCGGTGCGGCGATCGGTGGCGTGCCGGCGTCGTGGCCACTAGGCTGAGTCGACTCTGCAAGCGCGGAAGTCGCATGCCTCTTACCAGCATCGGTCAATCTCAGCTGAACAGAAGTAGATTCACCGGATGCCCGGACCTCGATGCGCCCGGCTAGTACATCGGAAGGCGTGATATCTTCGTCGGTCATCAAAGCGAACCCTGCTGGTACGCCTGTAATCCGCTGAAGGTCGGGTCTGATCTTTTCCGGTCTGCCAACGGCAATAGTTTTCCCCGCTAAGCTGACGGTCACTGTAGGGATCTCGGTTGAGCCTGGGATTGCCGCCCAACCAAGAATGAGTCTCTCTTTTGTGAAGACCCTTTCAACATATCCCGCAATCTTGGAAATCTCAGTAGGCGCAGAGGCGGAATCTGAGCCGCGGGCTAGGGTCCCACCTGTGTCGGTCAATCCCTGCGGTCCCCCATCCTGCTGCGTCGTTGCAGCTTCGGATGAATCAGTCATGAGTGGGTAAGCCTTTTTGGTAGTCTCGATTTTCCACCACTGTAGTATAGGCGATCGCGGCGGCGTCAAGGTCAGCGGGATTGACGCCCGAGTCTGCTCCACACGACGGGCGCTCCCAAAGCTTTTCGTCGCGCCATCACAGCGGGTGCCAAGCCAAGTCGATGGTATGCGCTGGGCATGAGACATGGTCCATGGAACACGAGGCCCTGTCAGCCCCAAGCGGAATCTGGAGCCAGTTGTGCAGTCCCGTTGGTGCTGATCGACTGAGTGCCCTCCCGTTCATCTATGCTGTTGGGAGTCTCGTCTGCGGTCCTGACTCTGAAGCGAGGACTGTAGTCGCTTGATGCGATTACGTACTACCCGCCTGAATGACAATTGGAGTTGAGCTTAGAATGTCGGAATTGCGCCTTGAGTTTTGGCCGGAGAGAACTCCTGAGGCCCCCATTGCATTCCTTACAATGGCGAGGGATGAGACCGTCCTGCTTGAAGCGTGGGTCAATAACGGACTTCGCATTTGTCCGGATGCTGCTTTTTTCGTCCTTGATCATGCCTCGAGTCCATCTCTTTCAGAGTCCTTAAGAAGCCGCGCCGACTACGGTGGGGTAAACCTCAATTTCATAAACATACCGGCAGTGCCTTTTGACGATGATTTCAAGGCGATGGCACTATCAGGGTTTGCTAAGACGCTGCTGCACTGCTACGAGATTGTGGTGTCGACGGACTGCGATGAGTTGCTGGTTGGTTTGGGGATGCGTGCCGATGACGTGATGCCGAAGTTGCAGACCCTGACAGGCATAACCGCCCCAATCGGCTTCGAAATTGTGCAACATACGGTTAAGGAATCATCATTCGATCCGTCACAGCCTATTGAACTACAACGTGGTTATGGATTTTTTGCTTCGGGGTACACGAAACCGGTTATATGGAAAAGGCGCAGTGAGTTTGGTGCTGGGCTGCACCGATCTCGGGAAGATTTTGCGTACGAGACTTCCCTTGGTTTGCTCCACCTGAGAAGCGTGGATCATCAGATGGCTCTCGAGAGAGCCGCACAGAGACGCCAGTATGAGCTTTCCGCTGGACAAATAGATCACGGGCGGGGCGGCAACTGGCTGAGGCCGCAAGAGCAGAAGGTAGATTTCTTCGCACAGTTACGTTCACTCGAGGTGATTCCCGGTTTCGAGGGTGTCTTAAAGACCTTTTACACCGATCTGATTGTGACGCACCAGAAAAATGGTGGCGGTTTCTGGGGGCACAACATCAGTAAGACCTCAGAGTATTGCGAGATAAGTAGCGTCCTCTACGTATAGCCGCGGTCGCTGTCGGGCCACGACTTCCTGATTTGTATCACGGACTTCTGCTCGTAATTGAACAGTGCCTCATACTTTCGGTGCTGGAGTAATCAGTGCTCCGGTAGGACTGCAGGCTCGCTGGCCGCGCCACCCTGAGGTCGGTCATGCTGTCGTAGCCTAAAGCACTTGTGCTGCCGCTCGGACGGTGTTGTCCTTCGCTACCGGATGGGCGGCAGCCCGGACGTCCGGCGGCGTGACACTTGCCTGCCGAGTATGGTGAACGTCACTTTCTGGTCCGGGGAGCCCGACAACCCCAGGCCACGTTATATAGTGGACCCGTTTGGTTGCGCCATCTGCGCCCATAACGATGAGAGAAACTGCGGCTACTGGGGGACTAGTGACACTACGACTAACCGTGATCGGTACGGGATACCTCGGCGCGACCCATGCGGCATGCATGGCGGAACTCGGATTTGAAGTCCTGGGTGTTGACGTCGACAAAGAAAAGATCGACAGCCTCAGCCGAGGCGAATTGCCCATCCACGAGCCTGGCCTGCCCGAACTGTTGCGCAAGCACACAGAATCCGGCCGCCTGCGCTTCACGACATCTTTCGAAGAAGCCGGCGCCTTCGGCGACGTTCACTTCATCGCCGTCGGCACCCCGCAGCGGGCCGGCGAACACGCTGCTGACATGACTTACGTTGACGCATCCGTGACGGCCATCGCCCGCGCCGCCACGAAGGATTCCCTGATCGTCGGAAAGTCCACTGTTCCGGTCGGCTCTGCGCGTCGCCTCAAGAGCCTCGTCGCCGAAGAATCGCGCGACGGCGTAACGGTCAACTTCGCCTGGAACCCCGAGTTCCTACGCGAGGGCTTCGCCGTGGAAGACACCCTGCGGCCGGACCGCTTGGTCATTGGAACCGACTCCGAGGCTGCCGAGGCCACGCTGCGCGAGGTCTACGCTGACGCCATCAGTCGTAAGACCCCGTTCATCTCAACGGACTTCGAGACGGCGGAACTGGTCAAGGTGGCGGCAAACGCCTTCCTCGCGACCAAAATCTCCTTCATCAACGCCTTCTCCGAGGTCACCGAGACCGTTGGCGGCAACATCCGTACCTTGGCTGATGCCATTGGCCTCGACGCCCGGATCGGCCGCCGTTTCCTTAACGCCGGCATCGGCTTCGGCGGCGGCTGCCTGCCCAAGGACATCCGCGCGCTCCAGGCACGCGTCTCCGAGTTGGGCCTGGACAGCACCATGCGGTTCCTGAACGAAGTTGACGAAGTCAACCTCCGCCGCCGTGACCGTGCGGTTCACGTCGCAGAGACCCTGCTTGGCACCGTGGAGGGCAAACGCATCGCCGTTCTCGGCGTCGCGTTCAAGCCCAACAGCGACGACGTGCGCGACTCACCGGCGCTGGACGTGGCGGCCAGGCTCTTCAACAGTGGAGCGGACGTCAGCGTGTACGACCCCGCGGCCAACGCCAACGCCGCCAAGCGGTACCCGCGCCTGAACTACGTCGACGGGCTAGCCACGGCCGTGGCGGATGCCGATCTGGTCATGGTGCTGACGGAATGGAGCGAGTTTGTGAATGTTGATCCCGCAGAACTCGCAGCGGCCGTGTCACACAAACGCATGTTCGACGGACGCAACGTCCTTGACCACGAGAAGTGGAACGCTGCCGGCTGGGACATCGTCTCGCTGGGCCACAAGAGCGAACTGCTGGACCTCGCTGCAGCCAACTAGAAGCAGCACCTGCCCGGAGGCTATAACCTCCCGGCAAAACAGAACCGGCCCGGTCGGATGATTTCACATCATTCGGACCGGGCCGGTTCGTTTAAGGCCCGGCAGCCACCCCATGCCCTCTCTGCCGTTAAAAGGGAGTGGCCGGACCCAAGATGGGTCCGGCCACTCCCGGAGGCCTCAGAATGCGCTACAACGACGCGTACAGCCTGCCGGTGGTGGTCAGGGTGCCGTTGGTGTGGAACAGGGCTGAGCAGCCCATTTTCGGGTCCCCGGCCGGCCGGGTCTTCCAGGCGAAGCGTTCGACGAACGGCATGGCCCGCAGGCCGGCGACGGTGGCGCGCATGAAGTCTTCGGTCTGGGCCCGGGAGTAGATGGAGGGACGTGACGGCGTCGCATCCCAGTCGGCCACCGCGTATTCGGTCACCCAGACCGGCTTGCCGTACCTCTCGTGCAGTTCCCTGACCTTGTTGAGGAAATCGTCCGCTTTGGGCCAGGCGTAGCGGTGCATGGTCATGAAATCGACCCGCAACCCCTTGTTTTTGGCCTTAGCCATGAACTCCGCGAGCCAGGGGCTCGCCGTGCCCGCGGGGGCGGGGGAGCCAAGCCGCAGCCCGGTCGCCTGCAGTCTGGGCCAGAGGCTGATTGCCTGGTCGACCGACATGTTGGCCTGGTCCTTGTGATCGGGTTCGTTGAAGCCCAGGAGGTGTTTGGTCTTCGTTTCGGGCAGCTGGCGCGTGACCCATCCGATGGCATCCTGCTCCAGCAGGGTCCTTGCGCTTTTGATCATAGGGACAAAAGGCGGGTTGGTGGTGACGTTGTAGTGCGATCCCCACGTGTAGTGCCAGTCCAGCTTCAGGCTCTTGATTTGCTGGAGGGCCAGGGCGTCCTTGCCGCCCCACCCAAAGCCCTTGAGGGTGTCAGCAGGCAGCGTGACGGCCGGGACGGTAGGGATCGCAGCGGGGGCGGTTGCCGCTTGTGCAGTTCCCGCGTTGGCGGCCAGGAGGGCACCCGGAGCTGCCATCGCGGCCAGGGGCAGGGCAAGAAACTTGCGGCGTTCCATGAGTTCCTTTCAAGGAAGATGGGCTGGAGGTCCAGGGACGCAGAGACGGAAAAGGCCAGAGCGGGGCGCACCCCCCGGTGGATCCTGCCCACGAGAAGTGGCGTCAACCGGTGACTGCTCTGGCCTGTGTGGTCTCTGATTCAGTTGTGGCTGAAGTCAACTTAGCATGGCAAACGTTCAGGAAAATCGCGGTTTTGCACAGGAAACACGCAGTATTCCGCACGGTGCGCGGCCGCCGGGCTCTTGCCGGCGGAGGAGCTACAGGGAGCGGTAGAGCTCGCCAGTGGCAGTCAGCGACCCGTTGCTCCGGAACAGGGCGGAGGCTCCCATGATGGGATCGTCATGGGCCCGCGTTTTCCAAGCGAAGCGCTCCACGAATGGCATCTCCCGCAGGCCGGCGACGGTCTCCTTCATGAAGCCCAGGATTTCCCTCTCCGTGAACCGGCTGGGTGACTTCGCCGTGGCCTTCCAGTCGGCGACGGCATACTCGGTGATCCAGATCGGCTTCCCGTAGCGGTCGTGGAGCCGCTGGACATTTTTAAGGAACGAGTCCGCGTTGGGGGGCGCGTAGGAGTGCATGGTGACAAAATCCACCCGGAGGTCCTTCGCTGCCGCCTTGTCCATGAAGCTCTTGAACCAGTCGCCCATTGGCTGAACCGGCGCAGGAGATCCCAGTTTGAGGCCTGACTGTTCCAGCTGCGGCCAGAGTTTGATGGCCGTGTTCACGGACATATCCGCCTGGCCCGGATGGTCGGGTTCGTTGAAGCCGAGGAGGTGTTGGGCGCCGGTCCATGGCACTTCGGACCGCACCTGCTCGATGGCGTTCCGTTGCAGGGAGCCGGGCCCCCAGATCATCGGCACGAATTGGGCGAACTGAGTCGACGCCGGCCGGAGGGGAGGGTAGCCCGGTCCCCAGTCGTAAAACCACTCCAGGTCCAGGGAATCCAGCTGCTCAAAGCCGAACCCATCGAACCGGGGCATGCCGATGCCCTTGCTGGCATACCCGGGCTTGGGCCGGCGGAACTTCGGTGTCGGCGGGGCTGCCGTTGGCGTGGGGGAGGCCTTGGGCGTTGCCGGTGCGGAGGTGCCGTACGGTGCGGGGGCCGTATCCGGAGTGCAGGCGGCCAAGGCGGCTGCCGCTACGGCGAGGGGAACGGTGAGGAATGTCCTGCGGTCCAAATGCACCCCCTGGCATCGTGGTCGAACTGGCCCCCATCACCCGGCGAACCGGAAAAAATCGTGAGGGCGCAGTGTTGGTCGTTCAGCGCAATGTTGGCGAAACACTGTGTTGGTCAAATACTGAGTTGGCGAAATACTGCGGCAAACCTGCGTCCTCGGCGGCTTGACCTTCATTGTTTCATGAATGCCCCCTTTGGTTAACCACGGAACGCGGCCGCCGGGCGGCGCCGTCGACCGCTGCATTTTGCCAGTGTGAGTTGCCGCCGTAAACTGGCGCCCGAGCGGCGTGTCAGGGGGTGCATTCGCAATTCCGGGGTCGTGAATTGGGAAATGGGGTTCCGCCGAAGATGTATCCGCCAGGCTTTGACCGCGCCGACGAAGACTCGCCGTTCCTAAGTTTTGTGGCGGACGAATTCGGGCAGAGGGGCACAGCCCGCCGGGGCGAACTCGCACAGAAAGTCAACTCGCATCCGTTTGTCGACGCACTCGGAATGCGCGTCCCGAAGCGCCTGGCGGTCCTGGACCGCATCGAAGAACTTCACGACGCCGCGCTGCCGGACAAGTGCGTCCTCAAGGTCGCCAACGGCTGGTCGTCCCGCGGTGTCCAGCTCCTTGAGCGTACGGGCCCCGATGAATATTTCGACCACATGACCCAGCAGACGCTGACCACGGCATCGATAGTCGAGATCCAAACGGCAGCTGCGCAGTCTTTCTCGTCCAAGGAACCCTGCTGGATCGTCGAGGAACTCATAGAACCCCTGATGGGGCTTGGCGCCATACCCTTTGACTACAAGTTCTACTGCTTCCAAGGGACAGTCGGCCTCATCGTCCAGATCGACCGCAACTCCGGACCGGTGAAAATCGCACTTTTTGACGGCGAATTCCGGCCGCTGAAACGCGGAACCGACTACCTGCTCTCCGACAGGGTCAGGCACGGTGCGCCCGTGATACCGCTGCATGCGCCCGAACTGCTGTGGTGGGCCCGGCGGCTGTCCCTCGAGGCCGATTCGCCGTTCGTCAGCGTCGATATGCTGGACAGCCCCACGGGGCCGGTCTTTGGGGAATTCACGTATTCGCCGGGCGGCACCCATAAAAGAATGTTCGTTTTTTCCCACCGTTTACTTGATCAATTTGACGAGCTCATATCGGCGACGGCTGACCACCCCGACCTGCGGGCACAGGCCTCGTTGGAAGACCTGAAATCCATGGTTCATCCGGGGCCGGTGCAGTTCAAGGCATGGGCCGGCTTCGCCTACAGCGGTGGGCCGAAGGGCGCAGACAGGCTGCACGTCTTTTACAAGAAGCTGGCGGTGGAATCCGAACCCGGCACCCTGTCCGCCGAGTGGTACGGCCGGCTCAGCGTGCTCTGGGCCGGGATTCGGAACAGGCTGCGGCCGCCGAATCGGAAGATAGTGGCTGCGGGGGCCGGCGCCTGAGCGGCCCCGGACCTTGGCAAGGATCCGCTGAAACCTCTCCTACGCCCCGCTGAACTCCGCGGTCCGGTAGCCGACGCCGAGGAGCTCCTCGATCGCTGCCACGGTGCGGGCGGCGGCCTTGCCGTCGCCATAGGGGTTCACGGCGTTGGCCATGGCGGCAAAATGCGGGGAATCGTGCAGGAGACGGGTGACTTCGGCAACGATCCGCTCTTCGTCGGTGCCGATCAGCTTCACGGTGCCGGCTTCAAGGGCCTCGGGCCGCTCGGTGTTCTCCCGCATCACAAGTACCGGCTTGCCGAGGCTGGGGGCCTCCTCCTGCACTCCGCCGGAGTCCGTCAGGACGATGTGGGCCCGGGACAGCATCCGGGTGAATTCGCCGTAGGCCAGCGGCTCCGTCACCAGCACGTTGGCCTTGCCCTCCAGCGCGGGAAGCACGGCCTCGCGCACCACCGGATTCTTGTGGGCGGGGAGCACAATCACCAGGTCCGGCTCGGCGTCGGCGATCCGGGCCAGCGCCCGCCCCACGCTGCGCATGGATTCGCCCTGGTTTTCGCGCCGGTGTGTGGTAACCAGCAGGATCTGGCGGCCACTGGCGTCCAGTTCCTCCAGGCGGGGGTCCGTGAAGGGGAGCTGCTTATCCACTGTGGTGAACAGCGCATCAATAACGGTGTTGCCGGTCACCACGATGTCCTCGGCGCTGATGCCTTCCCGCAGCAGGTTTTCCCTGCTCGTGGAGGTGGGGGCCAGGTGGAGGCGGGTGATCTGGCTGGTGATCTTGCGGTTGGCCTCCTCGGGGAACGGCGAGAGCAGGTCACCGCTGCGCAGCCCGGCTTCGACGTGCACCACCGGAATGCCGTGGTAGAACGCGGCGATGGCGGCGGCCGTTGAGGTGGTGGTGTCGCCCTGGACCACGACGGCGTCCGGACGGGTGGCGGCGAAGAGCTTTTCCAGCCCGTCGATGGTCCGCGTCATGATGGCCGACAGCGACTGCCCCTGCTGCAGGATGTTCAGGTCGTGGTCCGGAACAATGCCGAACAGTTCGTTGACCTGGTCCAGCATTTCGCGGTGCTGGCCCGTGACCGTCACGTAGCAGCGGAAGAGTGGGGACTCCTGCAGCGCGCTGACGATCGGCGCCATCTTGATGGCTTCCGGCCTGGTTCCGAAGATCGGCATGATGCTGTGCATGGTTATTCCCCAAGGGTGTTCGAGCGGTTGGAAAGGTTGGTGGCCCGGATTTAGGCGAGCAGCAAGGCCAGCACGATGAGCGGCAACGCGATGGTCACAAGGACAACGGCCAGGAGGGCCACACGCCGTTTGCGCCGGTTCAGCCTGTCACGTTCGAGCTGCTGGGACTCCTTGTCCTGGCTGGCGCTTAGGTTGGCGTCGTCGTCTGCAGGAGCCGCCGCTGGCGGTGGAACGGTGACCGGAATCGGCTCCGCGCCCGGCACCAGAAGGGTGTCCGGGATCTCCGTGTGCATGCGCCGCCTGCGCAGGTGCCGGGGGGCGGCAACCAGCGGGGGAGCGCCGTCGGGAGAGTGTTCCAGCATGTACTCCTCGCCTCGGTCAAATGCCCGAACCGGCTGACCAGTTCAACCGGATGAGGTTCAATTGTTACATTTCCGCTCACTGATTCACGCATTCCGGCCTGAGGGAAACGTCCAACAGGCCCCCGGTTTCGATCACAAACCGCCGGAACCATTGGCCCGGATCGAGGTCCGGATGTGAGGCAACCATCTGCACGTCCGCGCTTGTGCACTGCCTGATCAGCCGGCCCGCGCGGGTGACGTGGTAGCTGGAAGTGACGACCGTGACGGACTTCCAGCCGTTGGCCTTGATCAAGCGGGAGATGGCCCGGGCCTCCCCCCGCGTGTCCAGGTCCGGGGGCCGGAAACAGATGACGGCGGGGTTCGGAAAGGCAGTTGTTTTGCATGCCTCATCCGCCGCACGGTTGCCGAAGGTATCCGTGTGCGAGATCACCAGGACCGGGATGTTGTATTCAGCCTGGATTTGGCGGGCGACCGGAAGGCGCTCGCCGGCCGCGCCACCCAGCATAATGACGGCGTCCGTCCGGTGAACGCTGAGCGGATCCACGTTGACGAAGAGTTGAACAGCAATGATCAGCCACAGCATGAGGCCCCCGACGGCGAAGGCGAGCACCCTGCGGGTGGCGGTATTCACCGCGGCGACGGAAGGAGGCACGGCTAAGAGTTTGGCATGCGGTTTTCGGGTGGCGAAATGGTGCGCCGGTGGTGCGCCGCTCCTGTGCAAAAACTTGCGAAGAAAAATGCGTGATGCAGTTGTGATTCGAGGGATCAAAGTTAGTGGGGTGACAGACGTGAATTGGCGTTTATGCTATAGGCACCTTCCGTCGCTCCCACCGCCAGGTCACCACCTGAGGTCCCACCCCTAAGCGAGCAATTTTGCGAAAACTGAACATAGCGGCAACCGTGATTGCCGCCGTGATGCTGGCAGCAGCCTTGCCCCAGACCGCCGTGGCCGCCGTGCGGGTTCCGGCCGCCGCGGCGCCGGTGGTACCGGCATCGGTGGCACCGGCGTCAACGGCTGCCGCATCCCCGGCCGCTGCGTCCCTGGGGGCGGTTCCGGCAGTGTCGGACCCGAACCCCCAGGGACAGGAGGTGGATGACTTTGTCCGCCCCGCGCCGCCGGCCAACAGGGCGAGGACGGAATACACCTACGTGAGCGCGCCGCTGGCGGGCACCTTGAAGACCACCCTGGTGACGGTGCAGCTGGCCGACAAGTCGGCAGCGGAGACGGACGCGGCCGTGCCGATCGCCGCGGCGAAGGCTTCGCTCAGCGCGGCCAACCGCTACTGGGCACACGCCACCGCGGGCCGCGTGGACATTGCCCTGACCTCCACACGCGTCCTGCACAAGTCCGCCGCGAAATCCACCCAGACGCCGGCGCAGATCGTGGACACGGTCTCGCAGGAACTGGGGTGGACCCAGCGCGCCTATACCGCGCTGGTGATCTTCATCCCCGGCGCGTACCTGAGCAACGGCACCGCGGGCATGACCTACAGCAACGGGACCACCGGCGGGCGCATCCTGATGCCGCAGAACAGCCGGCTGGCAACCCCCGTGCTGACCCATGAGTTCGGGCACGCCCTGGGCATGGACCACGCCAACAGCCTGCTGTGCGGCAGCGGGGCCATGGACGTCGCCGCCGGGCCCTTCGCCGGGTTTGCCGATCCCACCTGCAGCATCAAGACGTACGGGGACAACCTGGACCTGATGGGGATCTCGCACTGGGACCTCATGCCGGAAATCAGCGCCAGCCTGTGGGAAATGGGCCGGTTCGGCAACGGCAACGAGATCACCAACCTGGGCACCGTGGCCGGACCCCGCAAGGTGACCCTCAAGCCCTGGGCCGGGGACGACGCGAACCGGGCCGTGAAGTTCACGGACCCGAAGTCCGGGGAGGTGTACTACCTCGAGCTCCGGGCTCCCGTGGGCTATGACGCCGTGATCGCGCAGGCAGGAAACCGCGGCGTGAAGATCACGCAGCAGGGCGGCGGCAACTCCTCGATCCTGCTGCCGCCCAACACCCGCGCATCCGCCTTCAACGGCTACTACTCCAACACCCAGGCCTGGCAGGCCGGGCAGACATTTACCACCCACGCCGGCACCAAGGTGAGCATCGATTCGGTCAGCAACACCGCGGCCACCGTCACCATCCGTCCGCCCGGTGCGCCCGCCAAGGGCTACGTCGAGTCGATGGCCATCAACCGGTCCGGCACCAAGGCCAGCCTGGACGTCTCCGGCTGGGCGTACGACTCCGCCAATTCCTCAGCATCGTCCACCGTCCACATCTACGTGACCCCGCCCGGTGGCACCTCAACGGGCTACGCAGTGGCGGCCAACCAGGCCCGCGCGGACGTCAACAAAATCATGCAGGTGACCGGCAACCACGGGTTCACCCGCTCGTTCAACCTGACCCAGGCCGGGGTATATAAGGTCTGCGTGTACGCCCTGGGCAGCGTCGAGACCGCGGACCTGGGCTGCCGGTCCCTGACCCTGGCAGGGTCGGCTCCGACGGCCGGATATCTCGAGTCGCTGGTACTGACCCGGGCCAGCGGGGTGACGGTGCTGCGGGCGACAGGCTGGAGCTATGATCCCGGGACTCCCGCAGCGTCCATCCCGGTCCACCTGTACGTGACGGACCCGGCGGGCAAGACGACGTCGAAGGCCATCTCCGCCAATAAGAGCCGCAGCGACGTCAACAAGGTGATGTCCGTGACCGGGAACCACGGCTTCACCGGGGACATGCCCGTGACCATGAGCGGCACGTACAAGGTGTGCGCCTACGGCATCGCCGTCACTGCGTTCAGCCAGGGCAACAGCCTCCTGGGCTGCACATCCGTGACGCCGAAGGCAACCCCGGCGCCGTCCGGCTTCCTGGAGAGCGCCGTGGTCAAGACGGACGCGCCGACGGCAACCGTCACGGTCACGGGGTGGACCCTGGACAGTGGAACCCCGGCCGCGTCCATCCCGGTGCACTTCTACGTCACCGACCCCAAGGGAGTGACCAAGAGCTCCGCCTATACCGCCAACCAGTCCCGCGCGGACGTCAACCAGGTCATGGGAACCACGGGCAACCACGGCTACCGGGCGGCGCTGCCGGTCAGCATTCCGGGCAACTACAAGATCTGCGCCTACGGCATCGCGGTCAGCGTCTTCCCGCTGGGCAACAGCCTCCTGGGCTGCACGACAGTGAGTGTTGCGTCCACCCCGGCGCCGGTCGGGTACCTGGAGTCCGTCAAGGTCCAGCTCGGCGGCACGGGATCCGCGCTGGTGGCCAGCGGCTGGGCCCTGGACCCGGGAATGACCCGAGCGAACGTTCCCGTCCACCTTTACGTCACGTCACCTGACGGCACCACCAAAGGCACGGCCTACGTGGCCAGCCGGTATCGGGCCGACGTCAACTCGATCTTCCAGGTCTCCGGCAACCACGGCTACCGGATAGTCATTCCGGTGACGAAGCGCGGCGTGTACACCGTGTGCGCGTGGGGGCTGGGCGTCGCGGGGATGTCGTCCGGCAACACCCAGCTCGGCTGCCTCAAAGCGACCTTCTAGCCCGCCGCGGCCGGGGTCCTTGCCGGGCGCACCGCCGTTCGGCAGCGTCGGTCCCTCGCGGTAGCGTAGGGCTGTGCCTGAAACTCCTGTGCCTGAGACCCCCGTGCCTGAGACCACTGATCGCGAATCCCGTGTAGCGGATGCAACAGTGCCGGAGGCTTCCTTGACCGTCGCGGAACTCTCGGAGTCCCAGCTGCTGGAGCGCATCTTCCCGCGGCTCACCGGCCGGCCGGGGTCGGCGGGGCACCTGCTGCTGGGCCCGGGGGACGACGCCGCGATTGTCGCAGCGCCGGACGGCCGGACCGTGCTGAGCATCGACACCCAAGTGGTGGACCAGGACTTCCGGCTCGAATGGAACAACGGCTACCGGTCCAGCGGGTACGACGTCGGCTGGAAGGCCGCCGCCCAGAACCTCAGCGACATCAATGCCATGGGCGCCCGGGCCACGTCCCTTGTGGTGAGCCTGACCATGCCGCCGGAAACCCTCGTCTCCTGGGTGGAAGACTTCGCCGACGGCCTCATGGCCGGGATCACGGGGCTGGGCGCTGACGCCTGCGCGGTGGCCGGGGGAGACCTTGGCCGCGGCCGCGAACTGGCCGTCAGCGTCGCGATCCTGGGGACCCTGGAGGGCCGGGAACCCGTGCTGCGGTCCGGAGCCCGGCCCGGTGACACAGTGGCCCTGGCCGGAACAGTGGGCCGGGCCGCCGCCGGGCTGGCGCTGCTGGAATCCGATGTCCCCGTCGCGGACCTGACCGCTGGGCAGCGCGCCCTCATGGACATCCAGTGCAGGCCCCAGCCGCCGCTCGCGGCCGGACCCCTGGCGCGTGAGGCCGGCGCCTCGGCCATGATGGACATCTCGGACGGCCTGGTCCGGGACGGAAACCGCCTGGCGGCCGCCAGCCACACAGTACTGAATCTGGACGCCGCTGCCCTGAAGGAACTCGCCGTCGCGCTGCTGCCGGCGTCGGAGCTGCTGGGAGCAGACCCGCTGTCCTGGGTCCTCGGCGGCGGCGAAGACCACGGACTGCTGGCCACATTCCCCCCGGAGGTTCAGCTCCCTCCCGGTTTCACTGCGATAGGCTCGGTAGAGGCCCCTGCACCAACCGGAAGCACGGGAGTAACGATCGCGGGCAGTCCCGCTGACGCTCTGGGATGGGATCACTTTGCAGACTAAGATTGCCGCCAACGCGCAAGCGATGAAGCGGTGGTTGGGCAAGGCGGAGACAACGCTCGGGAACCACAGCGACCGTCTCAACGCCATCAATATCTTTCCCGTGGCAGACGGTGACACCGGCACCAACCTCTACCTGACCGTCCGTGCCGCGGCCCACGCCGCGGCCGCCGTCGTCGAGGGCGGCACGGCCGCGGTCCCGGCCCAGCCCACCCACACTGCCCAGCCCACCCAGACTGCCCAGCCCACCCACACTGCACCGGACCCGTCCCTGCACGACGTCGGCGCCGTCCTGGCGCGGGCTGGCCAGATTGCGATGGAACAGGCCCGCGGCAACTCGGGAACACTCTTTGCAGTGTTCCTTTGCGCCGCCGCCGAGCCGCTGGCCGGGCACACCCGGATCAGCTCGCCGCTGCTGGCCGCGGCCCTGAACCGTGCCCAGATCCGGGCCTGGTCCGCGCTGAGCGATCCGGTGCCCGGCACCATGCTCTCGGTCATGGAAGCTGCCGCCCGGGCCGCGGCCGCCGTGGATTCCGCGCATAACGGCGACGACAGCAACCAGACCCTCGGCCTGGCCCTGGATGCCGCCGTCGAGGCAGCCCTGGCCGCCGTGGTGCAGACGGAGGACCAGCTCGATGCCCTCCATGCAGCCCACGTGGTGGACGCCGGCGGCGTGGGCATGCTCCTGATCCTGGACTGCCTCCGCTCCGCCGTGCTGGGCGAGGAACTCCAGAGCGAACTGCTGGACGGCCTGCACGGCTATGACGTCCAGGACCCGCACATCCACGTCGGCATGCCGCGGGACGAGGGCGTCGAAGTCATGTGCACCATCTCCCTGTCGCCGCTGGACGCCGCCATGATGCGCCAGCGGCTCGATGAAATGGGCGACTCGGTGATCATGAGCCAGGTCGGCGGCCCCGCGGATGAAGCCGGACACTACCGCTGGCGCGTCCACGTCCACGTCCTGGATGCCGAACCCGCCGTCGCACTGATCCGCTCCCTGGGCGAGCCCACGGACATTTCCGTGAGCGAACTCGCAGTGCCGCGCGATCCGCAGGCAGAGCCCGCCGCCGTTGCCTCCGCCGTTGCCGCCACCGTTGCCCCGGCGGTCCCCGCCGAAACCCGAAACCCCGACGGACATGCACGCTGAACTTGAACTGGGCCTGGAACGCCGCATCGGCAAACGCTCCGCGGCCGTCATCGAAAAACACCTTGGCATCACCACCGTCGGCGGGCTCCTGAACTACTTCCCGCGCCGCTACCTCAGCCGCGGCGAGCTCACGCCCATCAGCGAGGTCCCGCTGGATGAGGAAGTGACCCTGATCGCCCGGGTGGTCTCCAACAGCACCCGGCAAATGAGGGCCCGGCGGGGCTCGCTCACCGACGTCGTGATCTCCGACGACGCCGGGAGCCCCGGAACCGGGACGAGCAGAGCCGCTTCCGGGCGGGCCGGCGGAGCGCTTCCGGGCACGCTCAAAGTCAGCTTTTTCAACGGGTTCCGGGCCAAGGCCGAACTCCAGCCGGGCCGGCGCGCCATGTTCTCCGGCAAGGTCACCCGCTACGGCGGATCCCTGGGCCTGACCAACCCCGATTTCCTGCTGCTCGACGAGGACCCCGATACCCCGGGCATGGACCCGGAAAAGCTCGCCGCCATGCCGATCCCGGTCTACCCGGCCACGGCGAAACTCACCAGCTGGTCCATCCAGAAGGTCATCTCGACGCTGCTGGACACCGTGGAGCTGGAGACTCTCGGCGATCCGCTGCCCGCGGAGGTCGCGGCGCGGGAGAAGTTCCTGCCGGTTGCGGACGCCTACCGGCTGATCCACGCCCCGCAAACTGCGGCGGACTTCCAGCGCGCCCGCGACCGGTTCCGCTACCAGGAAGCCCTGGTGCTGCAGGCGGCCCTGGCCCGCCGCCGCGCGCAACTGGCCGCAGAAGAGGCAACGGCCCGCCGCCCGGCACCGGACGGGCTACTGCCCGCCTTCGACCGCCAGCTGCCCTTCACGCTGACCGCCGGCCAGGCCGCCGTCGGCAAGACACTTTCCGAGGAGCTCGCCCAGGATTCGCCCATGAACCGGCTGCTCCAGGGCGAGGTGGGCTCCGGCAAGACGATCGTGGCCCTGCGCGCCATGCTGCAGGTGGTGGACGCCGGGGGACAGGCTGCCCTGCTGGCCCCCACGGAAGTCCTCGCGGCCCAGCACTATGAATCCATCCGGCGCACGCTCGGGCCCCTCTCCCGGGACGGGCTGCTGGGCGGGTTCGGCGGGGACGCGGTGGAGGTCACCCTCCTCACCGGCTCCATGCCCACCGCGGCGCGGAAGCAGGCCATGCTGGACGCGGCCTCCGGGACGGCGGGAATCGTGATCGGCACCCACGCCCTGCTGAGCGAGAACGTGTCCTTCTATGACCTCGGGCTGATCGTGGTGGACGAGCAGCACCGCTTCGGCGTGGAGCAGCGCGACGCCCTCCGTGCCAAGGCGAGCAAACCGCCGCACCTGCTGGTCATGACCGCCACCCCGATTCCCCGGACCGTGGCCATGACCGTGTTCGGAGACCTCGAAACCTCCGTCCTGGACGAGCTCCCCGCCGGCCGCGCCCCGATCTCCACCCACGTGGTGGGGCTCGCCGAACACCCGGCGTGGGCCACCCGGATCTGGTCCCGCTCGCGGGAGGAGATCGAGGCCGGACACCAGGTCTACGTGGTCTGCCCCAAGATCGGCACGGACGACGACGGCGATTTCACCCCGGGCGAGGCCGAACCGTCCGCGGCGGACCTGGAGGGCGAGAACGGCTCGCGGGAACTCGCCTCCGTCACCGGCGTCGTGGAACACCTCCGGGATGAACCCGCCCTCGCAGGGGTGAGCGTGGCGCCGCTGCACGGCCGGCAGGACCCGGTGCTGAAATCCGAAACCATGGCCTCCTTCACGGCCAATCAGACCAAGCTGCTGGTCTCCACCACGGTCATTGAAGTCGGCGTGGACGTGCACAACGCCACGCTCATGGTGATCCTGGACGCGGACCGCTTTGGCATCTCCCAGCTCCACCAGCTGCGCGGCCGGGTGGGCCGCGGCGGGCTGCCCGGGACCTGCCTGCTGGTCACCACGCTGGAGCCGGGCCATCCGAGCCGGCGCCGGCTCGATGCCGTGGCAGCCACCACGGACGGCTTCGAACTCTCCCAGGAGGACCTCAAGCTCCGCCGGGAGGGCGACATCCTGGGCGCCTCGCAGTCCGGCGGCCGGTCCACGCTGAAGCTGCTGCGCGTGCTCGAACACGAGGACGTGATCGCCCGGGCCCGGCAGGATGCCCAGCGGCTCGTGGCGGCCGATCCCTCGCTGGCGGCACAGCCCCGGCTCGCCGCGGCAATCGATGAATACCTGAACCCCGAGAAGGAGGCGTTCCTTGAACGCGGCTAGGACCACACATCAGGGGCACCGGCCATGAGCCGGATCATTGCCGGCGCCGCCGGCGGCAGCCCCCTGGCCAACGTCCCCGGGAACCTGACCCGGCCCACGACGGACCGGGTCAAGGAGGCGCTGTTCTCCCGGCTGGACGCCTTCAACATCATTGCCGGCGCCCGGGTCCTGGATCTGTACGCGGGCTCCGGCTCGCTCGGGGTGGAGAGCGGCAGCCGCGGCGCCGACTCCGTGGACCTGGTCGAATTCGATGCCAAGGCCAGCGCCGTCTGCCAGCGGAACGCGGACCTTCTCAACACCGTCACGGGCCGCAAGGTGGTTTCCGTGCACCGGTCGAAGGTTGAATCCTTCCTGGACCGGACCGAGGACGCCGCGCGCTGGGACCTGGTGTTCCTGGACCCGCCGTACCCCCTGGACGAGCCGGCCCTCGGAGCTGTCCTGGCCAAGCTGGCGCCGCACCTGTCCGAGGCGGCCGTCGTGGTGGTGGAGCGTTCATCCCGGTCTCCCGAGCCCGGATGGCCCGAGGGCATGGAACGGTTTGCCGAGAAGAAGTACGGCGAAACCCGGCTCTGGTTCGCCGAACCCGGCGTGGAGGCCGCGGCGGGCGTGGACGCCCTGGATGGCGTGGAAGCCGCGGCCGAAGAGGACTAACCGGCCAGCACGTCCAGCTCGACGCCGGCGAGCAGCCTGGCCGGATGCGGACCGCGGGCCGTAAGAGCCGCCGTCCAGACCTCCGGCCACGGCCCCTGCGTCCCGGTCAGGATGATGTTCCCGGGGTACCGGCCGGTGAACATCCCGGCCTCCGCGAAGGCCGAGACGTCGGCCATGGCCCGGCGCATCGCCGTGACCTGGCTGCGGACCAGGGTCAGCCCGGGTTCGTCGCCCACGTTGACAACCAGGACCCCGCGCGGCGTCAGCCGTGCCGCTGCCTCCTGGTAAAACTCAGTGCACGCGATGTGTTCCGGCGCCTCCGGCCCGGAGAAGATGTCCAGGATCACGACGTCGAAGCGCAGTTCCGCCGGAAGCCCGGCAAGGGCGTCGCGGGCATCGCCGATCACCGGGTGCAGCAGCGTTCCCTCCGGCAGGGGCAGCTGGGCCAGCACGAAGTCCAGCAGTTCCCGCTCCAGCTCCACGGCATACTGGACCGAGCCGGGCCGCGTCGCCTGGATGTAGCGGGCCAGCGTCAGGGCCCCTGCGCCCAGGTGCAGCGCCGTGATCGGTTCGCCCCACGGAGCGGCGAGGTCCACCACATGCCCGATCCTGCGCAGGTATTCGTAGAAGATGTCCGCAGGGTCGGCCAGGTTGACGTGGGACTGCTCCGCGCCGCCAATGCTCAGCACGAAGCCGCCGTCGGTAAAGGGATCCGGTTCGATGGTGGCGTGCTGCCCCGTGGTCCGCAGGAACCGCGACGACCCGGGGTGCTGCTCCGGCATGCTCACAGCCTGTCGTGGAGGGTCGCCAGCCGCTCGGCCGCCTCCTCCAGCACATGCAGCTGCTTGCAGAAAGCAAAGCGGAGCAGGCTGCGGGTGCGCTCCGCGCCGTCGGCGTGGCAGAAAACGGGTACAGGAATCGCGGCGACGCCCACGAGGGAAGGGAGACGGCGGGCCAGCTCCACGGAGTCCGTGATTCCCAGCGGCGAGGTGTCCACGTTGACGAAATACGTTCCCTGCGGGGTCAGGACGTCGAGGCCGGCCGCCCGGAGTCCCTCGCTGAGGATGTCGCGCTTATACCGGAGGGTGTCGGCAATGCCGGCGTAGAACTCGTCCGGGAGGCCCAGCCCCACCGCGATCGCGGCCTGGAACGGCGTGCCGGAACTGTAGCTCAGGAACTGCTTGACCGTCCGGGCGGCCGCCACCAGGTGCTCCGGGCCGGAAAGCCAGCCGATTTTCCAGCCGGTGAAGGAGAAGGTCTTGCCGGCCGAGGAGATGGTCAGGGTGCGTTCCGCCGCGCCGGGCAGGGAGGCCACCGGGATGTGCCGCACGCCGAAGGTCAGGTGCTCGTACACTTCGTCGGTGACGATCACGGTGTCGTGCCGCGCGGCCAGCTCGACGACGCGCTGCAGCACCTCGCGGGGGAAGACTGCGCCGGTGGGGTTGTGCGGATTGTTGACCAGCACCACCTTGGTGCGCGGGCTGAAGGCGGCCTCGAGCGCCGCCAGGTCCGGCATGAAGTCCGGGGCCAGGAGCGGGGCGGTGACGTGCGTGGCGCCGGAAAGCCCGATGATGGCGCCGTAAGAGTCGTAGAACGGCTCGAACGTGAGCACCTCATCACCCGGGCCCACCAGCGCCAGCAGCGAGGCGGCGATCGCCTCGGTGGCGCCGGTGGTGACGATGATCTCGGTGTCGGGGTCCGGTGCCAGCCCGTAGAACCGCTGCTGGTGGACGGCGATGGCCTCCCGCAGCGGCAGGATGCCCTTGCCGGGCGCATACTGGTTGACTCCGGCGGCGATGGCGGCCTGGGCGGCCTCCTTGATCTCCACGGGCCCGTCCTCATCCGGGAAGCCCTGGCCGAGGTTGATGGCGCCCGTGCTGAGGGCCAGGGTGGTCATCTCCTCGAAGATCGTGACGCCCAGGGAACCGTCGGGGGAGAGCAGGTTGGCGCCGGTCGCGGCGCGCTGCCACGGGAACTGGGGAGGGAGCTGTGACATTCAGCCATGTTATCCCGGCCCGCGGCGCCGATACGGTAGGTTCGGAGCATGAGACGCGCTGTATGCCCTGGCTCCTTCGACCCCATTCACAATGGACACCTGGAAGTCATCGCCCGTGCCGCGGGCCTCTTCGACGAGGTGATCGTGGCCGTGTCCACGAATTACGCCAAGAAATACCGCTTCAGCCTTGAGGAGCGGATCGACATGGCCAAGGAGACGTTCGCATCCTTGCGCGGCATCGTGGTGGAACCCGTGGGGGAGGGGCTCCTGGCCGAATACTGCCGGCAGCGCGGTGTGTCCGCGATCGTCAAGGGCCTGCGCTCGTCCTCGGACTTTGACTACGAGCTGCCGATGGCCACGATGAACCGGCAGCTGACCGGCGTCGAGACGGTGTTCCTGCCGGCGGAAAGCCACTACCTGCACCTGTCCTCCACCCTCATCAAGGAAGTCTTCGCCCTGGGCGGGGACATCTCCGACTTTGTGCCCCGTTCGGTGCTGAAACGGCTGGCCCCGGGCGAGCCGGTCCAGAACCGGGCGCGCAAAGTGTAAGCTTGACCGGTACTCGGCGGCCTGCTGCCGGTTGCGTGGCCCGAATCCTGGGCCGCTTGTGGTGGGAACCGCAGGCGTGCCCCGGTTTGAGTCCGTCCGGAAGTTCAGGCTAAGATAGTACGTCGGTCATATGTTCAACAGGAGTTCTCATTAAACGAGATGCTAGTTCGCCCTTGGCGTTCGACGTCAAGGACCTCGGACGCAGTCCGGGAAGCATGCGAACGCTGACGGAACATGTACCCGCGCCAAGTGATCTTGGTGTGGCGCTCATCGGCGTGCAGGAAGGCTCGGATGTCGAGCTGGACCTGCGGCTTGAGGCCGTACACGAAGGAATTCTGGTATCAGGAACCGCGCTCGTTGAAGTAACTGGCGAATGCGGCCGATGCCTGGATCCCCTTGCGTATGACCAAGAGGTTGATGTGCAAGAACTTTTCTTCTACGAGGACGCTGTGTTCTCCGACGAGGAAGACGAAGAAGAGCAACGTCGAGTCGAGCACGATCTAATCGATCTTGAGCCGGTGTTGCGGGACGCAGTTGTCACCATACTGCCGTTCCAGCCGGTGTGCCGGGAAGACTGCCAGGGCCTTTGCTCCGAATGTGGAGTACGCCTGGAAGACGAGCCGGGGCATCACCACGAGGTCGTAGATCCTCGTTGGTCCGCCCTGGCTGACTTGGCTAAGCCTGACCGGCAAAACTGATTTGTAAGTGTTGGACTAGAGAGAAATGAGTTAGCCGTGGCTGTTCCCAAGCGGAAAATGTCTCGCTCGAATACCCGCGCCCGCCGCTCCCAGTGGAAGGCAACTGCCCCCCACCTGGTGAAGACCGTAGAGAACGGCCAGGTTGTGTACAGCCTGCCGCACCAGGCAAAGGTCGTTACCGACTCGGCTGGCACTGCGCTGTTCCTTGAGTACAAGGGCCGCAAGGTCGCAGACGTCTAATCCGCCAACAGGCTGAATAAGATGTCTTCAACTGAAGAGCTTCTGAAGCGTCTCGGTGTCACTATTGACGCCGGGACGCTTCGTCTTGCGCTCACACACCGTTCCTACGCCTATGAAAACGGCGGCATTCCCACCAACGAACGCCTCGAGTTCCTCGGCGACTCCATCCTGGGGTTTTCCGTCACTGACGCGCTGTACCGTGACAACCCGACGCTGCCCGAAGGGGACCTGGCCAAGCGCCGCTCCGCCGTCGTCAGCACCCGGGCGTTGGCCGGCATCGGCCGCAGCATCGGGCTGGGCGACTACATCTACCTTGGGCAGGGCGAGAAGCTCACCGAAGGCAAGAACAAGGCCTCCATCCTGGCGGACACCATGGAGGCGCTGATCGGTGCCACGTACCTCTCGAACGATATCGAGACGGCCCGGCAGCTGGTCATGCGGCTTGTCGGCCCGCTGTTGAAAGACGCGGCGGCCCTCGGCGCGGGAACCGACTGGAAAACCAGCATCCAGGAGCTGGCGGCCAGCCGGCAGCTCGGAACCATCAACTACGCGGTGGACGGCTCCGGACCGGACCATGCCCGCACGTTCGAGGCCGTGCTGCGGATCGGCGGCACTGATTACGGCACCGGCACCGGCAACTCCAAGAAGGAAGCAGAGCAGGAAGCTGCCGCCGATGCCTGGCGCCGGCTCACCGCACCGTCCGCGCCCGATGCGCAGCAGCTCCAGCCCCACAACGGGAGCTAGGCAGCGCCTTGCCTGAACTGCCCGAGGTCGAGGTGGTCCGGCGCGGCCTGGTGAGCTGGGTGCGGGGCCGGACCATCACCTCCGTTGACGTGCTGGATCCGCGCTCCCTGCGCCGGCATGCGCTGGGGCCGGAAGACTTCGCCGGCAACCTTGAAGGCGCGCGGGTGCTGGATGTGGTGCGCCGCGGCAAATTCCTCTGGATGCCGCTGGCGGACACGCCCGCCCCGTCCGGAACGGATCTCCCGTCCGGAATGGATCTCCCGTCCGCAGAGCCTGCCCCCGTCGTCGCCCTCATGGCCCACCTTGGCATGTCCGGGCAGCTGCTCATGCAGGACCCCGGCGTCCCGGACGAAAAACACCTAAAGGTCAGGCTGCGGCTCAGCCCCTCCGAGGGCATGCCCGAGCAACTCCGGTTCGTGGACCAGCGCATCTTCGGCGGCCTGTTCCTGACCTCGCTGGTCCCCACGGACGACGGCGGTCCTGGCGGCCTCGCCGAAACGCCGCTGCCTCTCATCGCCGAGGAAGCCTCGCACATTGCCCGGGACCCGCTGGATCCGCATTTCTCCTTCGACGTGTTCTACCGGCGCCTGCGGGCACGCAAGACCGGGCTCAAACGGGCGTTGCTGGACCAGGGCCTGGTCTCCGGGATCGGCAACATCTACGCGGACGAGGCGCTCTGGAAGGCGCAGCTGCACTATGCCCGGCCCACGGACACCCTGCGCCGGGCCGACGCGCTGCGGGTCCTTGACGCAGCCCGCGAGGTCATGACCGATGCCCTCGCCGCCGGCGGAACGAGCTTCGATTCGCTCTACGTCAACGTCAACGGAGCCTCCGGGTACTTCGACCGCTCGCTGAACGCCTACGGCCGGGAAGGCCTCGAGTGCAAGCGCTGCGCCGCCGCCGGCCGGGTCAGCCTGCTCAAGCGCGAGCAGTTCATGAACCGCTCGTCCTACACCTGCCCTGTCTGCCAGCCGCGGCCGCGGAACGGGCGCTGGTAGGGGAGTCCGGGCGCCCAAGAACCGGACCGTAGTGCTCGGCCAGCCTCGCCAGGCCCTCGTCCAGCGAAACGGCGGGCGCCCAGTTGAGGAGCTCACGGGTCTCGCGCTGGTCGAACCAGTGCGCGGTGGACAGCTGCTCGGCGAGGAACCTGGTCATCGGCGGCTCCCCGGCCTTGCCGGCCCGGGACCAGAGCTTCTCCACCACCGATCCCGCCGCCCGCGCGAGCCCGCCCGGCACCGTCCACGACGGCGCAGGGACGCCGGCCGCGGCGCAGATGCCCGCCAGCAGTTCGCCGACAGGGCGGGGTTCGCCGTTGCTGACCACCAGCGCCCGGCCGTGGATGTGCTCCATGCGGTGCAGCGCGGCGACGATGGCCGAGGCGGCGTTGTCGACGTAGGTGGTGTCGATCAGGGCCGCCCCGGCATCAAGCAGCGGCAGGCGGCCGCGGCCGGCACGTTCCAGCACCCGTTCCACCAGCTGCGTGTCGCCGGGGCCCCAGACGATGTGCGGGCGGACCGCAGCGACCCGGAAATCCGGCGAGTCCGCGGCCAGCGCCAGCAGTTCGGCCTCTGCCTTGGTGCGGGAGTAGTGGCCGTGCGCGCGGTCCGGGTCCGCCGGCTCGGCGCCCAGTCCGGCGATGGCGGCGCCGGAGTTGGCCACGGACGGGGACGAGACGAACACCAGATCCCGCACGCCGGCTTCGCGGGCCGCGCGGAGCAGGCGGCGCGTGCCTTCGACATTCACCTCGTCGAAATCAGCGGCGCGGCCGGTGAAGGAGACCTTCGCGGCCAGGTGGATGACACCCTCGGCGCCGGCGACGGCGCGACGGACGGCGTCGTCGTCCGCAACGGACCCCAAGACGTCCGCGGCGCCGTCAACGCCCGAGGGGCGGCGCTGGAACGTGGTGACGTCGTGGCCCTGCCGCACCAGCAGCCGGGCCACTTCCCCTCCGAGCAGGCCGCTCGCGCCGGTGACCAGAACCCTCACGGCGTGCCCGGACGGCCGCCGGCCAGCACCGCCGAAGCCCAGCGTGACAGGCGGGTCCTGTCGATCTTGGCGTTGTGGCGGATATCGGTCGGCTGGGACGGGACGGCGAGCACGGCGGAGACACTGACGCCGGCCTGGCGGGCAGCGTCCCGTACCCGCCCGGCGAGCAGCGGCGCGGCGGGCCCGGCCCGGCGGGCGGGCGGAACGGTCTCGACGACGGCGACGACGGCCTGGGTCCCGGAGGGGCCGACCCCGACGACGGCGGTCAGTCCGACGTCGTCCAGGCGTTCGATGGCCTGCTCGGCGCCTACGGGCGTGACCACAGTCCCCGGCGCCGTCACGATGTGCGCGAGGCGTCCTTCCACCCAGAGCCGCCCGGCGGCGTCGAAGTGCCCGACGTCGCCGGTGCGGTGCCACCCGGCCGTGCGGGCGCTCTCGCGTTGGGTCAGCCAGAGCCTGTCGTAGGCTTCCTTCACGTGCGGGGCGCTGACGAGGATCTCGCCGGTCACGCCCGGCTCCGTGACGGGACAGTTCCCGGGGGCGGTGCCGTCCGCGGCGAGCGGGACGACGGCCACGCGGGCGCCGTGCACCGGCCGGCCCACGCACACGCCGTTGCCGGACCCTGCCACGGTCCCGGCGGCGGCGTCGGCCTCCGCGGCGCGGATCTGTTCGAGGCTGATGTCGGTGACAGGGAGCGCCTCGGTCATCCCGTACGGGGTGTGCAACGAGGCGCGGGGCAGCAGCCTTTGCACTTCTGCGAGGAGGGGTTCGGGGACTGGGGCGCCGGCGGAGAGCAGCAGCTCGACGCGTTCCAGGGCCTCGCGCCCGGCCCGGCTCAGGCCGTCCCGGGTTGCCAGGACGTTGCGCAGCGCCGCGGGCGAGGCGAAGATCACCGTGGCGTCGATGGCTGCGGCGGCGTCCGCCAGGGCGCGGGCCGTCAGGGTCCGGGGCACGGTGACGTCCATGGCTGGTGTCACCGAGACGGCGCCGAGCGCCGGTCCCAGCAGGGCGAACGGGGCGAAGCCCGCCACCAGGCGTGCGCCCGGGCGGATCCCCAGCGTTGCGGACACGGTATCCCGCATCGCCGCCAGCTGCCGGTGCGTGTAGAGCACGCCCTTGGCGGGACCGGTGGAACCGGAGGTGAACAGCACGGCGGCATCGGCGTCCGGGTCCGGAGCCGGGGCCGGACCCCGGCCCGGGAGTTCCGGGGTGAGGTTGGCTCCGCGGCGGCCGAGGGCGGAGAGGGAGGTTTCGACGCCGAGGAGGCGGCGGCGGGCGGCCGGCAGGTCCCGCACACTGATGCGCCGTCCCGACCAGCCGAGAACCGAGGCAGCCGCCAGCGCCCTGTCGATTCCAATGAGGTAATCCGGGGTGGCGCCCTTCACGGCGCGGCTCAGGCCGCGGGTGCCCAGGCCGGCGTCGGCCACGACCACCACCGCGCCAAGCCGCAGGCAGGCGTAGAGGACCACGGTCAGGTCCACACCGGGCGGAACCATCAGGCTCACCCGGGTGCCGTGCCCCACACCGGCTTCCTGCAGGCCTGCCGCGAGGGCGGTGATGTTCTGTTCCAGCTCCCGCCAGCTGAGCGAGCGGGCGATGCTGCCGTCAGCGGCCATTTCCGCGATGGCGGTGTCCCCGCCGGAGGGTCCCGCCGCTAGCGCGGTGAGCGGCGCCCAAAGGGGCGGGTCATCATTGCCCGGGCCACCGGTGCCGTGCCGCGGGAGCTCGGGTTTGCTGTCCTCCAGCTCCGGGCCGAGCTCGGCAAGCCACTCGAAGACAGGCGCGGCGATGTCCCGGTCTTCGGCGACCAGGTGGCCGGCACCCTCGAAGCGGTGCACCTTCGCGTGCGGCAGCCGGCCGATGAGGTCCTTGAGGTACCGGTCGGAAAAGATCGGATCCCGCGGACCCCAGAGCATCAGGGCCGGAACGCTGAGCCCGCGCAGCCCTTCGGCGACGCGGGAGAGCGCCGGGAAGCTGGGGTGGGACGCATCGGCGGGAATGTCCGCGACGAAGTTCCCCACACCGGCGCGGCGGCCGGCTCCGCGGTACGGGGCCATGAAGGCCTGGCGGACGTCCGTGGCCAGCGGCGGGTGGGCAAGGGAATGCGTCACCCGCAGGAAGGTGTCCGACGTCGTCGTTCCCCAGCGGTGCACGGCGGGGTGCAGGGCAAGGCGCAGCGCCGGCGGGATGCGGGTGCCGGCGGGCTGGTGGACGGCGGTGTTGGTCAGCACGACGCCTGCCAGCTGCTGCTGATGCGCCAAGGCCCAGCCCAGGCTGATCGCCCCGCCCCAGTCGTGGCCGACGGTGACCACCGGCCCGGCCAGGCCGAGGGCAGTGGTGAGGTCACCGAGGTCGTTGATCCGGTCCTCGAGCCGCCGGAACGTGCCGGTGCGCTCGGAATACCCCATGTCCAGCTGGTCCACGGCGACGACGCGCCACGGATGCGTCGGGTCCGAGCCGGCGGCCAGCAGGGTGCGCCACAAAAAGGACCACGTCGGGTTGCCGTGCACGCACAGCAGGGTGCCGGCAGGAGCCAGGCCGCGGCGCGAGAGCTGGGCTCCGTTGTCGAGCACGTGCCAGCGGCGCACCGTTCCGGGCTCATCCGCGGCGGAGGTGGAGGCCACCTCGATTTCGCGCGACCACTCGGGGTCGACGCCGGGCCAGTCGGCGGCTACCAAGCGATTTCCACCATGGCAGTGTTCAGCCCGGAACCAACGCCCATGCACAGCACGCGGTCCCCGGTTACGAGAGTCTGCGCCTCGGCCGCGAGGGTCATGGGGAGGGACGCCGGGCCCACATTGCCCCAGTGCGGGAACGTGATCGGCACCTTGTCCGGGTCCAGGCCAATGGCGTCGATGATGGCCTGGGTGTACGCATTGCTCACCTGGTGCGTGACGTAGCGGTCCATCTGGGCCCAGTTCCACTCCGGCTGGGCCTCGTGCCAGGCGTCGACCACGAGCTGCAGGCCACCGTCCAGCAGGCCCTTGGTGTCGGTGGCCATGCCGTCGATGCCGCCCACACACAGCTCATGGTGCTCGGTGCCGGCCCGCATCACGCCGCCGAGGATCCGGTGCGCCCCTGGATGCTGGTCCGCCGGGCCCAGGACGGCCGCAGCGGCTCCGGAGCCGAGGGTGAGGGTGGCGAACTCGCGGTTGAAGTCCTCGCGGGTGGTCTCCGGCCGCTGCAGCCGGGCCAGGGTGGCCTCCTGCGTCGCCTGGGCGTCCTCGCCGTTGACGATCATCGCGTACTTGATCTGGCCGGAGTCGATCATGTTGGCCGCCAGCGTCATGCCGTTGACGAATCCGAGGCACGCGTTGGCCAGATCGAAGTTCATGGCCGACGACGGCAGGCTTAGTCCGTGGTGGATCTTCACCGCGACGGACGGTTCGAGGTTGCGCCGCGTGACGGAGGTGTTGATCAGCAGGCCAATCTCGGACGCCTCGATGCCGGACTCGGCCAGGGCCTTGGCGCCCGCCTCGATGGCTGCGTCGTCGAACGATGTCCCCGGGGCCCACCAGCGCCGGTGCGTGATGCCGGCGACCCGTTCGAGCAGTTTCGGGGGGACCCTCAGCCGCCGCAGGGTCGAAGCCAGCCTGTGGTCGAAATCCGTGGAACTGACGATCGTCGGAGCTTCGACGCTGCTCACCGAGAGCAAGGCGGTGTTGCTGTGCCGGAATGTTGCGTTCCCTACCAAATCAGGCCCCTGTTCGTGTCCGTACTGCGCTCCCGCGGCTGGCCGCACAAGCAAGCACAAGCCCAAGAGCTTAACTATGCCCCGTGCAGGCCAGTTCCCGCATTTTTCGGCCGCCAACTGCGGCGGTTTCGCGAGGGTTCTGCACGGAATGACCGCCGCCGCGCAGTAGATTGTAAGTATCAGGGGCCACCCCGAACACCCGCGTCCGTGTCGAATCATGCTTTCGTCGAACAGCGGGCCCAGTCCGCCGAGCAGGAGACCCGAAGCACCTTGCACCTCAAAAGCCTGACCGTCCGGGGATTCAAGTCGTTCGCCTCAGCGACGACCTTCGAATTCGAACCGGGCGTCACCGCCGTGGTGGGCCCCAACGGTTCGGGCAAGTCGAATGTGGTGGACGCGCTGGCCTGGGTCATGGGCGAACAGGGAGCCAAAACCCTTCGCGGCGGCAAGATGGAGGACGTGATCTTCGCGGGCACCTCCGGCCGGCCGCCCTTGGGCCGCGCCCACGTCTCGCTGACCATCGACAACAGCGACGGCGCCCTCCCGATCGAATACAGCGAGGTGACGATCTCGCGCACCCTGTTCCGGACCGGCGGCTCGGAGTACGCCATCAACGGCGCCGGCTGCCGGCTGCTCGACATCCAGGAGCTGCTCTCCGATTCGGGCCTGGGCCGCGAGATGCACGTGATCGTCGGCCAGGGCCAGCTGGACAAGGTCCTGCACGCCACCCCCGAGGACCGGCGCGGCTTCATCGAAGAGGCCGCCGGCATCCTCAAACACCGCCGCCGCAAGGAAAAAACGGTCCGCAAGCTCGAGGCCATGCAGGCCAACCTGTCCCGGCTCAATGACCTCACCGGCGAAATCCGGCGGCAGCTGACGCCGCTGGGCAAGCAGGCGGAAGTGGCCCGGCGTGCCCAGAGCGTCCAGTTCGAGGTCCGCGACGCCCGCTCCCGCCTCCTGGCCGACGACCTCGTCCAGTTGCAGTCCGCGCTGGCGCAGGACGTCGCGGATGAGTCCGCGCTCAAGGCGCGCCGCGCCGTCGTCGAACGCGAGCTTGACGCCGGACGGCAGCGCCAGGCGGCCCTGGAACGGCTCGCGGCCGAGGCCACGCCCGCGCTGAACGCCGCGCGGGAAAACTGGTATTCACTCTCCACCGGGCGCGAACGGCTCCGCTCGCTCGGCTCGCTCGCCGAGGAACGCCGGCGGCTGCTTGGCGCCGCGGACGTGGTTCCGGACACCGGCCGGGATCCGGACCAGCTGGAGAAGCAGGCCGCCCGTGTCCGTGACGAACAGGCCGGGCTGGAACAGGAGATCCTGGACCGGACGGGGGCCCTGGACGGCGCGACAGCCGCCAAGCAGGACGCCGAACAGGCCGCCGCCGCCGAGGATAAGCGTCTCGCGGCCCTGCTGAGGGCCGCCGCGGACCGGCGCGAAGGCCTGGCCAAGCTCGCCGGACAGGTCGGCGCGGCACGGTCCCGCGTCGAATCTGCCCAGTCCGAGCTCGGCCGGCTCCGCGAATCCCAAAAGGCGGGCGAGGAACGCCGCCGGCAGGCGCACAGCGAGTTCACCGCCCTGGAAACGCAGGTGGCGGGGGTCGAGGACGGCGAGGAATCGCTCGACGCCGATTACGAGGCCGCCAGCACTGACCTGGACGCAGTCCTCGCCCGGATCGCCGAGCTGGAAGCGGCCGAGCGTGAGGGCGAACGGGAACGCGGCGCCCTCGTGGCCCGCCGCGATGCCCTCCAGCTCGGCCTGAACCGCAAAGACGGCTCCGGACACGTGCTCGGCGCGGCCTCCGGGGAACTGGGCTCCGGCGTCCTGGGATCCCTGGCGGCCATGATCACGGTGGAGGCCGGATTCGAGGCAGCCGTCGCTGCCGCCCTCGGCAGCGCCTCCGACGCCGTGGTGGTCCGGGACCAGGAGACGGCCGCCGCGGCCGTGCGGTTACTGCGAGACGACGACGCCGGCCGCGCCGCACTGCTGCTCGCCGACGACCCGGCCGGGTCTTCGCCGCGCGGCGCGGCAACGCTTCCACCCACTCTTCCTGCCGGCGCGCGCTGGGCCGCCGAGCTGGTTTCCGCGGCAGATCCGGACGCCGCCGGCCTGCCGATGGCCGCCCTGCTGGCGGGCATCGCCGTCGTCGATGATCTGGACGCGGCGGCGCAGCTGATCGCCGCGCATCCGGAGCTCACCGCTGTGACGCGGGCCGGGGACGTCTTGACGGCCCTCACCGTGACCGGCGGCTCAGCCTCGGCGCCGTCGCTGCTGGAAGTCCAGGCCGCCGTCGACGACGCCGCCGCGAAGCTGGCCGCGGTCACCGCCGGACTCGAACGCAACCGCTTCGCCCTCGCCACCGCGCGGGCCCGGCGCGCCGAAGCCCAGGACCGTGCGGACGCGGCCCTCGCGAAACTTCACGACTCCGACGCGAAACTCGCCGCCGTCGCCGAACGCCTGGGCCACCTGAACGCGGTGCTGCGCAGTGCGGTCGGGGAGAGCGACCGCCTGGCCGCGTCACTGGCCAGGGCCGAGGCCCAGATTGTCAGCGAACAGGCCGCACTGGAAGCCGTGACGGCACGGCTTGCTGCGGCCACCGACGCCCCCGAGGAGCAGGAACCTTCCCCGGAGCACCGCGACGCCCTGGCCCTGGCCGCCTCGCTGGCCCGCACGGCCGAAATGGAGGCCAGGCTCGCCCTGCGCAGCGCCGAGGAACAACTCACGGCCACCCGGAACCGGGCGGCTTCACTGGAACGGGCCGCCGCCACCGAGCGCCGCGCCCGTGAGGAAGCTGCGGAACGGGCCCGCCGCCGCCGGCTCCAGGCCGGGCGCGCCGCCGCCGTCGCCGCCGCCGTGCAGCAGGTGATCGGGTTCATCGACGTGTCCGTGGAACTGGCCCGGCGCGAACGGGACAGCGCAGAAGAACACCGGGAAGTGATGGAGCGTGACCTTGCCGGGGTCCGCAGCGGCAACGACGCCCTGGCCCGCGAGCTGGCCGAACTCACCGACTCCGTGCACCGCGACGAACTCGCCCGCACGCAGCAGCGGCTGCGGATCGAGGCGCTGGAACTGAAGAGCGTGGAGGAGCTCGGGCTCACCGCCGAGCAGCTCGTGGCCGACTACGGCCCGGACCGGCCCGTCCCGGTGCCGGCCGACGATTCGGCAGACAAATGGGCCGCCCTGCGCGCCCCGGTGGACGAGGACGGCCGCGAGATCGCCGAGGGCAAGCCGTTCGTGCGGGAGGAGCAGGAAAAACGGCTCAAACGCGCCGAACGCGACCTCGCAGCCCTTGGCAAGGTCAACCCGCTGGCGCTCGAGGAGTTCGCAGCGCTCGAGGAGCGCCATCAGTTCCTCAGCACCCAGCTCGAAGACCTGAAATCCAGCCGCAAGGACCTGCTGGACATCATCAAGGAAGTCGACGACCGCGTCCAGAAAGTCTTTGCCGAAGCGTTCGAGGACACCTCCCGGCAGTTTGTCCGCGTCTTCGCCCGGCTGTTCCCCGGCGGCGAGGGCCGGCTGGTCCTGACCGACCCCTCCGACATGCTCACCACCGGCATCGAAGTGGAAGCCCGTCCGGCCGGCAAGAAAATCAAGCGGCTCTCGCTGCTCTCCGGCGGCGAGCGTTCCCTGACTGCCGTGGCGCTGCTGGTGGCCATCTTCAAGGCGCGGCCCTCGCCCTTCTACGTCATGGACGAGGTCGAGGCCGCCCTCGATGACACCAACCTGGGCCGGCTCATCACGATCTTCGAAGAGCTCCGCGAATCCAGCCAGCTGATCGTCATCACGCACCAGAAGCGCACCATGGAAGTCGCCGACGCGCTCTATGGCGTCACAATGCGCGGCGACGGCGTCTCCACGGTGATCAGCCAGCGGCTCAGTGTGGAGGTCTAGCCGCTGAAGTACAGGGCGAGCCTCCGGCGTAGAGGCTCAACGCACGAAATCGCTGGCCACGGCCCATTTGGGGTTTGTGAGAAGCTAGGGGAGTGAACGACATCCTCCCCATTATTCTGCCCATTCTCGCTGTCCTGGTGGTCCTCGGCCTGCTGATCCCGGTGCTGATGAAGACCCGGAAGACCACCAAAAAGTATCTCGGCACGCGGGACGAAAACGACCCCGTGCAGGCTCCGGGCGCCGGAACCCTGGTGGAGGACCGTCCCGCGACTGCGCCGGCACCGGCACGGACCGCGCCGGACGCCGTCGGGCTCGAAGAAACCGAAACCGTCGAGGTTCCGGACGACGTCGCCGGGCTCGAAACCGTTCCCGTGGAGACCCCGCTGCCGGTGGCCGGACGCCTCGCCCGGCTCCGCGAGCGGCTGGTCAAGTCCAACAACGTCCTGGGCAAGGGACTGCTGGCCCTACTGTCGGCGGACAAGATCGACGAAAACGTCTGGGATGAGGTCGAGGAAACCCTCCTGCTGGCGGACCTCGGCACCGAGCCGACCATGCAGCTCGTGGACGCGCTCCGCGAACGCGTCAAGGTGATCGGAACGCGGGACCCGGAGCACGTCAAGGCCCTGCTCCGCGAGGAACTGATCAAGATCGTAGACCCCACCATGGACCGGAGCCTGAACGTCGAGCGGCATGACGACAAGCCCGCCGTCATGATGGTGGTGGGCGTCAACGGCGTCGGCAAGACCACCACCGTGGGCAAGCTCGCCCGCGTGCTGGTAGCCGAGGACAAGGACGTCCTGCTGGGCGCCGCCGACACCTTCCGCGCCGCCGCCTCCGAGCAGCTGGCCACATGGGGCTCGCGCGTCGGGGTGCCCACTGTGAAGTCGGACATCGCCGGCGCAGACCCGGCGTCGGTGGCCTACGAGGCCGTCAAGGCCGGCATCGACCAGGAAGTCGACGTCGTCATGATCGACACCGCCGGGCGGCTGCAAAACAAGGTGGGCCTCATGGACGAGCTCAGCAAGGTCAAGCGCGTCATCGAAAAGCTTGCCGAAGTGGACGAGGTGCTCCTGGTCCTGGACGCCACCACCGGCCAGAACGGGCTCAACCAGGCCCGGGTGTTCTCCGAGGTCGTGAACATCACCGGGATCGTCCTGACCAAGCTGGACGGCACCGCCAAGGGCGGCATCGTCGTCGCCATCCAGAAGGCCCTCGGCGTTCCGGTGAAGCTGATCGGCCTGGGCGAAGGCGCCGATGACCTGGCGCCGTTCGAGGCCGAAGGCTTCGTGGATGCGCTGCTGAACTAGCCTGCACCGCAAACAAAGAATGCCCCGGTCCATCAAGGACCGGGGCATTCTCTGTTGTGGCTGCTAGTACTTGAAGTTCAGGACCGTCACTGTACCGGCGGTCAGCTTGAACTGCTGCGTCTGGGACTTGTACGCGAACCCGGGGACCGTGGCGCGCTTGGCGAGCGGCGTCGGCTCGGTCTTGGCGCCGTCGATCACGGTCTGGTCCTCGGCGGTGTAGCTGGGACCGCTGAGCTGGGTCATGGTCCCGGTCACCGGCTTGCCCGGCAGATTCAGCGTGACGTCGGTCTGCGCGGCCTTTTCGGGGTCGCTTTCGTTGACGATCACCACACTGGTGCTGCCGTCGGCGTTCTGCAGCGCGTAGCTGAACGCCAGGCCGCCTCCGGAACTGTTCAGTTTCATGAACTTGCCGGCCTCGAGCTCGGCCACCATGGAGATGCCGAAGAAGTTGGCGCGGCCGGACATCTGGCCGTTGCCGAACGGGTAGGCGCCGGCACTGCAGATGGCGGACAGGGGCGGGCCGCCCTTGCACGTGAGCAGGGAGCTGTGGAAGCCGATCCGGGTAATCCCCAGCTGGGCGGCATTGAGGGAATAGTCAGCCGCCCACAGGGCCGAGGCGTGGGTGCGGGAGGTCTCGTTGGAGCCGGGGCAGGCTGCGATCCCGGTTTCCGGGAGCCAGGTCTCCAGGCCGGCGGCCTGTCCTACCTTGATGGCCGCCTGCTGGTAATCGGCGGCGCGGTCGTGCATCAGCTGGCTCATCAGGTTGGCCATGGTCGGAGAGCCCTTGGGGTCACTGCCGTCACAGCTGTAGAGCGGGTAGTTGTGGAACGACAGGATCTTCTTCTGCGGGATGTCCGCATCGATGAACGGCTGCCACCACTTCTGGTCATAGGCGCCGGGGCCGGAGATCGGCACGTTCGGAGCCACGGCATAGATGGCATTGGCGTAGTCCTTGAGTTCCCGGACGTACTGCTCCAGGCTGTAGCCGCTGCCGGTCTTGACGTCGTTGAAGACGAAGCCGTTGGGCTCGTTGCCCACCGTGATGCTGAGCAGCCGGTCGCCGAAGATCTCCGAGGCGTTCTTGACCATGTCCGCGGCCCGGGCCGGGTTGTAGTGGCCAAGGTCCACCGTGAGGCTGACCTTGGCGTCGCCGGCCTCCAGCAGGGTCTTGAGCCGGGCCAGGTCTGCCGGGCCCACGGCCTTGACCGGGTGCGTCTTGTCGCCCTTGTAGTCGCCGGGGACAGCCTCGCCGGTGGAGGTCCAGAAGAAGCGCCGGTCGACGGCGTTGCCGCCGAAGCGCAGGACGGGCTGGTCGATCTCCTTGAGGAGCTTGACCATCGAGGCGTTGTCGCTGCTGAGGTCCGGGTCAGCCAGGTCAGTGGCCTCCAGGGAGATGCCGGTCAGGCCCTTGTTCAGGGAGGTGCCCACGAGGTCGTTGGAGACGTCGACCTTCAGGGGCTCAACCTTTTCCAGAGGCGACCCGGCCGGCGGACCCGGCTGCTGGTAATAGGTGACCGGAGGCCCCGCCTCGGCGGGGGTGGACGCCGGTTCGGACGCCGGTTCGGATGCGGCCGGCGGGGCCGGGGCCGGGTTGCCGAGTGCGATCGGTACCAGCACCGCCGTCGCGGCGACGACGGTGATGATTCCGGCGCCGGCGATCAGCCGTGCGCGCTTCCTTTTTCCTGCGTTTTTTCCTGTGGTTTTCCCAGCGGGTTTACCCGCGGGCATTCCCTCATTCGCGGGATCGGCGGGGTCGGGGCTATCGGCTTTCCCGGGGGAAGAGTCGAATCTGGCCATGGGGGATTACCTCCGGAAGTTTGTGGCACGTGCCCCCAGCTTAGCCAAGGGAGTCGGCCCCCGCTGACCGGAACGTCCTGGTCATCGTCGTGGACAAGGTTCCCGACGCCGGTCACGGACGCGGCCCGGCGCACGCCAGCCGGTGGCGGCAACGCCGCAGGTCAGGCGCGTTCCGCGGCGGGCCGGCCGAATGTTTCGCGGGCGGGCAACCACACGGCGGCGGCAGCCAACAGCATGCCGCCGGTGACCCCGAAGGCCCATCCGTAGCCCAGCCGGTCCGCCAGCAGCCCGGCCACCACGGGCCCCACAATCGCGCCGCTGTCGGAGGCCATCTGGAAAACCGCCAGGACGCGGCCGCCGGAGCGCTCATTGCCGATCACGTCCGCGATGGCGGCCTGCTGGGCCGGACCCAGCAGCCCGGAGCCGATCCCGGCGCACGCGGAGGCGAGCAGGAACCAAGGCAGCTGGTGCGTGAACCCGATCGCCGCCGTGGCGGTGCCGGTGACCAGCAGCCCGGCCAGCAGGAGCGGCTTGCGGCCGAGGGTGTCCGCGAGCCGGCCGGAGAACGTCAGCGCCACCGCGTTTCCGCCCGCGAACACGGCCAGGGCCCAGCCGGCCGATTCAGGGCCCGCCCCCAGCGCCGCGACTGCGAAGAGCGGCACCGTGGCCATCCGCACCCCGAAGGTGGCCCAGCCGTTGGCGAAACTTGAGAACAGGCCGGCGCGGTAGGCGCTGTCCCGCAGCGCGTCCTTCAGTTCCATCGCCGGGGCCTTCGCGCCGGACTGGCGTGAAGCGGCCGGGACATGGCTGAGCTGGGTCTGCACCACGAGGGCCGCCAGCACCAGGGCCGCCGCGTAGGCAAGGAACGGCACCCGCAGGCCGAAGCTGGCGAGCAGCCCGCCCACGATGGGGCCGCAGACGTTGCCGATCAGGAACGCCGAGGCGTAGGCACCGGAGACCCGGCCGCGGCTTTCCGGCGGCGCGAGCCGGACCACGAGCGCCATTGACGCCACAGTGAACATCACCGAACCCGCCCCGCCCAGTCCGCGGAAGACCAGCAACTGCCAGTAGTCCTGGGCGAACGCGCAGGCCGCCGTCGACGCCGCCACGATCAGCAGGCCCGCCACGTAGACGGGCCGTTCGCCCAGCTTCACGATCAGGGCGCCGCCGGCCGGGGCGAAGACGAGCCGCATGAACGCGAAGATGCTCACGATGACGGCGGCCGCCGTCGCGCCGACGTCGAACGTGGTGGCGAACTGCGGAAGGACCGGTGCAACGAGGCCAAATCCGATGGCGATCAGGAAGGCCGCTACCAGCATCACCTTGATGTCCCGGGGCAGCCGGGACCGCCCCGGAGCCGGTGGGGGCACCTTGGCTGCGGCTTCGCCGGCGGGGCGGGAGGTGTTGCTCATGTTGCGTTCGTCCTTGGGCTGTTGCGGGGCCGGCTGGCGGCGGGTCTTTCAAGCGCGGAAATTAAACCGATGAAACATAACCGTAACAAGTGTGAGATGCACCATTTACGTCCGGGAGGTTCTTGTAACAACCCGGCAATCTAAATCCTCAGCCAGCGAAACACAGCCCCGCGAAACTCGTTGTAGAACGCAAATAATGCGTTGGGACCGGCGGACTCGTCCGCACCTATTGCAAGAGAGGACGTAGACCATGGAACTCACCGCAGGTCTCGTTTGGCTCCTGGTCGCCGCGGCACTCGTGCTGTTCATGACCCCGGGCCTGGCATTCTTCTACGGCGGCATGACTCGCGCCAAGTCGGCTTTGAACATGATGATGATGAGCTTCGTCGCCATTGGAACCGTGGGCATCATGTGGGTCCTGTGGGGCGCTTCGATGGCTACGAGCAACGAGGACAACTTCTTCCAGATCTTCGCCAACCCGTTCAGCCACTTCGGCCTGCACGGGTTCACCGAGCCTGCTGATCTGCTCAAGGTTGGCTACGCAGCCACCTTCGCCATCATCACGGTGGCCCTGATCTCCGGCGCAGTCGCTGACCGCGCCAAGTTCTCCGCCTGGGTGGTCTTCACCCCCATCTGGGCCACCCTCGTCTACGCACCTCTCGCGTTCATGGTCTGGGGCGGCGGGCTGTTCTCCGCTGACGGCTGGTTCGGCCAGACGTTCGCGCCGGTCATCGACTTCGCCGGTGGCACCGTGGTCCACATCAACGCCGGCGTCGCGGGCCTGATCCTGGTCCTGATCATTGGTAACCGCAAGGGCTTCGGCAAGGACCCGAACCACCGCCCGCACAACATTCCGTTCGTCATGCTCGGCGCCGCAATCCTGTGGTTCGGCTGGTTCGGCTTCAACGCCGGTGCCGCCGCGACCGTGGAGCAGGCCGGCCTGATCTGGATCAACACCCTGGCCGCCCCGGCCGCCGCCATGCTCGGCTGGCTCGCCGTGGAACGCTTCCGTGACGGTCACCCGACCTCGCTCGGTGCCGCCTCCGGCGTGGTCGCCGGCCTCGTCGCCATCACCCCTGCCTGCGCCAACGTGTCCCCGCTCGGCGCGATCGCCCTCGGCGTCGTGGCCGGTCTGGCCTCCGCGCTCGCCGTCGGCCTGAAGTTCAAGTTCGGCTACGACGACTCACTCGACGTCGTCGGCGTCCACCTCGTCGCCGGTGTTATCGGCACCGTGGCCATCGGCTTCCTCGCCACCCCGACCCAGGGCGCTGCGGGCCTGTTCTACGGCGGCGGCACCACCCAGTTGGTCGCCCAGACCCTCGCGGCCCTGATGGCCATCGCGTTCACCGCCGTGATGACCTTCATCATCGCCTTCCCGATCCACAAGCTCATGGGCTTCCGGGTCTCCCAGGAACAGGAAGTCGTCGGTGTGGACCTGAGCCTGCACGCAGAGACCGCCTACGAGTTCGGCGTCGGCGGGCACGGCGGCAGCTTCCAGCCGCTGCACGAACTGATCACCGGCAAGCCGCAGGGCGAAGAGACCGTTTCACCCGTGGATGTTTCGTCCAACGGCAAGCAGAACGCAACGGGTAAGGAAAGTGTGGGGGCATGAAACTGATCACGGCAATCGTCCGTCCGGAAAAGCTTGAGGCAATTCGCGAAGGCCTGGAAGCCTACGGTGTGCAGGGCCTCACCGTCAGTGCAGCCAGCGGCTACGGCCGGCAGCGCGGCTATACCGAGGTGTACCGCGGGGCCGAGTACAACGTGGACCTCCTGCCCAAGATCCGGGTCGAAGTCCTGGCCACCGACGAACAGGCGGACGACATCCTCGATGTCATCATCGCCAGTTCGAACACCGGCCGGGCCGGCGACGGCAAGGTCTGGACGATGGATGTGTTCGAGGCTGTCAGGGTCCGCACCGGAGAGCGCGGTTCGGCAGCGATCTAGCTGCTCCCCGCTCCGCCCCGGAACTGGGAACAGATAACGCGGCGCTGACACTGCGGGCCGGACGCCTGAAATGGCATCCGGCCCGCTTTGTCGTGTCTGCTGTTGAAAGACTCTGCCGTTGAAACACTCCGCTGTTGAAAGACTCCGCTGTTGAAAGACTCCGGCGCTGGTTCCGGGGCTACGCCGGCCAGCCGTCCGGGCCCGAGGTCCCGGCCGGATATTCCTCCAGCGGGACATGCCCGGCGGTCCAGGACTTCAACACCGGCGCCAGGATGCGCCAGCAGTCCTCGGCGGTATCGGCCCGCACCGAGAGCAGCGGATCACCGGTCAGGACGCCCTCCAGCACTTCACCGTAGGGGAGGAGCCCGGAGGCGCTCAGTTCGGCCTGCAGCGTGGCCCGGTCCAGGCTCAGGACATCGCCCGGGCCGTTCACGTCGACGTCGAACTGCAGAGTGTCGGGGCCAAAACCGATCCGCAGCTGGTTGGGGGCGTCCACGCCGGTGAAGCCCTTCGGCAGGTGCGGCACCGGCCGGAAGGTCACCACGGCCTCCTTGCGTTTCTTGCCCAGCGCCTTGCCCGAGCGCAGGATGAACGGCACGCCCTGCCAGCGCCAGTTCTCGATCTGCACCTGGACCTCGGCCAGCGTCTCGGTGCCCCGGGACGCGTCCACGCCGTCCTCCTTGGCGTAGTCCGGAATTTTCCGGCTGTCGATCGAACCCGCGGTGTACCGTGCCCGGCGGGTGCTTTGGCGGTACGGGGCCTGGATGCTGCTGGCCCGCAGCACGGTGGCCACGGCGTCGCGGAGGTCGCGTTCGTCCACTGAGGCCGGCGGCTCGATAGCCATGAGGGCCATGATCTGCAGCAGATGGCTCTGGATCATGTCGCGGAGCGCGCCGGCGCCGTCGTAGTAGCGGGCGCGGCCTTCGAGGGCGAGGTCCTCGTCGAAGATGATCTCGATCTTTTCGATGTGCTGCCGGTTCCACACCGGCTCCAGGAACGTGTTCGCGAAGCGCAGGCCCAGGATGTTCAGGACGGTCGCCTTGCCGAGGAAGTGGTCCACCCGGTGGATGTGGTCCTCCGGGACCAGCGCGGCCAGCGTCCTGTTCAGGTGCCGTGCCGACTGCTCGTCCGAGCCGAACGGTTTCTCCATGACCAGCCGGGTGCCCGCGGGCACGTCCCCCAGCGAGAGCGCCTCGCACGCGAGCTGGCTGACGCGCGGCGGCAGGGCGAAGTAGACCGCCACGGGGCCCTCCAGCCGGGCGAGCAGCCCGGCAAGCTGGCCCTCGGCCGTGACATCGAGCTGGTGGTAGGTGCTGTCCTGGCGGATCCGCTTGAGCTCCCGCTTGCCGTGGGCATCGGCCTGGGCGTCCTCGTCCGCGAAGGAGTCCTCGAGGCGGCCCAGCCACTGCTCCGGCGTCCAGGCGTCCGATCCCGCCCCGGCCAGGGTGAGGCCGTCGGCGCGGCCCCGGGCCACCAGGCGGGCCAGCCCCGGCAACAGGAGCCTGCCGGTAAGATCGCCGGAGGCGCCCAGGATGAGCAGGGTTTTTACAGTTGTTTGGCTGGTCACCTAAGCCAGCATGCCATCTTGAAGGCGCATCTTGGTACCCTAGATAGTCGAGTCCTGTTGTCGCGGCGGTTCGCCCAGGCGAACACCGGCCGCGACGCTGGCGTGCCGCACCGGCCGCCACCTGTACATCCACTGAAAGAAGTGCACGGCGCGTGTTCAATTCACTCTCTGACCGGTTGACAGCAACCTTCAAGAATCTGCGTGGCAAGGGCCGCCTGACCGAGGCGGACGTTGACGCCACAGTCCGCGAGATCCGGCGTGCCCTCCTGGACGCCGATGTCGCCGTGCCCGTGGTCCGGGAGTTCACCGGCCGCGTGCGCGAGCGTGCCCTCGGCGCCGAGGTCTCCGGTGCGCTGAACCCGAGCCAGCAGATCGTGAAGATCGTCAACGAGGAACTCGTGGAGATCCTCGGCGGCGAGACCCGCCGGATCCGCCTCGCCAAGACCGGGCCTACCATCATCATGCTCGCCGGCCTCCAGGGTGCCGGCAAGACCACGCTGGCCGGCAAGCTGTCCAAGTGGCTCAAGTCCCAGGGGCACAGCCCCATGCTGGTGGCCTGCGACCTCCAGCGCCCCAACGCCGTCACCCAGCTGCAGGTGGTCGGCCAGCGCGCCGGCGTGCCCGTGTTCGCCCCGCACCCGGGCGCCACGTCCACCGAGCTGGACCACCCCGCCGGTGACCCGGTCGCCGTCGCCCGTGCCGGCGTCGAGGAAGCCAAGCGCACCCTCCACGACGTCGTGATCGTGGACACCGCCGGCCGTCTCGGCGTCGACGCAGACATGATGGAGCAGGCGCGCCAGATCCGCCGCGCGATCGTCCCGAACGAAGTCCTCTTCGTGATCGACTCCATGATCGGCCAGGACGCCGTCAACACGGCCCTGGCCTTCGATGAGGGCGTCAACTTCACCGGCATAGTGCTGTCCAAGCTCGACGGCGACGCCCGCGGCGGTGCCGCGCTCTCCGTCGCGTCGGTAACCGGCAAGCCGGTCATGTTCGCGTCCACCGGCGAAAGCGTGGACGACTTCGAGCTCTTCCACCCGGACCGGATGGCCTCGCGCATCCTCGACATGGGTGACGTCCTCACCCTGATCGAGCAAGCCGAGAAGTCCTGGGACAAGGATGAAGCCGCCAGGATGGCGAAGAAGTTCGCCGACCAGGAAGACTTCACGCTCGATGACTTCCTCGCCCAGATGCAGCAGATCCGCAACATGGGCTCCATGAAGAAAATGCTCATGATGATGCCGGGTGCGCAAAACATCCGGCAGCAGCTTGAGCAGTTCGACGAGCGCGAGATCGACCGGGTCGAGGCCATTGTCCGCTCGATGACCCCGCACGAACGTGTGGCTCCGAAGATCATCAACGGCTCCCGCCGGGCCCGCATCGCCCGCGGTTCCGGCGTGCACGTCTCCGAGGTCAACGGACTGCTGGAGCGCTTCGCCCAGGCCCAGAAGATGATGAAGAAGATGGCGGCCGGCGGCGGCATGCCCGGAATGCCGGGGATGCCCGGCATGGGCGGCGGCGGGGCCCGCAAGGGAGCCAAGACGGCGCCGAAGAAGAAGGCCCGCTCCGGCAACCCGGCCAAGGCCGCGCAGGAACTGCGTGACGCCGAGGCCCGGCGTGCGGCCGGCGCCAAGGCGCTGCCCACGGGAGCGTCGTTCGGCCAGCAGGGCGGCGACTTCGATCCGTCCCAGCTGAACCTGCCCAAGGGCTTCGACAAGTTCCTCGGCGGCAGCAAGTAGCCGCAGCTGCTGATGCCGCCGGGACTGTGTCGCCGGCGGCATCGGCTCTCGATTGCCATAGGGTTAGACCATGTTCAAGCAGCGCGTAGTCTTCGTCCACGGGGATGGCAGCTTCGGCGCTGCAGCGTGGCCCAAGCAGCACGGAATGGCGCTGGACTACGACGCGCTGTTCCTGCGTCGGCACGGCTTTGACGCCGTCGCGGAACCGCTGGAAACCGACTTCGCCGCCGACGCCGCAATCGTGCTCGCGTCGCTGGCGGACGATGGCCGCGGCGAGGCCGGCGGCCATGTGGTGGCCCACTCGCAGGGCGCCATCGCCGCCATGATGGCCGCCGTCGAGCGGCCCGACCTCGTCCAGTCGCTGACCCTGGTGGAGCCGGCCTGCCTGTCGCTGACCGCCGAGCTCCCGGCCACCGCCGCGCACCGGGCGCTCATGCAGCCGCTCTTCGACGTCCGGCACAACCTCAGCGACGACGACTTCCAGCGCGAGTTCATCCGCCGCGCGTTTGCGGCGGATGCCCCGGGGGCCACGACGCCGGAGGCGCTACGGGCGGCGCGCCGGCTCCGGCTGCAGGCGCCGCCGTGGGAGGCCCCGCTGCAGATCGTGCCGGGCGTGCCGACGCTGGTGCTGACCGGCGGCTGGGAACCGCTGTATGAGGAAATCGCCGGGTACCTGCGCGAGACCGGCGCCCTGCACCGCACGGCCGCGGGCGGGCACCGGCCCCAGGATTCAGCCGACGGCGACCGGATCATCCGGTCGTTCATCGCCGAGGTCAGCCGGCACCAGCACGCCCGGGCCTCGTAGGACGCTGCGGGTCCTAAAGCGCCGCGGGTTCCCCCACGGAAGGCTGCGGCAGGTAGACCTTGCCGCCGGAGGCAAGGAACTCGTTGCTCTTCGCCTGCATGTCTGCCGCCAGCTGCGCCAGTGCCGCCTGCGAATCCGCTGAACCGTACTCATCCCGGATGTCCTGGCTGATCCGCATGGAGCAGAACTTCGGCCCGCACATCGAACAGAAGTGCGCGGTCTTGGCTGGCTCGGCCGGAAGCGTCTCGTCGTGGAATGTCTCCGCCGTCACAGGGTCCAGCGACAGCGCGAACTGGTCCCGCCAGCGGAACTCAAACCGTGCCTTGGACAGGGCGTCGTCGCGTTCGTGCGCGCCGGGGTGGCCCTTGGCGAGGTCCGCGGCATGGGCGGCAATCTTGTAGGTGATCACGCCGGTCTTCACGTCGTCCTTGTTCGGCAGCCCGAGGTGTTCCTTGGGCGTGACGTAGCAGAGCATGGCGGTGCCGTAGCGGGCAATCTCGGTGGCGCCGATCGCCGAGGTGATGTGGTCATAGCCCGGCGCAATGTCGGTCACCAGCGGACCGAGCGTATAGAAGGGCGCGCCCTTGCAGAGTTCCTGCTGGCGTTCCACGTTTTCCCGGACCAGGTGGAACGGCACATGCCCGGGGCCCTCCACCATGACCTGCACATCGAACTCCCAGGCCCTTTGCGTGAGCTCGGCCAGGGTGTCCAGCTCGGCGAACTGCGCCGCGTCGTTGGCATCCGCCGTGGCGCCGGGCCGCAGCCCGTCACCCAGGGAGAACGCGACGTCGTACTTCGCGAAGATTTCGCACAGCTCGTCGAAGTGGGTGTAGAGGAAGTTCTCCTGGTGGTGCGCCAGGCACCAGCCGGCCATGATGGAGCCGCCGCGGGAGACGATGCCTGTGACCCGGTTGGCCGTCAGGGGCACATAGCGCAGCAGCACCCCGGCGTGGATGGTCATGTAGTCCACGCCTTGCTCGCACTGTTCGATCACGGTGTCCCGGAAGATCTCCCAGGTCAGGGCGTTCGCCTCGCCGTTGACCTTCTCCAGGGCCTGGTAGATCGGGACGGTGCCGATGGGGACGGGGGAGTTGCGGATGATCCACTCCCGCGTGGTGTGGATGTCATCGCCGGTGGAGAGGTCCATCACCGTGTCCGCGCCCCACTGCGTGGCCCACTGGAGTTTGTCGACCTCCTCGGCGATGGAGCTGGTCACAGCCGAGTTGCCGATGTTGGCGTTGATCTTCACCAGGAAGGCCTTGCCGATGATCATCGGCTCCGATTCGGGGTGGTTGACGTTGTTGGGAATGATCGCCCGGCCCGCGGCCACCTCGCTGCGCACCAGCTCCACATCGCAGTTCTCGCGCAGCGCGACGAACCGCATTTCCTGGGTGATGACGCCGTCGCGCGCATAGCGCATCTGTGTGACGGTCCGGCCCTCGACGGCGCGGCGCGGCACCGGGCGTCCGCCCTGCCATTCGGCCGATGCCGCACCCCGGCGGACCGCCGACTTGCCGTCGTCGAGCAGCTCCCGTTCCCGGCCGGCGTAGGGTTCGGTGTCCGCCCTCGCCTCGATCCAGGGCGCCCGGAACGGCTCCAGTCCGCGGACCGGATCGCTGCCGGGACCGGCCGTGCGGTAAACCCGGAACGGGGCGTTCGCGACGCCGCCGGGGGAGGGCTGCAGGGCAATCTCGGTCACCGGGACGCGGATGCCATGCTCCGGGTCCGTGGTGAAGGCCAGCGAGTGGGACTTCAGCGACTGGGTGGGGGCTGCTTCATTCTGGGCAGGGCTGTGCTGTGTTTCTGTGGTGCTCAAAGGATTACTCACTTCCTTCGCCGGCATTACCCGGACAGGTTCAACGGTCGCAGGCTGCGCTAGCCCGATCTCAGCCCCTGCAAGGGCACCCGTGTGGTCGTAAACGAAGCTACCACAGGCCGTCGCGAACCCTGCCGAGTGTGACGTGGCCGCCGGATCGTCATGCGGATTAGGCTTGAGGCCATGACCAGCATCATCGAGTTCACCGGCCCGATCCTCACCGCGGCGGACCAGGAGCGCCGCGGGCTCTGGTCGGTGGACGGCCTGCTGACCTTCGACCGTCCCGCTGGCGCGCCGGACCTCGTGCTGGACGGCTGGGTCATTCCCGGGCTCGTGGACGCACACTGCCACATCGGCCTCGGCCCGGGCGGGGACGTCTCCGAGGCCACCGCGGAATCCCAGGCGCTGGCGGACCGCGACGCCGGGACGCTGCTGGTCCGCGATGCCGGCGCCGTCCACGACACCCGCTGGCTCCAGCAGCGAGCGGACCTTCCCCGGATCATCCGCTCCGGCCGGCACATCGCCAGGGCCCGGCGCTACCTGCGGGGCCTGGCCGTCGAGGTCGAGCCCGATGATCTCGTCGAGGCCGTCCGGAAGCAGGCCCGTGCCGGCGACGGCTGGGTCAAGCTCGTGGGGGACTGGATCGACCGCGACGCCGGCGACCTCGCCGCCAGCTTTCCGGCCCGGACGGTCAAGGACGCCGTCCAGGCCGCCCACGATGAAGGGGCCCGCGTCACCGCGCACTGCTTCGCCGAAGACACCCTGGATGACATGCTCGACGCCGGGATCGACTGCATCGAGCACGCCACCGGCCTGTTGCCGCGGCACCTGCCGCGCTTCCTCGAACAGGGCGTCCCGATCGTGCCCACCCTGATCAACATCGCCACGTTCCCGGACATCGCGGCGCGGGCGGAGGCCAAGTTCCCCCGCTATGCCGCCCACATGCGCTCGCTGTGGGAGCGGCGCGCCGAGCGGGTCCTCGAAGCCCACGAGGCCGGGCTGGCCATCTATGCCGGGACCGACGCCGGAAGCGTGATCAGCCACGGCCGGATTGTGGACGAGATCCAGGCCCTGCACGCCGCAGGCCTTCCCGCCGCGGCAGCCCTCGACGCCGCGAACTGGTCCGCGAGGGCGTGGCTTGGCGCGGAATCCATCGTCGAAGCGGCAAACGCCGATGTCCTGGTCACCGCCGAGGATCCGCGGAGCAATCCGGCCACGCTCCGGCAACTCAAGCACATTGTGCTGCGCGGGCGGGAGGTGCGCCGGGACGTGTCCCCGGCAGCGGGCCCGGGCCCTGCCTGGACCCCAGCCGGCCACTAGGAATAAATTGAAGCTTCAAGTATTTTAACCTTATGCGGAGTCACCGAGAGCCGGTGGCCCTAGAACCCCCGGAGCGTTTCAATGACCGCAGAAGCCAGCACCCAGGACCTCCTGCCTGCCGAACTCACCATGGGCACTGTGATGCTCAAGGTCGGCGACATGAAGCTCATGACTGATTACTACCAGCGTGCCGTTGGCCTGGAGATCGTGGCCGACCAGGACGGCGGGCTCTACCTTGGACGCAAGCGAAAGCCGCTGGTCCACCTGGCGCCCGCCCCCGGCCTGAATCTTCCCTCCCGCGGCGAGGCCGGTTTGTTCCACACCGCCCTGCTCTTCGAGGACCAGCACTCCCTGGCGGCCACCGTTGCCACCGCGGCCCAGTACGAGCCCCAGTCCTTCACGGGCAGCGCCGACCACCTCGTCAGTGAGGCCTTCTACTTCAACGACCCCGAGGGCAACGGCATCGAGCTGTACTGGGACCGGCCGCGGGAGGCCTGGTCCTGGGAGGGCAAGAACGTTGTCATGGACAGCCTCGCCCTGCCGCCGCAGCGCTACCTGCAGCAGTACCTGACCGAGGCGTCCGTGACCGGCCAGCGCGAGTCGGCCGCCGGCGTCGGGCACGTCCACCTCCAGGTGGGCGACGTGCAGTCGGCGCAGGAGTTCTATGTCGGCACGCTCGGCTTCGAGAAGACCGCCGGCTGGCACGGCCAGGCGCTGTTCGTCTCGGCCGGCGGCTACCACCACCACATGGCCATGAACGTGTGGAACAGCCGCGGTGCCGGCCCCCGGCGCGACACGCTGGGCCTGGGCGAGGTGCTCATCGAAGTGCCGTCCGGCGACGACGTCGGGGCCCTGGCGGACCGGCTCAAGGCCGGCGGCGTCGACTCGCACCACACCGGCGCCGAGCTGCGCTTCGAGGACCCGTGGCGCAACCGGATCCGGGTCGCGGTTCGTTAGGGGGCGCAGCCGCTGGGCCGGGGTTCGCTAGGGGGCGCAGCCGCTGACGGTGCCGGCTGGCTCCGGAGGACATGCCCAGTCCCGGGGCCCAGCAATGGACATAGTGGCATTATGTCCGTTGGTCGCGGCCAGGAAGGGGCGCGCCCCGTGATCGCAGCCAAGCCAGATTGTTTCGGCGGGACATGTCCAGTGGTCGCACCCTGAAAATGGACATGTCCACCGGGGGCCGGGCGAACCACTGAGCATGCGCATTTTTCAGGTCCGGGACTGGGCAAAGTGGCGTCATGTCCAGTGGCCGCGGGCAAGGGGGCGCATGTCCAGTGGTTCCGGTCAAAGGGGGAGGACATGTCCGGACACGGTAGTTGGGGGCGAGCGCGGTGGCCTGGCCAGGATTGGACATGTCCAGGGGGGCCAAGTGTGACCGCTGGGCATGTCCATATTTCAGGTCCGGGACTGGGCATGACGGCGTCATGTCCAGTGGCCGCGGGCAAGGGCGGGCATGTCCACGACGGCGGGGCGCGCCGAAGACGCTAGGCTGAAGCGACGTGCGAAAACAGCGGGCCGCGTACCGCCGAACCCTAAGGACGAGCTGCATGGGATTCACCGAGATCTTTGTGTCCACCCACGAAGGAGCCCTCAAGCGCGCCGGCGCACTCGAAGGCGGCGGCCCGGCCGCGCCGGAGGCCGTCCGCATCCAGGACATCAGTGACTTTGAGGTGGAGCGGCTGGGCGACCTCGCCGGCGTCGCGGTGCACGCCCCCGGCGCGGACTACGAACTGGCCATGGTTGACGTGGCCAGCGACTCGCTGCTCGGCGTGCCCTCCGCGATGGTCCGCACGCTGGCGGAGCTGCTCAGCTATGAAACCGAAGGGGAGGGCGACGTCCTCGAGGACGTCGCGGCCAACTGGGCCGCCGAGGAGGACATGCCCTTCGGTCCGGACGAGGCCCGCGGCTATGTCCGCCGGATCGCCGAGCTCGCCGCCGGAGTGGACCCCGCCACCAGGTCCGGCCTCTACGTCTGGACCTCCTGACCGGCCGCGGATCGCCCCATCCAGGACCCGTTCCTGCAGGACCGGCCCGTGTCAAGTCGAAATCCCGCCGGTGATCTGGCACAATGAACAGGTACTCGATCTGCGTGGCCCCTCTCTCCGCGTCCGGATCTTGTCCTTTAGAACCCCCAAGTACGGCCCGCCCCACGGGTGCAGAACGCCGGGCTCGACCCCGTTTCAGAAACAGGAGTGACCACAAAAGTGGCCGTAAAGATTCGCCTTAAGCGCTTCGGTAAGATGCGCGCACCGTACTACCGCATCGTCGTCATGGACTCACGCTCCAAGCGTGATGGCCGTGCCATCGAAGAGATCGGCAAGTACCACCCGACCGAAGAGCCCTCGTACATCGAGGTCGACACGGACCGTGCCCAGTACTGGCTCGGCGTCGGCGCACAGCCGTCCGAGCAGGTTGCCGCGATCCTCAAGATCACTGGTGACTGGCAGAAGTTCAAGGGTCTCCCCGGCCAGGAGGGAACCTTGAAGACCAAGGCTCCCAAGGCTGCCTTCGTTACCCCGGAAAAGGGCTCCGTGATCATCCCGGAAGCCATCACCAAGAAGGCCAAGAAGGACGAAGCTGCCGAGGCCCCCGCCGACGCCGCTGAAGCAGAGACCACCGAGGCTGAGTAAATTGCTGGCAGAAGCGCTCGAACACCTGGTCCGCGGGATTGTTGACAGCCCCGAGGACGTCAAGGTCAGTGCGAAGAACAACCGCCGAGGGGAAACCCTTGAGGTGCGCGTTCATCAGGACGACCTCGGACGGGTGATCGGCCGGCAGGGCCGGACCGCACGCGCATTGCGCACTGTGGTTGCGGCGCTGGCGGACGGCGAGCCGGTCAGGGTCGACGTCGTCGACACCGACCGCCGCCGGTAACGCGTTCAGCACTACTTGTCTTAAGTCCGGCCCCTTCACCAGATAACGGTGGAGGGGCCGGACTGTTTTCCCCGTTTTTAGGCACCAGTCCCACAGAATCACCAACCCCGAACAGAGGAACAGATGCAGCTCCAGGTGGCACGAATCGGCAAGCCCCACGGCATCCGCGGCGAAGTGACCGTCCAGGTGCTCACCGACGCGCCCGGCGACCGCTTTGTCCCCGGCACGAAGTTCATCGTGGAGCCTGCCTCGGCCGGGCCGCTGACGGTGTTCAGCGCCCGCTGGAACAAAGACATCCTGCTGCTGGCCTTCGATGAGATCGAGACCCGCAACGACGCCGAAGGCCTGCGCGGCGCGAAGCTGTTCATCGAAACCGAAGAAATCGGCGCCGACGAAGACGACGAGGGCTGGTACGAGCACGAGCTCGTGGGCCTGGAGGTCCGTGTGGGCAGCAGCGTCGTCGGCAAGGTCTCCGCACTGCACACCATGCCGGTCCAGGACCTGCTGGTGGTCACCACCGCCGAGGGCGCGGAAGTCCTGATCCCGTTCGTCGAGCAGATTGTGCCCGAGGTCAACGTGGGCGAAAAGTACGTCCTCGTCACCCCGCCGCCCGGACTGTTCGAGGTCAACACCGACGAGGCGCCCGGGCAGCAAGACCCCGAGCAGCAAGACCCCGAAGCGCGGAAACCTGAAGAGCAGGGCAACGCGTAGATGAGAATCGACGTCGTCAGTATCTTTCCGGAGTACCTGGCCCCGCTGGAACTGTCGCTGATCGGCAAGGCCCGCCAGGATGGCCTGCTGGACCTGAGGGTCCATGACCTGCGCTCGTTCACCACGGACCGTCACCGAACGGTGGATGACACCCCCTATGGCGGCGGAGCCGGCATGGTCATGAAGCCCGAACCGTGGGCGCAGGCCCTCACCGCCGTGGCAGGTGGGAGTGCCGTGGCTGCTGGGGACGCCGAAGGCACCGAACGTGCCGACGATGCCGGAGCCGCCGGCAAGCCGGTGCTCATTGTCCCGTCGCCGGCGGGGGAGCGGTTCACCCAGGCCACCGCCCACCAGCTCGCCGAAGAGGAGCAGCTGGTCTTCGCGTGCGGCCGGTACGAGGGCATCGACGAGCGGGTCCTGGAATGGGCCGCGGAGCACTTCACAGTCCGGCCCATGAGCCTCGGGGACTATGTCCTCAACGGCGGCGAGGTCGCCGTGCTGGCCATGGTCGAGGCCATCGGGCGGCTGCTGCCCGGCGTCGTCGGGAACCCCGAATCCCTCGTGGAGGAGTCACACTCGGACGGGCTGCTGGAGTACCCCGTTTACACCAAGCCCTCCAGCTGGCGGGACCGCGACGTCCCGGCGGTGCTGCTCAGCGGCAACCACGGCAAAATCGCCCAGTGGCGCCGGCACGAACAGTACCGGCGCACCGCCGAACGCCGCCCCGACCTGCTCGCGGAGTTCGACGCCGGCAAGCTGCCCCGCGCGGACCGCACGGCGTTCGCCGACCTGGGGTACGACGTCGTCGACGGCCACCTGGTGCGCCGTCCCGACGCCTAACCACCGGAATTGGGCTAAGCCGCACAAAATGTGGCAAAATTAGTCCTTGTGCCTGCTGGGTCGCGAACCTGCCACAGGGGGAGCGCTGCCAACAGCCGGGCACCCCGGTCCCGTCTATTCCTGACAGGGCCGGATTGACAAAACTTTCGGCGGAAATTTCCGGGCGGCTGACGCCCCCGGGCTTGGCCGCCGTAACCCAACGTGAGTGACCTGTGGCGTTCACCAGGAGTGGATCAATGCATATCCTCGATTCCGTAGATGCAGCCTCGCTGCGCACCGATGTTCCCGAGTTCCGCGCGGGTGACACCATCAAGGTTCACGTGAACATCATCGAAGGCAAGAACTCCCGTGTCCAGGTCTTCCAGGGCTTCGTCCTGGGCCGCCAGGGCGATGGCGTCCGCGAAACCTTCACCGTCCGCAAGGTCTCCTTCGGTGTCGGCGTAGAGCGTACCTTCCCGGTGCACTCCCCGATCATCGACAAGGTCGAGCTCGTCTCCAAGGGTGACGTGCGCCGCGCCAAGCTTTACTACATGCGTAACCTGCGTGGTAAGGCCGCGAAGATCAAGGAAAAGCGCGACTTCCAGACCGCAAAGTAAGCCTTCCAGGCTTCCACCGCGGGTCCACGGACCGTCCCCGGCATGTTGCCGGAACTATCCGCACAGCGCACATTAGTTCAGAACAGCGCCAGGGGATACGGAACATGGAACAGCTAAAACGCCAGCCCAGGAAACTGGGCTGGCGTTTTGCGTTGCTGGCCCTGGTGCTTGCCGTGGCCATCAGCGCCGTGGTCCGCTCCCTGTGGCTGGATATCTACTTCATCCCGTCCGCATCGATGGAACCGCTCCTGCGCACCGGGGACCGGATCCTGGTGGCGCGCACCGGCTTCCAGGCCGAGCCCTTGGGCCGGGGGGACATCGTCGTCTTCGACGGCCGCGGCTCCTTCGCCCCGCTCAACAGCGGTAACGGCCCTGTGGTGGATGCCCTCGCCGACGCCGGACACTGGCTTGGGCTCGCGGGCAGCGACACCACGTACGTCAAGCGTGTGATCGGACTGCCCGGCGACCGCGTAGTGTGCTGCGAGACCGGCGGCCGGCTCACAGTCAACGGCCAGCAAGTTGCGGAACCCTATGTGTACCCGGGGGACACCCCGAGCGATCTTAAATTCAGTGTTGAGGTGCCGGCCGGACGGCTCTGGCTCATGGGGGACCACCGCTCCATGTCGGCCGATTCCCGGAGCCTCCTGGGTGCCCCCGGCGGCGGCATGGTGCCACTGGAACGTGTGATCGGCAGGCCGGTACAGATCATCTGGCCGCTTGATAGATTTGCAGCAGTAGCGCGGCCCGAACCGGCTGCGACAACGACGACGACGAACGGACAGTAGATGCCCGAGACCGAACCGCGCACTCCTGATCCGCAGGACCAGGACCGACCCCGGGTTACCGCCTCGGCGATCCCAGGGGACGAGCCGGCGGAACACCCCACCACCCGGCTGCCGCAGGCACGGGTCGCGGACGAGTCTGCTTCCGGCGCGGGAGCCGGCCCGGGTGTGGGTGCTGATGCTGGTGCCGCGGGCGCGGGCGCCTCGGGCGCGGGCGGTGCCGGTGCTGGTGCCGTAGGCGCTGCTGCCGCGGGCGGTGCCGGTGCTGGTGTCGGTGCCGGGGCGGCGGGGGCGCCGTCGTCGTCGCAGGACGAAAGCGGCGGGGCGCGGCGCGCCAACCGGAGCGACAGGGAGCGGCCCTCCGGGCCCGCCCACGCCGATTCGTCTTCCCGGCGGGCCAGGAAGGCCCAGGCCCGTGAAGGGCACAGCCCGTTCTTCCTGTGGCTGAAGGAAGTTGCCACGGTGGTCGTCGTGGCGATCGTGCTGTCCTTCCTGATCAAGACCTTCCTGTTCCGGGCCTTCTACATCCCGTCCGAATCCATGGTCAACACCCTGGACGTGAACGACCGGATCTTCGTCAACCTCCTCGTGCCGGAGCCCATGGCGCTCCAACGCGGGGACGTCGTGGTGTTCCGGGACAGCCAGGGCTGGCTCGCCCCCGCGGCGCAGAAGACGAAGGGCCCGTTCACCTGGGTGCAGGACGGGCTGACGTTCGTCGGCCTGCTGCCGGACAACTCCGAACAGCACCTGGTCAAGCGCGTCATCGGCCTCCCCGGCGACCACGTGGTCTGCTGCGACGCCGGCGGGCAGCTCACCGTCAACGGCGCGCCGCTGGACGAGAAGTACATCAACGCCGCAGAGATTCCCCAGGTCCGCGACTTCGACGTCGTCGTGCCCGCGGGCAAGGTCTGGGTCATGGGCGACAACCGCAACCACTCCGCGGATTCACGCGCCCACATGGACACCAACGGCGGCTTCGTCAACGAGTCCGACATCGAGGGCAAGGCGGCCGTCATCGCGTGGCCGCTGAACAGGATGTCCGCCCTGGACAACTATCCGGACGTCTTCCGCAGCGTGCCGGCCCCGAACGGAAAGTAAGTCCCCCGCCATGTCCGTCGCCCCCACCCTCGACTACGAACGCCGCTTCCGCAGCTCCGGCGCCCGGCTCCTCGCGGGCATCGACGAAGTCGGCCGCGGTGCCCTCGCCGGGCCCGTCAGCGTGGGGATCGCCGTCGTGGACCTCCAGCAGCAAAAGCTCCTGGCCGATGTCCGGGACAGCAAGCTGCTCAAGGTCGCAGACCGGGAACGGCTGGTGCCGCTGGTCCGGGACTGGAGCGTCGCCTCCGCCGTCGGACACGCCTCCGCGAACGAGATTGATGAACTCGGGATCATCGGCGCCCTCCGCCTGGCCGGCAACCGCGCCTGGTTCGCCGTCATCGCCGCCGGCATCAGGCCCGAGGTGGTCCTGCTGGACGGCAGCCACAACTGGCTCTCGCCGGACCTGCAGCCCTCGCTGTTTGACGATGCCCCGGCGGAACCCGGTTGCGACGCCCCCGTGCACACGCTGGTCAAGGCCGACATGCAGTGCCTCAGCGTCGCCGCGGCGAGCATCCTGGCGAAGGTGGAGCGTGATGCGATGATGTGCGAACTGCACACCCAGTACCCGGCCTATGGCTGGGATGTGAACAAGGGCTACGGCACCACAGCGCACAAGGAGGCCCTTCGTGCCGCCGGTCCCACGCCGTACCACCGGGTCAGCTGGCAGCTGCTCTAGGGAACCGTTGTGGCCGGGCCGGGCAAGGGTCACGTGCCTCGTGCCGGCGCCCTATCGGCGGTGCGGCGGCAGGGCCGTGGCGCGCGGCCGGGGCCGGATGGTGCAAGATGGAACCATGAGTGCCGAGGACCTTGAAAACTATGAAACCGACATGGAGCTACAGCTCTACCGCGAATACCGCGACGTCGTCGGGCTGTTCAGCTATGTGGTCGAGACCGAGCGGCGTTTCTACCTTGCCAACCACGTGGACCTGCAGGCGCGCAGCGCCGACGGCGAGGTCTACTTTGACCTGACCCTCCAGGATGCCTGGGTGTGGGATGTCTACCGCTCGGCCCGGTTCGTCAAGAGCGTCCGCGTCATCACGTTCAAGGACGTCAACGTCGAGGAACTGCCGCGCAGCGAGGAACTCGCCCTGCCCAAGGTCGAGGACCTGGGCAACTGAGCCTTCTTTCCTAGTCCTGCTTCCTAGCCCCGGTTTCCTAGCTCTTTGGCGGCGCCGGGTTTCCGTTGCGGTCCAGGGCAATGCCCTGCTGCCGGAGCAGGTCCAGCACACTCTCCGGATAGGAAGCGCAGCCGTCCGGGTTCGCGGTTCCCCGCTCGGCCGCGTGGTCGGACGCTGTATCGCTGATGCCGATGGTTGCTACTGTTGCCTTCCAGCCGCCGAGCCCCTCGATCTGTTGGGGGACCCAAACGTTGGCTGCACCGTTGACGTAGTCCCATACTTTGGGGTGGGCGCCCGGGCCCAGATAGATGCCGCCTTCCGGGGCCCGTGTGACGAGCGTGGGCAGTGGCAGGACTCCCATCAATTGCGCCGCCTGATATTCGGACATGTGCCACGGCGGTTCGCCGAAGTAGTACCAGCTCGCTGCACAGATGCCGTACAGCTTCGGACCGAACTGCGCGTAATTCAGATAAAGCTCCATGATCCGCTGGGGAGTCAGGGTGAAGCTGAACTCGGTCGCAAGGCCTGCCTCCAGGCCCTTCCGCAGCGCATTCGGTTCCGGCCACAGGAAGATGTTCTTCACGAGCTGTTGCGGGACCGTGGAACCGCTGGGGTCATCCTTGCCCTGCAAGTAGGCGACGGCTCTGTCCCGGAAATCACCAACGGAAAACGCGCCGACACGTGTTCCCAGCTGCTGGTCCTCGTGGGCAACGGCCGCCGCGATGACGTAGCGGCTGATGTGGTTCAGGGACACGTACTGGTAGGCGATCGGGCCGCCGTTCTCCAGCATGAAGGCAGTACGCGGGGGAGTGAACCAGATGAAGGAGACGGCAGCCAGCTCTGTGATGACAAGCATGGCGAGGGCAAGCTTGAGGATCCTGGCGAGGAGCCGCTGAACCCTGTGTTTGCGTTTGCTGGCAGGCGCCGGCGGCTCTGGATCAGGGTGGGGTGGCACGGGCGCAGGTGCGGGTGCCGGCTGGCGTCCCGGCGCGGGCGCGGAGGCTGGCGCCGGCGCGGGCGCTGGCCAGCGAGTGGCAGCCTGACCATCCGGCCGGAGGTGCGCCGGTACCGTGGGCCGGTACGCCGCCTGCGGCTGGGTTTCCGCCAGCGTCTGCGCACCCAGTGGTTGGGTTTCCGCCAGCGGCTGGGCCGCGCGATATTCCATACGCCGATCCTTCGGCCGATCCTCTGGAGAGAATACGGGCGCCCCCGCGGAATGTGAGGGCGGTGGGAAAAGCCTAGGTGGGCGGGGCGGGCATTGGCTACGTTTCGTACCCTGACAATCGCCTCAACACGTCCTGTCAATGCCGCCACAGCTTTGACCGCTGGCAGCGCCTGCAAGGGTTCCGCGGCCGTCGGCAGGCGCTTCGGCGAAGTTTCCCAACGTTGGTAGATGTTCACTCACGGGTTGTCTCCTCTGTTTAGAAATTCGGTGACCTGCTGCGCCACCTCGTCGGTGATTCCCGTTTGCCAGCTCGTTTTGAACAAGGGCTGATCGGCATAGAAGTCAGTGTCATCGTCGACAACGGCATACCGCGTCACTTCCGGATGCTGGTCCAGCCACATCTTCACCTCCTCGCCACGAAAACCTGTGTCTGCTGTCGGAGTAACGTCAAAGGTCTTGAAGACGTGTCGGTCGACTTCTTCACGGCCGCCTTGGAAGTGCCGCCATGTGGACGTGAGAACAATGGCTGCGTCAGTGTCGAGGACGATCTTGCGGACCTTGAACGCGAGGACAGGGTCGATGCCCATGAAGCCGCGAAAGTGCTGTCTCGTACCCATGCGGTTGACGACACCATCAATATCGAGGAAAAGTACTTTCATTCCTGTTCCTCCTGCGGTTCTTCTCGTCCGGCCTTAATTATGCGATCCGCCGTGGTGAACACGCTGCGGATCCCCTTCTCATCGGGCTTGTTCCCCATGATTGCCGTAGTCTGCCAACTTCTCGTCAGTTGTGTGGCCGTGAACGACATGACTCAGCTCTTGCTGCCCTTCCTCACATGGCGGTTCAGCCAGCCCTTGAAGGTGCAGACGGGCCAGGTTTCCACATAGCCGAAGTGTGCCCTGTGCCGGTCCATGATGGCACTCCACGATGGAGGCATGAGAGCTAAGGATCTGCTGGGCCGGCACGGGGAAGACCTCGCCGCCGTGTATCTTGAGTCGCTTGGTATGCGCGTGGTGGACCGCAACTGGCGCTGCCCCGAGGGTGAGATCGACATTGTCGCGCTCGACGGCGACGCACTGGTCATCGCCGAGGTGAAGACCCGGAAGTCCCTTGCGTACGGGCATCCCTTCGAGGCCGTTGGCGCCGACAAGCTGGCCCGGCTCCACCGGCTCGCGGCGGCGTGGTGCCGCGTCCAGGGGCTGCGCGCTCCTCTGTGCCGCGTGGACGTCGTCGCCGTGCTCGACGACGGCATCGGCGAACCCGCCGTCGAGCACCTCAAAGGGGTGGGCTAGATGGCCCTGGGCCGGACCTATTCCGTCGCCCTGGTGGGCCTCAACGGCTACATCGTGGAAGTGGAGGCCGACATCGGCCAGACCCTCCCGGCGTTCGTCATCCTGGGCCTGCCAGACGCCTCGCTGAACGAGGCCAAGGAACGGATCCGCTCCGCGGCCCAGAACTCGGGGATACCGTTGAGCCGCCGGAAGATCACGGCCAACCTCATCCCGGCCTCGCTGCCGAAACGCGGCTCGGGATTTGACCTTGCCATCGCCATGTCCGTGCTGCTCGCGGCAGAGGACATCCGTCCCACCGGCCGCACCGTCTTCATAGCCGAACTCGGCCTGGACGGCCGGCTGCGGCCCGTGCGGGGCATCCTTCCGGCCGTGATGGCAGCGGTACGGGCCGGCTACCCCGAGGTCGTCGTGGCCCGGGCCAACGCCGCGGAGGCAGAGCTCGTCCCGGGCGCACGGGTCCGGGGCTACGCCACGCTGGCCCGGCTCGCCTTCGACTGCGGCGCGGACCCGCAGGACCTGGCCCTCGACTTCGACCCCGGGCCCGAAGACTCCGAAGATCCAGATGGCCCCGGTAGCGGCACCGGCCCCGCCCTGGCCCCGGACATGTGCGATGTCTCCGGCCAGGCCGCGGCGCGGCGGGCATTGGAGGTGGCCGCGGCGGGCGCCCACCATCTGCTGCTGACGGGGCCGCCCGGCGCCGGAAAGACCATGCTCGCCGAACGGCTGCCGGGCCTGCTGCCGGACCTCGGCGACACCGAGGCCATGGAGGTCACCGCCATCCACTCCCTGTGCTCGCTGCCGTCGGGCTCCATGCAGCTGCTGCGCCGCCCGCCCTACGAGAACCCGCACCACACCGCGACCGCGGTGGCCATCATCGGCGGCGGGTCCGGGCTGCCGCGGCCCGGGGCAGCATCCCGTGCCCACCGCGGCGTGCTCTTCCTGGATGAAGCTCCGGAGTATGACCGCGGCGTCCTGGACGCCCTGCGGCAGCCGCTGGAAAGCGGTGAGCTGGTCATCCACCGCTCGGCCGGATCCGCGGCCTATCCCGCACGGTTCCAGCTGGTCCTCGCGGCCAACCCCTGCCCCTGCGGCAAGGCAACGGGCAAAGGGGTGGACTGCATCTGCACGCCCACTATGCGGCGCCGGTACCAGGCCCGGATGTCCGGGCCCCTGCTGGACAGGGTCGACATCCAGCTCGAAGTCGAACGGGTGTCGCTCGCGGGATTCGGCCAGCCGGCGGCAGAGGAGGGCACCGCCAGCATCGCCGCACGCGTCCGCGCAGCCCGGAGCCGTCAGCTGGACCGGCTGCTGCCGTTCGGGATGGAAACCAACGCCCAAGTCCCGGGGCGGGTGCTGCGCGGGGTCCTGCGGCTGAGCACACCCACCACTCGAATCCTGGACTACGCCCTGGAGCGCGGTGTGCTGACAGCACGCGGCTATGACCGCGTGCTGCGCTTGGCCTGGACCCTTGCGGACCTGTCCCTGCACGATGCCCCGGACGCGGACGACGTCGGGCAGGCGCTGGGCCTCCGCCAGGCCGCGGCGGCCTCGCTCTGAGCCGCCGCCACGAAATCTGCTCCCGCTGCCACGCGAAAGGAACCACCATGAGGGATGACGAACGCACAGCCCGGGCCGCCCTGTCCCGCCTGTTCGAGCCGCAGGACGCGGCGGCACTGGCACTCGTGCAGGCAGCGGGTGCGCAGGACGCCCTGCGGATCGCCACCGGCGGGCTCGCCGCCGGTCCTGAGCTCGAGCAGGAGATCACCGGAATCCTGGCGGACAGCGGCTCCGGCGGCAGCTGGTCAGGACTGGGCGCCGCGCTCAAGCGCTGGGCACCGCGGATTCCCGACCTCGCACCCGAGCGTGACCTGGCCACCATGCAGCGGCTAGGCGGACGGATCATCATTCCCGCCGATGCATTGTGGCCACGGCAGCTGGCGGACCTCGGCCTGCAGGAACCCCTGTGCCTGTGGTGGCGGGGCATGGATCAGGAACTGCCCCCGGCGGCCAAAGCGGTCGCCCTGGTGGGCTCCCGGGACAGCACGAGCTACGGGGCATCGGTGACCGGCGACCTCGCCTACTCTCTGGCCCAGCGGGGCTTCTCGATCGTCTCCGGCGGCGCCTACGGCATTGACGCCCACGCCCACAGGGCCGCCCTGGCCGGCAGCGCCGGAAGAGGCGCTGCCGCCATGCCCACCATTGCCGTCATGGCCGGGGGAGTGGACCGCTTCTACCCCGCCGGCAATGACGACCTGCTTCGGGCGGTGGCGGACCACGGCGCAGTCCTGGCCGAAGTCCCGCCCGGGTCCGCCCCCACCCGCTACCGGTTCCTGCAGCGTAACCGCCTCATTGCAGCGTTGGCCTCCGTCACCGTCGTTGTCGAGGCCCGGTGGCGTTCCGGGGCCCTCAACACGGCCCACCATGCCGAAAGCCTGGGCAGGGCCGTGGGCGCTGTGCCCGGGTCCGTCCACAGCGCCAACTCCGCAGGCTGCCACCGGCTGCTGAGGGAAGGCGGGGCCGTGTGCGTCACGGATGCGGGGGAAATCGCCGAGCTCGCGTCCCCGAGCGGCGAGGCGATGCCCGCGGATAGGGCAGACCGCCCGGAGGCCCACGACGGCCTGACCCTGGAGGACCTGATCCTGCTCGATGCCCTGCCGCTGCGGACCACCAGTTCGGTCGAGAAGCTGGCCACGGTGGCTGGGCTGAGCCCGGAATCGGTCCGCGCCGGGCTTGGCCGGCTGGGGCTGCTGGGGCTGGCCGAAACGCATCACGGCGGCTGGAAACGCTCCGGGAAAGCGAACTGACATCATGAGCGTCTCCGGTATGACGCGGCTCGCCGAGCCGCTCCTTGAATGCCCCGGGAATACTGCCAGAGTAGGAGGGTGTCTACACAGGAACTCCCCGCCGCGCTGCCTCCCGCCATGGGGCTTGCCGCCGCACGCTTCGGCCGCTACCTGGAAGCGGAGCGCGGCCGGTCCCCCCATACCGTGCGGGCCTATCTCTCCGACGTCGAGAGCCTGCTGGCGCACGCCGCGACCGAGGGGGTGCATGACCTTGCCGGGCTGGAGCTCGGGACCCTGCGGCGTTGGCTGGGCGGCCAGAGCGAGTCCGGCAAGTCCCGCGCCACCCTGGCCCGCCGCGCCGCTACCGCCCGGGCCTTCACCGCCTGGGCGGTCCGTGAGGAACTGATCGAGGCCGATCCGGCCTTGCGGCTCAAGGCGCCCAAGCGGGAGAAGTCCCTGCCCGGTGTCCTGCACCAGCAACAGGTCCGGCGGCTCGTGGACGACGCCGAATCCGCCTCGGCCGAGGGTGAACCGCTGGCTTTGCGCAACCGGGCCATGGTGGAGCTGCTCTACGCTACCGGTGTCCGGGTTGGCGAGCTGGCCGGTATGGACGTGGATGATCTCGACCCGGACCGCAGGACACTGCGGGTGCTCGGCAAGGGGAACAAGGAACGCACGGTGCCGTACGGGCTGCCGGCTGCGCTCGCGGTCGACGATTGGCTCCGACGCGGCCGGCCGGCCCTGGTCACCGGGACCAGCGGCCCCGCCCTCTTCCTGGGCGCGCGCGGCGGACGAGTGGACCAGCGACAGGTCCGCAGCGTGGTCAAGGAGATGCTGGAACGGCTGGGGGACACCGCCGCCACCGGACCGCACGCCCTGCGGCACTCCGCCGCGACCCACCTGCTCGACGGCGGGGCGGACCTGCGGGCCGTGCAGGAAATCCTCGGGCACAGCAGCCTGGCCACCACCCAGATCTACACCCACGTGTCCGTCGAGAGGCTGCGGCAAAGCTACCAGCAGGCGCACCCCCGGGCCTGAGGATCGCCAGGCCGGGCCGGGTCGGCCGGGCGGCCCCTGGAACCGGGCGCGGCGCGCCGGGAAAAGACGCGCCGAATCGCACTGGCGTAATTAGGAGGCGTAGGGCAGAATAAAACTCACGCCCGGGAAGTTTCAAGTAGAACTTGAAGCTGGAATGCAGCACGTCCCAGCTTCGAGCCCGGTTGTATATTAGTAGTCTGGCAGGGACCGCCGGCATGATTTCGGATCCGCGCAACAGACAGACATCCAGGCAGAGGTCGTTGGGGAAGACGTACCTACAGCTATGGAGGATGGAATGTCTGTTGCACTGACCCGAGGTGTGTTGTTCGTTCACTCGGCCCCGACTGCCCTGTGCCCCCACGTCGAGTGGGCCATAGGGTCTGTCGTGGACAAGCGGACGGATTTGGAGTGGACCGCTCAGCCTGCCGCGCCCGGAATGTTCCGGGCCGAGCTGTCGTGGACCGGAACGCCGGGCACGGGGGCTCAATTGGCGTCCGCTCTGCGAGGCTGGGCGCACCTGCGCTATGAAGTCACAGAGGAACCGAGCCAGGGAGTCGATGGCGGCCGCTGGTCGCACACCCCGGAGCTCGGGATCTTCCATGCCACCACGGACGTGCACGGCAACATCATGGTGTCCGAGGACCGGATCCGGTATGCCTACGAATCCGGCGCCGGCGACCCCTCGGCCGTCTACCACGAACTCTCGCTCGCCCTGGGTGAGGCCTGGGACGAGGAACTCGAGCCCTTCCGCCACGCCGCCGAAGGCGCCCCCGTGCGCTGGCTCCACCAGGTCGGCTAAGGACCCACCAAGGCGCCATCCCGCAACAATTCCATAGCTGGGCGCCACACGAGTGATGGCGGCAATGTTCAGGACGACGAACATTGCCGCCATCACTCATTTCCAGCCCGGCGTCGTGATCAACGACTACCGGCTCAAGTAGGACCTAAACGGCAGATGGCGGCAATGTTCACGAAGAACATTGCCGCCATCTGCCTTATAGGCGGGGGAGTGCGCGGGGCACTTACACGCTGCGTACCGCGATCACGGCGTTGTGGCCGCCGAAGCCGAACGAGTTGCTCAGCGCGGCGATGTTGCCGGCAGGCAGGTCGCGTGCGGTGGTGACGACGTCGAGCGGGATTTCCGGGTCCTGGTTCTCGAGGTTGATGGTGACCGGCGCCTTGCGTTCGTAGACGGCCATGACGGTCAGCACTGCCTCCACGGCACCGGAGGCGCCCAGCAGGTGCCCCATCTGCGACTTGGTGGCCGAGACCGCGACGTTGTCCACGTGATTGCCCAGGGCGGCCTTGAGGGCCGCGTATTCGGGCTTGTCGCCGACCGGGGTGGAGGTGGCGTGCGCGTTGACGTGCACGATGTCTTCGGGCTGGATGCGGCCGTCGAACATGGCGGCCTTCAGCGCGCGGGTGGCGCCTAGGCCCTCGGGGTCCGGGGCGGTGATGTGGTACGCGTCGGCGGTGACCGAGGTGCCGGCCAGTTCGGCGTAGATCCGGGCGCCGCGGGCCAGGGCGTGTTCTTCGGCCTCGAGCACCAGGGCGCCGGCGCCCTCGCCCATGACGAAGCCGTCACGGTCACGGTCGTAGGGGCGTGAGGCGTGCTCGGGATCGTCGTTGCGGCGCGAGAGTGCCTGCATGGAGGCGAAGGCCGCGATCGGCATGGGGTGGATGGCTGCTTCGGCGCCGCCGCAGACGACGACGTCTGCCTTGCCGGCGCGGATCAGGTCCAGGCCCACATGCACGGCCTCGGTGCCGGATGCGCAGGCGGAGACGGGGGTGTGGGCGCCGGCGCGGGCTCCCAGGTCAAGGCTGACGGCCGCGGCCGGGCCGTTGGGCATCAGCATCGGCACGGTCATGGGCAGGACGCGGCGTGGGCCCTTTTCGCGCAGGGTGTCCCACGCATCCAGGAGGGTCCAGACGCCGCCGATGCCGGTGGCGAAGGCCACTGCCAGGCGGTCGTGGTCGATTTCGGTGATGCCGGAGTCGGCCCACGCCTCGCGGGAGGCGACCACAGCGAACTGGGTGGACGGGTCCATGCGCTTGGCTTCGACCCGGGTCAGGACATCGAGGGCCGGGGTGGTGGCGCGTGCGGCGAAGTGAACGGGCAGCTCGTATTTGGCCACCCAGTCGTCCTCGAGCGTGTGCGCGCCGGAGACGCCCTTGAGCGCGTTCTTCCACATTGTGGGGACATCGCCGCCGATGGGTGTGGTGGCACCCAGACCGGTAATGACTACTTTGCGTGCCATGGGATCACTCTCTGTCGGTGCGCCTGCCGTATCCGGAGCCGCGAACGGGATGGCCGGGGCCTGCGAGGGGGAAAACTTTGGGGTCGTGCACTTGGTGGTGGTCCGGTCCGGGCACTTCTGCAGCGCCCGGACCGGTCACCGGGGTCCGCCGTTGCCGGCGGAAGCCAGACTAGGCCTGGGCGTTGGAGATGAAGCTGACGGCGTCGCCGACGGTCTTGAGGTTCTTGACCTCTTCGTCCGGGATGCGGACGCCGAACTTCTCTTCGGCGTTGACCACGATGGTCATCATGGAGATGGAGTCGATGTCCAGGTCCTCGGTGAAGGACTTGTCCAGTTCGACAGCTTCCGTGGCCAGGCCGGTCTCTTCGTTGACGATTTCAGCCAGGCCGGCCAGGATTTCTTCGTTGCTAGCCATTGAGGGCTCCTTTTCTAGTTGTTGCCCCCGCCTGCCGGTGGAATGCCGGCAGCCGGGGGCGGAAATGATTCAAACCGAGGGTTCGGCTTGGTGCGGGAATGCTTGCTGAGCACCGCATGGGGACGAGCCCTGAACGTGAAGGACATGCGGTGCAAAGGTAAAACGGGCGGAACGTATTCAGTTCGGAAAAACGGGTGGCCGCCTAAGGAAGCACAACCACCTGGGCGCCGAAGACCAGTCCGGCTCCGAAGCCGATCTGCAGCGCCAGCCCGCCGCTGAGCTCGGGGTTTTCCTCAAGCAGGCGGTGGGTGGCGAGGGGGATGGACGCCGCGGACGTATTGCCGGCGTCCGCGATGTCGCGGGCGATCTTGACGGTCTCGGGCAGCTGCAGCTTTTTGGCCATCTCGTCAATGATCCGCATGTTGGCCTGGTGCGGGATGAACGCGGCGAGGTCCTCGGACCGGATGCCGGCGGCGTCCAGGGCCTGCTGGGCCACCTTGGCCATCTCCCACACGGCCCAGCGGAAGACGGTCTGGCCGTCCTGGCGCAGGGTCGGCCACAGGGACGCGTCGGTCACTGCCGCTTCTTCGTCGCTGACAGCGGCGCCGTGCTTGCCGGTCAGGGCGAGCTCGCGGATGTCCAGCATCGAGTGGGTCATGCCGATGGCATCCCACTTGCTGCCGTCCGAACCCCAGACCGAAGGGCCGATGCCCGGCGTGTCGGAGGGGCCGATCACGACGGCGCCCGCGCCGTCGCCGAGCAGGAAGGAGATGGTCCGTTCCGTGTTGTCAATGACGTCGGAGAGCTTTTCGGCGCCGACAACCAGGACGTAGGCGGCCGCGCCGGAGCGCACCAGGGCATCACCCTGGGCGATGCCGTAGCAGTAGCCGGCGCAGGCCGCGGAGATGTCGAAGGCCGGGGCCGGGGTCGCGCCGAGCCGGTCGGCGAGGCTCGCGGCAGCGGAGGGGGTCGCGTACGGGTGGGTGACCGTGGAAACGATCACGGCGCCGAGCTGGGAGGCCTCGATGCCGGCCCGTTGCAGCGCCTCGCGGGCGGCGCCCTCGGCCATGTCGATCACGCTGACATCGGCCGGTGCGCGGTGCCGGGTGATGATGCCCGTGCGCTGGCGGATCCATTCATCCGAGGAATCGATCCACTGGCACACGTCCTCGTTGGTCACGATCACGCTGGGCCGGTAGGCGCCGACACCCAGGATGCGGGTGTTTTCCTGCACGGGCGCCTGCTTCAAGGTGGGAACGCTCATGCCCCTCCCTCCAGTTCTGCAAATAGGGCCAGGGCCGCGGAAAGGTCGTCCGGGGTCTTGACGGTGACAGTCTTGACGCCGGGCATGCCGCGCTTGGCCAGTCCGGCCAGGGTTCCCGCGGGAGCCAGTTCGATCACGCCGGTCACCCCGCGCTGCACCATGGTCTCCATGCAAAGGTCCCAGCGGACCGGGCGGGAGACCTGGGCGATGAGGCTGTCGACGGCGGCGCCGCCGTCGGTGACTTCCGCGCCGTCGAAGTTGGACAGCAGCGGCACCAGCGGGTTCTGCGGCTGCAGCGACGGGCGCAGGGCCTGGAGGGCCGCGCCGGCGGGGGCCATGTGCGAGGTGTGGAACGCGCCGGCGACCTTCAGCGGAATGACCCGGGCCTTGGCCGGCGGGTTCTCGGCGAGGGCCTTGAGCTGCTCCAGCGTGCCGGCGGCGACGGTCTGGCCGGCCCCGTTGACGTTGGCGGCGGTGGCGCCGGCTGCCTCGATGGCCGCCAGGACCTCGGCCGGGTCGCCGCCGACGACGGCGCTCATGCCGGTCGGGGTGGCGGCGGCGGCCGCGGCCATGCTGTTGGCGCGTTCGCGGACAAACGTCATGGCTTCGGTTTCCGTCAGGACGCCGGCCAGCGAGGCCGCGGTGATTTCGCCGACCGAGTGGCCGGCGAGGACCACCGGAAGCGCTCCGAGTTCGACGTCGAAGAGCGACTTTGCGGTCACCAGTCCGGCGGCGACGATCAAAGGCTGCGCAACGGCAGTGTCCTTGATGGTCTCCGCATCGGAGGTGGTGCCGTGGGCGGTGAGGTCGATGCCTGCTATTTCGCTGAGGGAGGCCAGGAGGCCTGCGACGGGTGGCAGTTCCAGCCAGGGGGCCAGAAAACCAGGGGTCTGGGAGCCCTGTCCAGGGCAGACGATTGCAAGCACGTAACCAGCTTTCCAAATTACCGCGTGAACATTCGTGTTTTCATGCACCAAGCTCACTGGGTCAGTTTGTAGGAAGTCTACAACGGATCAGGAGCCGTTGCGGGGAGGCTGCCGCTCCGTGGGGGCCTTCGGCGGGGCCGAAAGCCGGCCCACGACCAGGGCGGTCTGGAGCACGAACGCCTCCCGCGGCAGCAGCGGATCCCAGCCCGTGACGTCGCAGACGCGCTTGAGCCGGTAGCGGACGGTGTTGGCGTGGACGAAGAGTTCACGGGCTGTCGCCTCGAGCGAATGGCCCAGTTCGAGGTACGTGCCGAGGGTTTCCACGAGCCCGTTGGAGGCGGCCAGCAGGGGGCGGTAGATGTTCTTGACCAGCGAGCGGCGGGCGGCGTCGTCGCCGGAGATCACGCGCTCGGGGAGCAGGTCATCGGCCGCCACCGGCCGCGGCGCGGAAGGCCAGGCGCGGGCCGCGGTGAGGCCGGCAAAGGCCGACTGGGCGGAGCCGCTGGCTTCGAGCAGGGACCCGGCCTCCGGGCCGTAGACCACCGGGCCGGGGGCGAAGAGTTCACTGAGTTTCAGGTACGCGGTCTCCCGGTCGTGGACCCCGCCCAGGATCAGGATGAGGCGGTCGCCCTGGATGCCCACGAGGGCGTCCTCGGCGAAGCGCCCCGCGGTGCGCCGCAGTTCGCTGACGTAGCTGGCGCTTGGTTCGGACGGGGAATTCCCGACCATGACGGTGAAGCGTTCCTGCGCTTTCCAGCCCAGGGCCGCGATCCTGGACCGCAGCGCGTCCGTGTTTTCGCCGCGGAGGATGGCATCGACAATCAGGGCCTCGAGGCGGGTATCCCAGGAGCCGCGGGATTCCGCGGCGCGGGCGTAGACGTCGGCGGCCGCGAAGGCGACCTCGCGCGAGTAGCGCAGCACGGCTTCGCGGAGGGCCGCCTGGTCTGCTTCCGGAGCGATGACCGGGACCTGGTCTTCGACGACTTCCACGACGATCCTGATCAGCTGAAGCGCCTTCTGGAGGCTGATGGAGCGGGTCAGTTCGGTGGGCGCGGTGCCGAAGACGTCGGAGAGGATCCACGACGGCGAGCTCGGCCGCTCGTACCAGGTGACGAAGGCCGCGATGCCGTTCTGGGCCACCATGCCCAGCGCGGAACGTTCATCCGAGTTCAGCCGGCCGTACCACGGCAGGGACTTCTCCAACTGGCGCAGCGTCGTCGTCGACAGCTGGCCCACGCTGGCGCGGAGCTTTTTGAGGGTCTCGGCTTTCTCCGGAGTCATCGCCCTCGAGGCCGGCTTGCGTTTTTCGGGAGTGGTGATCGGCTCTGCCATGCATTGAGCATACGGGGCGCGCCGCCCAAGCTCCATTTGTGCGAAGGCTACAACTGCCGTTGTCCTGCGTCACAGCGGCCAGCGGCGGTGGACGGAGCGGGAGACTGTGAGGTTAAATGCCCGACGGCGGCCCCCACCAATTGGTGAGGAGCCGCCGTCGAGTACGGGGGCGGGGCCTAATGGCCCGGCAGGCGTCCGGTTAGGAGTCGCCGCCCGCGTTGCCGGTGGTGCCGGCATTGACATTGAGCAGCCGGTACTTCTCGATCGCCTGGGCCGGCGCCTGGGCGTCGACTTCGCCGCGGCGGGCGAGCATCTGCAGGGAACGGACCACCACGGAGTGGATGTCGTTCTTGAAGAAGCGGCGGGCGGCGGCGCGGGTGTCGGAGAAGCCGAAGCCGTCGGCGCCGAGCGAGGCGAACTCGTTCGGGAGGAACTGCCGGATCTGGTCGGGCACGGCCTTCATGTAGTCGGTGACCGCGACGATCGGTCCGGTGGCGCCGGCGAGCTGCCGGGTGACGAACGGGACGCGGGCGGGCTGGCCGGGGTTGAGGAAGGCTTCTTCCTCGGCGGCCATGGCGTCGCGGCGCAGTTCGCTCCAGGACGTCACGGACCAGACGTCGGCGGAGACGCCCCAGTCCTCGGCGAGGATCCGCTGGGCTTCGAGGGCCCAGGGGACGGACACGCCGGAGGCCAGGATCTGCGTGCGCGGGCCGTCGATCTTGGCCGGTGCGAGCAGGTAAATGCCCTTGGTGATGCCTTCGACGTCGAGTTCGGCCGGGGCGGCCGGCTGGGCGATCGGCTCGTTGTAGACCGTGATGTAGTACATCAGGTTCCGGTCGTCGGAGTCGGGGCCGTACATCCGCTCCAGCCCGTCGCGCATGATCACGCCGATCTCGTAGCCGTACGCGGGGTCGTACGTGACGACTGCCGGGTTGGTGGCGGCGAGGATCGGGGAGTGGCCGTCGGCGTGCTGCAGGCCTTCGCCGGTCAGGGTGGTGCGGCCGGCGGTGGCGCCGATGATGAACCCGCGGGTCATCTGGTCCGCGGCGGCCCAGAAGGAATCGCCGGTGCGCTGGAAGCCGAACATCGAGTAGAACACGTAGATCGGCACGAGCGGCTCGCCGTGGGTGGCGTAGGACGTGCCCGCGGCGGTGAACGCGGCGACGGAACCGGCCTCGTTGATGCCGGCGTGCACGATCTGGCCGGAGATGGACTCCTTGTAGGCCAGGACGAGGTCGCGGTCCACGGAGAGGTAGTTCTGGCCGTTCGGGTTGTAGATCTTGGCGGTGGGGAAGAACGCGTCCATGCCGAACGTGCGGGCCTCATCGGGAATGATCGGCACGATCCGCTGGCCGAAGTTCTTGTCCCGCATGAGGTCCTTGAGCAGCCGGACGAACGCCATGGTGGTGGCGGCCAGCTGCTTGCCCGAGCCGCGGTTGGCCACTTCGTAGGACTTCTCGTCCGGCAGCGTGATCTCGGTGTGCTTGGAGCGGCGTTCGGGGACGAAGCCGCCGAGGGCGCGGCGGCGTTCCATGAGGTACTGGATTTCCGGGGCGTCGGGGCCGGGGTGGTAGTACGGGGGCCGGTAGGGGTCGGCCTCGAGCTGGTCGTCGCTGAAGGGGATCCGCAGGTGGTCGCGGAAGGCCTTCAGGTCCTCCAGGGTGAGTTTCTTCATCTGGTGCGTGGCGTTGCGGCCCTCGAAGTGGGTGCCCAGGCCGTAGCCCTTGACCGTGTGGGCCAGGATGACGGTGGGTTTGCCCTTGAACTCGGTCGCGGCCTTGTACGCGGCGTAGACCTTGTTGTAGTCGTGCCCGCCGCGCTTGAGGTTCCAGATCTGGTCATCGGTGAGGTCCTGGACCAGTTCCTTGGTCTGCGGGGTCCGGCCGAAGAAGTGCTCCCGGACGAACGCGCCGGACTCGGCCTTGTAGGTCTGGTAGTCCCCGTCGACGGTCTCGTTCATGACCTTCACCAGCGACCCGTCGCGGTCCTTGGCCAGCAGGTCATCCCACTCCCGGCCCCAGACCACCTTGATCACGTTCCAGCCCGCGCCGCGGAAGAACGCCTCGAGCTCCTGCATGATCTTGCCGTTGCCGCGGACCGGGCCGTCCAGGCGCTGGAGGTTGCAGTTGATCACGAAGTTCAGGTTGTCCAGCTTGTCGTTCGCCGCGAGCTGCAGCAGCCCGCGGGACTCCGGCTCGTCCATTTCCCCGTCGCCCAAAAACGCCCAGACCTGCTGGTCCGAGGTGTCCTTGATGCCGCGGTTGTGCAGGTAGCGGTTGGACTGGGCCTGGTAGATCGCGTT
>NZ_JBHVTV010000011.1:0-175571 GCF_042884475.1 Arthrobacter sp. NPDC058130
CACGGGGTGGCGGGCCCGGCAAAACAACCAATCCATTACAATAAATTGGTATCAACAAACTTGGCACACTATTGAGTTCTCAAACAACAGACACACCCGGCACCACCACAACTTCACAGTCGCGGATCGCTCCGGAGCAACTTTTCAAACTTACCCGATCTTGGGAGTGTTTGCAAATTCGCATTTCTGCGATTTACATTCTTCCAAGAAGGTCCCCACCGTTATTTAGCACGCAAATTTGCGAACCATTTTCAGGCTGTTTATCAGGGGGTCGGTCGCTTTCTTTCCGCATCAGCGGCGGCGACTCGAATTACTTTACACGCCGGGAGGACCCCGCACAAATCGGCCCTCGGAGACGCTTCCTGGAGTCAGAATCCCCGGATCGTCGCGGAATCTGGCCGCCCCAATCGCCTCCAAAGGCCGGCCCGCCGGCGTCGGACTTTTATGTAGTGGGTCACATCGCGTGAACCGACAGCCAGCTACCTGTCCCCGAGCAGCGCCTGTACCTGCAGAAGGAACTTCAGGCCGCCGTCGGACAGCTCTTTCTCGCTGAGCGCCCAGCGCGGGCCGGGCACCGCTAGCTGGAGACAGTCGAGGGACTCCCGCACCGTGCGGTCAATTTCCCACGCCCAGGATTCCGGGATCGGGTCGCCGGACCGGTTGACGAAACCGGACTCTTCCAGTGCGGCGAGAATGACTTGGTCGCGCAGCATGTAGGACGGGGCAAATCCCTGGACCAGCCAGTGCGCCGCGAGCCTGGTCATGAGTTTCAAGGAGTCGTTCTGCGGGGCCCCGATGGTCCTCACCATGTAGTCCCAGAGCCCGTCCGGGTCGGCCAAACCTATTTTGCCCATCGGCCCGAGCACCAACCTGCCGTTGCGTTTGCGCAGCAGCTTCCAGTCCAGCAGGTGCAGGCGGAGGTTAAACACGTCCGGGGCGTTGAGTTCACGGTTGCCCTTGCCCATGATTTCGTCGTACCAGCCCAGCTCATCCAGCGTGCGCCGGACCATTGCCGGCTTCAGGTAGCCGTCCTTCGTCAGTTCCAGCCCTTCCCCCGCCGAGCTGTCCAGGAACCACATGATGGGTCTGAGCACGGCGTCCCGCTCGGCGGGCGTGAGCGGCAGCGGCCACAGCTGCAGGCTTAGCCGCCCGAGCCTCCGGTTGACGGTCTCGAGGTCGAAGGCTCCGGCGTCGAACGCCTTAGCCCGCTGACCGGTGACTGTCGAAAACCAGGCGGCGGCGTCGTAAAACTCCGGGTGTTTCTCATCCGCGAGGACTTCCACCAGGCGCCGGTAACCGCCGGGGCCGCCGGAGTCCTCCACAGGGCCGCGGTTGGCTCCCTCCACGCAGGTAATGGTCCCCTCCGTGACCAGTCCGGACCCCACTACTTCCACCATGTGTATCCAGGTGTCGCCGAAGTCGTATTCGTACTCGAATCGAGCGGGCCCGGTCACCTGGGCGTCTATCAGTTCAAAGAGGACGACGCCGGAGGCCGGCTCCGCGTCAATGTCCTCAGCCGATTCGTCGGGGCCGACGATCACGCGGGACTCGCCATTGCGGTCGAGGCACCGGATGCCATAGAGGTGGCGGTCCTGCCACCCGAAAGCGCACTGGATTGCTTCGTGGAATTCCGGGACGCTGATGGTCTCCGGGAGGAGGAGTCGCCGCCAAATCTCGGGCTCGGTGCCCTGGATGCTGATGCGAAGATCAAAGGCAGGAACTGTGCTGGGGAGGGCCGTGCCCGCTGTGTGCATGCTGGACATTGTGCCAGAGCCGCGGCGGCGGGCCCCGGAGCTTGGGCCGGCTCGCTACTGCTCGCCATGCGGAAAGGGTGTGCGTCCCGAAGCCTCTGTCCCGCCGTCGGCCGCAGGACTATGCTTCCAGCTGCACCGATGGGATTGCCACCGTGCGGAAACCGTTGCGTGGAAGGACAGCTGTCATGGAATGCATAACCTGGTTCGCGCCGATCCTGCCCGGGAAGCTGGAGGCGTGGAAAGCGCTGGACGCAGAGATGAACGGGACCCGGGCCGCGGACCACAAACGCTCGCGCGAGCGGATGGGCATGACCCGGGAGGTCGCCAGCCTCATGCAGACCCCGCAGGGCGACTTCGTCTGCCTGTACCACGAGGCCGAGGACCTGGCCGAGGCGTTCCGGATCCTCGCGACGTCGGACGATCCCTTCGACGTCTGGTTCCGCGAGCAACTCGTGGAACTCCACGGCCTGACGCCGGAAATGATCCAGGGCCCTCCCCCGGCCCAGCTGACGTTCGACTACAAGGCGGGGTGATCGGCCGCTGGTCCACGGCACCGGCCAAACCGACCTCGACGTCGGCATGCTGGTCCGCTGTCGGGTTGCGCTTCTCCGGGCCTTACGTCAAGCCTATTCCCGGCCGGCCGACGCGTTGCTACGATTGCTACGGAGGCAGGCATGACAACAATTCCGCATCGCGAGCTTCGCAACCAGAGCAGCAAGATTCTTGAGCGTGTGAAGAGCGGTGAAACCATTGAGGTGACAAACAATGGGGATGTCGCCGCCGTTCTCATTCCGCCGTCCTCTTCGCCGTTTGAGCGGCTGCTTTTGGCAGGACAGATCCGCCCGGCCTCCCCCGGTTCCGTTAATTTTCAGGCCCTCCCGCGAGTCAGTTCAGCGCTCACGACGGCGGAAATCCTGGCCGACGCTCGCGGGGACCGTTGATCCTGTACGTGGACGCCTCCGCGGCCCTCAAACTGGCGGTTGAGGAACCGGAATCTGCGGCCCTGGCGGCGTACCTCTCGGCCGCAGCGTCCCGCGGCGACCAGCTGGCGGCTTCCATGCTCATGTATACGGAGCTTCACTGCGCCGCCCACCGGCGGGGACTTCCCGCTGGGCTCATAAATTCCGTACTGGGTGGAATCAACCTGGTGGACGTGGCGCGCTCGGACCTGATGTACGCGGCTGCCTTGCCCGGTCGGCTGCGCAGCGCCGATGCCATTCACCTGGCGGCTGCCATCCGGCTCCAGGTCGATGTCATGATTGCTTACGACGCCGAACTGCTGGCCGCCGCCGTCGACGCCGGCCTCAACGTCCTCTCCCCCCCCGCCGTCCGGCCGTGAACGCGCAATAATCCAAGCACCTGGACTTCGGTGAGCGGCCCGGCGCAAAGTGCCATACTCAGGAGGTGACGACGTCGTACGCGTTCCGTGCCGAGCTGTGGCACAACCCCGAGCAAGCCAGCTGGCATTTCATCACGTTGCCGCCGGACCTGGCGGAGGAGATCAAGGACCAGGCCGCCCCGTTCCGCAAGGGCTTCGGTTCGGTGACGGTGAGCGCCTGCATTGCCGGGCAGCGGTGGGGGACGTCGCTCTTCCCGGACAGCAGGCGCAACTCGTACCTGCTGCCCGTCAAAAAGGCCATCAGGGCCGCGGCCGGCATCCACGCCGGGGACGAGGTGGACGTGGAACTCGACCTGGAGCTCCCGGGCTGAACCCGGCGACGATCCGGAGCCGGTCCGGGTACCGTCACCGCGCCGGCGTGGCCTCCACGAACGCCACCTGGGTGGCATATTGCTGATAGAGCTTGACGGCCTCGTCGATGTCGATGTGGCCGAAGTTCAGCGAGACCTGCAGCCCCTCCAGCTGGGCGCTGGCGGTCTCGGCCGCGCTCACCCGGTCCGCCACCGACCGGGACGTGGCGAAATTTGTTGCCAGCGCCGCGGCCACGGAACAGATCACCGCCAGCAGGCACAGCCCGCGCCACACGATCGAGTCGTCGCCCAGGTTGAAGACGGCCGCCACCGCTTCGGTGAACCCCGTGCCCCCGACGGCGGGACCGGCCGTGAACGCGGCGGCCAGCGCGCTGCCCACAATGCTGATGCCGGCCAACCGGGTCCGGCGTGGTCGTTCCCGGCCGAGGTAGGACTGAAGGTCCCGTTGCTTGTCATCGATGCGGTTGGATAGCTTCTGCCGCGTATCGGATGTTTCGTCCATGACCTGGTCCCCGGTTCCCTCGCCGATCCTGTCCGCACGCCTGGAAAGTAGGATCCGGCTGCCAGCGATCCCCCGCTTCCCCGGCTTTCCCCAGCCAAGGCGGAAGCTCCCGCCGCGTAGCCGCTCCTCCCGAAACGCGCACACGTTTAGGATGCTCCCGAGCCACTGCGGGTGTCTATATGGACAATCTGGACGGACCCGCCTCTGCACTCCCGACCCAGCCGGTACCGGCCGCTGGCGCCGGCCGCCGGTGGTGACTGCCGACGTCGGGCTTGTGAACATGGCAGTTTGGTCAAGGACCGGTGTGACGGCTTGAACCGGGATCTCCTTGACGCCCGAGGTCGGTCGCGCTGGCGAGCCGGGCTGCCAGCGACCTGATGTGCTCCACAAGCTCCTGGGGTTCGTGCACCTGGAAGTCGAACCCTTTGGTTGCCACGTAGATGGCCAGCTCGTCCAGCGAGTTGGACCCGGCCCGCAGGGTGCAGCTGTGCTCGTCGATCGGCTCCAGCGCTCCGGTGGTGGGGGCAATCCGCTCCGCCGCGGTCTCGGCGCTGACATACAGGGTGAACCTGGCCTGGTAGCGGTAGGCCGACGTGGAGATCTCCCGCGAGGTATAGCCGCTGATATCCGGGTCAGGCGGGGTGCGGGGCGTGAACCGGGGGCCGGTGGGCGTGCGCGGATCGAGGCGGTCCACGCGGTAGGTGCGCCAGTCCTGGCGGTCGACGTCCCAGCCGATGAGGTACCAGCGCCGGCCTGCATGCACCACCCGGTGCGGCTCGGTGGTGCGGATGCTGCTGGTTCCGTCGTGGGTGCGGTAGTCGAAGCGAAGGCGCAGCGAGTCGCGGCAGGCGGCGGCGATGGCGGTGAGGGTGCTCGGGTCGACGGTGGGGCCGGAGCTGGCCATCGGCACCACCATCGACTGCAGGGCGTTGATCCGGTGGCGCAGCCGGGACGGAAGTACCTGTTCGAGCTTGGCCAGCGCCCGCACAGAGGTCTCCTCGATGCCGGTGATCGAACCGCCAGCGGCCGTGCGCAGGCCCATCGCGACCGCGACGGCTTCGTCGTCGTCGAGCAGCAGCGGCGGCAGGTCCGCGCCAGCACCCAGCCGGTAACCGGCGGTGCCCGCGGTGGCCAGCACGGGGTAGCCCAGGCCGCGAAGCCGGTCGATATCGCGGCGCACGGTACGTGGGGTGATCTCCAGTCGCTCGGCCAATTCGGTGCCGGACCAGTCGCGTCGGGTTTGCAGGAGGGAGAGCAGTCGCAGCAGCCGTGCCGAGGTTTCCCACATGATTTGAAGTTTGCCATAGCCTAGGACCGAAGCTGACCTAACTGGTTCCTAGAGTTATTTGCATGGAGAACAACAGAGAGATCCGACCCTTCACCATCGACATTCCCCAGGCTGACCTGGACGACCTGCGGGACCGCCTCGCCAGAACCCGGTGGGCCGCGGACCTGCCCGACGTCGGCTGGAGCCGCGGGGTGCCGGCGGGCTACCTCAAGGAGCTGGCCGAGTACTGGCGCGACGGCTACGACTGGCGCGCCTACGAGCAGGAACTGAACAAGTACCCGCAGTTCACCACCGAGATCGACGGGCAGAACATCCACTTCCTGCACGTCCTCTCACCCGAGCCGGACGCGCTGCCGCTGATCCTGACCCACGGCTGGCCCGGCTCGATCGTGGAGTTTCTGAATGTCATCGGCCCGCTGACCGACCCCAGGGCACATGGCGGAGACCCGGCGGACGCGTTCCACCTTGTGATCCCGTCGATCCCCGGCAGCGGATTCTCCGGACCCACGGGCGAGGCTGGCTGGGACACCAACCGGGTGACCAGGGCCTTCGCTGAGCTGATGAACCGACTCGGCTACAGCCGCTACGGCGCGCAGGGCGGGGACACCGGCGCGGTCATCTCTCCGGGGCTCGGCCGGCTCAACCCGGACAAGGTGGTCGGCGTGCACGCGAACGGGCTCTCCGCGTTCACCGAGGTCACCCCGGACGAGGCGGGAGAGCTGACCGAGGCCGAGCGGGGGCGGCTGGATCACCTGCAGTACCTGAAGACCGAGCAGTCCGGCTACATGATGATCCAAATCACCCGGCCGCAGACCCTGGCGCACGGGCTGCACGACTCCCCGGTGGGGCAGTTGGCCTGGATCGTGGAGAAGTTCAAGGAGTGGACCGATCCGGCCGCCGAACTGCCCGAGGACGCGGTGGACCGGGATCTGTTGCTCACCAACGTGATGCTCTACTGGCTGACCGGCACCGCCGGGTCCTCGGCCAACAGCTACTACGAGACCGCGCACGCCGGAGCCTGGGGCGCGAGTGCACGTTCCACAGTGCCGACCGGGGTCGCGGTGTTCCCCATGGACGTGTCCATCCGGCGCACCCTCGAGCCCGAACACACTCTGGTCCACTGGTCCGAATTCAGCCGCGGCGGCCACTTCGCCGCCATGGAGGCCCCCGACCTGCTCGTCGAAGACATCCGGGAGTTCTTCAGCAAGGTGCGCTGACCCACTGCGGACACTTGGGGGCCACGCCGACGTCGGGCCTGACCTCCGCCTCCGGTACTGGAGGCGGGGGTCAGACCCGCGTGGTTACTGTCGTGCGGTTTCGGGCGTCGGGTCAGCCCTGGAGGGTCCGCAGGGTTGCGTACGGTTCGCTGGGGAGGTTGCCGGCCTTCCATGGGCGCGTTGACCGAACGGGCGGGGTGTGGCCCCGGCCGTCGCGGAAGACCGCGACGAAGGTGGCGACGACTGCGTAGACCAGGAGTCCGGCGAGCAGGATGGCGGCAAATTCCATGTGAGAAGCACCTCGGGCGAGTGATGGAGCTGGTTGTTGGGGCGGATGATGGAACTGGTTGTTCGGGCCGGATTCCGGGGTGATCGGTGCGGGTTTAGAGTTGCGGGTGCGGGTCGGGTTTCCGGTCCTTTTGTGGGGACATGTCCAGTTTCCGCGCCCACCGTGTGAGCCACCGTGTGAGCGGTTTTCTGCCCGGCTTCCGACCAGTTTCCCGGCCAGTTTCCTGCCCCGCTTCGGCTCGGATCGCACCCGTCATTCCCTCACGCTGACGCCCACCATCACCCCCTCCCGCGCGCCCGTCGTCGGCGTAGCATGACTCATATGGCCGAGACTTGGATTCGGCTCCTCGGTCCGCCCCGGATCGAGTCCGCTGGCACCGCACTCCGGCAGCCCCGGGGCCGCAAGGCGTGGGCTGTGCTGGCCTACCTCGCGCTTCAACCGGGCGGCACCGGCCGGGCCCGGACGGCGGCCCTCCTGTTCCCCGACGCCGAGGACCCCCTCGGTGCCCTGCGCTGGAACCTCTCCGAGCTGCGGCGGACCCTCGGGGCGGAATCGGTCGGCGGCGACCCGCTGCGGCTGGTGCTGCCGGCCGATTGGAACTGCGACGTGCTGGCGGCCCTGCAGCCCGCCGGCGGCGCCGACCCGCGCACCTTCGACGGCGACCTCCTGGAGGGCCTCGATTTCGAAGAATGCCCGGCGTTCGAATCGTGGCTGGAGGACCAGCGGCACCGGCTCGAGAACTCCATCCTGACGCTGCTCTATGAGGCATCGCTCGCCGCGCTGGCGGCCGGAAGGGCGGACGACGCCGTCGACCTCGCCACCCGCGCGCTGCACCTGGACCCCTTCAACGCCGACTGCCACGCCGTGCTGATCAAGGCCCTGGTGTCCCTGGGCGAGTACCGGCGGGCGCGGGAACAGGCCGACAAGTGCCGCGAGCTCTACCGCCGGGAACTTGGGCTCGGCGTGCCCGGGGAGGTGCGCCGGGCGCTGTCGGACGCGTCGCCTCCGGCCGAGCCCGGCCTGCCTGCCAGCTCAGCAGCGGTGCGGTCCTATCTTGATGCCGCGGAGGCGTCGCTCTCGGCAGGCTCGGTGGACCGCGGGCTGGAGCAGCTGCGCCTCGCGGCTGAAATCGCGCAGCGGACCGGCGATCACCATCTGCTCGCCGAATCCCTGGTGACGCTGTCCGGGGCGTTGATCCATCAGGCCGGCGGCCGCGGCGCCGAGGTCGCCGACCTCCTGCACCGGGCCCTCAAATCGGAAGGATTGGACCCGGAGTCGCTGCAGTCGGAATCGCATAACCCGGGGCGGCCGGCCTCGCGGGTGGCGGCGGCAGCGTACCGGGAGCTGGGGTACCTGTCCGTGCAGCGCGGCATTCCGGACCGTGCGGCGGGATGGCTGGAGCAGGCGGCCCGGGCGGCGGACGGGTTCGACGACGAACGGTCCAGGATTCTGGCCATCCAGGGCATGGCGGCCTCGGACACCGCGCACTACAGCGAGGCGCTGGCGGCCCTGGCCGAATCGGTCCGCCTCGCCACCGCCGTGGGAGGCCGCCGTCTGCTGGCGTTCAGCGAGGCCCTGGCCGGCCGGGTGCATCTGCTGCGCGGGGATCTGGAGCCGGCGGCCGAGTGCCTGGACCGGGCCCAGGAACTGATCGCGGCCGAGCACTGGACGGCGTTCGAGCCCTTTGTCGCCGGGCTCCGCGGCGAGACGTTTCTCGCCGCCGGCCGGCTGGAGGACGCCGCTCCGCTGATCGACCGCTCGTGGGTGATGGCCGACGTCGGCGGCGACCACTGCTACCTGACTCTGGCCGCCGGGGCCAAGGCCCGGCTCAGCATGGCGCTGAACGATCAGGACGCGGCCGAGTCGTGGCTCAAGCGGGGCCTCGACACCACCCCCTGGTATCTCTGGTACCGGGCGCGGCTGCTGGACACCGCCGCCGAGGTGGCGATCGACGCCGGCTCCCCCGCCGCCGGGGACTACGCCGACCGGCTGGGCACCATGGCCAGCCGCGGCGCCCTGCGCGAACTGCTGGTCCGGGCGCACTCGCACCGGGCGGTCCTGGGCGACGCCGCGGCCGCGGAGACCATCCCGTGGCTGGCCAAGGACATCGACAACCCGGCCCTCAACACGTACCTGGCGCGGCGCGGGCAGCTATGACGTCGGGCTACGGCGCGGGGCTGTGGCGCCGCGACGTTAAGGCGAAGATTCCTGCTGACGGGACGCACACCCGGTGCTAGGGTGACGAAATGGCAGCAACCCTGGTTCGTCCCCGGCGTGGCAAAGTCGTCGCCGGCGTGTGTGCGGCCCTGGCCGACCGGTTCGAGGTCCCGCGGGCTTTCGTCCGCCTCGGGTTCATGTTCTTCGGCCTTTTCGGCGTGGGCGAGTTCGTCTATGTCGCGCTGTGGATCATCATCCCCCAGGGCGATTAGCCCGGGCACGACTTCAGCACCGGGCAGGACCGCACCGGGCACCGGACCAAAAAACGCGTCAGCGCTCCGGCTGCAGCTCCTTGCTCCAAAGCACTGCGCCGTTGGCGTTGCGGAGGCTCACGGTGAAGAGGTCGTCCTGGCCCAGGTCCACGTGGCCGAAGTACTGGCTTTCGCCGCTGCGCGGGGATTCGTTGGCGTAGGCGCCGGCCTTGAAGAAGGCGACCTCGGGTCCGAAGGTGCCGTCCATGGCGTTGGGACCGAAGCTGCCGGCGTTGATGGGCCCGGCCACGAATTCCCAGAAGGGGTCGAAGTCGGTGAAGGCCGCCCGCTCTGGTGCGTAATGGTGGGCGGCGCAGTAGTGCACGTCGGCGGTGAGCCAGACCACGTTTTTAACCCGGTTGCGCTTGAACGCGGAAAGCACCCCGGCGATCTCGAGTTCCTTGCCCAAGGGGGCGCCGGCGTCGCGGTTGGACAGCGATTCCTGGTTGACGGGCCCGTCCGGGACGATCACGCCGAGCGGCAGGTCGTTGGCGATGACTTTCCAGGTGGCCTTGGACTGGCTGACCTCCTTGATCAGCCAGTCGGCCTGCTCCTGGCCGAGGATGTGCGTCAGCTGCGGTTCCTTGCCGTCCGTATTGGGGTCCTTGAAGCTGCGCATGTCCAGGCAGAAGATGTCCAGCTGCGGTCCGCGGGCGATCTTGCGGTAGATGCGGGCGGGTTCGAAGCCGGTGCTGCGTGCGGTGAAGCGGCCGCCGAGGCCGGCGATGGGCTGGTATTCCTGCCAGGCCTGGCGGCCGCGGGCGGCGAGGACGTCCACGCGGCGTTCGGTGTAGCGGCTGTCGGTGAGGATCTGGCCCGGGTACCAGTTGTTGTGGGTTTCGTGGTCGTCCCATTGCGCAATCACGGGCACCTCGGCGTAGAGCGCGCGGACGTTCTTGTCCATCAGGTTGTAGCGGTGCCGGCCGCGGTACTCGTTGAGCGTTTCGGCCACCTTGGCCACCTCCTCGGTGACCAGGTTGCGCCAGATCTGCCCGTCCGGCTCGGTGACCTGGGCGGTAATGGGCCCGTCGGAGTAGATGGTGTCGCCGGAGTGGATGAAGAAGTCCGGCCGGGTGGCGTGCATGGCCGCATAGCCGCGCATGCCGCCGATGTCCTCGTTGATGCCCCAGCCCTGGCCGGCCGTGTCGCCAGACCAGACGAAGCTCTGGCCGCGGGACTGGCGTCCGCTGCTCAGAAGGCCCCTGTCGGGGGCGGTGCTGAAGGAACCCTGCGCTGTTTCGCCGGCGTTGCCCTCAGCGTCCTCGAAGTACATGCTGACGGCGAAGCGGGTTCCGGCGGGCAGGTGGTCGGCGTCGATCCGGGCGGTGAAGTCGGTCGCTTCGCTGGCGGTGCTCCCCCGCAAATCCCGCTGGAAGGCGCGGCCGCCGCGGAGCGGAGACCCGCCGTCGTCGACCGCCAGCAGGCTCGCCACCAGCCGTCCCGGGCCCGACGCGCGGGACCACAGCACGCCGGAGCCGCTGGTGACGTCGCCGGTGGCGATGCCGGACGGAAGGGTCAGGCGGTTGCGGACCAGCGGGATGGCGGCGGGCCGGGCGCTTGCTGTTGCGGGGGTTCCGGGCACGACGGCGGCTGCGGCCGTGGCAGCGAGGGCACCTTTGAGGACATTGCGGCGGGTGAAAGATGTCATGCGGCCAGCTTTGACGGCCCGGGTGAACCGGCGGGGACAGGGGCGTTAACACAGTCCGATGGCAACGAGATGATCTGTGGACTTAAACAAAAAAGCAGGGCCCGTCCGAAGACGGGCCCTGCTCGAAACCTAACGGTCCCGGGTCTCTAGGAAATTAGAGAGCCTGGATGTTGGTAGCCTGGGGACCCTTGGGGCCCTGCTCGGTTTCGAAGGAGACCTTCTGGTTCTCTTCGAGGGAGCGGAAGCCGGAGGAGTTGATCGCGGAGTAGTGCGCGAAAACGTCCTGCGAGGAGTCATCGGGGGAAATGAAGCCGAAGCCCTTTTCAGCGTTAAACCATTTGACGGTACCAGTAGCCATTATTTTTGTCCTTCGTGAAGGTGGAGGAACTGTCCCGACTTTCGGGTCCTCCTGTGTGGGGTGCTCAAAACCGCTGCTTCAGAAGAACGCGGACTTTCGACCGCGCGTACTGCCTGAACTACGAACTGCATAAACACAACAACAGGTTCAACCATACAGGAGATTTTTGGGCCCGCTTACCACAGACGGACGGGCGTACATGTGCCAACCCGAAAGGCCACTGACTACCTATCGTGTTGATCAGCATCTGATCAGCCTTCAGGAAGTCATTGACCCGGGTTGTCAGTTCCCGCGTGCCGCGCCGGTGACGCTCCATGCCAGCGAGCGCGAAGGCGCGTTCCAGATTGGTGGCGCTGCGTCCGGGGATCCGTCATCGCCGTGCACGGCGGGGACGGGTCCGCCAGGGGATGCCAAACCCTTCCTCAATGGACCGTTTTGAAGTTAATGTTGGCCATGGGAATGGTGGTTGGGATTGTAATCTTCCTGATGCTCTGGCTCGGCGTGTTCGTGGCCTGCATAATTCTCCCCATCGTGGCCGTCGCCAGGTATAACCGGAGGCGGTCGAAGCAGCCACTGCCGGCGGAACCGGAGTGGCCGCCGCTGAGGGCGAGGTACGACCTGCCCGCCGTGGTTAGGCTTGAGCCCAAGGCCACACCTTCCCGTCAGCAGATCGAAGCCGCCGGCCCGGTAATCGAGCCCAAGTGGACCGAGACCTACAGGGGGAACGTCGTGCAGGAAAAGAACGCCTGGGACCGCGACTTCAAGGAAGCCAAGCAACTGGCAAGGGCCAGGCTTGCCTCGCCGAGCCGGGGATCTACAAAGAAGCGCGGCCGCGCCGGTTGACCGTGCGGGCAACGTGTTCCACCGGTGGTTCAGAACCTGTGCTTAGCGCTAGCGGAAGCCGCCGAAGGGTAGAGGCGGCACCCGCTCCGACCGCCGTCGGGCACACCGCCTGTACCGTGCACGGCCGCGGGCATATCCTGCAGGAGGACCGGCACGCGACCTGTTACCGGAGGAAGACCCATGGAAATGCCGAAAGCGTCCGACGCCGACAAGGAGCACTTCCGCTCGGTGCTACCCGACCATCCCGAGGTGGTCGTCAAGCCGATGTTCGGAAACCTGGGGGCATTCGTGCACGGGAACATGTTCGCCGGCCTGTTCGGCCCCACCATCGGCGTGAAGCTATCCGATGCGGACAAGGAGCTGCTGGAAAGCACCGAGCGGACCGTTCCGTTCGGGCCGCCGGAGCGCCCCATGGGCGGCTACACCGGATTGCCGGAAGTCTGGAACGCCGAGGGCGCCGGCGATGAGGCGCGGGCCAAGGCGTGGGTGGAGAAAGCATTCGAGCATGTGGCCGGGCTGCCGCCGAAGTCTCCGAAATCCCCCAAGACTCCGAAGGCGACCGCCTAGTCAAACATGCGAACGGGCCCTTCTACCTGCCCAAATGCCTCATCGCCGAACGCACCTCTAGACGCATATGGGCTGGTACGCCGGATCAGCAGGCCCGGACACCGTGCCAAGTGCGTGGGCCACAATCTGGTGCACCACGGGGTCGTTGGGCGTCTGGTCGTGTTCGAAGGCGTCGGCTGGGCACTTGTCCTGGATGTTGATGTTGGTGACCTGCCGCGCCGGTCCGCTGAGGAACTGGCTGTTGTAGGGAATCACCACTTCGTCGTGGACCGTGGAGATGACGGTATAGGAGGGTCCCGCAACCGTATCGCCGATGGAGTTGAGCTTCTGCATGAAAGCCGACCCCGCCTGCTGGTCTGCGCAGGCGGCACAGCCCACGCCGGTGTAGTTGGGGTCCGGGACAGCACCCGGCTGCGGGACGATCACACCTTCGGTGCCGTGGTTGGAGGGTGCGATCCCGATGAGCTGACGGACATTCTTGGCGCCGCCGAGAAAGCCCATGTAGTAGCGGGGCATCATGCCGCCCTGACTGTGGCCCACGAGATCCACCTTCTTGGCGCCGGTGGCGGAACGCACCTTATCCACGAACGGCGCGAGCTGCTGCGCCGAGTCCGCGACCGGCGCGGTGGCGTACACGCCGTTGGTCTCGCCGTAGTTGAGGGCGAAGACGCAGTACCCGGCGCTCTTGAGGTATGGCGAGAGCGTGGACCAGTTCTTGTCCATGCTCTCAAAGGTCCCAGGCACCAGGATGACCGGATATGGATGCTCAGCGCTTGGTTTGCAGGACCAGTCATTGGCGCCCGGCGGGGAAAGCTCAACAGTTCCCGCATGGGCGGGAGCAACGGCCAGGGAACCGGCCAGGATGGCAGTAACTGCGGTGGACAGGACTTTGGTGAGCAGTGACATAGAAACCTCTTTGTTCGTGTGTCAGCGGGCTGCGGGCCAGCAGTAATCCCTGTGCTGCGAATCAGTCAGGGCTGCCCGGTTACTCAACGGTAGGCAGCCGGCGCCCCGCTGCGGCTACGAATTTGCACGGATGTGCACGGAAATCGATTCCGAGGGGCGAACCCTGTCCGCCCTGAAATGGCGCTCCTCCGGGACCAAAGCTACTGGTCGGTAGATTCTTTTCGCAGGAGGGCTGCCTGGGAAAACCGACAACCGCGCCTGCACAAACGTTCATTTGACGGGAAGCCGGCGGCGCTGGCCAGGTCGTTCGCCAACTGAGACGCATCTACTGGAACTGCGAGGCTCTGCGTGTAGCTTTTCGTCGGCGGTTCTGGCCGCGGCCGCCCTCCCCCGGCTTTTCGTGGCAGTTCTGACGATTGTTGCCGCCGAAGGCACCAAAGGCTTCTAAGCCCCGGCCCAACAAGCTGGAAAACTAAGGCAGGACAACATTCACGATTTCTGACCGGCTGCCGGTTTCCAGGTCCTCGGTGAGGGCCAGCCCAGCGATCTGGGGGCAGTGATACTTGTACTCCCGGGCGTCCTTTTCAAGCGGCGTCCAGTCGTAGACCTTGACGCAGTCGGTGTACGTGCCTGACTTGGTTTCGACGGTCTCGCCAGTAGCTACGGTGTCCCGCATGTCTTCCGCGTGACCCGCGTAGAACTCCTGCTTGTAGGAATCGCCGACGCTCTGCTCGGCCTTCATCCAGATGCCGGCTTTTGCCCCGTCTTTTCCATGGAGAAAGCTGCCGGAGTGGTTTACCAACGTTCCATTCGAGTAGTTGTCCACGTCCTCGCCGAAGTACCAGACGTCGCCGTTTTTGTGTTGCGCCAGGTAATCCCGGGTTTCCTCGACGAGCTGCCCGTTCTTGTACTCCTTATCCAGATAGACCACTGTCTCAACACCCTCTATGGTCTTGGTCTCTGGCAGGATTTCGATCTCGACCCTCTCGGTGACTTTTCCTTGCTGCCTGGTCTCGTAGGTCAGTTTCTTGCCGACAGGGAGGGCGAAGTATTTGTTGGTGATTTCAGTGGTGAAATCGGCGGGGTTGACCTGCGGGTTGTACTCCGCGGCCACACTCCTTTTTGTGTTGTCGAGGACAAATAATGTCGCCCCGCCAACAACCAGCAACAGGACGACCACGCCAAAGAAGATTTTGGTCCGTCGATTCATGACCGTCCCCACTCCTTCTGAGTAGAAATTCCTGTAGGGGGTCAGAGCACCGTTGCTTGCCCATGGCCACAGGAAAAAGGTAGCGGTCCGCACTGAACCAGAACACCCTTGACGAACACCAGCAGCCCTGGTCACGCCTCCGCGGCGGTGCTGGCGGCCGTAGCGCCTCGGCCGGGAACAACGACGGCGGAAGCCAGCGTCCATATCACCCTGACGCTTGGCATGGACAATGTTCAGTCCATCCCGTGCTCCTTTTCGCTCAGCCAGTCGTGGGTGAACACTGTCATGCATTCTCTTCCGAAGGTACAAAATGCTCCTCCGTGAGTTTGTCTCCTCCGGCCAGATGACCCTGCGGCGTTCTGTGTCTGTTTTCTCTTTCAGCTGTACTCAGCGAAGAGCGGACATGCCGCCCCAGCATTAGCAAGGCTACAACTAAGGCCACAGCGACCACGGCAACCGCGAACGACGCCGGGCCTGGGAAGGCCCCCCTCATGCCTTCCTCGCTGAGGGTGAGTACGGTCTTCCAATCTGCCTGTGCTAGATGATCGAGGTCGCGCAGATCTGTGGGTTGGATTACCGATTTACGGATCACGGCCAACGAATAGTCGGCATTGGCTGCTGGGTTCATCCCTAGTAACGAAGCGGGGGTGGTGAAGGCTGCGATCGCCAAGACGGGCAGGCTCAGTGAAGCTAGGCGGTTCTTCATCGAGGTCGTGCAGGCGAAGATTGCGCCGAAGTGCGCCGCAATGAAGCCCCCTACAGCTCCAGCCAACGACAGGTCAGCAAGGATGGACAGGGAAACCGGCTCCTGCCCCAATCCCCTTCCAGCCATGAACCGAAGCGGCAATAACGAAAGAGATCCACTCAGCAACCCGATGACACCGCCTATTGAAACCCAGTTGGCCACGATCGACAGCGACGACCGCACCGTGATCCTGCACTGAATCGCTCCAGTCGCGGCAGCATACTTCAGTGCTACCCATGCCAGCGTGAACGGAAGAGTCATGGACAACGCAACCATGAGAACCCAAAAAACGGCCCAGGTACGGAAAATCTGGGTAGGAGCACCTTGTCCTGTTACAAGAACCGTCAAAAGACTCATGACGCCCAAACCGCCCGCGCAAAGATAAAACATGCCGAGGGCCCGGTATTCACTTTTGAACAAAGGCTTCATCAGTTTCGATGGGTGGAGGTCGCGAAACCCATCCGGAAGCAGCCTTTGTTTGAGCACCACACTTGCTCGCTTGACTTCGGAGAGTCGCGAGGACATCGCAAGCGCCAGGAGCAATTTCAATTTAGTGCCGACGAGTTCGGAATGGTCGAACGCCTTTGCGAACTTCACCATCACGTCTACGGTGAAGAGGAAGGGGGCAATGATGCAAAGGATGAATAATACTGCCGTCGTGCTCGCCCAAGAAGCACTGTCCGGAAACATCGTGCAGATCATTGGGGTCGCAAATAGAGTGCAAAGTACAAGGCCTAGAAGAACCTGGCTTATTGCGTTGAGTCTCCGGGTCCAGGGTTGAGATCGATCACGGACACGTTGCATTTCCTTCCTGACGCCATATCCAAACAAAGCCAACGTCGCGATACAGAAGATCGCTGGACCGAACTGAACCGTGGGGCTGACGGCACCTACTTGAGTCATGAACCATTGATATGCGGAGGCCCTGACAATTAAGAAAGGTCGCTGCGTACTACCCAGCACGAAACAGATTCGCTCTAGCCCCAAGGGGCCTAAGCCAGGGCGCTGCCGGCAGTGGGCTTCACGCCGTCGTCGGGCACCTGTACGCGGCGGTCCTGCGGGCATATCCTGCCAACAAAGCCAGCCCTGCACCTTGGGTCCGGGAGAAGAACCATGGAGACTCCGACGGCCGCCCCACATACGGCACCGCAAAGTGTCAACACCCTCATCGTCGGGGCCGGGCAGGCTGGGCTGGCGACGAGCTACTGGCTCACCCAACACGGCGTCGAACATCAGTTGCTGGAACGGCGCGACACGCTGGGCGGGGCGTGGCAGGACCGGTGGGACGCGTTTTGCCTGAACACGCCGAACTTCTCGCTCGCGCTGCCCGGCATGCCGTATGAGGGCCCCGACCCGGAAGCATTCATGCTGCGGGATGACCTCATCGGCCATTTCCGGCACTATGCGCAGACTATCGGCGCTCCTGTCCGGACGAGCGTAGACGTCACACGTATCGAGCCCGCGGAGGGCGGCGGCTTCAGCGTGGCCACCACCCAGGGCAGCTGGCGGGCCCGGAACGTGGTGCTCGCCACCGGCGGCTACCAGAAGCCGAAAATCCCCACACTGGCGGCGCAGCTGCCCAGCCGCATCCTGCAACTTCACACCGACAGCTACCGCAACCCGGGCCAGCTGCCTGAGGGTGCCGTGCTGATCGTTGGCACCGGCCAGTCCGGCGGCCAGATCGCCGAGGAACTGCTCGCCGCCGGCCGCGAAATTCACCTGGCGGTGTCCACGTGCCCGGAAGCGCCGCGCCGGTACCGCGGCCAGGATCTCCTCTATTGGATGATGCAGCTTGCACAATTCGGCCCCGACTACGGACTGAACGGCCTCACCGTGGGGCAGCTGCCCTCCCCCGCGGCGCGGTTCGCCTGCAACCCGCTGGTGTCCGGCGCCGACGGCGGCCACGACATCCACCTGCGGGACCTCGGCCGGCACGGGGTCCGGCTGCACGGCCATTTGGAAGCAGCCGACGACGGCGACCTCGTCTTCAGTGATGACCTTCCGGAACGCCTGGACCTGGTGGAGGCTGCCTTCTACCAAAGGATGAGGCCGATGTTCGACAGCTATATTGCCGCCACCGGCATGTCGGCGCCGGAGCCGGAGTCGCCGCGGAAGGACGACTGGCTCCCCTCGGAGCCGGCGCGGCTGAACCTCGAAGCCGCCAACGTCACCTCGGTCCTCTGGGCCACGGGCTACGGGCTGGACTTCAGCATCCTGGACATCCCGGTGCTGGACGAATGGAACTACCCCCGGCACCACCGCGGCGTCACCGAACACCCGGGCCTGTACGCCGTCGGGCTGCCGTGGCTGACCGGGCACGGCTCGTCCATTGTGGCGGGCGTGGGCCGCGATGCCGAATACATTGCCCAGCACATCGCGGAGAACAATGCACAAAACATCGCCGCCCGGTGAAGGCGACGATCCAGACCGGCGGCTACGGCACGCAAGGCCCGTCGAAGTTCACTGGCGCGGCGAGCCCAGCGGAGCTGAACCAGTCCCTGGCCCAGGCCTGGACCGACGGGATCCCGAGCTGCTCGGCAACAAGCTCCGGCGGACCGTCGAACACGGACTTCCCCTCCTCCAGGAGGTCCCCGGTGCCGCTGCCGGCGAGGAGCCCGAACAGGGCCGGCTGGTCCAGGAAGGGAAGCTTCCCGCCGTCGCCGTCGGTCAGCACGCCCCAGCACGAGGTGAACAGCGAAAACTCCTCCGGACGGTCCGCGCAGTCCGTCACGAGCGGGCAGGCTTCGCCGTCGAGCTGGATCCGCCGGTAGTTGGGCTCTGTTTCGTCGAGGGCCATCAGCTGGACATCGTCCAGCCATGAAAGCCAGACCGGTGTGCACTCCCCCAGCAGCGGATACGGGGCCGCGGCGATGTAGCCGGCCTTGCTCACGTGGGCGGAGTGGCCAACGGCGACGTTGTGGAGCTGCCCCCGGACGAGCGGCAGAACCGCGCTGACAGGCTGGTGGTAGCTGGCGAATTTCCGCCGCATCACGTCGGCGCTTGAATTCGACCCGATGGAGACCACCAGGGACCGGGCTTCCAGCGGTGCCGCGCTGGCCTGAGCGAGGGCTTCATCCAGTCCGGCTGAAGGCTCCAGGGGCCGGAAGTCATTGCCGTCCATGACCCCCGAGGCCACGGGCGGGTCCCACGGATACAGCAGCGGATCGAGCTGGCCGGCGCTGCCGGCCCCGCTCAGACCCATGGCGTCAGTCGAGTGAAGCGGCATGGAGCTGTCGGCATCGTGCTGGAGACTGATCAAGGGGGTCGGCTTTCGTGGTTCGGGACTTCCATTGTCCCGCACTTTGGGAAGGCCCTCGTGATCGACGCCGGGCGGTACCGGCCGCACCACCGCGTTGGCCCGCTTACGGCGCCGCCGCCCGCACGTTGTCCAGCAGCACAGTGATCGGGGCGTTGTTGGCACTGGTGGAAAGATATGTCGTCAGCCCGACCCCGCCCGGCGCCTGCAGTGCCGCCGTCGTGTCCGTCACGGAGCGCTGCCAGGCCGCCGGTTCGGCCGTCCCCACTTTCCAGATTTTGGCACGGACTGTGGTGGTCCCGGTGCCCGTGACCTGCAGGCGGACGGCCAGGCGATCGCCAACGGCATAGTTCAGGCCGCCGATCGTGATGTCACTCTGCATGGCGGTTTCGGCGCCGCTGGCCGTAGTTCTGACCAGCGACAGGCCCACAGCCCCCGTGGAGGCCACCCGGGCCTTGGCACGGTAGTCTCCGGATCCCGCAATCCTTCGGCCAACCGCCGAGACATACAGGCCCGAACCGGTGGCGGGTTTGTCGGTGGCAAGCTCGAGGTAGACGTCAGTGTTTGAGGAACTGACAGATCCCAGGTAGGCGTTATTGCCGGAACCCGCGGCCGGGATACGCAGCCGTCCCGTACCGCTGGCCACGGAATAGTTGCTCGCGCTGCCGGTCACGGACCAGGGGCCGCCCGTGTCCGCGGCGCCGAGGCCGTTGCTGACCGTCCTGCTGAATGTGTCCTGGGCAAACGGGCCGGCGCCGGCCGTGGCTGTGACGGTCCGGGTTGCCGCGCCCGTGGCACCGCCGTTGTCAGTGACAGTCAGGGTGACGGTGTAGCTGCCGGGGGTGGCGTAGGCGTGCGACGGCGTGGGACCGGTGCCGCTGGCGCCGTCGCCGAAGTCCCAGGCATAGCTTGCGATGGTGCCGTCGGGATCCGTGGAGGCCGAAGCGTCGAATGCGCACGTCAGAGTGGTGCAGGACGAGGTGAAGGTCGCGGTTGGAGGCGCGTTGGTCCCGGCCGAAGTGATGCTGAAGGCATCCGTGAACGCGCCGTCGGTGGCGACAAATCCGGCGTTCAGGCTGGTGGCAGTGAACTTCAAGTCCAGCAGTCCGTGACTGGGGTTGAGGTTGAGGCCGGAATAGGCGGCGAAGTAGGGTGCTTCCGGATCGGCAGTATTGACGTCGCGCAGGGCCACGCCGCCGGTCCCGACCGTGGTAAAGACGGAGCCCCCTCCCTTGGCCAGGGAATTGTCCCCGTCACGCACGCAAGATGAGTTGTAGATGCCGGGCTGAAGCCCCGTGCATCCGGCCGCTACTGAAAGCTGCTTGCTGCGCTGATACTCATGTTCATGGCCGTTCAGGACAAGGTCCACCTTCTTGCTCAGAAGCAGGTTGGTGATGTCGGCGCCGGCAACGCAGCCGTATTCGCCGGTCGAGATACACGGCACGTGCATGGCCACCACAACCCAGGGAATGGACGCGGACCGGGCTCCGTCGATTGCGGCCGCTGTCCAGTTATAGCCCGGGCTGCCGACAGAATAGTCGGGGGTTCCGGCAGTAAACGGAATTCCCGGAGTGATGAAGACAAAACGTGCCAGTGGATTCTGTTGCGGGACATCGACGTAGTATTGCCGGGCGTAGGTTCCCACCGCCCCGGGAAGCTGGTTCGGCAGGCAGGCGGCAAAATCATTGATGTTTCCGTTCTGCCCATTGCTTTCGTGGTTGCCCGAGACCAGCTGGAACGGAAAGCCGGCGCCGGTGCGGGATGTGACGAAATCGCACCAGGCCTGCTCTGCCCCGGTGACACCGTAGGAAAGGTCGCCCAGGGCCAGGTGCAGGTCAGGTTTGAGCTGGCCGATTCGTGAGAGAACACCGGCGGCTGCGGTTGAGCCGGAATAGTCGCCGGCCGCTGTGACGTGCAGTTCCCCCGGAGCGGCGGGTACGACGGCGGCTTCGGCAGCCGCGGTTCCGCCGGGCAGAAGATGGTTCATCACGGGACTCAGCGTCACGGAGCCCCCCAATATTAGGGCGGCGCTCGTTATCGTCACTGAGACGAGATGCCGAAACGAGGCGATACGCGATACCGCGCGAGATCGTGCAGAGCCCTTGCACGGATCAGTGTTTTCAACGCTCATGCTGCCCCCCTCAGGACTTGCTGTGAACGGCACCGCTAATAGCCTGCTGGGCGGCACATCAGCGACTTATCCCGCTTGATGCTCCACCCAGCGCTTGTGCGCTGGATGAACCATAGGCAGGGGGCCCTTTCGGACGCCCGAGTACGGGCTACCTATGTATTTCGCCGACTTGCCTGCCCCGGTCTCATTGCTACGTGCGCGGAAGTGGCGATACTCGGCAGGAACACCCGGCACGAATGCACGGTGCTGGCTAAGGCACAGCGGGTCGCCACGAGACCCCCTTGTCCAACAAACGCGTCACACCCCGCGGTACGCTGGGATCCCCGAACAAACGCAAGCGAGGCATAACGTGCACGAGGACGCCGTCCGGTTCCTGTCCCAGCCGGTGGAGGCCCAGCCCGGCTCGCCCCTCCGGGTTGCCGTGTACTCCCGGATCGCCGAGGCCATCCGCAACAACCTGCTGACGCCCGGCTCCATGCTCCCCACCGAAACGGAGCTCGGCGCGGACATGAAGGTCAGCCGCACCGTGGTCCGCGAGGCCCTGATGCTGCTCGAGGAGGACGGCCTGATCCGGGCCCGCCGCGGCGTGGGCCGGTTCGTCGCGGACACCCTCCCCCGCATCGGCATCGAGCGGATCCGCCCCTTCGAGGAAGTCCTTGGCGGCCCCGGGCAACACATCGAGATCAAACGCATCCAACGGCAGCGGCAGCCCGCTTCAGAGTTCGTGGCCCCGGGCGTCGGCGTGGAGCCCGGCGCCGACTGCTGGCTCTGGGAGTCGGTCCTGATCCGCGACGGCGAAGCCATCGCCCACCTGCAGGAAAACATCTCGGCCCTCCCGGTCAGCCTGGGCAGCGGTTCCGCTGCGCCGGCGCCGCTGGAGATCGACGACGACGGCGGCACCACGCTGCTCGCGGCGCTCAACTCCCGCTTCGGCCGGGTTTTGGGTCCCGGCGAATGCCAGATCAGCCTCAGCCAGGTGGGGCCCAGCCGTGCCAAGCTGCTCGACCTGCGGGCCCCGGATCCGGTGCTCGTCCTGACTCAGTACGTCAAACACGCCAACCGGCCCTTCTACCTGGCCAAGTGCCTGATCGCGGCACGCGCCGGGCACCTCTCCGTCATGCAGTCGCTGCAGTTCTAGGCACAGGACCCTGCGCCGGGTTTGGCATTGACAAGAATGGCCCGCCAGTGTCGTAAGCCCCAGTAATCGGCGGAGAACGCGAAGTCCTCAGCGGCCATCCGGCAACTTTGATCTAAGTTCTTCTGCACGGGAAGCGAGGGCCCGACGCTGATCCCGGGTGAGTCTTCTAACTTGCATGTCGAGGACTGCCCGGCTGCCCAACTCACCCACATCCAACAGCTGACCCACCCGACGCCTTGCTTCGTCCGCGTCCTCTGAATCCTCAATTATCTGGAAGACCTCGTCACGCCGACCCATCGCCTGTACCAGGGCATCGAGGATCATCAATTCTTGCCGCGTCTGCCGCTCATCCTCATCCATGCGGCGATTCTTGCACGACGGAAGTCATTGGGGCATTGCGTCCAGTTGGGGATCCTTCACCAGACAGCTCCGTTGAAACGAGGACCGAAGGCTATGGCATCCAGATCATTGCCGCTATGGTTGCGCTTTGAGGGACAGAATGCTGCTGATCATGTGCGGGACAGCAGGGGTTACCGCGCCGCGCCGTGCTGGTCTACAAGCTGAAGACCGACTTACGGAAGGCAGGCGCCATGCGGAAACTGATCTACGGCATGAACCTGACCCTGGACGGCTACATCGCCGCGCCCGGCGATGACATCGGCTGGGGCGGGCCGAGCGAGGAACTCTTCCAGTGGTGGCTCGACCAGGAGCGGGCGAGCGGCCTGACGCTGTACGGGCGCAAGCTGTGGGAGACCATGAGCTCCTACTGGCCCACTGGCGACCAGCATCCCAACGCCACCCCGGCGGAGATCGAATTCGCGCGGAACTGGCGGGACACGCCGAAGGTGGTGTTCTCCTCGACGATCGACAAGGTCGACTGGAACACCCGCTTGGTCACCGGCGACGCGATCGCCGAGATCACCCGGCTCAAGGCCGAGGACGGCGGTCCGATGAGCATCGGTGGCGCAACGCTCGCCGCGGCGGCAATGCGGGCCGGGCTGATCGACGAGTACATGCTGGCCACCCATCCGGTCATGGTAGGCGGCGGCAGGCCGTTCTTCACTGCCCTGGACAGCTGGGTAAACCTGAACCTGGTGGAGACGCGGACGTTTCCCGGCGGCGTGACCCTGGCCAGGTACGAGACGCGGCGCTGAGCGCGATCCCTCTGCGCGGTCGGGGAGGTCCATCCGCCACGGGGGACACATTCATGGATTGCCGGCTACGTAGAGACTCCGCCAGCTGAGCTGTCCGCGGTGCGCGCTCGTCGCTACTGAGCGTGGTGAACGTAGAGGTCGCGGAGCAGCGCGATCTCGGCTCCGTGGTGCAGGATCTCCTGGTTCTCCCACCACACGATCGACGGAAACGTCTCCTCGGCATCGCTGCCGTACGGGTAGCTGCTTAGCCCGATCCGGTCATAGTCGGACTCATCGACACTGAGTAGCACCCGGCGCCAGTCGGCTGCGGCCTGACGGAACCTCTCGATAGCGCCGGCTGCATCTGGTCGTGATTCGTACGTCGCTCGATCGAACGTTCGGTCGCCCCCGAGGTGGTTGGATCGGCCCAACAGCGTCTCGGAGATGTGGTCAAGCCGCCAGGCGATCGTCGTGAGGGGCGGAGGCCACGGACTTTCGGGGGCGCCGTCCCGCCCCCACTCACCCGCGCCGATGAGCTTGATGGCGCCCGGTCCGGGCCCATCGGCGCGCCTCCGTACCGACCAGCACGCGGCGACCGGTTCCCAGAGGTACTCGGCGTCCGTCAGTACCGGTACGTCGACGTCGCTGTCATCACCCGAGTTGCTGGTGGGCCCGGCGAGGCGAGTGAGAAGTCGTTCCGTCGCCCAGTCGTACTGCTCGAGCAGTGGCTTGAGGCGCTGGTTGGTCATCATGGCACGTAGCCTATACCCCACGAGATGCCGTCAGGCGCCTACGCACGGTACCTTCAGAATCCGACAGCAGCACCTCCACCAGGTGCGGTGCGAAATCACCCTCGAGCGAAAGCACCACCCGGCAGCGGGCGCCGGGCTGCTCGGGGTAGTCCATGTAACGGCCGCGGAGGTCGCAGATGGTCTGCCCGCGTCCCGGCCCAAGAGTGGTGTCGACGTCGACCGTCACCACCGGGGCCACCGCCGCGCTGACGCCGCCCACCGCGAGGGCCGCGGCGAGGGGGTCGTGCATCGCCGAGCAGGCCCGGCCGAACTGGCTCTCGTAGAACCGGAAGTAGTAGCCCAGCATCTCCCCCAGCGCCTGCGGCACAGCACCAGCAGAGGCGAGCAGTTCCTGCCGGTGGCTTTCCTCGAGCACGTTGGACATGGTGACGTCCAGGGGCACCAGGGTCACGTCCCAGTCGGCGGCGAACACGTCCGCGGCGGCCTCGGGGTCGTTGGCGATGTTGGCCTCGGCCACGGCGGTGATGTTCCCGGGCGCGAACGCCGCGCCGCCCATGATGGTGATGCCCTGCACCAGCGCGGGCAATCCCGGGTCCAGACGCAGCGCTTCGGCGATGTTGGTGAGCGGCCCGATGGCCAGGATCCGCAGCTGGCCGGGGTGTTCGTGGGCCAGCCGGACCAGCATCTCCGCCGCGGTTTCCGGCGCGAGTCCGGCAGCCGCCGTCGTCAGCGTGACCTCGCCGATCCCGTTGGCGCCGTGCACCCACGGCGCTCCGCCGTGGAAAGTGCCGGCCTGGGGGTCGTGCGCGCCGAGGGCGACGGGGACGTGCGCGTGCCCGGCGAGCTGGAGCAGGTCCAGGGTGTTGCGGGCGCCGACGGCGGCACTGACGTTGCCGCTGACGGTGCCGATCCCCCGGAGGTCCGCTTGCGGGGAGGCGAGCAGGTAGGCCAGGGCGAGGGCGTCATCGATGCCGGTGTCGCAGTCGAGGTAAAACGGGAAACTGGTCATGGGAGTGGTTCTTCTTTCAGTAGGTGGAGGTAAGGAGGATCAGAGTTTTTCGCCCTTGGGGGCGGCGACGAAGAGGCTGACGATGAAGGCCGCCGCGGTGATGGCCACCGAGATCCAGAGGGCGGTGGCGTAGCCGGCGGAGGTGGCCTGGGCGGCGAACGGTGCCACGAGCACCACGCCGAGGCTCGCGCCGATGCCGAAGGAGGCGCCGTTGATGCCGGGCAGGGCCGCGGGTGCTTCCTTGGGCGAGAGCAGGACGGAGAGTCCGTTGATGGCGGTGAGGAAGAAGCCGTTGTAGAAGATGCCGAGGGCCGCGACGGCGATCAGGACGGCGGTCTGGTTGTCGGAAAACGCGGCGGCCACCACAGCGCAGGCCAGGCTCAGCCCGGTTCCCGCCCGGAGGGTCTTGATCCAGCCGCGCCGGTCGGCGAGCCAGCCGGCCACGGGTGCGGCGAAGACGCCGATCAGTGCGGCGGGGGTCAGGAACAGCAGCGCCGACAGGGAGGCGCTGAGCCCGAAGCCGTGGTGGATGTCCTGGCTGAGCAGCACCACGGTGAAGTTGATGATGGCGAAGATGCCGGCGAGGGTCAGGACGGTGGTGGCGATGACGGGCCAGACCTGGCGGGAGCGCAGGTGGTGGACGGCGATGAGCGGGTGGCTCCGCTTCTTCTCGATCATCCAGAAGGCGGCGAAGGACGCGATGGTGCCGGCGAGCAGCGCCAGGGTGCTGGGTGCGGTCCAGCCGGCGGCCGAGCCGTCGGAGACGAAGTAGGTGATGAAGACCAGGAACAGGGAGAGCGATCCGGCGCCCCACCAGTCCATCGCGCCGCGGACGCCCTGGGGGCGGCCCTTCGGGACGGTTTTGATGATACAGGCGGCGGCGATGGCCGTCAGGACGAGGACGACGACGAAGATGGACCGGAAGCCGAGCGTTTCGGCCATGAGGCCGCCGACGTAGCCGTCCGCGCCGCCCACTCCCCCGTTGATGGCGGCGATGATGCCCACGGAGGTGCCGAAGACGCGGGCCTGCAGGTTTTCGCTCAGGACGATGTAGGCCAGCGCGAAGACCGCGCTGGAGACGCCCTGCAGGAACCTGCCCGTGATGAGGAGCGGCAGGGTGGGGGCGGCGATGCAGAGGATGGTTCCCGCGCCCATGATGCCGAGGACCAGGAGCAGGGCGGCGCGGCGTCCGATGAAGTCGCTCCAGCGTCCGATGACGGGCCCGGCGATGGCGCCGGCGAGGAAGAACATGGACTGGACGGGGGCTGCGCTGTCGGGGCCCTGGCCGAAGGATGCCGCGATCTGCGGCAGCGCCGGGGTGACCATGCTTGCGTTGAGCTGGAAGGACAGCACGCCGAGCAGCAGGGTGGAGATCAGGGGGGCGGCGCGGCGGCCGCCGAGTTTTGTTGCGTCCTCGCCGGTTTGGCTTCCGACGGCGGCTGGCGGCGACGTGGCGACTGTTGCTGGGGTGTTCACATCAAACTCCTTTGTTCTGCAGGCGGGTCCTGCCTTTAGGATGTGAGTTGTTATACAACCACGTATGACACGCAAGTACAACTATGCCGTACACTATTTCCTAATCCAGCCGACCCCGGCTCGACCCGATAGGACTTTTCATGAGCACACGACTTCCTGCCGTCACCGTCGTCGGCAGCATCAACCTCGACATCATCGCCACCACGGACCGGCTTCCCACCGCCGGCGAGACCATCGGCGGCGGTGTTCTGCAGCAGCAGCCGGGCGGCAAGGGCGCCAACCAGGCCGTTGCCGCGGCCCGGCTGGGCGGGAGCGCCCGGATGATCGGCGCGGTGGGCAGCGACGCCCAGGGCCGCCTGATGGTCGAGTCCCTTTCCGGCGCGGGAGTGGACACCGCGGATGTGGCAGTGCTCGACGGCGGCGCGACCGGCACCGCGTTGATCGTGGTGGACCGCGACGGCGAGAACCAGATTGTGGTGTGCCCGGGCGCGAACGCCGGGTTCTCGCTGGAGGGCGTTTCGTTTGGTCCGGACGAAACGGTGCTGTGCCAGCTTGAGGTGGGCCTGCCCGTGGTGCTGGAAGCGGCCCGGCGCTCGAGAGGTTTCTTCGTCCTGAATGCCGCGCCCGCGATGGACCTGCCGGCGGAGCTGCTGGAACGGTGCGACCTGGTGATCGTCAATGAGAGCGAGTACCAGCTGATTCCGGCCCTGGCCGACGCGAAGCTGGTGGCGGTGACGTACGGCAAGGACGGGTCGGCGATCCTGGAGCGCGGGCGGCGGGTGGCGGAGGCTCCGGCCTTATCCGTGCCGGTGGCGAACACTGTCGGTGCCGGTGACGCGTTTTGCGCGGCCCTGGTCCTGGCGATCCGGGCGGGGCTTCCTTACGGCCGCGCACTGGCGGTGGCGAATGCTGTGGGCGCGGATGCGGTGGGTGATCCTTCGTCCCAGCCGGCGCTGGCTTCGTTGGAGGAGTACATTGCCCGGGCCACTGACGTTGAGGTTGCTTGCCGGTGAACCTGGATTTCAGGCCTGCCGGGCCGGCCGATTATCCCGAGGTCTTGAGAATCACCCGGGACGCGTACCTCCGCGCCGGTCATTTCACCGCCGGGCACCCGTACATGAGCGTGCTGGAGAACGTGGAACACAGGGCGGAGCATGCCGAGGTGTGGGTGGCCGACGCCGCGGGCGCGGTGGTCGCGGCGGTGACGCCGACCTTCGCGGGGCAGCCCTACAGCGAGATCGCCCGCGAGAATGAGTTGGAGTTCCGGATGCTCGCTGTTGATCCGGCTGTCCAGGGCAACGGGGTGGGGCGTGCCGTTGTCCGCCGGGTCATTGACCATGCGCGGTCGTTGCCGGACATCACGGCGATCAGTATCACGAGTGCGACGTTCATGGAACGGGCCCATGGCCTCTACGAATCCCTGGGCTTCCGGAGGGTTCCGGCCCGCGACTGGTACGTGCCCGGCGAGGATGTGCTCTTGTGGGTGTTCCGGCTGGAGGTGTAGGCCGTAGGAGTAGTTGGCTGAACGCGTTCGCAAGCGTGACCCGTCCGCCAAGGAACGCCGGAAGGGACCATGACGGGTCCAGTCTCAGCACCGCGCGCCGTAGCTGTCCCGCAGGCCCTGCGCGGTGAACTTCCAGCCTTCGATAAGTTCGCTCAGGTCGTTCTCCGGAGCTGCTCTGCCAAGTTCACGGGCCAGTTCCGTCTCAGCCTCCATGAATGTGGCCATCTTGTCCGCGTAGTTGATCAGGGCCCGGATCTTGTCCGGCTCCAGCTCAGGTGGTTCAGGCGGCGGCATCTCGATGAGGCCGGCCATTCTGGCAGATGCTCTTGAGAGCAGCGGTCAGCCTGAGGCTGCGGGACGGATACCGCAGCCGGCTTCGTCCGTGATCCGCTCCGCCGTCGACCTCGGGGTGACCTTCTTCGACACGGCCGAGGTGTACGGGCCGTACGTGAACGAGGAGCTGGTGGGTGAGGCACTGGAACCGATCCGCGGCCAGGTGCAGGTCGCCACCAAGTTCGGCTGGCGCATCGAGGGCGGCAAGAGCGTGGGCCTGGACAGCCGGCCCGAGCAGATCCGCCGCGTCGCCGACGCCTCGCTGAAGCGTCTGCGCACTGACGTCATCAACCTGTTCTACCAGCACCGCGTCGATCCCGGCGTTCCCATCGAGGACGTCGCCGGCACCGTCGGGGAGCTGATCACGGAAGGCAAGGTCCGGCACTTCGGGCTCTCGGAGGCATCGGCCGGGACCATCCGGCGGGGCGCACGCGGTGCAGCCGGTGACTGCCCTCCAGAGCGAATACTCGCTGTGGACCCGCGACCCCGAGGCCGAGGTGCTTCCGACGCTTGCCGAGCTGGGCATCGGGTTCGTGCCGTTCAGCCCGCTCGGCAAGGGCTTCCTCACCGGCACTGTCAGCACGGCCACCACCTTCGCCGACGGCGACGTCCGCGCCACGATCCCCCGCTTCACCGAGGAGAACCGGTCCGCAAACGCCGCGCTCGTCGAGCACGTCGCCGGCCTCGCCCGCAGCAAGGGCACCACGCCCGCGCAGATCGCGCTGGCGTGGCTGCTCGCGCAGCAGCCGTGGATCGTGCCCATCCCGGGCACCCGCAGCACGGCCAGGATCGAGGAGAACGCCGGCGCCACATCGGTCGCCCTCTCGGCGGACGACGTCGCCGACCTCGACGCGCTCGCGCGGCGGATCGGCGTGCAGGGCGAGCGCTACAACGACCAACATCTGGGCTATGTCAACCGCTGACACCAGCAGACCCGTCCCAATCCAGAAAGCCCATGACCCAAACACAGCCCCGCCCCGCCCGTGCCGCCGCCCCCTCTACCGCCCCCGCCCAGGAGCGGGGCTTCGTCGCGGCCACCGTCTCGTTCGTCTCCGTGTTCGCCGCCGGCGCCGCCGCGATCCCCCTCTACGACACCTACCGGCGTGCCGACGGCCTGACGAATGACCAGTTCTCGCTGGTCGCCGTCGCCTACTTCGCCTGCGCCGTGTTCGCCCTGCTCGTCCTCGGCCGGCTCTCCAACCATTGCGGGCGCCGCCCCGTCTCGATCGCCGCGCTCCTGCTCGCCGCCGCCGGCTGCCTCACGCTGCTGTGGGTCCACAGCTTCCTGCCCCTCCTGCTCGGCCGGTCCCTCCAGGGGCTTGCCGCCGGCCTCGCCTCCAGCGCCATCGGCGCCTACATCGTGGACACCGCACCCCGGCGCCCACGGTGGCTGGTCGCGGCCGTCACAACTGCGGCCGCCACCGTCGGACTCCCCCTCGGCGTCTTCCTCTCCGGACTCCTCGTCGAGTTCGCGCCCGCCCCGCGCGTCCTCACCCACTGCGTGTTCGCCGTGCTCCTCCTCGGCTGCGCGGCCGCCCTCGCCACCCGCCCCGAGACCGTCGCCCGCACGCCCGGCGCCTGGTCCTCGCTGATCCCGCGGCTCGGCGTCCCGACGGCGGCCCGCCCCTACCTGCCGCTCGCCTCCGGGATCTTTGTGGCAACCTGGGCGTTCGGCGGCTACTTCACCTCGTTCGGCCCCTCCATCGCCGGACGCTTTACGCCGGCGGCCGCACGGCGCGCCGGGATGGGCCTCGCCACCTCCGGCAGCATGAACACCCTCCTGCACGAGGCGCTCCCCCGCGAGCGCGCCGGCCTGCTCGCGGTCATCTACGCCATCTCCTACACCGGGTCGGCAGTCCCCAGCCTCATCGCCGGACAGGCCAGCCGGGGCCTGAGCCTCCCCGCCATCACCGCCGGCTACGCCGCCCTCGCCGTCCTCGTCTAGCTCGCGACGCTGGTCGCCGCCCGGAACCCCTCTTAAGGCCCAACGTAGCCAAAGGACCGCTGCGGGCCAGGGCCGCCGCTCGCTGCCCCAGACCGAAGGAAACTTGACTGCTGAAATCGGGAGCGTCCCTTTTGCTTTCGCAATTCCGGCATCAATACCGCTTCGATCTGAAACGTGATTGGCAAGTCCCCCGCTCGCGGGCCCGTCGACAAAATCGCATCAAATCTTCTTCCATTGCTCGATAATCATGGCTTTCGACCGGCGGCTTTGCGACCACCCTTGGGAGGACCGTGGCAGGATGGAGTCCATTATGGACAGGCGATTGCGACGCGCTCCTGACGCTGAATGGGTGCTGATGTACCGGCTGGGACTGAGCCGGCAACGCATCGCTGCCCTCGTGCGCGTACCTGCTGCCGTTGTCGGATACCACCTGGCAATCGCCCGCCGCCAAGACCCGGGGCTCGAGGCCGAGCACCAGGCCGTCTCCGCCGCCGCGCGCATTCGGCACCCCTCGCCTACGGATCTCGCCCGAATGGACGAGATCCTCTCCTGGGTCTTGGCCGAAGCTCGGCTGCCTGAAGGCCGTTCTGGCGACCGGGGCGAAAGGTCCATGGCGCGGTGGCTGTCCGAGCGCCGGCGCGAAGCAGCCGCAGGCACCCTGGACCCGGCCTACAGCTCCGGTCTCTCCCGGGTGCCGGGGTGGCTGGAAAACCGCAAGGAAGTTGAGGATGAAGCCCGCTGGCACCGCCGCCTTGCCCAGCTCGTGGACTTCCGAGAAGAAGGCAACGACTGGCCACGGCACCGGAAAACCGACTCGGACCGTGAACACACCCTCGGAGTGTGGATCCACACCCAGCGGTACAAACGCCGCCGCGGCGAACTCGCCCCTGCGAAACTCAAACTCCTGGACGACGCCGTTCCCGGATGGCAGGGAGGGAGAACCAGAGGCCGCCCGCCCGCTTCGGATCGCGGCTGATCTATCGAAGCGAGCGATTGCCCTGCCACCTGGTCGACGGTGAACGTGCGCTTTACTCGATACCGCCGCACTGTCTTAGGTCGATGGTGAAGACCGGCCCTTGATGGCCACGTTTGATTTCTCGCAGGAAGCACATGAAATGGAACGCTGCCGGCCCGGCCGCTCGTTCCATTTCGGGTCGTCGAAGAACAGGACAACGATTGTTCCACCCTGCGCACTTGTGACTGGAACGGGATGCCGTAGAGCTGCGGGTTAGTCAACTCGAAACGTCTGTGTGAGCATCTGCGAGGGCACGTAATCCACTGGATGTGCGCCTGAAGCTCGGAGCGGGGACGTTGGGGAACCCATCGGGGGCCCACCCCCGCCCCTAGGCCTTCGCGGCAAGGACTATGAATCGTTGCCTTTGGCATCGCGTCGCGCGGCGAGCGTTGCTCTGTTCACGGCGAGCTTTTCACGGTGTTCTTGGCGCGCCAATTCCCAATCGTCCTGCCAGAAGCCAGGGTTGTTGCTGTAGGCCACGTACCTCACTTCATTCATGATCTCAGTGTGGATCTCAATACTGTTGAGCACTTTCCAGTTGGTCTGATCGTCCAGCAAAACCTCAAGGTCAAAGACGGACGGGCGCTCGCTCAGGTGCCTACTGAAGCCCTCAGCAAAGAAGTGCGCATGCTTTGTGACGACACTACGACCAGGTGAGAATGGGGATGGGAATGGCGCTGGTCGGTTATATGCGAGTCTCGACGGCAGATCAGAACGCCGATGGGCAACTCGACGCGCTGGTAGCGGCGGGGGTCAGGGCTGACCCCCGCCACCTGTTCCGGGATCATGGCGTGAACGGGGCGAAGCCGGGGCGCCCCGGGGCTCACCAAGTGCTTGGCCTCCCTACGGGAAGGCGACACGCTGGTGGTCGCCAAGCTGGACCGCTTGGGGCGGTCCCTCGGCAATCTGGTCCAGTTGTTCCTGGAGTTGGCGGAGCACGGTGTGGGGGTCCGCGTGCTGGATAACCCCATGCTTGGCACCGACGGCAACGGCGCCCAGGCAAAGCTCATGCTGGTATCTATGGGGCGTTTGCTGAATGCGAACGTGACCTACTCCGGGAACGCACGAACATCGGACTTGCGGCGGCGTGTGCACGCGGCCGCAACGGGGGGAGGCCCAAGCTGCTGGACAGCGGGAAGGTCACCCGGGCGAAGCAACTGCACGCCGCCGGCGACAGTCATGAGCCCAAAAGAGATCGCCGACGCCCTTGGGGTCTCCGTCGCCACGTTGTATCGTTACCTGGCCAAAGGATCTGACAGTCACGCCTAGACGACGTTGTATGTCACACGCCTAGACCCGAACGGCCCATCTTGTAGATGAAGGGCCATGTACTCACTCTCAGGTGTTCTGTGAATGATTCTCGCCATTTGACGCACAGTCCGTTGTAGCGAGTCATAGTCTCTCAAGACCACCTGGATGAACTTATCGGACGGTGTAGCTGAAAATATGACGAACGAGTACGTGCGGTTCGGATAGACCTGGGCTATATGGTCGTGCAGGCCTGGCAACAAGAGAAGTAGCTCAACCGAATCGCGTGAGCTTCCTCTTCTGTCTCCAAGCTGAACGTGCAGTCCTTCCGATGCGCGCGAAGCATTCGCTCCTCCTTCCGCCCCCGCCAGGTCGCTATGAAAGCCTTTGTCCTCATCCATATGTGAATAAGAACATCGGTAGCAAGCCCGGTTCCCACAGCCCAGAGGAAGTCTCCTGCGGCGCTGCCCGTGCCCTTGAATGACATGGGGCTGGTATGCAGGCCCGATCTAGAAAGGTAGGACTGTACCTCTTGCCTAATCTCCTCAGTGGAGGAAGCTTCTCCGTAAGCGCCGTCGATAACACCCACTCCGACCGTACCTTCGGGGTTTATGGGAAGCCGTAGTTCTTCAGTCATGGCTCACTCCAGGTTCATATGCGGCGGATGTGCAGAGTTACCCCGCCGGGCCTCGGGCATACGATTGCCGCCGTAAACCTATCCCCGAGGCCCCGGTCGAATGCCTACTCGTATTTGGCCCGCTGTAGCTCTGCTGTCTTTTCCGGGTCGTTCAGGTAGTCAATCAGTTCGCTAAGTATGACCAGTTCGCAGTGCTTGTTTCCGGTCTCGATGTCGTAGAGCGTATGGGTCACTCCGTGATACTGACGCTGGTCGGCGTTCTCTGGAATCAGGAGCGACGTGATGCCGTAGCGCTCTTTGTAGGCGCTGCCCGTATCCCACGCGATCGCAAGGTTGATGTCGTTGATGTTCTTATCCTGGTTGTCAAAGTCCTCGATGAGTCCGTCGAGCGAATACTTGTACTCCAAGATGTTTGGGGCGAGAGTCTTCCCGGCAAAGAATTCAGCCGTTTCCTTGGGAACGCCCAACGGATTTGTAACGGGATCGTACACATAGATTTCCGGTGCAAGATCGAAGACGATCTTGAACAGGCCATCGTAGGTGAAGCGCTCATTGGTTGACATGATGCGCATACCACGTATGACACCTCCAGCTATGAGCTGGTGGAACAGCGCAATGACATCCTGTTCTCGGGTCGGCACCGACGTTATGGAAACACGTTCTGTCGGTCGAAAGAAGTGTTCGCTGGACAAGCTGAGCGGGTCCTTCACCTCGTGCGCCAACATCTCTTTCTTCCACTCGTCGATCTTCATCTCTCGCATAAGGTCCGGCGACACACCAGTGTTGGCTTTGAGGGAGTCCCTACGCTTCGAGACGTGGTTCTGGGTGATCGACGCGGCTACGACCTTTGCAAAATCGGTAAGTTCCCGATGAAATCCCTTACGCCCCAGATCGGGGGTGTAGTTCTCGAAGTGGAAAAGAAAATGGACCTGATTCTGGCGTCCAATGTTGCTTGTGAGCGGGACCTGTACGGTTTCGCCCTGCGGCATATTGTTGGCAGCGAGCTGGATGCCGCTGGTCAACACTTTGTAACCGCTTCGGACGTTCAGAGAAGCGTTGAACTGATTCCAGAGTTTTGCGGTGTAGCCATACTCCATGCTGACCGTTGGCGCGAATTTGGTAATGACGTCCAAGTCATCCTCATCCAAGCTACTTGCGACGAGCTCGGAAATCTCGCTGGAAGTCCATGACTCGTATATGAAATCAAGGTTCCGAAACTTGTCCGGAAGCTTCCTCACGGCACCGTGCTTCTTGTAGAGATCGTCGGCCGTCTTGTTGATATCACGCAGCCTCGCCGTCTTCGGCGCGGAGTCGTGCAACCACAGGTACTTCGTACCCTGGCTCGTATGCGTAGTGGTCTCACCCTTACGGATGACTTCGATCGTTACATTGAGCGCCTCGTCCTCGACGACGGAACCCAGGCCAGTCTTGACGGCCAGAATCTTGGCCCATGTTTTGGCGTCCTGGGCGCCAAGCCAATCAAGCTTCTTCGGGTGTGTGTCGTCATCAAACCTGACTGTGATCGACACGCCGCGATCAACTTCAGCAAAGGAAGGGTCGTTGTACTTTGAAGCATCGGGTTCAACCCTCGGATTGCCGCCGGACCCCGATTTTGTCAGCCAAGTCCGGGCGCTGCGAATGCGGCCGGAGGCCTGGAAGCCAGGTGTGCGAGTTGACACGCGCATGTAATTGAAGCCATAGGCAACGTAGGTGGCGCCTACGCCCTTGTGACCGCGGGTGTTTCCGCTCTCCGTCTTGAACGAGAAGTTTGGCGCGAGGAATTGCTGGAACTTCTCCTGGTCAAGACCAATGCCGTTGTCCGTCACGGTCAACGAGTTGGAGTCGATATCCACAATAACGCGCACGGCGGGCTGGTATCCCTGGTCAGTACCAGTGTCTTTCTCGAGAGCCATTCGAGCCTCTACCGCATCTAGCGCGTTCTGGATCAGCTCACAGAACGGGTCGTACCAGCCGACGTAGGAACTCAATATGTTGGAGATCTCCCGCTTTAGGGCGCCGAAGGCAGCGTCACTGGCCTGCGTAGTTTTGAATTCCAGAGGGTCAAACGGAGAAAACTCCAAAAAGTCCTCCTCGCTAAACAAAGCATCCTGTGCGGCGCTCGTCGTGGCTTCCTGTGTCAATGTTTCCCCAATGTTCGTTGGCACTTAGAAGGCTATTGCCGTCTGACGCCGTCCGGTGTGTGAACCAACTATAGCCAGAGAGACAGACAACAAGTGCCGGTCTTGCTGGGTTGACGTGGCGGCCTCAAATCGCAGACGGCAAATATCGTCCGATCGCTTGTGCGGATGGGGTGGCCAACAGCGGCGCCGCTGTCGTCTAGCGGCTCCGCGATGATCACCTCAATGAGCGTCGGGACCTGTAGTCCGAGGGTCCATATGGCGCGGAGCAGCCTAGACGCCGTAGTGGCCTGACTTGTGTTGTGGGCAGATCCAAGCAGGATGAACCGGTGGCGCTGCAGGACAAGGAAGACGGTTGTGCGGAGCCCAGTGTGAGGCCATTCAGGAAGGAATAGGGGCGGGCGGCACCAGCCCATCCGTGTCGAACAGAGAGGGCGACGAAGTCATTTGCGCAGGGCTAAAGTCAACTGGTCCCATGTCTTCTGGTGACCTGAGCTTCGCAAGTTCCTGGGAGACCCAGGACGCCTGCACTGCAACGGCCACGCTCTCAGACAAGTCCTCGCCTAGGTAATAGCGTGCTCGCCTCTTGGCGTCTTCGAATACGGCACCAGCGACAACGTGAAAATTCTCGATGAATCGCAGACATCTGCTCCCATCCAAAGGCAACGGCACAGGACCGGCCCAGCGTAGCGTTCGAAACAGGCGTAGGAGGGAAACTCTCGAGGTGTGAGCCAAATCGAGGATTTCCCCGTCAGTTGTTTTCACGACAGTCAGCGGAAGCAGGGCCTGTTGATCGTCCTCGGGAGGCGCCACTGCATCAATTAATTCGATCGGGCTTTGAACCAGCTCCAAGAATCCTGCGGAGTAGCTGTCCGCAATTTCAGCGAGAACGTCACGCGCGGCGCGAGAGGCGGGATCGACCGACCGCTGCCCACCTCTTTTCCCGAGAGCTCGCCGGTTGGCTTGGACTTGGTCCTCGACAGCCTCAACGGCAGCCCTCCAACGACCATAAGATTCGTAAACCTCGTCGAGCAGGACTGCTGCATCGCCAGGGGAGATTCCGAGCGCAACGAGAATTGCGTAGTCAAGCCGCCGGCGCGCCGGGTCCACGGCTCCAGTTGAACTCGGTGCAGGCGGGACACGATCCGTGGATCGGATTGCGTCAAGTGCGGTCCGCACTTCTTCGTTCTTGGTGGGATCTGTCATTCGTCGCGGATCAGGAACCATGATCAGCCGAACCGCAGGCGGCCCCAGGTCAAAGGCCCCCTCGTTGCCTGTAGATGTTCCAACTAACAGCCGAGTCATTATCGCGAACGTCGAGTTGAGCACCGCGCCTAGAAGGTCAACGTCCGTTCCCTCGAACCCGTCAACGCCCACAAATCGCCCGTTGAGGACTGCGCCCGCCTCATTGTCGACAGCGAAGTAGTCGTATGCGGAGTTATACGGCAGGACCCACCGAGATCTGACGATCTCCCTCGTTTGTCTGTACCAGGCGCCAGTGGTGGCGTTTTGTCGAACGAGCGCCTTTTCGTGAACCCTCTGATTCTCGCCATGGCGAATGTATGCGCGCAATCCTGCGCCGCGGCTGTGTTCACGGGGGTACAGGTATCTGTTCTGGACGTTCGCAGTCTTTGGGCGGAATCGTCTTCCGTCAGGGATATCAAGATCGCGCGGGTTCTGGAGCGCTGGCAGCAGATCGTCCCTATTGATGCGACCAGACCACCCCGTCATTCCCCCAACAAGGGGATTGGCGGCCGTTCCTCCCTTCAATACCTGCATGAAGAAGAAGGAATCCGCGCCGGTCTTCAGCCCCAGCCGGACCTTACCAATGTCACCGACAGGAACGAAGTCCGAGCGCTCTGCCAACCTCAACGCGAGCTTTGGTGCTCTCAAGAACCGGGAACGCCATGTGACCTGGCTGTAACGGCCGTCTGCATCCATGCCCAGTGCACGTAGCTCCTCCTGCCGGATTACGGCATGGTCCAACTCTGACGATTCACCGCTACCTTCCAGGCCCAGTATTCGATCCCGAAGTGCGTCTACGCATTCGAAATGCTCCCGAGTGTTTTCTATCGCTGAATGCCCGAAAAGCTCTCGCAACGGGGCCCGCAGCGTCACGAAGCGAGTCTTGAGTTGCCGACGGTCCTCATCCTTGTGGAGCTTTCGAAGGCTAAGTACCACAGTTCCGACACGAGCTTCGCTGAACCACTGCTCGGCCATCGACTCCACTACTGCTTCTATGGAGAACTTGTTGAGCAGCCATTCCTGTAGCTGTCCGCCATAGTCGGAGTCGAGCCATTCGCCAGACGTGATGAACAGCATCCTTCCCCCCGGGGCCAGGAAGTTGGCAGAGTGGAACCAAAAGTACAGGTGGTAGTTGAACCTGTTCCTCAGTGGAGGTAAGCCTCTGTGCCCATCTTTGTAGACAGCATCCGCTTCAAACCGACGGGCTTCACCGATCATGTCGTACCTGATGTACGGAGGATTGCATACGACTGCGTCGATCTGATCCAGCGTTCGCAGTTCGCGGCCTCCCGCGCCGTCGGGGAGGCTAATAAACTCCTTACCCGGAGCGAGGCGGAAGAAGGAAGCTTCCCGGACCTGAGGGTAGTTGGCACCCGACTCGAGATTCTGGGAGGCAAGTCCGATTGTCGCCACGCTGGCCGCAAAGGCCGAGATATCGCTTCCTGCTATCTCTCGAAGCCGCTGGGCATGACTTTGCCCCGGGTGAAAGAGCTTCTTTCTAGCATAAGTACGCACTAAGAACGTCCCACCGCCACAGGCGGGGTCTAGGACGACCCCGCGGCCGTCCGGAACAGCCAACGACAGCATCAGATCCACAACGTCTGGGTTTGTGTAGTGCTGGCCCCACTCGTATCGTTCGTGAGGGTCGATTAGCCGCTCGAAGAGCTTTCCAAGCACGTCATAGCCGATCTCTTCCAAACGGAAGTGATCCAAAAGGTCTATGACTTTTATCCAACCCTTGCAGGCAAGGTTGCTTATCAGGGCGTACCGGCAAATGTCGTCAAAGGAGAAGACGGTCTCGTAGTCGCCCGTGACCTCACGAGCTGTGTCGAACGTACTCCGAACAACAGCCTGGGAGATGGACGGGTGGCCGTCGGCCGGAAGAGACAATGCGGGCAAAGCAGGTTGAGCACGCCTCAGCGCTGTGTAGAAGAGGAGCCGCGTCGCAAAGACATAGGTAGCCACTTGAGCTACCCTGGCGATCTCTTCGTCAAAGCGGTCTCGATCGTGAGGCCAACCCTGCTCGTCCACCATCCACTTTATGAGACTCTGCCTGAACTCAGTGTCGGCTTCGATCCTCGTCGATATCGCATCGCGAATGTCGACTACGGGGCGGACCAGCGACGCCCGCAGCGATTCCACAAAGAACTCGTCGGCAGGCACAGCGGCTGCCTGGGTCGACCCCGTCAGTACGGGAGCGAGTGTCGCAAGAAGCTCTTCCCATGCTTGCCTGATACGGTCCCGTGTGCTGGCGACGTCCAGAGATTCGCGGGTTGCAGGTATGCGAATGGGCGGGACTGGGACCCCGCGGGTTGCCGTCGGGCCGTCCTTCCGGTTATCCAGGAGGACGAAGTCGCGACCATCCGTGGTCGCCGACCACCGCGCCCCAAGCCGCAAAGCCTTCATAAGTGCGTTGTCAATATTATCGATTGCGTGCGGAGACGGATTGGGGTGGTCCGGCAAGCGCAGCTCTAAGGCGAGGAGGGCCTGGCTCGAGTCGTCGTAGAGTACGACGTCGGACCGTTTGGCGCTCCCGTCGGATGACTCCTCAATGCTGCAACGAGACAGTCCCCACGAGGGGTTCTGGGATATCAAGGCGTCCCACCACGACTTAATTTCCCCGCCGAATCCCCACTCGTTCACCGAGGTGCCCACCTTCCACGCACCAGGGCGCCGTTTGCTTGACAAGTCGTGGACCAGTGTATCTGGATCTTGTCAGAGGCCAACCAACTGAGCTTGGCCGACCACTTGGCGCACGTGCACTGCCGGCTCGCTGGCACATTACGCCACGCCATGCGGGTCCGGCGGTTGGGGGACATCGGCATTAGCGTCCACGGGAATTTGAAGTGGAGCTAGGGTTGCACGCGGCCACGGCTATGTCGGTTCGCAGGCCGCATCATCACTAGGTGACCTCGATCAGACGTGACGAAAAGGTGACGAAGACCATGGGAATTGGTCAGAAATAGAGGGAATGCTCAGGAAGACAGCTTTGTCAAGAGCCAGCAATGAACCCCCAGAAATCGATGATTTCTGGGGGTTCTCTCCGAGCTTCCTGCCAGAATCGAACTGGCGACCTTCTCATTACGAGGGAGAAGGCCACGGCGTCACGCTGTAAGCCGATGGCGGCGTTTACGGAGGGTCACGAAAGATTCCTGCCGCACCTGCAGAGGCGCGCCACAGCCTCGGAGTCAGCTGACTTTCGGCTTCGGCCTCCGTAACGGACCTGGGTCATCATCAGCAGACCCGGGTCACCCCTCCGAATCATTGGCTAGGTCTCCGCTGGAATGTCCTTCGTAGCTATCATCGGGCTCCCAGTCTTCTAGATCCAAAAGCGACAACTGTGGGAGGCTGGTGTTCGAATGAGCGGCAGATGGTGGCGTCCGCTTTGCAAGGGAATCAAGAAGACCCGGTGGCGTGCTGTTGGCAGCGCCGGCCGCTGGAGGAGAAGTGGACTGTTCCTCCCCCAGCAGCACTCGACGAGCATGACCTCGAAATCTGGGGTCGAGATCACAAACGCTTGTGAGGAAACCGCAAACATCTGCCGCGAGCTTTGCGGCGATAGGGTCAAAGACTCCGGGCCTGAGTGCTACGGGTATGGCCTCTGCGTTCCCGGCCGTCGCGAATGCGGTAGCCACTTCTACGTACCGAAGGGAGGTTTGAAGATGCTGCGGACGCTTCAGAAGTCGGGTGATCAATTCGAGCATCGGCCGAAAATAAGCAGGGAGATGCCCCCTCTCCGGCGTCCCTGCTGGACGTGCATGGTTTAGCAGGGCAGCTGTAACGCGCTTCTCGTCCAGCCCTGCAGCCCCCCCAAAGATGTACTCCTGAACCGCCCTGTCGGGGTCGCCAAGAAACCCGCCGCGCACGTATCCAGTGACACGGGTCAGGCTTAACTGGTAAAGCCAGCAGAGATCCAGGAAGACAGCGCGGTGCGCAGGATCTGAAGGGTTCAGAAGCTTGCTTGCCTTTGCGAGGTGGGCGACAAGCTGAGTCGGGTTTCTGTGGGGCTCGTTCACCCAGTAATCGAACTGGGAGAACTCAAGCAGATGGGCAAGTTTGCTATTCAACCCGTTGAACGCGCTCAGGTGACTAGCCACGGCCCGTCGATCAAAAAGGACGTCGAGGCCTGGTGTTTCAGCACTGGGACCGGGATCGTGAATCGCCTGCAACCTCGCGAGTTCTGGACTAGTGAGTATGCCAATGCCGAGTCTGGCTGATAGCTGTCTCGCAGCGTCAGTCACCTCGTGTTCTCGGACCAAATATGCATGGTCTGCCCCAAAGAACTCAGCGACACCCTTGACCCAAAACATGCGCGACGTGCTGTCGCGTTTGCTCGTCTTACAGTCGGCTATCAGGGTGGTTATGCGGACATCGGGCGAAACCGAGATGCCAAGGACGTCGAGATCGGTGAAAGACTGAGCACCTCCGCGTTGGCTCGCTGCCTTGTGCCCTCTCAGCTCCACGTCCAGACGCGTCGACAGGCCCATGTCCCAAAAAAGGCGCCGCGTCCCTACCTTTAGTCCGAGATCAAGCTCCGACACTATACGAACCGTCCCATCGCTGCTTCGAATATTTGCGAGAAGTGCTTCGGATCCTGGATGGCGCTCTGCCTGCTGCGGTACATGGTCTGCATAGGAGCTACGTAGGCATTGCCGGCATCCAACGCACTTCGAGCGTCCTGATCGCTCACTCGCGTCTGAACGCCCTCACCATGTGTGATCAGGTCTCTAGCTAAAATCAATGCAGCCCGGTTATCCTCAGTGTCGACAAAACGCGGCACTTTCCAGTTGCCTCCCGGCTTTGAATCCGGGTCGAAAACTATAAGTCCCGCACGATACATGAGGTTGTACTGTCTTTCGTGGGAACTGTGCGGGGCGAGGAAACCTCGGTTCTTGTCCAACAATTTGTTGATCACAGACACGAGGGCGCTCTGCGACAAGTTGTTGTGGCCTCCGTCGAACTCAGCACAACGTAGACAAGCAAGCACAGTCAAGGCCTTGTCAAGAACGGCCTTGTGGGTTGTGAGAAGCCTCTTGTCCGGCACGTACGGCAGTGCGGCAAAGGCTTGGGTATTCCCGCCCGGAAGCTGCACTGCTGGCGCCATCACAAGCCCTCGAGCAATGGCATCGGATATCAGTGGGTACTGTTCCTTTGAGATTGCGAGACCCTGGTGCCTTCGAACAGCATCGAACTCGTCGCTCAGTTGCCCGCTTCCGTGGTCGTTGACAAGCTCGGTCAAGACTTCCGGATTCTCAAATCCGAAAAATGGCGAGTAGGCGATGTCCCCGTCAGTAGTGCTCAGGACTTGGATTAGTCCGCCGCCTTTAGCTACCTCCATGACGTGGGTCAGGTCAGCCCGGTCTAGCCCGTACTTGTTCTCTATGTCCTCTACCGCCACAGGTGCCCCGGAGAGTCCATCGACGACCGTCAATAGCTGCTGCTCAATCTCGGTTGGCTGGCGCTCCTTCCACGACTCACCCAGCCGTTCGTAAAGGTTTTCGTAAAATGGGACATTCTCCGTAAACGACGTGATTTTTCCGCCGGTCCGCTGTACGCCTTGGACAAAATCTACGTCTTCAAGTACACGGATCACGGAATCAAAGGACAGCATGCTGACGTCTAGTTGGGCGGCCGCGACCGTCATCAGCGCTTGCCCGTCCTGAATAACATCTCGCCCACGTATAAGGCCCGCAACCGTTGCAGCCATACCGATGATACGGGTGTCGTTCAAGGGACTGAGGAGCGGGGAATTGGGGTCCACGTTGCGAACCCCCGAGTGCACGTCCTGACAGCGGAGCCCTAGATTGATGCCGTCCACGCCTTCTACCCCCGTATTTTTAAACTGGATGGGACTTCGCTGCCCCGGTCTAAGCTACAGCAGTCAGAGGCACTCTCGTTCTGCCAACGGAGGACGCGGTTAGTACTTGCGCGGGCCCTGGCGGAGCAAGACCTACAGGAAGAGACGCGAAGGCTGGCGCTACCGAGCGCTTCCCTCCAACCAGATTCGCAACAGTCCGACGGCGCACCTAGAAGAATCCATCGTGCTTCGGGGTTCAACCTTCCCCACGCGAGGACATCCTTAGGCCTCGCGCGGGTCGCCTGAAGGGCCGGGAACAACTGAGCACGTTGGTCGCCGCGTGGCCAGCCTATTGGCCACGCGCAGAGCCTGAAGAGCTCCGCCGAGGAGTCTAAAATTCGCGGCGTGATGGGCAAATGGCGGCTCGCCTGAGAATCGGAGTCTGCGGAAGCCGAAGCCCCGGGGATTCTTTCGGCCAAGACCCAGTGAAGGCGACAAGATTCTCACCGTGGCCCCGCTACTCGGCGGAGAAGTCTCCACGCTCCGAGGCCTTCGAAGCGACGAGGCCACGGAACTTCTGACATTGCTCGGCATCACCGCGTAACGGCTGGATAGCAGTCAAACGCACCTACTAGATAAAGGCGACGCCCTCGAGCATAGCTAAAGGGATTCGTCATGCAGTCCAAATATTCCTAGGTGCTCGGTCATCCATTACCGATATGACCCGCAGCTGTGGTCCTCGACCGTCGGTAATTAGTGGATGCAAGTGGCTTTCGGGAACTGGATCTGGCTGGATTGCAGGCACCCTGGATCGGATGCTCACCAAAGCTGACGATAATTTGACAGGACAGATGACAAATATTGTTAGGCCGACAACTCTACTTTGCGCTCGCAGCCAATGCTAATGTCCGTGAGGAAGTTTCGTGAAGGTCTCATTGCGGGGGGAATAAATGAATACACGTGTTGGGCGCAGCTATGCTGGACTTTCGGGCCGAATCATGGCGGTCCCGACTGCTGACAACAAACGACGTTCGTCATCCGGTCGCGTAGTACAGATCGGGGCCGTAGCCAGCGTTGCTCTCCTGGCACTTACGGCATGCGGAGGTCAAGCTGCGTCTTCACAGTCCATTCCGTCAGCATCAACGCCGGCCGCAGAAACTCCAACGCCGTCGGCGACAGCTACTGCGCCAGCAACTGTTTCCTGTTCTTCCGAAAATTCGAGTGAAATGCACCAGCAGACAACTTTTATTTGCACGAAGGCCGAAGATGGAAAGCTGCTGTGGATGGAACAGTCCGCATCAAAGCGAGTCAAGGACGCTCAAGCGGTCGCCGCGCTAGCGCTTAAGGCCGCCGCCGACAAGGCTGCATCTGACAAAGCCGCCCAAGAAGCGAAGGCTGCACAGGAACAGGCCGCCGCCACCGAAGCCGCACGCCAGCAGGCAGCAGCCACCGAAGCCGCACGCCAGCAGGCAGCAGCCACCGAAGCCGCACGCCAGCAGGCCGCGGCTGCCGCAGCCGCAGCCGCAGCCGCAGCGCAAGCAAAAACCCCTGTTCGCCCGGCGCCCCCTGCGGCTCCCTCTGGATGCGATCCCAACTATTCAGGTGCGTGCGTACCCATTGCTTCGGATGTGGATTGCGCAGGTGGAAGCGGCAACGGTCCAGCATACGTACGTGGGCCCGTCACTGTCGTCGGAAGCGACATCTACGGCTTGGACCGCAATGGCGACGGCCTAGGCTGCGAATAGTTGAAGCAAGTGCAGTTAACTTCGGCCGCGTGTTAGCTCACTGATGTGGAACCGGGCGCGGCACCCGCCCGCACGCCAATCCTGCACCAAGCTGCGATATTCATCCATACGGGCGTACGAACCGGAGCTACCTGCTGGCAGGGAACCACGCTTTAGGTTATATGCCGGACCTATTGCGCCACAGCGGCTGCCGTCGCAAAGACGTCGGCAGGCATGGCCCGGTGTAGTCTCCAAGTGATCGCGATAGGCTTCTCCCCCGTGTGCTGCACATAGTCCACCTGGCCGAGGCAAGTGTATGGAACAGTTAGCCCGGTCTCGTCCTCGGACGTGTCCCGGGTGAAGATCAGGACCTTCGAACCGTGCGAGGTTCGGTCCAGGTACCGTTCGCCCGTTGGGCTGCTCGGCGACGTGGTGTTCTGCGACTCCCAGTGGAAGAGCTCCGGACTAATCGCGTAGTCCTTGTACATCGTGGTCGCCGTGTGGTTTTTGTCGTCCTTATTCAGGGTAACGAAGAACGCATCCGTTGAAGTGGCCTGGCACCAGGCGACGCCCTCTCGGTGCTGGACATTCTTCCCCAATTCCAGAGATCCGTATTGCAGTGCGGCCAGGATCTCTTCGCGCCTATAGGTGGCGTGCGAGAGTAGCGGGACGTGCTGCAGTCCGGCGCCGAGGCCTTTCGCGGCATGCCTGGAGGCGGCAACGCCGAGCTTCACGAGCTGGCGGATCTCGCTGCAGACAAGCTGGTAACCGCGTAGATAGTCCAGGCCGGCGTCGTACGACTTGAACCCGCCGCCGTCGTCCCAGAGCGTGTAGAACAGCATGCGGGCGAACGTCTGTTCCCGCCCACCGAGCTCCTCGTAGCGGGGCGCCTCCGGGGCGACAAGCAGGGAGTACGCCTCGGCCCGCTCGGGATCATCGACATGGATCAGCCGGACCATCCTGGCCAGAAGTTTCTTTTCCGCGTCGTCGTAGAGTTCGTGAATCCTTCCCCGAATGACAGACTCGGCCGGCGAAAACCCTTCGATCAAACCCGCTAGCCGGAGGTAGCCAGTCCAGGAATCCTTTGTCGAGCGGTAAATGCCCTTTAGCTCGGTCCCCGACTTCTCGAGGTACGTCTCCAGCTCCGTTTCCCCGTAGGAGGCAATATCCCGCACCAGCTGGGATCGGTTGAACCTCAGCTGCGCCTTGATGTTGTCTAGGACCACCTGCTGCGCCACCCTGTCCAGCACGATCTGCGAGCCGGAGGGCAGGAAGGGGAACTCGTCCTCGACAGCCTTCTCGAGTTCCCTACGGCCGTAGCCGGTCAAGGCGCGGTACCGCAGATCGAAGCGGAACTCGCGACGCTGCTGGCCGATGAAGTCCAACACGGTCAGCACGGACTTTTCGTCGGCCCTGCGTAGGCCGCGGCCGAGCTGCTGCAGGAAAATCGTGGCGCTCTGCGTAGGCCGGAGCAGCAGGATGGTGTCCACTTCGGGCAGATCAAGACCCTCGTTGAACAGGTCGACGGCGAAGATGCAGTTGATCGTGCGGTCCCGCAGCTGCTGCAGTGCGAGGGCGCGTTCGCTGTCGTCGGTCTTGCCGGACACCGCCACCGAGGCGATGCGGGCGCGATTAAAAACCTCGGCCATGTAGACGGCATGCTGAACCGAGACGCAAAAGCCGATGGCACGCATGTCCGCCGTGCTGGTGACTTTGTCACGCAGTTCCCGGATCACCTTGCCGGCACGTGCCTCGTTGCCGGTGTAGAGCGCATCGAGCTGGGCGACGTCGTAGCTGCCACGCTTCCACTCCAAACGGCTGAGATCGACGTCGTCCGAGACGCCGAAGTAGTGGAAGGGCACCAGCAGGTCCGCATCCAGCGCGTCCCACAACCGGAGTTCGCTCGCCCGTCGCCCATCGAAAAACTGCTTGGCAACGTCGACGCCGTCGCCGCGTTCCGGCGTGGCTGTCAGTCCAAGGAGTTCCAGCGGACGGAGGTGATCAAGGAGTCTGCGGTAGGTGGGCGCCTCGGCGTGGTGGAACTCATCAATGACGACGACGTCGAAGTCGTCCGGCTTGATTTTGTCCGTCCCCAGCGCTGCAAGGGACTGGACACTGGCAAAGACGTGCTTCCAGGCCTTGGGCTTGTTCTCGCCGACGAACAGCTCACCGAAGGAGCCCGTCTGCAATACATCACGGTACGAGCGGAGGGATTGCCTGAGGATCTCCTGTCGGTGCGCCACGAACAGGAGAGTAAGTTGACGGCCGGCCTCTTCGCAGAGGCGCTTGTAGTCCAGGGCCGCGATGACGGTCTTGCCCGTGCCGGTAGCGGCGACAAGCAGATTGCGGTGATGCCCCTTGTCCCGTTCCGCTTCTAGATCCTCGAGCATCTCGACCTGGTGCAGGAAGGGCTGGACCTCGAGTCTAGTGTTTTGGTTAGGAGCCGTGGTGAGTTTCCCGCCGTTACGCGCGAGGGCGCCATCTAGTCTTTCGCCATCGCGGTCCGGGTCATAGCTCTGGAAAGCTCGCTGTTCCCAGTAGCTGTCGAAAGTGACTTCAAACTTCTGCAGGAGGGCCGGCGTCGCGACCGAGCTGAGCCGGACGTTCCATTCCAGGCCGTCGAGGAGGGCCGCACTGCTGAGATTGGAGCTGCCCACGTAGGCAGTGTGGAAGCCGGAGTTGCGCCGGAACAGCCACGCCTTGGCATGGAGACGGGTGGAGTGGGTTTCGTAGCTGATCTTCACATCAGCGCCATACCTCTGGACCAGTTCATCGATGGCCCGGCGCTCGGTGGCACCCATGTACGTGGTTGTGATGACGCGGAGCTTTACGCCGCGGTCCCGAAGGTGCTCGAGGGCGGGTTCGAGAAGGCGAAGCCCGGTCCATCTGACGAAGGCGCAGAGCAGGTCAACGGTGTCGGCGGACTCAATCTCAGTACGTAGCTCCGCAGCCAGATTTGGATCGTCTTTGCTGTTGGTCAGGAGGGCAGAGTCGCTGAGTTTTGTCTTGGGTCGGCGGATCTGCCTTCGCTTAAGCCCCTCCGCTCGGTGGAGCGAGTGAAGCTGCAGCGGGCCGGAAGAGATAGTGTCGGTGTGGTTCAGTTCGCCAAGAAGGCGGTTGGCCAGTTCGACCCGTTCATCTGGCTTGGCAGCAGTGAGCGCTTGACGCACGGCGGCTGCGACGTGCCTTGACAGGACGTCCGGAGCAACGTCGTCCTCGACGCGGTCGAAGACCGGTCGCAGTCCCGGTTCGTTATCTAGTAGGCTACCGAGCGCGTCCGTCCTGAGAAGCTCATACAATCCCTCGGGCAGCTCCTTGGCTACCCCTCCCCCAATGAAATCAGTCACTGCGCCAGGGTATTTCGTTGGAGGGACAAATGACGAATAGCACCGCTTTCCAAGATGTATAGTCTTCCGCATGGCTGTAGGGGACTGCGAAAGCGCGTTTTGGAATTCGGCAAGAGACGACGGGTTGGACCTCCTGCGCTACACGAAGCCTTGGATAAATCAGCGGGGACATTTCGGGCTCCCACCTCAGGCTGATTCCGTGGTGCGCCCGCTCCACGACGTATTCCTGGCTCTTGGGGGCAACGCAGCCGAGCAGGCAGCGAAGCGCCCAACTGCTATGCCCGGAGACTTTATCCACCCGGAGACGGGAACGAACATTGAGATCGACGAGCCACAGCACTTCACAAGCTTCCGCCTCCAAACTTTCAGTTTTTACCCAAGCCACGTGGCCTTGGGCTATGACGCGGAGACATATCGTCGACTTTGCCAGCACCTGTCTGGGGAAGCCGATGCCTATTTCCGCACCAAGACTGCGGCAGCCTTCGGAGTAGGCGGTCGCCAGCGACAGCGCGCCTACTACGATGCTCTCCGAGATCTGGCAGCGCCTGCCATGGGACTCCCGCCTGTCATCCGCATTGCGGCGGCCGACAGAGACGGTGCCGCGGCATACAGTAGAAACCGCGACGTCATACGGGATCGACTTTCAAGCACGTGAACGAGGGAATTTTGGTCAGGGGCCCTTTCGATCGAGTCCGCACGGATTGTTGTCAGGAGTGAATCAATGAACGCAGATCAAGTGAATGGGCTCATTTCTGCAATTGGTGGCCTACTTAACGCCCTCCTATGGCCAACGCTGATTGGCATTGTTGTTTTCAGGTTCGGGCCAGCTGTAATGCGGAAGTTCACCGAATCGGACGAAGTGACTTTTAAAGCGGGAGGTGTAGAAGCTTCATTCCAGAAAGTAAAGGTCCAACTTGCCGCCAACCTGGTCGCCGCTGTGAATGACAAGGCAGCTAGTGACCAGAGGGGGGCCACAGTCGACGCGCAGGACATCGCCGATGATGTGGAGCATGCAGTACCCGACGTTTCAGCTTTCGAACGTCTCCACGGCTCTCGTCTACTTTGGGTTGATGACCGCCCGGACAACAACTTCTACGAACGCCGGGCGCTCGAGGCTCTTGGGATCCACATCGAAACCTCTCTCGACACACCTGACGCACAACGCCAGCTTCGAGAGCGTTCCTACGACCTGGTCATTTCCGATATGGGTCGCCCCGGGGACTCCCGAGCCGGATACACGTTGTTGGACGGCTTGCGTCAGGCCGGAGATCTGACACCCCTCGTTATTTATGCTGGTTCCCGCGATCCCGAGCACGTCACAGAAGCTCAGAGTCACGGCGCAATCGGTTGTACAAATTCTCCGCAGGAGTTGATCCTCCTGGCCACCGCAGCGCTCGGCGCTCGACGAGTGCCATGGGCAACAGGACGCCGCTGATCGCATCTCCCTTTGCCGGCCCTTCGCATTTTGCCTCGTCAGCTATAGGCACCAATCGTTCGTGCAGGGATGCCGGGCTGGGCACATTTGGGAATGCCATCGAGTCCGCTGCGGCCCACCGTTTACGAAACGCAACGCGATCCCGCACCCACCCCTTACTGTTGAACCTGCACCGAACGAAACCGTTTACGTAAACCGTTTGCGTGACGGTCGTCATTACGGCTTACGCAACCCAGCAGGCACCCTCAGGGAGGAGGAACAGTGGTCACCATCCGCGATGTCGCCAAGCACGCCGGCGTCTCCCCGGCCACCGTCTCCCGGGTTGTCAACGGGCTCGTCGGCTACTCCGACGAAACCCGGGAACGTGTCGAGACTGCGGTCAGGAGCCTCAGCTACGAAACGGACTACCTCGCCCGGGGCCTGAAGACCCGGCAAACGTCCGTGATCGGGCTCCTCGCCCCCATGGTGTCCGACGCCTTGGCCTCCCAGGTAATGCAGGGCGTGGAGGAGGAAGCCCAGGAACGTGGGTACGCCGTGATGCTGGGCCGCACCGGCGCCAAGTCCGCCTACATCGCCGGCTACCTGCGGACCCTGCGAACGTACCGGGCCGCCGGCGTCATCCTCATCTCCGCGGTGATCACGCCGGAGACGAGGCAGCTGCTGGGGCCCAACGTCCCGATCATCTCCGTCGCCATCAGCGACAAGTCCGGCTCCCCCAGCGTGGCCATCGACGACGAGCAGGCAGCCTATGACGCGACCCGTCACCTGCTGCGGCTCGGCCACCGGCGCATCGGCCTCCTGACCGGCGACCCGGCGTCAATCTACGTCGGCCAGCCCCGCAAGCGCGGCTACCTGCGCGCGATGACCGAGGCCAAGTGCACGCCGGTCACCGCCACCGGGACCTTCTTCTACGAAAGCGGCGCCGCCGGCGTCGACGAGCTGCTGCAGCAGGATCCCGGCCTCACCGCGATCTTCGCCGTGAGCGACGAGATGGGTGCCGCCGTCGTCAATGAACTGCAGCGGCGCGGGCTCCGGGTGCCGGAGCACGTCTCCGTCTTGGGCTTCGACAACACCTCCACGTCCCTGCACGTGAACCCGCCGCTGAGCACTATGGCCCAGCCGCTCGAGGAGATGGGACGGATGGCCGTGAAGAAGCTGCTCCGCTCCCGCGACCTGGGGCCAAAGATCATGCCGCACCGGCTGATCGAGCGCGGCTCCACCGCGCCGGTCAGCTCAACACCGCCCAGTCCAACACCGGCTAACCCGGCCCCGCCCGGCGAACAGGCCGGCGAACCGGTCCTGGTCAGCTAACCAACACCTCAAAAGACAACCACCACCCACGGCGGCAGCCGGCGCTCCCCCGCGCCACCAAGCGACCCGCCGCGATTCCGCATGCACCAAACACGCACAAACCGACTCGCACCACCCACATAACAAGGAGCAACACATGAGGCAGCGCCGCCGCACCTGGCAGACTCTTCTCGCCACCACCGCATCCCTGACCGTCGCCGCCGTCGCCCTCACCGGCTGCGGCGGGACCGCCACGGACGCGAAGAGCGCCCCGAAGGCCGCCGCCGCGTCCTTCGAGGGCAAGGGCCCCATCAACTACGTCTCCAACCGCGACGCCTCCGGTGCAGCGAACAAGAGCATCGAGGAATGGAACGCCGCCCACCCGGACGAGAAGGTCACGTTCATCGAACTGCCGGACTCCGCGGACCAGCAGCGCCAGCAGCTCATCCAGAACGCCCAGATCAAGTCGGACACCTTCAGCGTGCTGAACCTGGACGTCGTCTGGACCTCCGAGTTCGCCGCCAACAAGTGGATCCTGCCGCTGCCCGCGGACGCGATCCCCACGGACAAGATGATTCCGGCCACCGTCAACGCCGCGACGTACCGGGACTCCCTGGTGGGCGCCCCGTACTACACCGACGGCGCGCTGTTCTACTTCCGCTCGGACCTGCTCAAGGCCGCCGGCATCGCCGCCCCGCCCAAGACCTGGGAGGAGATGAAGACCGCCTGCAAGGCCATTCTGGCGCTCCCGGAAGCGGCGGGCATGTCCTGCTACGCCGGCCAGTTCGACAAGAACGAGGCCCTCACGGTCAACTTCTCCGAGGCCGTGGCCTCCGCCGGCGGCACCGTGGTGGACGCCGAGGGCAAGCCCACCGTCAACACCGCCGAGGCCAAAAAGGGCCTGAACCTGCTGGTGGACGGCTTCAAGGACGGGCTCTTCCCCTCCGACGCCATCACCTACCTCGAGGAGCAGGGCCGCCGCGCGTTCCAGGACGGCAAGCTGGTCTTCATGCGCAACTGGCCCTTCCTGCACGCCTCTCTGAGCGCCACGGACGGCTCCAGCAAGGTGGCAGGCAAGTTCGGCATCACCTCCATCCCCGGCACCGACGGCCGCGGCGTCTCCACCCTCGGAGGCCGCAGCCTCGCCATCTCCCCATTCACCCCGAACAAGGCCACGGCCCTGGAGTTCGTCAAATTCTTCACCAGTCAGGAGCAGGCGCAGAAGCGCCTGGCCCTGTCCTCCCGCGCCCCGGTGTACGCCTCCCTCTTCGCGGACCCCGCCGTCGTGGCCAAGCGCCCGTTCTTCCCCACCCTGCTGACCTCGCTGAACAACGCCCAGCCCCGCCCCAAGGTGGTCCAGTACGGCGCCACCACCAAGGCCATCCAGGAAGAGGCCTACGCGGCCATCACCGGCAAGAAGGACACGGACACGGCCCTGAACGACATGCAGGCCAAGCTCACCGAACTGTCCGCCAAGTAATTCCGAACTATTCGAGCTGCTGCTGGGCCGGCCGGTTCATCCCGGCCGGCCAGGCAGTTGCAATCCCAGTGAGGTTCCCAGAATGACGACGACGACCGCCCCGCCCGCCGGTGCGCAGCCCGGCACGCCCCAAACAGCCAGCCCAGCCAGCCCGCGCAAACGCGGCCGCCGCGGCACCCGCACCGCCGGCGAAAGCCGCATGGCCGCACTCCTGCTCTCCCCCACCCTCCTGGTCCTGGCCCTGGTGATCGTGTACCCGCTGCTCTCCGCGGTGCACCAGTCCCTGTTCCGCGCCGAATCCGGTCTGGACGCCAACGGCTTCGTCTCCGAGGTGGACGCCTTCGTGGGCCTGGCCAACTACGCGGACATGTTCGTCGGCGAATCCGGCCGGCGCTTCCTCAACGCCCTCGGCAACACCACGTTCTTCACCATCACCACCGTGTTCCTCGAAACCGTCCTGGGCCTCTGCCTGGCCCTGGCCATGAACCGCGCCTTCCGCGGCCGGTCCTTCCTGCGCGCCAGCATCCTGGTCCCCTGGGCCGTGCCCACCGCCGTCTCCGGCCTGCTGTGGCGCTGGATCTTCCAGTCCGACGGCATCGCCAACACCCTGCTCGGCAGCGAAATCCTCTGGACCGCCGAGGGCAACGCCTCACGCGCGGCCATCATCATCGCCGAGGTCTGGAAGACCGCCCCGTTCATCGGCCTGCTGGTCCTCGCCGGCATGCAGGTCATCCCCGGCGAAGTCTACGAAGCTGCCAAGATCGACGGCGCCGGCTGGTGGCGCCAGCTCGGCTCCATCACCCTCCCGCTGGTCAAGCCCACCCTGCTGGTCGCCGTGCTGTTCCGCATGCTCGACGCGCTGCGCATGTTCGACCTCCCGTTCGTGCTGATCGGGCCCGGCAAGGAATCCGTGGAAACCCTGTCCATGCTCGCGTGGGATGAATCCAACCAGCTCCGCTACGGCTCGGCCTCCGCGTTCGCGGTGGTGCTTTTCCTGTACGTAGCGATCGTCGCGATCGTGTTCGTGAAGGTGCTCGGCGCCGACGTCACCGGCGCCAAGGAACTGAAGCTGATCTCCAGGAAGTCCCGCACCAAGGCAACCCGCACGCCGGCGAACGCTGACCAGGCAACCGCCGAACAGAAGAAGGCCGAGGCCACCCGATGACCATCTCCGACCTCCGCAACGCCGCCAACGACTCCGGCGCCCCAGGCGCATCCGGCGCCGGCACGCCCGACGCAAGCACCGCCGTCGTACACGGCAAGCCGAACACAGGCAAGCCGAAAGCACAGCGCACCTGGCGCTCCTACTCGGTGTACCTGGGCTTGGCGCTGATCTTCGCCTACTGCCTGGCGCCGTTCTACTGGATGCTCGTCTCCAGCCTGCGCCGCACCGCCGACATTTTCGACAACACCCTGCTGCCGGCGCCGTTCTCGATCGAGAACTACGTCAAGGTGTTCGACGGCTCCACCATGTTCGGCCAGGCCCTGCTCAACTCCCTCATCGTGGCCGGCACCACCACGGCGTTCGCCCTGCTACTGGGCGTGTTCGCCGCCTACGCGATCTCGCGGCTGAACTTCCGCTTCAAGTCGCTGATCCTGGGCGTCATCATCGCGACGTCGATGTTCCCCGGCATCTCCGTGGTGGTGCCGCTGCTGAAGCTCTTCACGGACCTGGGCTGGATCAACACTTACCAGGCCATGATCGTGCCCAGCCTGTCCTTCGCGATCCCGCTGGCGGTCTGGAACCTCACCACGTTCATGAAGGCCCTGCCGTTCGACCTCGAGGAAGCCGCCATGATCGACGGCTGCACCAAGTGGCAGGCGTTCCGCAAGGTGCTGCTGCCGCTGGCCGCGCCGGGCGTGTTCACCACCGCGATCCTGACCTTCATCCACAGCTGGAACGAATTCATCATCGCGCTGTCCATGATCAACGACCCCAAGGTCCAGACCGCCACCGTCGCGATCTCCAAGTTCACCGGCGCCACCGAATTCCAGGCGCCCTTCGGCGAACAGATGGCCGCCGGCGTGATCGTCACCGTACCGTTGGTCATTATGGTGCTGATCTTCCAGCGGCGGATCGTCGAAGGCCTCACCGCCGGGGCCAGCAAATGAGCGCGTGTCCTGTGGGCCCTGTCGAGGAGACCGCTCTCGCGCCGGCCCCCGAGTGGTGGCAGTCCGCCGTGATCTACGAGGTCTACCCGCGCTCCTTCGCCGACGGCGACGGCGACGGCGTGGGCGACCTCGCCGGCCTCATCGCCCGGCTGCCGTACATCGCCGCGCTCGGCGTGGACGGCATCTGGATGACCCCCTTCCAGCCCTCCCCGCAGGTGGACCAGGGCTACGACGTCACCGACTACTGCGGCGTGGACCCGCTGTTCGGCACTATGGAAGAGTTCGAATCGCTGCTTTCCAAGGCGCACGCACTGGGCCTGCGGGTCCTGCTCGACGTCGTCCCCAACCACTGCTCCTCAGAGCACCCGCTGTTCCAGGCGGCCCTCGCGGCCGGCCCCGGCTCGCCGGAGCGGGACATGTTCCACTTTGTGCCCGGTCCGGTGGGCATGTCCGACGACGGCGGCGCCGGCTCTGCGGCTGGCACCCCCTCCGGCGGTTCAGCCGGTGAGTCAGCCAACGATGTCCCGCCGAACAACTGGCAGAGCGTGTTCGGCGGTCGGGCGTGGAGCCGCGCCAACCCCGGATCCGAAACGGATCTCGACTGGTACCTGCACCTGTTCTCGGCCGGGCAGCCGGACTGGAACTGGCGCAACCCCGCCGTCGGCGATTACTTCGACGGCGTGCTCCGCTTCTGGTTCGACAAGGGCGTGGACGGGCTGCGCATCGACGTCGCGCACGCCCTCTTCAAGGCTGAGGGGCTGCCGGACTCGCCCTCCACGGGCGGGGTGGTGGACGGGCTGCGATCCAACCCGCAGGTCTCGGATCAGGAGGACGTCCACGAGGTCTACCGCCGCTGGCGCACCCTGGCCGAGAAGTATGAGCCGCACCGGCTGCTGGTCGGTGAGGTCAACCTGGAGCCCGCCCGGGCCGCCCGCTACACGCGGGCCGACGAGATGCAGCAGGCCTTCGCCTTCGCGTTCGTGAAGCTCGGCTGGGACGCTGAGGCGTGGGCCGCCGTCGGGAACGAGCTCGAAGCCGCCCGGCAGCTCCACGGCGCCGCGCCGACGTGGGCGCTGGAAAACCACGACATCGTCCGCTCCGTCACCCGGTTCGGCGGCGGCGAGCTCGGCAGCGTCCGGGCCCGGGCCGCGCTCGTGGCCCTGCTGGGACTGCCCGGCGCCGCGTACCTTTATCAGGGCCAGGAGCTCGGCCTGCCCGAGGTCGACGTCCCGGTGGAGGCCCGGGTGGATCCGATGTGGGCCCGCGGCGGCGTCTGCCGCGACGGCGCCCGCGTCCCGCTGCCCTGGACCGAGGACGCGGCGCTGAACCACGGATTCTCGCTCGGTGAACCCGCTGCGGATCCGTGGCTGCCGGTCCCGGGGGGCTGGGGCACGCACGCCGTCGAGCTGCAGGAGCAGGATCCGCAGTCGGCCCTGATTCTGACCAAAGCGGCGCTGGAGCTTCGCCGGCAGTTGTGGAAGAACGAGGTCTTCACCGCGGATGACGGCTGCAGCTGGCGTGTCGAGGCCGGAAACCTCCTCATCTGCGAACGTAACGAGCACTTCCTGGTCGCCGTCGCCATGGGCACTGAACCGGTGAAGCTTCCCGCCGGAACGGTGCTGCTCAGCGCCGCACCGCTGGCCGAGGACGGCTGGCTGCAACCGAACAACGCCGCCTGGGTGCTCCGGGGCTGAGGGTACTGCGCCACTGAGCGATTTTCCACATGAAGTGCTGTACACGTTTCCTTCGGAGACGTGGGGGCGCTTGTATTTACCGCTGATCTCGACCAGGCGTTTGTCGTCTTTTTCCTCTGTCACATGGAACTGACCGGACGTGTTCGGCTGTCGCCGCACGACGGCCCTTGTGCACTGGTCCGAATCAGCGGCAACCGCAAGTAGGTGAACCCGCAGAATCAGTGCTCTGTCATACGGAGGCAGTAAGATGAGCCGACCGATGGAAATCTCGGTAGGCAACGACGCGCTAACCTAGTAGCGGTGGGATGCAAGGTCGGCATCGTACGGGATTGGAGGGGACTCATGCTGAAGGCTAAGGACGTAGCCGAATGGTTCATCAACTGGGCGGCTTCTGACGAGGAGTCCTCGGATCTGACCAATATGAAGCTCCAAAAGCTTCTCTATTACGCGCAGGGCCATCACCTCGGCAAATATGGCACGCCCCTCTTTTCGGAACAGATTGAGGCGTGGTCGCACGGGCCTGTCGTTGCCACGGTCTACGGGATGTACAAGGACTCCGGCAGCAGCCCCGTAATGTCGAAGAACCCGCAGTTCAATTGGGACACCTTCACGGATGAACAGCACAATTACTTAGCGACCATCTGGAACAGCTACGGTGGTTTTACTGCGGCGAAGCTTCGGAACATGACCCACGACGAAAACCCCTGGAAAGAAAAATTCCGGGAGAACGAGAACCGCAAGGTTATTCCGGTCACCGATATCGCAAAGTACTTCGCAGCCCGCGCTTCCTAGCAAATGGCGAAAACTAAGGGCACTCGCCCTGCCGGTACCAGCGCGACCGTCCCCGTGGTCGAATCCGTCAACTACGACAAAGAACATCCTAAATTCTGTTTCAGGTACACCCAGAGTGGAAACTGCCCGGATGACCTGAGCAAGGATCAGCAGATCGCTCTCGTGCTGACGCTTCACCGGCTCGCAAAAATCGACTGGGCTACCATCAAGAGCAGCGGACGGCACGCCTTGGGCACGGAGTTCATACCGCTAGGACAGATCAACGTTCCTGTCCCGGTAAAATTTGATACCGAGGAGAGATTCATGTTCTTCCGGTACCACGGGAAACTGCCAGTGGGAGGCGTTCGAATACAGGACACTTTTCACATCTTGTGGGTCGCAAAGGACTTCAAAGACGTTTACGGGCACTGAGCATTCGGGCCGCTTCGCTGGAGCAGGAGGAACGGACTTAAGGATCGTTTCATACCTGTGCAGCACCGGGCTCGGGGACATCTCCGCGGCCTGGCGCATGGCCTCGATCATGCTGCGCACGTCCACTATGCCCTTGCCCGCGATGTCGAAGGCCGTGCCGTGGTCCACGGAGGTGCGGATCACGGGCAGATCCACGGTGATGTTGACGCCAGCCTCGATGCCCAGCACCTTGACGGGGCCGTGGCCCTGGTCGTGGTACATCGCCACGATGAGGTCGTAGTCGCCGCGGCCGGCCAGGAAGAACGCCGTGTCCGCCGGGAGCGGGCCGCGGGCATCGATGCCGTCGGCCTGCACTTTTTCGATGGCCGGGGTGATCTTTTCGGCTTCCTCGCCGTGGCCAAAGAGGCCATTCTCCCCCGCGTGCGGGTTGATGGCGCAGACGCCGATCTCGGGATTGTCGACGCCGGCGCGCTGCATGGCGCTGTGCCCGCGCCGTCGGCGGCGACAACATGGTGATTCAGCTATGACCGTCACCACTGTGGCCCACTACCACTTCCCGGCGACGGCCCGGGAGGCGGTGCTGGAGAGGCTGCTGCCAGTTGCTCAAGCCACCCTCAGCGAACCAGGACTGGAGTACTTCCACATCCTCGAAACGCCCAGCGATGAGGGCCACCTGATCCTGATCGAGGGGTGGAAAGACGAGGACACCTTTGCATCCCACCGTGAAACACCGCATTCCATTGACGGGCTCCCAGAGTCAGTGGTCCCGCTCCTTCAAGAGCGGACAGTCCACATTGGCGCCCCGGCGTTTGAAGAGCAGTTCTCGTAAGGCCCGTTTCGGGTGTTCGTACAGCTGGACGCGGGCGGTTTCGTCCGCGTCCAGGCTGACACTGCCTCGACGTTGCGGGGCTGGCGCTGGGCGGCGGAGGCAGCCCTTGGCTGTATTCACCGCGAACGACGGCTAGATGCGACTCTTCGGGAATCTCGGCCGGTTCCGCCGAGGCGGGCCACCGTCGGCAACGAGTTCGAGGCTCCGCGGTTAGCGCATGGTGCTACTCCGACGTGGGCTCTGGAAAACCACGACATCGTCCAGTCCGTCACCCAGTTCTGCAGCGGCGAGCTCCTCCTCACTCAGGCGCGGGCCGCGCTCGTGGCGCTGCCCGAAGTGCCCGGCGCCGCCTGCTTCTACGATGGCCAGGAGCTCGGGCCGCCCGAGGTCGATGTCCCGGTGGGGCCCGGATGAATCCGATGTGCGCCCGGGGCGACGGCGCCCGCATCCCGTTGCCCTGGGCGGCGAACAGGTGCAGCCGCAGGTTAGGACCCCAGGACTAGGCCCCGCACCGAACTAGCGATGCGGGGCCAGGTCGGTGGTTTCAGGCAGTACGCATCTCCTTGGCCAGCCCCAGGCTCATTACGATCAGCACCGGCGTGGCCAGCAGCAGCGACGACACGAAGAGGGCCGCGCCGAAGTATGTCACGGCGAGCCCAATGAGCCCCAGCAGCAAGGCGAATCCGGCGAAGCTCAGCGAGGTCACCGGCGGGCCCTGGTTCCGGTTCCGCTGGTTAGCCAGAAGGACGATGCCGGCCGTGATGTTGCCCAGTGCCGCGACCAGGACGAGGAACGCCATGAAGGCTGTGCTGCTGCCGTTGCTGAAGCCGGCGATGGACGGGATGAACAGCCAAACACCGAGGACAATGCCGACGATGCCGGACGCGACCCGGTAGCCCGAGGTCTTGGGCTTCAGCGGACTGGCCTGCGGCCAATAGGCGGCGGGCGGGTACTGCTGCGGCGGGTAGGGAGCGTATTGCGGCGGCTGCTGGCCGTAGCCTGGCGGGGTGTACGGCTGCGGAGGGCCGTACGGGCCCTGAGACGGGTAGCTGCCCTGCCCGGGCTGGGGCCAATTGGCGTACGGGTGCTCGGGTGCCGGCGGTACCGGCGGGACGTTCTCGGTCAAAAGGTTCCCCCATCAATAGGTACTGGTAACGGAGACAGATTACATGTGCCGGTCGCTGCTCCCGGGGCTGGCGGTTACGAGCCGCCGACGAACATCCGCTGGTAGTCCTTCGGCTGTGCTGTGTGCTCATGTCGGTCCCGGCTCCGGGAGCCCCAGAATTTATCCGAATCTTCGGAGACGGAGAACGCCACAAGCGGGGTGCCGGCGTTCCGGTCCGCGGGCAACTGGACGCCATTGGCTCTGTAACCCCGGCGGCGGTGATTCTCGGAAACGTCGAAGAAGTGGATGACGGCGTACGGTTCAGGGTGCACGAGTCGTTCGTGCTCGGACTTAATGACCTTCTGGACTTCGAAGTCGGCCGCGACCTCATGCTGGTCGTCGAAAAGACGTAGAAGTGCAGTTGTGGAAGAACAAGGTCACTGCAGACGACGGCGGCACCTGGCGGGTCGAGTCGGGCAACCTCCTCATCTGCGAACGCAACGAGCACTTCCTCGTTGCCTCCGCCACGGGAAGCGATCAGGTCAAACTCCCTACCGGCACAGCGCCGCTCCGCCGGACCAGGACGGCTGGCTGCTGCAACCGAACTACGCGGCGTGGGTGCTGAGTGTCTGACGCCATCGCCTCCGCCGCCCGCGATGTCGCATCGCCTCAAAATACGAGGCATATACATAAAGGCGCGCTCGCGTTCGGCCTTGAAACTGGGGGCAGCTCCATCCTCAAGGACTTTTGCCTCGGGCGCTAGGTCAGTGTTCCATGGGCGCTTCGGGAAGCCGGCGATGGTAAACAGGACCGCCTTGGCTCCCGGCGCGGCGCGACAAAGCCCCCGGTGATGTGCCGGGGGCCTTGGCCTTCCTGTAAGTGTTTACTTTACGGCGACGAATACCTTGTCACCTAGCATGCCCGGCCTGACGGCGAGGACGCCTTGGCCGGCCGTGGCGGCAGGAACTTCAATGGCCTCGTTGCCCGTCGCGGTGGCATTCTTGTATAGCGTGCTCACGGAGTCGATAGGCTTCGGTGCGACAGCGTGGTTGTCTAGGTCGTTGACCGTCTTGCCGTCCGCCGTAACGTAGTCAATTGACACGAAGGCAGGCATCTGACCGTTGGCGTCATCGCCAATGTAAGTAGCGGAGTAGTTCACCAAAATGTACTCCGACCCGGCGGTCGGCGGCTTATTGAATTGGTTGGCAGCAACAACGGCATCCGTGGCGGCGAGGGTGACCGAGTTGATCACAACGCGCCAGTCTTTAGACTCGATAACCGAGCCGATCGGGTATGGGTTCTCGCGGGTTCCTGCCTTGGCCGCAGGCTTCGCGTCCGCGGCTCCGCCAGTGGCACCTGCATTGCTGGACGGCTGGACGACTTTGGTGTCTCCGCTTCCGAAAGCGTTGTCAACCGACGATGCGACGACGGAGAAAAACACCGCGAACCCGACGATAGTTCCCACGATGGACACGATCAGGGCCGTGATGCCCATCCACTTCGCTTTGTCCTTGAGGAACAGAGAAACGAGGGCCAGAACGAACGCGATTGGCAGCAGCACCCAGCCAACGATGAGAGCGCCGGGGACACAAGCGAAAATGAACCCGAGCGCTGCTGTGATGAGCGCGATCAGCCCGAGGACGTTCAGCGGCTTCTTTGCCTTCCCCGTTGCTGCCCGGGCCTCGCCCTCACGTGTGGTGTCGGGCACCGTTGTATTCTCTGTCATGGGAGTTCCTGTCCTGTCTAACTCGATTGGCTGATTCTCTGGGTGGCTTCTCCGCCATGCGGTGTCACTGAGATATAGCCCTGTGGCAGGCCAGACAGATCAATCCCCCACGAGGAACTATAACCACATAGGCGGAAAACCTGAGTATTGTCTGGGAACTTCAGGAGAGGGTCCCTGGAAAGGGCGAGAAAGGGACGCAGAAGACGTGGAATGTTACGTTTCTGCTGCTCACCAGATTCCGGTTCTTGTTGATTGGCGACTTAGTTTACTTCACTGATGACGAGCACCTACGTCGTGTCGCACAGACACCACTCCAAGTCGGGGTCGACGTAACCGAACACTTTTTTGAACAGCTAACTAAAACTCGCTGGTCGGGTATGCCGTCCGGCCCAGGAGCATTCAGCACTTTTATCGCCCGGCACCTCAAAACGCCAAGGGCGCGCCCGGCCAGACCGGACGCGCCCTTCGTCTGCTCAACCCCCGTTAAAGCACCTGATTTTAGTCGATAAGCACTGGCTGATTATCGCGGTCCTCAGATTCAATGCGGCCCGGAACATTACCGGAACGGTGGTTCAGCCAGTTAGCCACCGCCAGAAGCGCCACGAGTGCGAAAGTGCTCAGAAGCTGCGGACGGGAATCCTCGCCGATGAATCCCACCGTGAAGATCGCCGCAAGGATGACCAGACCAAACACCGTGAGCCACGGGAAGCCGGGCATCCGCAGGGGAAGCTCCGTTCCCTCGCGGTCGGCGCGGAGGCGCAGTGCGAGCTGGGCGAGGAGCGCGGACGTCCACACCAGCAGGCACGTCGAACCCACGATGTTGAGCAGAATGGGAAGGACCTTCTCCGGGAAAGCCAACTCCAGCACAACCGTGACAACGCCGAAGGCGACGCTGGCCAGGACTGCGACAACCGGGACACGCGCCTTGGACACCGAGGCTAGCAGGCGTGGCGCTTCACCCCTCTCCGCGAGGGAGTACGCCATCCGTGACGCACCGTAGAGGTTGGCGTTGAGGGCGGAGAGCAGCGCTGCGACGGCCACCAGGGTGATGGCGGTGGCTGCGCCGGGCATGCCGGCGGCTTCCAACACGGCGGCGAACGGGCTCTTCAGCCCCGCCGACCCCACGGGAACCACCGCTGCGATGACGAAGATGGCGCCGATGTAGAAGACCAGGATGCGCCACAGCACCGTGCGGACCGCTTTCTTCACGCTGCGGGCAGGCTCGGCGGTCTCAGCTGCCGCCACGGACACGATCTCGGTGCCGCCGAACGCAAATGCCACTACGAAGAGTGCTGTGGCGATCCCGGCGAAGCCGTCGGGCGCAAAGCCGTCTCCGGTGAAGTTGGCCAAGCCCGGCGACTGCACGCCCGGCAGCCAGCCGAACAGCAGGGCAGCGCCCACCAGGAGGAACCCGACGATTGCCGCTACCTTGAGCAGGGCGAACCAGAACTCGAACTCGCCGAAGTTCTTCACGCTGGTGAGGTTCACAGCGGTGAGCACAACAATGAACACGAAGGCCATCAGCCATACCGGCAGGGCCGGGAAGATGGTGGCCAGCAGTCCTGCCGCACCGAGGGCTTCCGCGGCGATGACCACCACGAGCTGCAGCCACCACAGCCAGCCCACCGTGGCACCGGCCACCGGCCCGTAGGCCTTGGCGGTATAGACGGAGAAGGCGCCGCTGTCCGGATGGGCGGCGGCCATCTCGCCGAGCGCCCACATCACCAAGATGATGAGGGTGCCAGCCACAAGGTAGGAGATCAGCACGGCCGGTCCTGCAGCTTGGATGCCGGCGCCGGAGCCGATGAACAGGCCCGCGCCGATGGCGCTTCCGAGCCCCATCATGGTGAGCTGGCGGGGTTTGAGTGCCGCGCCCAGTGCGCGGCCAGACGTCTTTGTCTGTTGTTCCATGGGGAGTCCTCTGGTTGTAGGTGGAACGGATTGGGGTTTCAGGTCAGTCGATTGTCGAGGCTACGTGGGCCTCCAAAAGCCGGAGCACGCGGTCGTTGGAGGCCGTGTCAGCAACGGTGATCCGCACGCCGTCGCCCTGGTACCCCCGCACCAGGATGCCGGCGGCGTCGAACGCGGCCACCAGCCTCGCGAGCAAATGTTCATCAGCACGGATCCACAGGAAGTTGCCTTGGCTCGCCTGCAGTTTCCAGCCCTGCGCTTTCAGCTGCGCGGCCATCCGTGCCCGCTCCAGCTTGACGGCGGCCACCCGCGCTTCCATCTCCTCCCCGGCATCCAACGACGCGATGGCCGCCTTCTGGGCCAGCGCACTCACCGAAAAGGGAAGGGCAGTCCGGCGCAGTCCCTCGGCGATGTCCGGCGCGGCCACGGCGTATCCCACCCGCAGGCCAGCGAGTCCGTAGGCCTTCGAGAAGGTGCGCAGGATGCAGAGGTTCGGGTACTGGCGGTACAGCGCCAGGGAATCGGGACGGCTGCCCGCTTCGGCGTATTCCACGTAGGCCTCATCGATTACCACGAGGATGTCCGAGCGGACGGACTGCAGGAAGGCCTCGATCCCTTCATGGCTGATCGGCACACCGGTCGGGTTGTTGGGGGTGCAGAGCAGGATGACCTTGGTGCGGGCAGTGATGGCCGCGGCCATGGCATCGAGGTCGTGGCCCTCAGCGCCGTCCAGCGGGATGCGGACCGGCCAGGCGCCTGCCAGCTCAACCAGGATGGGGTAGGCCTCAAACGAGCGCCACGCGAAGATCACTTCATCTCCGGCGTCGCAAAGTCCGGTGATGATCTGCTGGAGGACGCCGACACTGCCGGGCCCCACGGCGACTTCTCCGGCCGTGACGCCGAGGTGGAGGGCAATCCGTTCACGGAGTTCGACGGCGGCACTGTCAGGGTAGCGGTTCATGGTACAGGCCGCTGCGGCCACCGCAGCGGCGGCAGCGGGCAGTGGCTCGTAGTGGCTTTCGTTGCTGGCGAGGGCTGCAATGTCCGCGCCGGCGCTGCGCCGGCCCGGGACGTAGGGCGGAAGTCCAGCCACCGCGCCACGAAGGGTGGGGAGCGCGGTGTCCGGTGCGGTCAGAAGCTGATCACGGGTCATGAGGAACGATCATGATTGTGACCCGTCCCACAATGCAAGATACTCTCAACTCATTGGGACTTCTGCTCAACTTCTACTGTCTGCGGTGAAAATATGACCATTCCGAACCCCCGCACCCTGGATTCCCTCGACGGCAGGATCATCCTGGCCCTCGACAAAGATCCTGAAGCCAGCGCCCTGGCACTCTCGCGGACGCTCGGCGTCGCACGGAACACTGTCCACGCCCGGCTGGCGCGGCTCGAGCGCAGCGGCGCCCTCCGCTCCTTCAGCCGGAGACTGGATCCCGCCGCGCTTGGCTATGACCTGATGGCCTTCCTCTCACTGTCCATCAGCCAGACGCGGACAGGTGCGGTGGAAGACGGGCTCGCCGCGATTCCGGAGGTCATCGAGGTGCACGCCACCACCGGGGACGCGGACCTCATGGCCAAGGTGGTGGCACGCAGTACGGCCGATCTCTACCGCATCACCAACGAGATCCTGGAAATCGAGGGAATCCAACGGACCAGCACGGCCATTTCCGTACTGGAACTCATGCCGCCCCGCTACGACGGCCTCCTGAGTCGGCTGTCCGAGCAGGAATCCCGGCCCTCGCACTAAGCGCACTAAGCACGGGTGATGCGCGCCACAGGTGGGCAAATTTTCAGTTGCAGTGTTAGCTTGCTGCCAAAAATCCCAATCCACTTCCATGCTCTTGCCTATCTGTGAACCAGCCCACAAGATTCCTGCATGACACTTACCGTCTCCGGCCGCGTGGCGCAGGTTCTCAGCAGCTATCTCAGCGATGTCTTCGGCGTGATGGGCAACGGCAACGTCTACTTCCTGGACGCCGCGGAAAAGCTGGGCCTCCGCTTCTCCCCCGTCCGCCATGAAGGCGCCGCCATCGCCGCGGCCGACGCCTACTACCGGACATCAGGACGTCTCGCAGCGGGCACCACCACCTACGGCCCCGGCTACACCAATGCACTCACCGCCCTCGCGGAGGCGGTCCAGGCGCAAATCCCCGTGGTGCTGGTCACCGGCGACGCCCCGAGCAGCGGCGCCCGGCCCCAGGACGTGGACCAGGCGGCAATCGCCGCGGGCGTCGGCGCGGCGACCTTCAACGTCACCCGTGAAGCCGCGGGCGCCATCACGCAGCAGGCGGTGGAATACGCGCTCACCAAGCGGACCGCCGTCGTCATTGCTATTCCCTACGACCTCGCGGCGCTCGAGGCTGCTGAAGAGGAACTTCCGGCGCCGCTGGCAGCGGCGGTGAGTGACGACGTCGACGGTGGCCTTGGGCAGGTGGCTCGGCTGCTCGCCGGGGCGAAGCGGCCGCTGATCCTCGCCGGCCGCGGTGCTCATCTCGCCGGCGCCGGCCCGGAGCTCCGGGAACTCGCCGACCGTCTGGGCGCGCTGACCGCCGGAACCGCCCTGGCGCTCAACCTCCTCCAGGGCGAGGGATACCTCGGCGTCGCGGGCGGCTTCGGCACGGAAACCGCGGCCGGGCTCATGGGTGAGGCCGATGTGGTCCTCGTGGCCGGGGCAAGCCTGAGCCCTTTCACCATGCGGTTCGGGCACCTGATCGGCCCGGACAGCACCGTCATCCAGATAGACGCCGCCCTGCAGCCGACGCACCCCCGGGTGGATACGTTCGTCAGCGCGGACGTGAAGTCTGCCGCGGCACGCATCCTGGGGATGCTGGTTGGCCCGGCCTCACCGACCGCCAGCCGCGCAGAAGCCTGGCGCGCGGAAGCCCGCAAACGCCTGGCCGAGGGACCGGGCCACCAGGCAGGCTCCGCGGAGACCCCGGACGGCCGGCTGGATCCGCGCTCCCTTGCCACGGCACTGGATGCGGTGCTGCCGGAGCGCCGCACGGTGGTCCAGGACGGCGGCCACTTCGTCGGCTGGGCACCCATGTACTGGCGCATCCCGAGGCCGCAGGACCTGGTCATGGTGGGGACCGCCTATCAAGCCATCGGGCTGGGCCTTGCCAGCGCCGTCGGGGCCGCCCGCGCGGTGGAGGACGGCCGCACCTTGGTGCTGGCCTCCGGCGACGGCGGTTTCCTGATGGGCCTGTCCGACCTCGAATCGCTCATCGGCACGGCCAGCAGCGCCGTCGTCGTGATTTACAACGATGCCGCCTACGGAGCCGAAATCCACCAGTACGGCTCCCAGGGCCTGACCGAGAAGCCCATGCTGATCCCCGAGGTGGACTTCAGCGGCGTCGCCCGAGCGCTCGGTGCTGAGTCGGCGATCGTCCACTCGCTGGCGGATCTTTCCGCGCTCCAGGACTGGATCGACGCCGGCGCCAAGGGAACCTTTGTGGCCGACTGCCGGATCACGTCGAGCGTCCGGGCCCCGTGGCTGAGCGAGTGGATGAAGGCCAAGCAGGCCGCGAAGGCGGCGGTGGCGGGGTAGCTGCCCGGCTGGCACGAAAAGGAGGCCGACGACGACACCCAGTGTCGCCGCGGTGAGCCCGATTACCGCCCGCCGGGCGCTGGCCAGCCTGGCTGACCAGGGCGTGGTGGTCCGCCGCCGGGTCCGGGCCGGCGGCACGTTCGTGGCCGACGAGCCTCCGCGGAACGTGCTGGCCGAGCTCACGGCGTCACCGGCCGAGTCCCAGGCCGTGAACCGGCTGGTGGACCGGAGGCTGCCGTTCGAATGCGCCGTCACCCACTACGCGGCCCTCAACGCGACGGCGGAGCAACTGGATGAGCTCGACCGGCTGACGCACAGCATGGCCGAGTCCGCGGACTGGTCCGGCTACCACCAGGCGGACGAGCAGTTCCACCAACTGGTGGGCACCGCGTCCGGGCTGGGCACCGCCGTCGAGGTTTATCACGAGACGCTGGCGGAGCTGTATGCCTATTTCATCCCCTACCCCATCGAGCTGCTGCACAAGTCCAACTGCGACGACGTTGCCCTGGTGGCGGCCCTGCGCGTCGGCGACATCCAGGAAGCCGTGGAGGTCTCGCGCATGCACGTGGACATCCTGCACCGCACGATGTTCATGGGCCTGACGGAGGGCGGCGGCGCCACCTGACGAACGGACGCCGGAAGGCGGACCATTAAGCTGGCGATTTCGCCGACACCCGCCGGGTACAGGTTGGGGCGGCCTCCGTTTCTGGCTAAGTCCCGGTGGGTAGGCTGCTTCTACAACGAACGAAATCCCTGAACGATATGGAGACAGGCATGCACGCCGTCCTCGAATACACCTACGCAGACAACTACCTTGAAAGCCGCGAACAATACCGCGCAGACCATCTTCGGGCGGGGTGGGAATCAGTCGAACGCGGCGAGCTTCTGCTGGGCGGCGCCGTTGGAGAAGTCCCCTTCAAAGGCTTGCTGATCTTCACCGGCGAAAACGCGCTCGAGGCCGCGAAAGCTTTTGCATCCGCCGATCCCTACGTCATCAACGGCGTCGTGACGGAGTGGACCGCCAGCCCCTGGACGACGGTGCTCGGAAACGAAGCGGCCTCACCCGTTCGTCCCTAAGCCCTGTCGAGCGCGCCTCCGGACACCGTGGAACTCCGTGGTTGAGCTCGTCGAAGCCTGTACAAACGTCCGCTGGCGCGAAAAAAGGAGGCCGACGACGACACCTGGTGTCGCCGTCGGCCTCCTTTCATGCCCGCGCGGTGGTTCTACCCCCGCAGGGCGCTGGAAACTAGGCCGCCGCCGGAAGAGTGACGTAGCTGCCCTCGATGACGCCGGCGGCAACAACGGGAGTGCCGTCTACCGTGACATAGCTGCCCCGGGTGACGGGGGGCAGGTTTCGAACACCGGCGACGGTGACATAGCTGCCCTCGACGCCGGCGGGGACGCTGCCGGCGGGGAGGGTCACGTAGCTGCCGCCGCGCGATGCGGTGTCAGCGACGGTGGTGGATGAGGAGGCTTCGGGACGTTCGGTCAAGATAGTCATGGTTCTCCGTGAGGTTTCTGGATGAGGGCCACACACATAGGTTCTTGTGCCGCTCAAGCAGGAGGGCGTTGCGCATTGTGGCGTTTGCCCGGCTGTCCCGGGTATCTTCACCGGTGCGGTACTCAAGGGCTACGCTGGCCTGCATCCAACTTTACAGGCTTATTGTGACTTACTCAGAATAAGGTGGGAAGGCTCACCTTAGAAGGTGTGACGGCTCACGTTTTGCGCAAGGCACCTGCGGGCGACCCCGAACGGCGCCGGCGCGATGGTAAACACCCGGGTCCGTCACCTAGCATGGCCCACATGAAAACTGCCCCGGGCCCACGCTCCGCCGCCGTTGTCATCAACGCCGGATCCCGCCGAGGGGCGGCATCCGAACTTGCCGTGGACACAATGCGCAAGGAAGGAGTACCCATCTCCTCCGTGCACCATGTGCTCTCCGGGGCAGACCTGGCCGGGACGCTTGACCGGGTGCTTGCGGACGGGCACGACATGATCGTTGTTGGAGGCGGCGACGGGACGGTGTCCTACGCCGCCGGCCGGGTTGCCGGCACCAACGTTATGCTCGGCGTTCTCCCGCTGGGCACCGCCAACGACTTCGCCCGCACGCTGGAGCTGCCGAACAATCTTGCCGAGGCGTGCGCTACCGTCGCCGAAGGGAAGGTGGTGGACATCGACCTCGGCCGGGCCAACGGTGCGCCGTTCCTCAACGTCGCCTCCGCGGGCCTCTCCGTGGCAGTCACCGAAGCGCTCAGCCCCCGGCTGAAGCGGTACATCGGACCCTTTGCGTACAGCATCGCCACGCTTGGGGCGTACGCCCGGCACAAGCCGTTCCGGGCCCGCCTCGAGTTCCCGGAAGGGGACCACGAGCCGCTGGAGCTCGAGGACCTGCTTCAGGTGGCCGTCGGCAACGGCCGGCACTATGGCGGCGGCAACACGGTCTCCCCCACGGCAGGGATCGACGATCACACCCTTGACATCTATGCCATCCTGGCAGGCCCGGTCCGGGAGCACGTGACGATCGCACGGCTACTCAAGGACGGAAGCTTCATCAAACACGACCGGGTACACCACCTGACCAGCCGGCACGTCCGCCTGGTCACCGAGCCGCAGATGCCGGTAAACCTCGACGGCGAGATCGCCGTCACCACGCCGACCGACTTCACCATCGAGCGCAACGCCGTCCACGTGGTGGTGCCTCAGAGCAGCACCAGCGCGTTGTTCGACGGGCCGGGCGCCGCGAACTGGCCGTCCTGAGGGTGTTGTTTCCTAAACAGCTCAGGAGTGAATCACGGTTTTGACCGGGGACTGCACCCCGGCGACGGAAGCCCTAGCCGGTTTGTTGCGCAAAGCTCTGATTCCTTGGGTCGTCCCGACCACTAGCAGCGAACGTCTCGCTGAACTAGGCGCTGGAAGGCTCCGCTGGAACGGGGACTGCTGTCGGGAAGGGCGTGTCAACATCGCGAAGAACAACAAAACCGGTGTCCGGCAATATCCACGGATCCGGATCAACACTTATTGCTGAGAGCTCACGTGGCACTGGTGGCGGCCCTGCGTGCCGGCGATGTCCAGAATGCCGTGGAGGTCTCGCGCAAGCACGTGGACATCCTGCAGGACCATGTTCATGGGCTTGACGGACGGAAGAGCCGGTTCCACTTCTGAGCGATGAACGCTGGCGGCCGCATAGGCGAAAAGTAGCCCCTCGCCGAGTGCTGGGCCGCGCCAGCCCCGCACCTTGCCGCCCCTTAACCCCGGCGGTAGCCTGAAAAGCAGATGACGGGCCGCGCCGCCCACCACCGGTTCCGCGAGCGCCGGGCTGGGCAGCGCCCACCGGCTCAGACCCGCCACCGGGAACGGGGAGGCGCGATGTCTACACTCGCACACGGCCGGGAAGCCTACGCCGAACGGCGCTGGCCGGACGCCGTAGGGCAGTACACCGCGGCCGACCACGACGCCGAACTTCCGGCCAGCGATCTGGAACAGCTGGCCACCTCCATCATCCTCACCGGCCGGGGCTCCGAGGGAGTGGAGATCCTGGCCCGGGCGCACCTGAAGTACCTCGCCGACGGCGACTACTCCGCCGCCGTCCGCTGCGCCGCCTGGTCCGGGTTGAACCTTATGCTGCTGGGCGAGGCGGCCCGCAGCGCCGGCTGGCTCGCCCGTGCCCACCGGATCGTCGAGGACCTGCCCGAACCCTGCCCTTTCGAGGGCATGCTGTCCGTCCCTGCCGGGCTGGGCGCCCTCTACCGCGGCGACGGCGCCGCCGCCGCGGAGGCCTTCACCCGTGCCGCCGACCTCGGACGGGAACGTGGCGACGCTGACGCGGCCGCCCTCGGTTTGCTGGGTCTGGGGCAGGCAAAGATCATGCAGGGCCGGCTCGAGGACGGGCTGGCCCTACTCGACGAAGCCATGGTGGCCGTAACCGTGGGGGAGATCTCGCCGGTCCCGGCCGGGATCATCTACTGCGCTGTGATCGGAACCTGCCATCTGGCCTTCGACCTGCAACGGGCTCACGAGTGGACCCGGGCGCTGGACCGGTGGTGCGACGCGCAGCAGAGCCTGGTGGCCTACAGCGGCCAATGCCAGATGCACCGCTCCCAGCTGTACCGGCTGCACGGCGCCTGGGCCGAGGCGATCGACGCGGCCAAGAGGGCGCAGGACCTCGCCTTCCGCGGCGACCTGTTGGCCACCTACGGCGGCTTCTACGAGCAGGGCGAAATCCACAGGCTCCGGGGCGACTTCGACGCCGCCGAGGCCTCCTACCGGCACGCTCTGGAGACCGGTTTCCCGCCGCAGCCCGGACTGGCGCTCCTGCGCCTGGCCCAGGGCAAGCCGGACCAGGCCCAGTCCCTGCTCCGGCAGGCCATGGACGGCGCCGACCCCACCCACCGGCGCCAGATGCTCGCCGCCCGGGTGGAAATCGAACTGGCAGCAGGCGACGCACGGGCAGCACGGGCTGCCATGGAGGAGCTGGCTTCGCTCTGCGCCTCGATCGACATGCCCCTGCTGCACGCCCTCGCCGAGCAGTCCGAGGCCTCTGTCCTGTTCCACGAAGGCGACCCCCGGGCTGCCCTGATCCCGCTTCGCCGCGCGTGGTCCCGCTGGCTCAGCCTCGATGCACCGTTCGAAGCGGCCCGCTGCCGCGCCCTCCTGGCCAGGCTGTGCGCCGCACTCGGCGATGAGGAATCCGCCCGGCTGGAACTTGAAGCGGCCCGGGCAGTATTTTCCGAGCTGGGCGCCGCGCCGGCGCTATCGGAGCTTGAGCACTCGCTGCCCGTCGCGCCGGACACCCGGACAACCCCGGCGCCAACCACCGGGAACGACGCTCATCACACCGCCGACGCCGGGCCGCTCACCGCACGCGAAACCGAGGTGGTCCAGCTCGTCTCCGCCGGACTGAGCAACCGGAACATCGCATCCGAGCTGTTCATCAGCGAAAAAACGGTGGCCCGGCACCTGAGCAATATCTTCACCAAGTTGGGCCTGACCTCCCGGGCCGCGGTCACGGCCTACGCCTACCAGCACGGGCTCGCCCCGACCTCCCTCCCTGCATAAAATTACCCATCCCCGCCCGCCGGATTTTTCTCTCCGGCAGATAGGAAATGGGTGATTCGCCCGATTCGCCACGGCGCGACGAAAAATAGCGTTAATGGCATGAACGTTTCGGTGCTCGCAGGAATGGTATCCACCGGCCTCTTCGCCGTGAGCTACCTGCCCATGCTGCTCAAGGCACTACGCACGAGGGATCTTGACTCCTACAGCCTCGGCTACCTCGCGCTGAGCAACGTCGCCAACGCAGTGCACTCCGTCTACGTCTTCAGCCTCCCTCCGGGGCCGATCTGGCTATTGCACTCCTTCTACGTCGTCGCCTCCGCGCTGCTGCTCATCTGGTACCTAAGCTTCCGGTCCGAACCCGCCGGCCACCCGGCGCCACAGCAGCCACAACGTTCATAGCCACCCACTGCACACGCAACCAAGAAGGGACCACCATGAACACCACCCCAGCAACTGACACCGGCGGCGCCGTCGACACCGTCATCGTCGGCGCCGGACAGTCCGGCCTGGCGCTGGGCTACTACCTGGCGCAGCAGCAGCGCAGCTTTGTCATTCTCGACGCCGGCACACGGGTCGGCGACGCATGGCGGAGCCGCTGGGACTCGCTGCGCCTGTTCACCCCGGCCAAGTACGACGGCCTGCCCGGCCGGCCCTTCCCGGGAGACCCCCTCGCCTTCCCCACCAAGGACGAGCAGGCGGACTACCTGGAGGACTACGCCTCCCGGTTTCACCTGCCGGTCCGGCCCAACACGGCCGTCACCCGGCTAAGCCACGACGGGCAGCGGTTCCATGTCACGGCCGGGACGCAGCGCTGGACGGCGGCGAACGTCGTCCTCGCCACGGGTGCCTGCCAACTGCCCAAGACGCCGGGCTTTGCGGCGGAACTGCCGTCCGACGTCGTGCAGCTCCACTCCCACAACTACAAGAGCCCGGCCCAGCTCCAGCCCGGTCCCGTCCTGGTGGTGGGGGTGGGCAACTCCGGGGCGGAGATCGCCTTGGAGACCAGCCGCACGCATGAAACCTGGCTGGCCGGCAAGCCGAGCGCCGAGATCCCGTTCCGGCACGGCCGGACCGCGGCCCGCTTCTTCCTCCCGGTGGTCCGCTTCGCCGGGCTGCACGTGCTCAACACCAACACGCCGGTCGGGCGCAAGATGCTGCCCAGGATGGCTGCCACGGCTACGCCGTTGATCCGCACCAAGCTCGCTGACCTCGAGGCCGCCGGCGTCCACCTGGTGCCGCGGGTCACCGGAGTCCGGGACGGCGAAGTAATGCTCGACGGCGGTCAGGGCCTTCCGGTGGCAAACGTCATCTGGTGCACCGGCTTCACCGAGGCCTACCCGTGGCTGGGCATCCCGGCGCTGCCCGCGAACTGGCGGGAGCAGCAGCACCGCGGGATCGTGGATGCCCTGCCGGGCCTGTATCTGCTGGGGAAAGATCTCATCTTCGCAGCGGCGTCGGAAACCCTCCCCGGCGTGTGCCGGGACGCCAAATATTTGGCGAAGCGGCTCGCCGCCACCCGGACACCGGAGCACGCAGCGGCGGTCCAGAGCGGGCTGGCGGCGTAACGCACGAACGGCCCTTTCTCGCGCCGCACGGCGACATGGCCTTTTGTCGGGATGTCGTCGTCGGATTCAAGGCCGGGACATCTCGCCATTGTCAGGTCGTCAGCGGCGGCCCGATGATCTCGATGTTGTGGCGTGCAGCAATCGCGATTAGTGCCTGGCCGTCGATGGGTTCAGGTTCCGGCAGTTCCCTCCGCGCTGCGGGTGCTCCCACCTCGGCGGTGAAGGTTTCGAAGCCGGCCGGCACGGTGATCACCAGGCAGCGGAAGGGCTCGTGAGGGCCCGCCAAAAACGAGTGGGTGGAACCTTGGGGAAGAAAGGCGAAATCACCCCTTTGCACGGTGAAGCGCTCACCGTCGCTCTCGAAGAGAGCCGTACCCGAAATAATGTAGAAGGATTCATCCTCAACCAAATGACGGTGCATCGGCGGAGAGTAACCCGCCGGATGCAAAATCTCTACAACGGTCAGCCGCTGCTTCGTCTCCGGACCGCCTGCTTTGACCATAACCAGTGCATTCGTGAACCACAGGGCGGTCCCCTCGTCGGCTGCAAGTTTGTACGCCTTGCCCTGTACGCCGGTGGCCGGCGCGGCCGTATCATCGATCCTGTCCATGACGCTCCTCAGCTTGGCACTGCCTGCAATGCTACTCAGGATCCCGATCCGATCAATGCCGTGCAGCTTACTGGCGTCCGCACCCGCCACAGTGCGGAACCGACATGGCACCGCCGGGACCCATCGTGACGAGGGGTCCCGGTCTCCCAGCAGGGCTGCCAGCCCGCCTTCCCGGGTCCGCAGGGCGCCCACGCTGCCTGAGCGTTGCTTGCCCGTTTCGGTGCCCGTGATGTTGAATGAGGCGTCCAATTTCACCGTCGCTGATGTCCCGTCGGCCTTCCGGATATGTGCCCTGCAATGCCAGAGTTGAACAATGAACGGGGAAACCGGGAACGATGCAACCGGGAATCACGAAACCGGCGGGCTGGTCCTGAACCTGGAGTGCACGCTCGTTGCTGTCCCGGAAGACGTCTTCAGGATGCTGACGGAATCAACCGAACTGGTGAAGTGGTGGGGTCCGCACGGCTTCACCGTCCCCGAGGCGGAGGTCAACCTCGTGGTGGGCGGTGGTTACCGAATCCGCATGACGCCGCCGGACGGCCAACCGTTCCACCTCTCGGGCGAGTTCCTGGAGATCGATCCTCCGTGGCGCCTGGTGTACGCCTTCCGCTGAGAGGAACCGCTGCCGGACGACCGGGAGACCGTCGTCGACCTCTCCCTCCGGGGTGTCGGCGAAGGCACGCGCGTAGTGCTCTCTCAGGAACCGTTTCTGACGGAGGAACGGCTGGGGTTGCACCGCAACGGATGGACCGAGTCGTTTGAGAAATTGCAGGCGGTCTTAGACAGCCGCGCCTGAGGAAGTCTGGCCTGCCGCCCGTCGTCGTGATCGTTCAGTCGATGAGACGTCTCCGGCGAGACCCCCCTTGACTTCTCTGCTGACCGTCGTCACTCTTTTCGACAACAGGAGGGGGCGTCCGTCCGCTCCTGAAGCCCCGTGGAGGATACTGATGTTCCGTGCCAGGTCGCTGATGCGTTCCGCGACCTCCGGAGACCGGGTTACGCGTCTTGAGCTATTCTTCGATCTGGTCTTTGTCTTCGCGCTATCGCAGCTGTCCCATCATTTGCTGGAGCATCCCTCATGGGTGGGGGCCGGCGAGACATTTGTGCTTCTTCTTGCGGTCTATAAGGTGTGGGTGTACACCACCTGGACGGCCACATTGCTGGACACTTCGCGGCTTGAGGTGCAGTGGATGCTGCTGATCGTCATGCTTGTCACACTGTTCATGAACGCCTCAATCGGCTCAGCGTTTGGCGCCTTCGGCTGGCTCTTTGCTGCGAGCTATCTCCTGGTCCAGCTGGGTCGGGGTGCGTGGATACTCACCGTCGGACTTGACCAGATCACCCACAACCATTTCGTGCGCACGCTGATCTGGGGGTGTATGAGCGCGCCGTTTTGGATTGCCGGCGTCTTCTTCGGTCCGGGGCCCCGTTTGATGTTCTGGGGTGTCGCTGCCGCGATCGATCTGGGCGGCCATATGCTGGCACACCGGTTGCCGGGCCGGAAGACCGAAGGAAGCCGGGTCCCGCTCCCGGGCGAGAGGATCTTTGAGCGGTTCGGGTTGTTCTACCTGATCGCGCTCGGCGAGACGATCCTGTCAACCGGCCTGGCGATTGCAGGCAATCTGGAAGACCCTTTGATATTTCTGACCGGGACCGTAAGTTTGGCCGGAAGCGTCGCGATCTGGTGGTGTTACTTCCACGGCCTTGAGCAGGAGATTCTGGAGAAGCTTGCTTCTGTCGATGATCAATTCCGGCCCGGCATTTTGGCGGGCAACACCTTGGTGGTGTTACTGGCGGGCCTGATCCTGGTGGCGGTTGGTGATCAGCTCGTGATCACTGATCCGGCCGTCCGCCCCGATCTGGCCACGATTCTGCTTCTTTTTGGTGGGCCGACTCTTTTCCTGGCCGGCCGGGGCTTTTTTGTTCGACGGGTACTGGGCCACCGCCAACCATCTGATCTCGCCGGCATCGGAGCCTTGGCGGTCCTGGCAAACTTGAGCTTTCTCCTCCCGGCCTTCGTTGCCGCTATAGGGGCCGTTCTTCCCCTCATCGGCGTGGCAGTTTCCGACGCCCTGAACCGCCGCCGCCGAACGCAACAGGGAGCCCACTGACGGCTGTGATCCGGGGCTTCGTTGCCGGGTTGGAACGCACATTCCAGGACGCCCAATACCGGCTTCAGCTGGAACTCATTGATGACCTGCTCAGCCCTCGCGCTGAAAACGCCGCGGCGCTCACCCGCAGGGCTGGGCAGTTCGGTCTTGCGAACCACCTCCAGCTCGTGGTGCGCGTGGTGGGGGTCGGCGACGACCAGCGCCAACGGGCACTCTCCGTGCTGCGGCATCGGTCCGAGGGGATCCCGGGAATCATCGCCCTCCACATCCATCCCAACACCCTGAGGCAACGGCTGGACCGGATCGACGCCCTGATCGGCGCCGCGGAAGCCGATCCCTGGATGTCCAGGTGGCGCTGCGCCTTTGGCGGATGAAGGCAGCCGGTGTCAGTTCCGGCGGTTCCTGAACAACGGACACGTCCCCCCCCTGACGCGGCACGCACATGGCAGCAGTACACATGCGCAGGGGGTTTATATGGCTCGGAACCACATGGTGAGGGTCACCCGCTTCTGGAATGCTGAGATCTGCGGCACCTTTCAGGCAGCCGCCCACCCCATCTCTAGGAGTTATTCACAATGTCGTGTGCGCATGCAGCGGGCATCCGTCCCGCAACTTTCGGCGTCCTCCGTCTGCCGCGGAGCGTCGTCGTCGGCGCCCAGCAGCGCTTCGCCGTCGCCAACATCGCCGCCGAATTCGGCACCAACGTCCTGGTGGTCACCGATCCGCGGCTGGCCGCATCGGACGAACTGCGAGCCCTGGTCAGCAGCCTCGAGGACCGGGACCTGACCGTACGGGTCTACGGCGAGACCCAGGCCGAGCTTCCCACCCCGGGGATCCTGGCCTGCGTCGAGCAGCTCAAGGGCCAGGAGATCGACGCCATCATCGGTTTCGGCGGCGGCAGCTGCATGGACATGGCCAAGGTCGTCTCCGTGCTGCTCACCCACGGCGGCAAGCCCAGCGACTACTACGGCGAATTCGCCGTTCCCGGCCCCACCAAGCCGGTCATCGCCCTGCCCACCACGGCGGGCACCGGTTCCGAGGCAACGGCGATCGCCGTCGTCTCCGACCCCGACCTCGGCATGAAGATGGGCATCTCCAGCCCCCACATCATCCCGTTCGCCTCGGTGTGCGATCCGGAACTCACCTACTCCTGCCCGCCGTCCTTGACGGCCGCCACCGGTGCCGACACCTTCGTCCACCTGGTCGAGTCCTTCACCGCCATCACCCGGGAACCCACCCCCACCCTGGCCACGGAACGGGTCTTCGTCGGCAAGAACATCCTGACGGACTCCATTGCCCTGAACGGCATCGGGCTCGTGGGCCGCAGCCTGGTCACCGCCTACAAGGACCCCGAGAACACCGAGGCCCGTGCCGGGATGATGCTCGCGGCACTCTACGGCGGCGTGGTCCTCAGCAACGCCGGAACCGCCGCGGCACACGCCATCCAGTACCCGGTGGGCGCCCTGACCCACACCCCGCACGGCGTGGGCGTCGGCCTCCTGCTGCCCTACGTCGTCCGCCACAACTTCCACGCGATCCAGCCGCAGCTGGCGCAAATCGCTGAAGCCTTGGGGCGCGACATCCGCGGGCTGGACCCGCGCGCTGCCGCCGTCGCCGGCGTCGAGGCGATCGATGAGGTCATTGCCGCCATCGAGCTGCCGCCGACGCTGCAGGACCTTGGCGTGCAGGAAAGCGACCTCGCCCAGATCGCCAAGCTGTCGCTTAACTCCAAGCGGCTCATCGACAACAACCCGGTGCCGCTTGACCTCGACGCCGTCACCTCCATCGTTTCCGCCGCCTACGCCGGCGACCGCACCATCCGCTGATCAGGACTAAGGACCACTGATGACTCTTCTTTCCACCCAGGAACCGCTCGACGTCGACGGCCTGACGGTACCCCGCCAGCTGCTGATCGCCGGAAACTGGCAGGACGCCAGCAGCAGTGACACCGTCGAGGTGATCAACCCCTCCGACGCTTCGGTTATCACCTACATCGCCGACGCCGACGTCGAGGACGGCCTCGCCGCCGTCGACGCCGCAGCAGCAGCCCTCCCGGAGTGGGCCGCGACGCCCCCGCGACGCCGCGCCGAAATCCTGCGCGCCTGCTTCGACCTGATGACCGAGCGCAGCGAGCAGATCGCCCACCTCATCTCCCTCGAAAACGGCAAGGCCCTGGCCGATGCCCGTGGAGAGGTGGCCTACGCCGCCGAGTTCTTCCGCTGGTACGCCGAGGAAGCGGTCCGGATCATCGGCGACGTCTCCGTCTCGCCGTCGGGCTCCAACCGGATCCTTGTCCAGCACCAGCCGATCGGCGTCAGCGTGCTCATCACCCCCTGGAACTTCCCGGCGGCCATGGCCACCCGGAAGCTGGCGCCGGCGCTGGCCGCGGGCTGCACCGCCGTGCTGAAGCCCGCCACGCTCACGCCGCTGACCACCCTGGCAATCGCCCAGCTCATGATCGACGCCGGAGTCCCGGCAGGCGTGGTCAACGTCATCACCACGAGCAAAACAAGCGACGTCATGACCCCGATCCTTGCGGACCCGCGCGTCCGCAAGCTGTCCTTCACTGGCTCCACCAGCGTAGGGCGCCACCTGCTGCGCCAGGCGGCCGACAACGTGATCAAGTGCTCCATGGAACTCGGCGGCAACGCTCCGTTCCTTGTCTTCGATGACGCGGACCTCAATCTGGCCCTCGACGGCGCCATGATCGCCAAGATGCGCAACGGCGGCCAGGCCTGCACCGCCGCCAACCGGATCTACGTCCAGCGCAGCATCCACGACGAGTTCGCCCGCCGGCTGGCTGAGCGGATGGGCGCCATGCGCGTGGGCCCGGGCACCGACGCCGAGACCGAGGTCGGTCCGCTGGTGGATGAGGCCAGCGTCCGCAAAGTCGACTCGCTGGTCCGCGACGCCGTCAGCCAGGGAGCCCGGCTCCTCGCCGGCGGACAGGCCATCGACGGCGCCGGGTACTACTACCCGCCCACTGTCGTGACCAACGTGCCGCTCCAGGCCCGCATGGTGAGTGAGGAAATCTTCGGACCGGTAGCCTCGGTCATCCCCTTCGACACCGAAGAGGAAGTCATCGCCGCCGCCAACGACTCCGAGTACGGCCTCGCAGCCTACGTGTTCACTGAGGACCTTCGCCGCGGACTCAGGGTCTCCGAACGCATCGAAAGCGGCATGGTGGCCCTCAACCGGGGACTGGTGTCGGACCCCGCAGCGCCGTTCGGCGGCGTCAAGCAGAGCGGCCTCGGCCGTGAAGGTGCCCACCAGGGCCTGCTGGACTTCACCGAAACCAAGTACATCGCCCTCGACTGGTAGCGCTGACGTTCCCTTCGTTTCCATCCGAAAGAAAAGACCAATGACGATCTCCAACACCAAAGCCAAGACGAAGGCGCCCTGGCGCGTTCCGGCTGCAAGCTTCATCGGTACCACCATCGAGTGGTACGACTACTACATCTTCGGCCTGCTCGCCGCCACGGGCGTCTTCAGCCGTCTGTACTTCCCGGAACAGGACCCGGCCACCGGCCTGCTGATGGCATTTGTCACCTACGCAGTAGGTTTCGTTGCCCGTCCCTTCGGCGGCATGTTCGCCGGCCACTACGGGGATAAGATCGGCCGCAAGCCCATGCTGGTGCTCTCCCTGCTCATCATGGGCTTCGCCACACTGGCCATGGGAATGCTCCCCACGTACGCGCAGATCGGCGTCTGGGCTCCCATCCTGCTGACGGTCCTGCGCCTGCTGCAGGGCTTCGGCGCCGGAGCCGAGTGGGCCGGTGCCGCCGTCATTTCCATCGAACACGCCCCTGCCGGACGCAGTGGATTCTTCGGTAGCTTCACCCAGATGGGCGTGCCAGCCGGCATGCTGCTGGCCAACTCCAGCGTCCTTGCCGTCAAGGCTGCCGTCCCGGCAGCAGAGTTCGACGCCTGGGCCTGGCGCCTCCCGTTCCTGCTCAGCGTGATCCTGATCGTGACCGGCATGATCGTCCGTAACAAGCTCGAAGACTCCAGCGACTTCAAGGAACTCGTGGCGGCGAACCAGACCGCGAAGAAGCCGCTGGGCGAGGCCATGAAGAAGGAAACCAAGGGCATCTGGCTTGTGGTCGGCATGCGCCTGGCGGAGAACTCCGCGTTCTACCTGTACACCACCTTCTCCGTGGTCTACATCATGAAGACCTTCGGTGCCGAACGCGCCAACCAGGGCACCATGTCCGTTCTGATTGCCTCCGCCATCGGCGTTTTCGCCGTCCCGCTGTGGGCGATCCTCTCCGACAAGATCGGCCGCAAGCCGCTGTACCTGTTCGGTTCCATCGGCGGACTCCTGTTCTTCCCGCTGTACTTCGTCATGACGGACACCGGCAGCGCACTGCTGGCAACGCTCGCCATCATCATCGGGCTCGCCATCTTCCACAACTCGATGTACGGCCCCCAGGCTGCCTTCTTTGCGGAGCTGTTCTCCACCAAGCTGCGCTACAGCGGCGCGTCCATGGGCTACCAGTTCGGCTCGGTCCTGGCCGGCGGCGTCGCACCCCTTGTCGCCGTGGCGCTGCTCACCGCCGGCAACGGCAAGCCGGGCTGGGTGATCCTGTACTTCAGCATCATCGGCGTCATCACCGTCGTGGCAACACTGCTTGCCCCGGAAACGCTCGCGAAGCTGGACCGGCGCATCACCGCCGCCCAGGAGCTGGACGATAAGAACGCAGCAATTGCACAGGAGCGCGTCAGCGCCAAGTAGTACTCCCTGAAGTAAGGCGGGCGCCGTCCGGGTCGAACGAGGACTTGGACGGCGCCCTTCTTTTTCGGACCACCGCGCTTATGGTGCCATGTGGTCAGTCGCCGCGCGGCGGCGGTTCCCGGCGATCTTTGCCGACGTTCTGCGTGCCGACCGGTTCGCCTTCCCGGGTGTTGGTCCTCTTGTTGATGAACCAGGTGATGAGCCACAGCACCAGGCCGATCGCCATCAGTCCCCCGGCGATCTGGTACTGGATGATGTTGCGGCCCACCCAGGGTCCGGCGAGGAAGGCGCACAGGATCGCCGCTGCTCGGCATCTGGATCGCCGGGCTCACCGTCGGCTCCCACCCGCGCCGCTCACTTCTGATGACGACGGCGGCAATCGCCGTCTCGATGCTCGTGCTGCCGTTCGTGGGCGGCAGCCTGCCCGCTGCTGGTCCCGGCCGCCGCGGGCCTCCCGGTAGTGGCGGCACTGGTGATCGCCTACGCCGGCCGGACCGCCGCTTACCCGCCGGGCCCGCGCGAGTCCGCCTGGAAGCGGCCCCGGGCCGTCGAGGAGACCGAGGTAACGCGTTAACGGGCAGGGGCGGGAGGTTCCCGTCTCCTGCAGGAAGTCTGGTGCGGGCGTGAGTGAACGAACCGACACCCCGCGTTAGCTTCCCCTTCAACTCCCGGGACCCAACCGTCAACGTGGGCTCCCTAGGGTGGTCGGGTCGCCGGCGCAGCGCCCGCGACCGTCACCCAGGAGGAACCATGACCATGCGCACACCCCTGACTGCCGCGGCCGCCGCCGTGCTCATCGCCGCTCTGGCGAGCCCCGCCGTCGCCGCTCCCACCCCCGAAGGCAACGCGCCGTCGTCGAACGCTGCCGCAACGGCTGCCATCAAGACCAACGAGAGCAACGGCTCCTTTGACCTGCAGGCCCACCGCGGCGGCCGGGGCGAGTGGACCGAGGAGTCCCTGGCCGCGTTCGCGAACTCGCTGAAGCTCGGGGTCACCACGCTGGAGCTGGACACCCATTTGACCTCCGACGGCAAGGTCATCGTCTGGCATGACGACACCATCCAGGCGGACAAGTGCCGCGATACCGCGCCGGCGGTTCCCGGCGACACGCAGTACCCGTACGTCGGTGACCGGGTCGCCGAGCTGTCGCTCGCCCAGATCAAGACCCTGGACTGCGGGTTCACCCAGTTGAAGGGGTATCCCGAGCAGGACGTGATCGAGGGCAACCGGATCGCCGAGCTCAAGGACGTGTTCCGGCTGGTGCGCGACGCCGACGCGAAGAAGGTCCGCTTCAACATCGAGACCAAGGTGGAGGACGGCCGGTCCGGCGGCGAGGGCATGGTGGCCCTGACCAAGGCCGTGGTCACCGAGATCTACACCGCCGGGATGGCCGAGCGCAGCACCGTGCAGTCATTCGACTGGTCCTCCTTGAACCTGACCAAGAAGATCGCCCCGCAACTGCCGCTCGTTGCCCTGTCCAGCGGCGATGCCTGGCTCCAGGTCGGCAAGCCCGGCGCCAGCCCCAACCTCGGCGGCATCGACATCGACACCTACGGCGGCTCCCTCGCCAAAGCCGCGGCTGCCCAGGGCTACGACGTCATCTCCCCCACCTTCAGCTCCGTCACCCCGGGCATGATCAAGGAAGCCCACGAGCTCGGCCTGCCGGTCATCCCCTGGACGGTCAACACCACGGCGGACATGAACCGGCTGATGGAGCTCGGCGTGGACGGCATCATCAGCGACTACCCCACCCGCCTGCGCACGGTCATGAATGAGCGCGGCCTGAAGCTCCCCAAGGCGTACGAGCCCAAGGGCTGATTCACTGATTTCCAGGGGCCGGGGTTCTCGACTCTCGCGGGCCTACGCGCGCTGGGAGATGTTGATGATGTTGCCCTCGCTGTCCAGGAACCAGGCTGCCTTTCCCCAGTCAGCGGTGGCAACGCCGTTCTCCGTCTTCAGGCCGGGAAAATCGTACTCTTCAAAAACGACGCCGCGGCCCCGCAGTTCTTCCATCTCGCGTTCGAGATTGTCCGTTTCCCAGCCCATCTGGGTGTTCTTGGCGGTCCCGGCATTGTCTGTCTGGTACACGAGGAAGCGGGTTCCCTGGCCGCAGCTGTACATGACGCTGCCCTCCTCCGTGGATTCGGAGGGTTCGATTCCCAGCTTGTCCCGGTAGTACTCCTTCGCCCTGTTGATGTCCTTCGCGGGGAGGACAGCGATGATGTTTGAATCCTTGACCATGATGATTCCCCTTCAGTGGGGTGCGCATAACCCGAGAAGGGTCATGCGCACCCGGCTCTGTGGTGTCAGTCGCGGCGGTCGTCGCGACGATCGCCGCGGTCGTCCCGCCGGTCGTCACGCCTGTCGTCACGTCGGTCGCCGCGACGGTTAATCCCGTGGGCGACAACAACGGCCCCGCCGACGGCGGCGGCGGTCCGGCGCCTGCGCCTTGCTGCCAGTGGCATGTCAGGCTCCTTCCTTCATTCCGTTGGGCATCTGGGCCTCAGCGTCGGCATCGGCCTGGAAGGCAGCGATGACGGCCTGGGTCGGGATCCGGCCGCTGGCCACGAGCTGGCCGCCAGCCTTGCGGACAGCCGCGCCGAACGGGGCCGCCCACTGGTTCTCCCATACGAGCACCGCGGCCGAATGGCCGGGCTCGATCGTCTCGGCCAAATCCATGACGTCCTGCTCAGAGAGCACCATGGCCAGGTCGGCCTCGGCCATGCGCACCTCGCCGAGCTCGCTCGCGTCGAGGTCTGAAATCTCCGCCGTTTCGAGCGTGCCGTCCTCGGTCTTCCTCAGAAACACCATGTCGAGCACCCTGACGAGGTCACGCTTGACCAGATCCTCCAGATACGGGGCGATCTGACCTTTGCCGAAGTCGGGCCCCGGGAACTCCACCACGAGCCAGTCCACCGGCCCTAGATCATCCAATGACTCAGACATGCTGAGGACCTCCGTTTCTCATTGGGTACAAGGCGATCCGACGGACCGCCGCAGTTCCATCCTGTGCCCCCGGTGAGGTGCGGCGCCTCATCCTGACCGGGTGAGCTCACGCTGTTCAAGCAGGAGGGCTACCGGACGCTGTCCCGCCTGGGCCGTGACAGAGGGCAAGCTGCTGACGCTGGCGACGTGACCGGCGGCTCCGTGTCCCATCCGCTTCCGTCAGCGTCCGCCGGGTGCCAGAGTTGAACCGTGAATGAGCCAACGGAGAACGAGGCCAGCGTGCGTCAGGAAACCGGCGGATTGGTCCTGAACCTGGAGTACACGCTCCCGGCTGTCCCGGAAGAAGTCTTTCGAATGCTGACCGAGCCGAGCGAACTGGCCGTGTGGTGGGGTCCTCGCGGCTTCACCATCCCGGCAGCCGAAGTGAACCTGTCGGAAGGCGGCCGCTACCGGTTCCGCATGGCCCCGGCGGACGGCGAACCGTTCCACCTCTCGGGCGAGTTCCTGGAGATCGATCCTCCCTGGCGTCTGGTGTACACCTTCCGCTGGGAGGAACCGACGCCGGACGACCGGGACACCGTCGTCGACCTCTCCCTCGGGAGTATCGGCCAAGGCACGCGCTTGGTGCTCTCACAGGGACCGTTCCTAACGGAGGAACGGCTGTCCCTGCACCGAAACGGGTGGACTGAGTCGTTCGAGAAATTGCAGGCAGTGTTGGAGAGCCGCGCCTGAGGAAGCCCCGGGAAGTGGATTTGATCCCTCTTAGGCGACGTTCTGTGATCCTTCGCTCAAAGGGAAGCGGCAAAGAACAACAAAACGTCCACCCCAAGTAAATCCACGACTGCGCGCAAACAGACCGACTGGCATTTAAATTTAAAGTGCGTATGGTGATGTGTACTCAGCGTTAAGAAAGGCCGATACGCCATGGCAGGAAAAAACATCAAGAAAACCACCGGAAAAAAGCCCGGGAAGTCGCTTCTTGAGAAGAGAGCCGACAAAAGAGCCAAGGCTGAAAGCCACGAGTCACTTTTCCAGAAGCCGCGCAAGAACCACCGCTAAAACGTCCCAGCGAAGGCTTTGGTGTCACCAAGTGCTGGACACCGTTGCCGGTAATGCTGGAATCCGAGGGCGGAGAGGTCCGCCCCGAAAGCGCCCATGCCGGTCGGTCGTTTCGCTCTAACGGCTGACCTGCCGGGGGTGACGGCCGGCGAACGTGTCTCGCGAACACCGAGGAAAGGGGTCAGTCCCGACCGCGACTAAGGATTTACGTTGCGTGACAATTACTTGGAGCTCATCACTGCCCAATGCCGTCTCAGCTGTAATTTGATAAAGCGACTTCACATCTTACACCGAATTTGTCCCTGAGGGAGAGGACCAATCATGGGAACGATCTGCGCCGCCCTGGTTATCCCGTGTCGCCTTGGTAGCCCTATTCGTATCGAAGACATCGACCATGATTTGGTCTCTAGACAGGTCCTGGTGGAGGGAAATGTTAAAGCAATCAGTTATATGGATTGGCTCGTTTATCTGAATGACGAGGCGGCAGCTATTCCGTTACCTCTCAACCTGCGAGCCGAAGTGCTGATCCGGGAAGCGGGTGTCCCGCTTGAGGCGGCAGTCGGGGGGACCGCCGTCTTTCTCGGCAACGGGACCAACGGCTGGGATGCAGATGCACCCGTACATCTGCTTCGTTTGGCCGAACGCCTCTTCGGAGCGGACCTGGCCGCGTAGCTGCAGGCGCACCGCCCAGTGAGACCGACCGTCTTCCGACTCGAGGCGGCCGGGCACTTCCGGATCCTTGGGGATGAACAGACCGCCCGTCGCTAGGACTCAGGTCTACAGAATCTCCGTTATGGCGATTCAGTCCGGTCTAGCTCCCATTCAGTTCGGGAGATCGCGTACTCGACATCGCCGTGTTCATTGCCAGGAATGGACACTGGCCAGTCAGCGACGAACGTACGCACTAGACGCATCCCGGATTTCTCCATCACCCGTCGCGAGGCCGTGTTGACTGCCATGGTCGAAGCAACGACCCGCCTCACTTCGAACTCGGTAAAACCCTTGGTGATCAGGGCACGGGAACCCTCAGTCGCATACCCCTTTCCCCAAGCCTCGCAACGCAAGCGATAGCCAAGTTCCGGCTCATCGAGTGGATCCCCGGGGGCGGGCCGGTAGTGGAACCAGCCGAGGAAGTCATTAGTTGACTTCTCGATCGCTGCCCAGAAACCATAGCCGGGGAATCGCTCGTAGTAGCCTAGGAACGCCGGAAGATACTCGCCTTCAACCTCATCTCGAGACGTCGGAACGCCGCCCGTGATGTACCGCATCACGCGCGGATCGCCGTCCAACTCCACGAGCAGGTCTGAATCATGATGATCAAACTGCCGCAGCAACAGCCGCTCCGTCTCCAGGAATATGCGCATGCGGACATTCTTGCACCCGGGCCATAGGACGCCCACAAAGGCCTCCGGATTGGCGGTAGGTGACACCGCGCTGCCGTCAGTGCGGGGTTACTTCTGCAGCACGGGGCTCGGGGACATCTCCGCGGCCTGGCGCAGGGCCTCGATCATGCTGCGCACGTCCACGATGCCCTTGCCCGCGATGTCGAAGGCCGTGCCGTGGTCCACGGACGTGCGGATCACGGGCAGGCCCACGGTGATGTTGACGCCGGCCTCGATGCCCAGGACCTTCACCGGGCCGTGGCCCTGGTCGTGGTACATCGCGACAATCAGGTCATAGTCGCCGCGGCCGGCCAGGAAGAAGGCGGTGTCCGCGGGGAGCGGGCCGCGGGCGTCGATGCCGTCGGCCTGCAGCTTCTCGATGGCCGGGGTGATCTTCTCCGCTTCCTCGCCGTAGCCGAACAGGCCGTTCTCCCCTGCGTGCGGGTTGATCGCGCAGACGCCGATCTTGGGGTTCGCGACGCCGGCGCGCTGCATGGCGCTGTGCCCGCGGCGGACGACGCGTTCCACCAGGCCGGGCTCGATCTTGTTGATGGCATCGATCAGGCCGATGTGCGTGGTGACGTGGATGACCTTGACCTTGGGCGTGCTCAGCATCATGGACACTTCCTCGATCCCCATGAAGTGCGCCAGCAGTTCCGTGTGGCCCGGGTAGATGTGCCCCGCCTTGTGCAGTGCGGCCTTGTTCAGCGGCGCGGTGCAGATCCCCTGCACCTCCCCCTTCATCCCCAGCTCGCAGGCGATCCGGATGTAGTGGTACGCGGCGTTGCCGGCCTCGGCGGATTCCACACCCCAGGGCAGGTCGTGCGAGAGCAGTTTCGGATCAATCACGTTGATGCGGCCCGGTTCGAACACGGCCTCGGCCACGTTCTGGATCTCCACGATGTTGGCCTCGGCACCCAGTGCCTTCGCCCCCAGCTCCAGCCGGTACACGTCACCGATGACCACCGGACGGCAGTCCCGGTAGGCGTTTTCGGCCAGCAGCGCGCCCACCGTCACTTCGGGGCCGACGCCGGCGCCGTCGCCCATGGTGACCGCGATGACGGGGCGGGTTTCCTGTGCTGTTGCCTTCAAATCGGTGGCATTCAAATCGGTGGCATTCAACGCTGAATTCATGGTTTCTCCAGATTTTGCGGAAGGGTCGAGTGGTTCGTGACGTGCGGTGCCGGCCGGTTCATTGGCCCAGCGGCTTTGGATTGAGTGGTAGAGCTGCAGCAGGGCCTGGTCATCGCCGAAGCTGCCGGGTTTAGTGCCCACCAGCCTGCCGTCGTCGGCGCGGCTGACTACTGCACCGTGCTGTGGGGCGCCGAGCGGCTCCAGCGCCCGGATGCCGAGGCGGTCCAGCACCTCGCGGGCCGTCTCGCCGCCTGTCAGGATGAGATCAGGAAGGACGACGGCGGGTCCCGACGGGGGGTCGACGGCGGCGGACACGAAGTCCGCCAGGTTGCTGACGATTGCGCCGGCTTCGCGGGGATCCACCTTGTCAGCGACGACGGTCAGTGCCACGGGCTCGCCGGCGGCGAGGGCCTGACGGACAGCGCCGAGCTTCGGGGCTGTTCCAGGCTGTCGCAGTTCCTCCGGGCTGAGCCCGACGAGGGTGAAACCTCCGGACTGAAGCTCCCGCAGTTGCCTGCGTGCGGCCTCGGACGCGGATCCGACGACGGCGAGCACCGGCCGCGCCCTGCCGCTTCCCGTGGCGTCTGGAGTACGTGAGTCCCCCGCGGCAATCTGCGCGTTTCGCGCAGGGACTGGGGTTCCCGTGCTCGGCGTCGAGCGCGCTTCGGGCGATACGCTTTGCGCGAGCACGGCCGCGATGCCACCAGTGCCCACCAGGACGATCCGCCGGCCTTCGGCGGCATAGTCGAGCCGCCCAAGGGCTTGGACCACGGCTTCCAGGTCAGCCTCGGTCTCGCCGTCGGCCACCACGGTCACGGCGTCACCACCGGAGAGCAATTCAAGGAGCTTGTCGGCGAGGTTCGGCGATCGCACCGCAGCGAGATCCAGCCCCTGAACGGAACTCTGCGGCAGAACCTCCGCGATCAAGGTCGGCGGCGCAGTTTCCTCCGCCTTCCAGAGTCCGGTGTCGGCCAGCGGCACGCCGTCGGCGTAGGGACGTCCATCCACCACGGCGCGCCGCAACTGCGGCAATGCGCCGGCGACCAGCACGTGGAAACCGAGGTCCGTCAGGGACGCCACTTCGGCGCCCACGTTCCCCCGCCAGATTGAATCGATCTTCTTGAACAGCACGGCAGCGTCCGCAGCGGCCGGCCCGGCAAAGACTTGGGCGACGGCGGCTGCGGCGGCTTCCGGTGCGGAAGACCGCGAGTGGGTGTCAACGACCACTACGTCGGAAGTCGCGGAAGATGGTTCGAGAAGGATCCGTGTGCCGAACCCCTGCCGGGCAAAACACTCCCCTACTTCAGCGGCGCCGGAAAAGTCATCGGCCTGTATAAGCACTGTTGCCATGTCTCCCTCCTCCCTTGGATCGGACCGGTATCGAAGCTAGCAACGCAGCTGGTGTTGAAGCTGGTTATCGAGCCATTCATCAAGCTCTCGATGTCCTCATCATGACACAACTGCGCGAATCGCGCTAGATGGGTTGCGCGAAACGCGCAATGGTGGCAGAGTGATGCACATAACAGCGGCATCGGCCATCCGGTCGCCAGCCGTCCCCCGTTCTACCGAGAGGTCAACGATGACCGTTCTTCCTCAAGGACCCGAGATTTCCAGGCGCCGCCTGCTGCAATTCGGCGCAGTCGCCGGAGTTCTCTTCGGCACAGGCACCGTCGCAGGATGTGCCGGCCCCACCGGCCTGCCGGGACCCAGCACCTTGACCCTGGCGCTCAACCGCTCCCTGGTCAGCCTGGACAACAAGCTCAACCAGTTCGACGCCGCCGTCACGGTCCAGCGCGCCGTGCGCCAGGGCCTCACCGCCATCGGCCCCGAAACCAAGCCCGTCCTGGTCCTGGCCGAAAGCTTCACAATGACCTCGCCCACGGTATGGACCGTCCGGCTCCGTGAAGGCGTCAAGTACTCCGACGGCACGCCGCTGAAGATCGAGGACGTCGCCACGGCTCTGAAGATGTACCAGCAGGTCCAGGGCTCCTTCGTTGCCGGCTTCTTCCCCGAATTCCCCACCGTGGTACCTGTGGATGACCGGACCTTCCGGATGGAATCCAAGAAGCCGATTCCCATCCTCGATTCGCTGATGAGCATGATCCTGATCAGCCCCGCGGCCAAGAACAAGCCCGAAGAGCTGCAGGAAGGCGTCGGCACCGGCCCGTACGTCGTGACCAAGTTCAACCGCGGCGCCGGCACCTACAGCCTCAAGCGCAACGGGAACTATTGGGGCCCGGCGCCCGCGGTGGACACCGTCGAGGTCCGGTTCCTTCCCGAGGAATCCAGCCGCGTCATCGCCCTGCGCAGCGGCGAGGTGGATGTCATTGACTCCATCACACCCGACTCGCGCGAACAGCTGGCCGGACTTCCCGGCGTCGTACTGAGTGAAGCGTCCAGCCTCCGGCTGAACCAGATCTTCTACAACTTCCGCAAGCCCGCCGGGCACCCGCTGGCCGACGTCCGGGTCCGTGAGGCCCTCAGCTGGGCCATCAACGGCGAAGCGCTGGTCAAGGACGTGCTGGTGAACTCCGTCAGCCAGGCGGAGGGCGTCACCCCGTCCAGCCTGACCGGCTTCGCCAAGACCGGTGCCTACGTCTACGACCCCGAGAAGGCCAAGGCCAGGCTCAAGGAGTTGGGCGTCAACGACCTCAGCCTGAAGATCATCTGGGAAACCGGCGAATTCGCTTCCGACACCTCCGTCATGGAGGCCCTCGTGGAAATGTTCGGCAACATCGGCGTCCAGGCCCAGCTCCAGCAGTTCGAAGCCGGCGGCAACATCTCGGCCTGGCGCCAGGGCAAGCAAGGCGACTGGGACCTGCTGGGCAACGGCTTCAGCAGCCCCACCGGCCTGGCCATCACCATGATGCAGGGCATGTACGCCGGCACCGCGGAGAAGGAAAAGACCCGCGACACCTACCAGGGATACGTGAATCCCGCCGTGCACGCCAAGATCCAGGCCGCCGCCACTGAAGTTGATCCCGTACGGCGGCAGCAGCTGCTCGCAGTGGCCCAGCAGGCCATCTGGGAGACCTGGCCCTGTGCCTGGGCGTTCGTGCCCAAGTCCGTGCTGGCCCACCGCAACCGGGTGGGCGGCCTTTCGCTGGCTCCCACCAACTCCTACCCGCTCGCTGACGTCCGGCTGGAGGCCTGACCATGACGAAGTACGTCCTCAAGAGGATCGGCCAGGGCCTGCTGACCGTGTTCCTCACGGTTTCCACGGTGTTCATCCTGATCCGCCTGGCCCCGGGCGATCCGGCAGTTGCCTACGCCGGACCGCTGGCCACCACCGAAGAGCTCGCCAAGGTCCGCCAGCAGTTCGGCCTGGACCTGCCCCTGCTGGAGCAGTACTGGATCTTCCTGCAGCAGCTGTTCACCGGCAACCTCGGCACCTCGTACTCCTTCCAGGCCCCGGCCGTGCAGGTGGTCATGGAGCGGTTGCCGTACACGCTGACCTTGGCCACGTCCGCGATCCTGCTCACCACAGTGGTCGCCATCCCGCTGGGCGTCTGGATGTCGCGCCGCCCGGACACCAAAAAGGAATTCGGCGTCAACGTCCTGACCATCGCCGGGCAGTCCATGCCGGACTTCTGGACCGGCATCATGCTGCTCACCTTCTTCGCCGTCCTCATCCCGATTTTCCCGGCCTCCGGCTTCGCCACCTGGGGCAGCCTGGTCCTGCCGACCGTCACCATCGCCATCCTGCAGATCGCCCTGATCTCGCGGATGGTCCGGCGGGAAATGACGGCGAACTTCGCCGCACCCTACCTGACCGTTGCCCGCTCCCGCGGCGTCCGGAATTCCCTGCTGACCTGGCGCTACGCCATGGGCAACTCCGCCATCCCCGTCTTCACGGCCCTCGGCACCCGCTTCGCGGCCATGCTCAACGGCGTGGTGGTGGTGGAAGTGGTGTTCGCGTGGCCCGGCGTCGGCTCCCTGATTGTGCGGGCGCTCGAAACCCGCGACTACCCGCTAATCCAGGCCACGGTCCTGATCACGGCTCTGCTGGCGGTTGGAGTCCAGCTGCTCGTCGACCTCGCCTACCCGCTACTTGATCCCCGCATTCGTCTTGGAAAGGCGGCCACAGCATGAGTATCAGCGACACCGCAGTCCCTCCCGCAGGCGTACCCACCGAGCCCCCGGCCAGGAAGTCCTCCCCCAGCGCCGTCACCAAGGAGCTGATCGCCAAGGCCGGCGCCACCCGCCGACGGGCCGGCGCCAAGTTCAAGATACGCACCGGCGTCATCTGCACGCTGCTGGTGGTCGTTCCCATCGTGCTGGCCGGGTTCCTGCCGCTGGCGGACCCCAACCACCAGAACCTTGCCCAGCGGCTGCTTCCCCCGCTGACCGAGGGGCACCTGTTCGGCACCGACCAGCTGGGCCGCGACCTGCTTTCCCGGGTGCTGCACGGCGGCCAGGTCTCGCTCACCATCGGTGTCCTGGCCGTGGTGGTCTCCGGCACCATCGGCATCATCTTTGGCGCGGCAGCCGGGTACTTCGGCGGCAAGCTGGACACCGTTGTTTCGCGCCTGATCGAGGCGCAGATGTCCCTGCCTCTGCTGATGATGCTGCTGCTGGTGGTGGCGCTCTTCGGCCCGTCCATTCCCGTCATCACGTTCGTGATCGCCATCGCCCAATGGCCCGAGGTGGCACGCCTGACCCGGTCCATGGTGCTCGTGGAACGCGAAAAGCCCTACGTCTCCGCCGCGCGGATCCTGGGCCTGCACCGCGTGCAGATCCTGGTCCAGCACGTCATTCCGAACGTCATCAAGCAGGCCACGCTGGTGGTGCTGCTCCTCCTGGCCCAAGCCGTGCTGTTGGAAAGCGCGCTCGCCTTCCTCGGCGCCGGCCCGCAGCGGCCGTTCGCCACGTGGGGGCGCATCATCTCCGACGGTCAGGGCTACCTCACCACCGCCTGGTGGCTGGTAACGGTGCCCGGCCTGGTGATCGCGATCATGGTGGTGGGCGTGAACCTGCTGGGCGACGGCCTCCGCGACCGTCCCCGCCGCAAGAAGAAGGGTGCCTGAGAAATGAGCGCACAAACTGCAGCCACAGCAAACCCCGCAGCCCACACCGAACAGCCGCTGCTGGAGGTCCGCGACTTCCAGGTGGAACTGATCACCGACGCCGGCATCGTCCGCGCCGTCGACGCCGTCAGCTTCTCAATCCACCGGGGCGAGACCGTCACCATCATCGGTGAGTCCGGGTCAGGGAAATCGACGACGGCGATGGGCATCCTCAGGCTCCTGCCGGAGGACCTCGCCGTGCTCTCCGGCACCGTCCGGATCGACGGCGTGGATATCACCGCCGACCCCAAGGCCATCGACAAGGTCCGCGGCAAGACGCTCGCGCTGATCCCGCAGGACCCCATGACGGCCCTGAGCCCCGTGCACTCGATCGGCAGCCAGCTCTCCGAGGCCATTAGGATCGCCGGCGCGGCCTCCAAGGACCCGGGTGCCGTCCGTGCCCGCGCCATCCGGCTGCTCGAACAGGTCCACATACCCACCCCGGAGCAGCAGCTGAAGAAATACCCGCACCAGCTCTCCGGCGGCATGCTCCAGCGCGTCCTGATCGCCATCGCGCTCGCCAGCGAACCCCAGCTCCTGGTGGCCGATGAGCCCACCTCCGCCCTGGACGTCACCGTCCAGGCCGGCATCCTGGACCTGCTGCTGGAACTGCAGGAACAGCGCGGCATCGGCATCCTGATGATCACGCACGACCTCGGCGTGGCACGGCTCATCTCGGACCGCATCCACGTCATGAAGGACGGCGCGTTCGTCGAGTCCGGCGAGGTCCAGCAGATCGTGGACAACCCCGCCACGGAATACACCCAAAAGCTGCTCGCCGCCGTGCCCGTCCTGGGCGCGTGGGACGAATCGCCGGATGCCACCACCCTGACCAGAATCGGAGCCAGCAATGACTAAGCCGTTCCTTTCCGTCGAAAACCTCGTGGTGGACTACCACGTCTCGAAGGGAACCTTCCGGGCAGTGGACGACGTCTCGTTCTCGGTCGAGAAGGGCAAGACGATCGCCGTCGTCGGGGAATCCGGCTGCGGAAAGTCGACCATCGCCAAGGCGCTCATGCGCCTGGTGACGCCCAGTAGCGGCCGGATCGAACTGGACGGCACGGACCTGGCACGGCTCAGCGAGGCCCAGCTGCGGCCCCTGCGCTCCAAGTTCCAGATGGTCTTCCAGGACCCGTACGGTTCCCTCGACCCGCACCTCACCGCGCAGGAGATCGTGGCCGAGCCGCTCAAGCTCCAGGGCGTGCGGTCCCGGCACGAGCGGCACAAGGCGGCGGCCAGCCTGATCGACCAGGTGGGCCTCCCGGTCGCATCCCTGGACAAGCACCCGTCAGAGTTCTCCGGCGGGCAGCGGCAGCGCATCGGCATTGCCCGGGCGCTGGCCTCCAAGCCCGAACTGCTGGTCTGCGACGAGGCCACGAGCGCGCTCGACGTCTCCGTGCAGGCCCAGGTCCTCCGGCTGCTGAAGTCCATCCAGGACGAAACCGGCATCACGTACGTGTTCATTTCGCACAACCTCGGGGTGGTGCAGGAAATCAGCGATACCGTGATGGTCATGCGCAGCGGCAAGCTTGTGGAGCACGGAACCACCGCGCAGGTCCTGACCGCGCCGAAGGAGGACTACACCCGCCGGCTCCGCCGGGCCGCCCTGGACCCGTCCACCATGACCGGACTGAAGCCGCGGCACGTGGTCTCATCGCTGGCGCTGAAAACCGCCTGAGCCCGCCGAATACCACCGCCAGCCATCCGCAACCTAAGCATCCACCCGTCAATGCAACTGCGAGGAATCAACCAATGAGCATCCAGCCCGAAGGCACCCCAGTGGACGGCCTGAAGCTACCGATCTCCAGGCTCGTCCTGGGCACCATGACGTTCGGCGACACCGCCGATGAGGCAACCGCGGGACGCATGATCGATGAGGCACTTGCCGCCGGCATCACGACCATCGACACCGCCAACGCCTACGTCGGCGGAGCCACCGAGGAGATGCTGTCCCGCCTCCTGAAGGACCGCCGGGCCGACGTCCTCCTCGCCTCCAAGGCGGGCATGCCGCATCCGGACCACGGCCAGCACGCCCCGCTGTCCAGGGAAGGGCTGCGCAACAGCGTGGAGGGCAGCCTGCGCCGGCTCGGCGCGGACAGCATCGACCTCTTCTATCTCCACCAGCCGGACCGGGTCACCCCGCTGCAGGAAACCCTGGGAACGGTGGCGGAGCTCGCCGCCGAAGGGAAAATCGGCGCCCTGGGCGTGTCCAACTTCGCGGCCTGGCAGATCGCCGACGTCATCCATGTGGCCCGTGAGGTGGGTGCGCCACGCCCCGTGGTCGCGCAGCAGCTCTACAACCTGGTGGCCCGTCGGGTGGAGGAGGAATACCTCGAATTCGCCGCCACGCATGACGTTCACACCATGGTCTACAACCCGCTCGGCGGCGGCCTGCTGACCGGCAAGCACAGCTTTGACGCCCGGCCCTCCGAAGGCCGGTTCGGCGACTCCAAGCTCGCCGCCATGTACACCCAGCGGTACTGGGACAAGCAGCTGTTCGAGGCCGTCAACGCCCTGGCCGGCATCGCTTCGGAGGCCGGGATCAGCCTCGCCGAGCTGTCCCTGCGCTGGCTTGCGTACCGGAACGGCGTCGGTTCGATGCTGCTCGGCGGCTCGAAGGTGGAGCAGCTGCAGGCCAACATCGCCGCCGTGGCCAAGGGACCGCTGCCTTCCGAGGTATCGGAGGCGTGCGACGCCGTCGGCTCCGGCCTCCGCGGCCCCATGCCCGCCTACAACCGCTGACATACGCAACCATTTCCCCGACTGAAGGCAGAAGACACCAACATGACATCTGAACTCGCTACCGAATTCGCCCGCAAGGTCCGCGCCCGCGAGCAGGCCGTCGGCTACTGGGCCGTGCTGGACGCGCCCGTCGCCACCGAGCGCATCAGCCGCCTCGGCTACGACTACGTGGCGCTGGACGCGCAGCACGGACTGCTCGGCTACTCGGGCGTGCTGAACGGGCTCATGGCGATCGACGCCGGGCACACCGCCGTCGGCATGGTGCGGGTGGAGGGCAACGACTTCACCGCGATCGGCAAGGCTCTCGACGCCGGCGCCGTCGGCGTGATTGTCCCGCTCGTGAACACCGCGGAAGACGCCGCCGCGGCCGTCGCGGCGGCCAAATACCCGCCGCTGGGCGGCCGCTCCTATGGCCCCATGCGCTCGGCACTGCGGATCGGCCCGGTTCCCGCCGAGGCCAACGCCGCCACCCTGGTCTTCGCCATGATCGAAACCCCGGAAGGGCTGGCCAACGTCAAGGAAATCTGCCAGACACCCGGGCTGGACGGCATCTACGTGGGCCCGTCCGACCTCGCGATCGCCGTGGGCGCAGCCTACCCCGGCGACCCCGCCGTCGAAACGGAATTCAACGCCGCCCTGGAGACCATCGCGGACGCGGCGGCCGCCGCAGGCGTGGCCGCCGGCATCCACACCCCGGCCGGCGAAGTCGCCGCGCAACGGCTGCGCCAGGGCTACACGTTCACCACGATCGCCTCCGACCTGACCCACTTGGAGCTGGCCGCCAAGGCCCACCTGGCTGCCGCAACCGCAAAGGACTGAACCGTGCCTGCAACTGACATGTCTGCAACTGACTCATTGAGCACCCCCGCCGCGGCCGCCGCAGCTTCTGACGCTGGCTACAGCGCCATCACGCCCGACGGCGAGGTCAAGGAGGCAGGCGGCAGCCTGTACGCGTACCTGCCGGCCCCCACGGTGCAGAGCCACGCCGCGAACCTCCTGACGCTTCCCGACGGCCGGCTCGGCTGCGTGTGGTTCGGCGGCACGCAGGAAGGCGTGCCGGACATCTCGATCTGGTTCGCCACGCTGGAACCCGGCAGCCGCCAGTGGTCGCCGGCGGAGCAGCTCTCCGACGACTCCGCCCGCTCGGAGCAGAACCCCATCCTGTTCGCCGCCCCGGACAACCGGCTGTGGCTGCTGTACACCGCGCAAAAGGCGGGCAACCAGGACACCGCCGAGGTCCGCCGTCGAATCTCCACGGACAGCGGCCGGACCTGGGGCCCGGTGGAGACGCTGTTCGCGGCCAACGAGACCGGCGGCGTGTTCGTCCGCCAACTGCCGGTGGTGCTGCCGTCCGGCCGGCTGATCATCCCGATCTTCCGCTGCATCACCACCCCCGGCGAGAAGTGGGTGGGCAACAGCGATGACAGCGCCGTCATGATCTCCGACGATGCCGGCGCCACCTGGACTGAGCATGTCCTGCCGGGCAGCCTGGGCTGCGTCCACATGAACATCCAGCCCGTGGCCGACGGGTCCCTGCTGGCCCTGTTCCGGAGCCGCTGGGCCGACTCGATCTACGAATCCCGGTCCACCGACGGCGGCAGCACCTGGAGCGAACCCGTTCCCACCGAGCTGCCGAACAACAACTCCTCTATCCAGTTCACCGCGCTGGCCGACGGCCGCCTGGCCCTGGTCTACAACCACAGCCGCGCCGAGGCCTCCACGGAGCGCCGGCTCTCGCTCTACGACGAGATCGACGACGACGGCCTGGCCGAGGAACAGGGGCAGATCACCGAGCCGGTGGTCACGCACGCCGGTCCGGGTGCCGACGACAGCGGCGAACGGAAGGCCTTCTGGGGTACCCCGAGATCGCCGATGACGCTGGCGATCTCCGAGGACTCCGGCCGCAGCTGGCCCGTCCGCCGCAACCTCGACGTGGGCGACGGCTACTGCCTGTCCAACAACTCCCGCGACGGCCTGAACCGCGAATACTCCTACCCGTCCATCCATCAGGGTCCGGACGGCGCCCTCAACATCGCCTACACGTACTTCCGGCAGGCCATCAAGTTCGTCCGTATGGATCCCCAGTGGGCCTACGAGGGGACGAGCACACCGGGCGGCGACGTTCAGTGATCCGTGCGCCGCACGCCGTCGTCACCGGCTGCAGCTCCGGGATCGGAAAAGCGATCGCGGTCCGGCTGCTGGCGGACGGCTGGCAGGTGACCGGGCTCAGCCGGAGCGAACCCGAGCTCGGGCCGGGCTTCCAGTGGCGGCAGGCTGACCTCTCGGACCCGTCGTCCCTGGCGGCGTGCGTCGAGGACCTGCCTCCGGTCAACGCCCTGGTACACGCCGCCGGTTTCCAGCGGACCGCCTTGCTGGGCGGGCTGGATCCTGAGGCGCTGGCCGGGATGTTCACGGTCCATGTGGCGGCCGCGAGCACCCTGGCCAACGCCCTGGTTCCGCGGATGCCCGACGGGGGCCGGGTGCTCCTGGTGGGCAGCCGGACCTCCACCGGCTCCCCGGGCAAGAGCCAGTACGCGGCCACCAAGGCTGCGCTGCTGGGCATGGGCCGGACCTGGGCGCAGGAGCTGGCACCGCGCGGGATCACGGTGAACGTGCTGTCCCCCGGCCCCACGGACACGCCGATGCTCGCCGATCCGGGCCGGGCCGCCACCCCGCCGAAGCTGCCCGCCCTGGGCAAGCTCGTGGACCCTGAGGACGTGGCGGCGCTTGCCGGATTCCTGCTGGGGAACCACGGAAAGTCCATCACGGGACAGAACTATGTGATCTGCGGCGGCGCGTCGCTATGAGAGGATCGGCGCCGAATAGCATGGGGACAGTGATGTACCGAGGGGTACAGCTACGGATGCGGCAGCAGCCGGTGAAGGAGAGCCAACGATGACTACCGCCAAAGCCAGGCGCGAAGAGATCTACCACCTCGCCGTGACCACGGGCCTGGCGTCCGTGGAAGACCTGTCGCGGCATTTTGCCGTGACCGCCTCCACCATCCGGCGGGACCTGGCCCAGCTGAACGAACAGGGAAAACTCGCCCGGACCTACGGCGGCGCCGTGGCGCTGGGCGCACACCCCGAGCCGTCCCTGCGGCAGCGGACCGGCGAGGCCTTCGAGCAGAAGCAAGCCATCGCCGCCTGGGCGGCCGCCGAAGTCAAGGAGGGCGAAAACATCCTGCTCGACGGCGGCTCAACGGTCGGGGCCCTGGCGCACGCCCTCCGGGACCGCGAGAACCTGTCCGTCACCACGCCCGGCATCAACACCCTCCAGGAACTCGCCGACTCGCCCGGCATCCAGGTGGACTGCCTGGGCGGGCGCCTCCGCGGACTCAGCCAGACCTTCGTGGGTCCCATCGCCGAGGCCGCCCTGGAGCGGATGAGTTTCGACCGGGTGTTCCTCGGCGCGGATGCCGTCACGGTGGACGCCGGCCTGTGCGAGGCCGACCAGGCCCAGACCCGCCTCAAGGAACTGATGGCACGCCGCGGCAACACCGTCTACGTCCTGGCGGATTCCACCAAGCTCGGCAAACGCCCCTTCCATGCCTGGGTGAAGCTTCCCGCGCCGTGGATCCTGGTCACAGACAACCGCGCCGACCCGGAGCAGGTCGAGCTCTTCCGGCAGTCCGGGGTGACCGTCCAACTCGTTGAGGTGTCGCCGGCGCAGGCCGCCTGACACAAGCGCCGGCTGACATAACGGCGTCGGCGTCGACTGGTGCCGAACGCCGTCGAACGGCGTCGACGTCGAACGGCTGTCCGCGTTTCCCTGTGGGGAACGTGGACAGCCATTTTTGTTGCGCGCGTTGCTTTGTTCCGCGACGCCCCGTTCGTCGTTTAGTTCATCCAACGGCCACGGCGCCAATCTGCCGCATGAGGCTCAGGTTGTCCGTGGTGCCCCAGTGCTCGGCCACCTTGCCTCCCTCGACACGGATGATGTCAGTGCAGTCGAACTCGACGCTCTTGCCCGTTGGCGGGATGCCGGCCAGTTCCCCACGATGCGTACCCGTGAGAACCACATGGCACGCCTCCAGGTTTCCGGCGGCTACCCTGGGCATGATCTCCTTGACCTTGATGTCCGGGAAAGCCGACCGCATCGTCTTCACGAAGTACTTCACCCCGTCCTTGCCGGGCGGCTGCCCGGGGAGGGCCTCTTCGTGATCCACAAAGCTGTCCGCGGCCAACTCATCGACGAGGTCGACGTTTCCGCTCTCTATGACGTCCTTGTAAAACCGCTCAATCAATCCAACATCTTCAGACATTTCCGACTCCTTGCAGGCGAGAGACCGAATTTTGATCCCCCCGGCTTAGTGCACCCGCGGGGCACGCAGACGCAGCCAGACATCAACGGTCCGCGCAGGGCGCCGAACAATACTGTGAAATAACAGTGAGAAACGGGCGAAAAGCCTCGTTAAGGCAGAAGATATTCCGGGACTTTGAGAGTGTCAAGATGCCTTGGCCGATGCCGTTCCGGCGGGGCTGCGAGAGGGCAAACCATTACGCAAGAGGCCCTTCCCTTTCAGGAACGGCCCCTTGTTGCTGCTTATTTTGGTGCTGCCTTACTGAGATCCGGCGCCGATCTGCTGCATGAGGGTCATGGTGTCGGTGGCTCCCCAGTGCTCAACGACTTTGCCTTCCTCGACCCGGATGATGTCGATGCCGCTGAATTCGACGCTGCGGCCGGTGGGCGCGACGCCCATCAATTCTCCCTGGTGCGTTCCCGTTAGGACCACGTACAGCGCCTCCAGATTTCCATCTACCAGCGCCGGCTCGCTGGTCTTGGCTTTGAGATCCGGGAATGCCGTCCGCATCGCGTTGACGAAGAACGCGACCCCGTCCTTAGCGGGCGATTGTCCGGGCATGGGATCGTGATCGACAAAGTCATCACTGACCAGTTCATCGATGAGGGCGAGATTTCCGTCCCCAATCACCTCTGTGTAGAACCGCTTGATCAATCCAGTTCCGTCAGCCATTTCCGACTCCTTAAAAGTGGATGAGACCGCAACCCAAGTTTCCCACTCCGCCCATGGCACATCAACGGCTCAAGCTTCCGCCGACGACGTGGCCGCGGCGGCGCGCATCGGAAACGATTCATGAATCGTCGTTCCTGACACGCTGCCTCACGGGGTGCAGCGAACGCCGTCGCTTCCGTGATTTGCCACCAGCTGCACGGATTGTCGGAAGTGGTCAGTACGACCCCGAAACCGAATTGCGACAAGACATCCGAACGGCTCTGCTCAACTGCGCTGGAGCCCGACGGCGCGGGTGATGAGAGCGTCGAACTGGCGGTCGCTGAGCAGGCCCCGGGCTGTGATCAGTGGCTTGGCACCGTACCCGACGGCGTAGCGGGTCTTGGGATTTGAAGCCGTCACAGCCTTTGCGATCGCGTCGGCGATGACCGACGGCGGCGAGTTGCGGTTCCCGTTCTCCCCAGAGCGCAGCGACTTCGCGACGGCTTCGGCGTGTGGGGCGTAGGGGCCGTTACCGGACGTGGCCTCCACGTTGTCGGCGGCGATGCCGCCCCACTCGGTCGCGATGCCGCCGGGCTCGATAACGACGACGTTGATGCCGAAGGGCTTGACCTCCAGGCGGAGGCAGTCGCTGAGTGCCTCGAGGGCGAACTTCGTGCCGTGATACCAGCCGCCCAGCGGCGTGTAGATCTTTCCGCCCATCGAGGTGATGTTCACGATCGTGCCCGAACGCTGCGTGCGCATGTGCGGCAGCACCAGCTGGGCCAGCCGCATTGCTCCGAAGACGTTGACCTCGAACTGCCGGCGGCCCTCGTCGATGTCGACATCCTCGAGCGCGCCGTAGGAGCCGTATCCGGCGTTGTTGACCAGGACGTCGATGCGGCCGGTCTCGGTGAGGATCTGGTCGATGCCTGCCTGCATGGACGCGTCGTCCGTGACATCCATCGCCAGCGGCCGGATGCCGTCAGCGGCAAGGCTCTTCAGGCGGTCGGTGCGCCGTGCCGCCCCGTAGACGGTGAAGCCGAGGCTCTCCAGTTTCCTCGCGGTCGCCTCCCCGATCCCGGAGGATGCGCCGGTGACAAGTGCGGTCTTGGTGGTCATGATGATGCTCCTGCCGTAATATGAATCGTGGTTCACTTAAATGATGAACCGGTATTCACTTTCGTGCAAGCCCTGGCAGGAGGATCCTTCGTGACCACACAGCAGCGCCCCGTGCGAGCCGACGCGATACGCAACCGCGCGAAGATCCTCGACGCCGCCCGCGCGGAAATCGCCGCCCGGGGTCCTGACGTGGGCATGGAGGTCATCGCGGCCGCTGCGGGGGTGGCCGTCGGAACCCTCTATCGGCACTTCCCGACGAAGACCGATCTGGTGGGCGCGGTACTCGCCGAATACATCGAGCAGATCACCACGGAAGCAGAAGCGGCCCTGGAGCGCGTCCGCGGAGGCGCTTCGCCACTGACGGTGATTGTTGTGTTCCTGCACGAGGTGATCCGGATTTCGGCCATCAACAAAGCCGCGAAGTCGGCAGCGCCGGCACTGGGTGCCGCTGCGAACGTCGACGAGACACGTGCAGCGGCGGCACTGTCAGAACTCATCGACCTGGGAGTCGCTGCAGGGCAGATCCGGCCCGACCTCACCGTTGCCGATATCTACGTTCTCATCTCAGCCGCACCACTGGATCAGCCCGAACCGGTCCGCGAACGGTGGGCCGGGCTCGTCTTGCCGTGCCTCACTGCTGACGCCGCCCACATCAATCTCGACGAGGTTGCACGACGGTAGGGCATCAACCGCGGCGCCGCTGGTGGCCGAGGCAGCCCTGACAGCAAGACTCCGGAGTGGGACGTGCAGACGACTTCAGACATTCCCTGCAGGCTGACGTGCGTCGCGGGCATTGCCGGGCTCCCCGCCGTGAACGTGCCGCTGTCCACGGACGCGGGTCTTCCCTGCGGCGTGAGTATTGTTGGTCCCGTCAACCGCGACGCCGAGCTCATCACCGTGGCGACCCGCCTCAGCGAATCGCGCGCTCACGGGCCTGGCCGCCGATTCACGCCTGGGCGGCGGTACCGGAGCGCACTGGGGCAGGAGGCTGGGCGCCGTCGTCCTCATCCTGGCCGGCGCAACCGCAGGTGCCGCCCTGCTGCATGTTCACGCAGGCTTCGGTGTCCTACTGACGGCAGCGCTCACCCTGGTGGTAGCGCTAGCGGGTGGGCTCGCCCGGCCCCGGACGCAGGCTGGCGATCCCGCCGCGGCAGAACCCCCGACGTCGCTGGTTTCAGAGCGCTAAACCCCCGGCGCTGTCGCGTTTCGGGAAGATTCGGGAAAGAAAGGACGGCCGGGTGATCCCGGCCGTCCTTTGCGTGATCATCTCTATCGGGAAGAAATAGTGGAGGCAGCGGTCAGTCGCGCAGCGGGATTCCCGTGGCGTCATTCCGGAAGTACGACGCACCGGCGAAGATCATGATGCCCTCAACGAAGCCCCACAGCGCGACGAGGCCGAACGTGAAGATGCCGACAAAGACGGTAAGGAGAATCTGGATGATGCCGATCGTGGTGTAGCCCAGGTAGAAACGGTGGACGCCCAGTCCGCCCAGGAAGATGCCCAGAAGCCCGGCGACAAGCCTGGACTTTGGCTGCGCGTAGCCGTAGGCCAGGTTGGGCATCGGAGCCTGCTGTGACATCTGGGGGTAGTGCATCTGATACGGCGGCTGGGTTGCGGGCAAATAGCCCTGGTACTGCTGGCCCGGATAAGGCTGCGGAGGCATGGGGGGCTGAGGCTGCTGGGGATTCCCATACTGCACGGGATATTGCCCTTGGTACTGCGGAGGCGCGACCGGAGGGTACTGAATCGGGTCCACGGGCGCGTACGGGTCCGCGGGCGCGTACGGCTGCGGCGGCGCGTACGGCGGGACGGTGCCATCAGCGGGAGAAACGGGGAACGCCGGTTCGGCTGCGCCGCTCTTCGGCTCGGGGTGCTGCTGGGTCATGCTGGTGCCTTTCGATGAGGTGAGGATGCTGCCCGCGCCCCGGGCGGCAGCTCACCGTCAACAGACGGCATCCCCCAAGAATCCACGAACCGGATTTATTCTGACCGAACTTGCGCTACCGCCGCTCCCGCCACGCCAGCGACACCACAAACACCACGGCGCCCAGCCCCAGCATGACGAACACCATCAGCCCCCAGTTCGCCTGGGTGACGCCGCTGCCGTAGAAGACGCCGATCAGCACGGTGGCCGTGATCGCGCCCAGGTACCGGCAGGTCTGGAAGATCCCGGCGGCCACCCCGCGCTCCTCCGGCCGCGTGGACACGTACATGCCCTGGCTCGACGAAATGGCGACCACGCAATACGGCACTCCAAGCAACGCCGTCAGCGCAATCACCAGCGGGACGGCGAGCGACACCGTCAGCAGCCACATGCACGCCGACGCGACGAGGAGCAGCCCGACGCCGGCAATCAGCACCCGCCGCACGCCGAACCGGTCGATCGCCCGGACCGCGAACGGCGTCCCGACCACCGAGATCGCCGCGAGCGGCAGCATCAGGATCCCCACGACGCCGGGATCGTAGCCGCCCGCGGTCTGCAGCAGCTGCGGCAGGCCGAAGAACGCGAAGTAGTAGACGCCGTTGAACAGTGCGAAGCCAAGGTAGACCAGCAGCAGCGGCCGGTTGCGGCCCAGCAGCCGGAGGTCCAGGAACGGCGGGCTGAACCGAAGCTCCCGCCACGCGAACAGCGCCGCGAGGACCAGCCCTCCGCCAAGCAGCCACCACCGGTAGTCAGGCAGCACATTCAGCAGCGCCATCATCACCAGCACCAGGGCCCCGATGAAGGCCCCGATGCCCGGCAGGTCCGAGTCCCGCACCAGCTCCGAGACCCGCCCGCGCTCCCGCGCACAGTCCGCCGGGGCAAACCGCCGGACCACCAGGATCGCCACCAGCGAGAGCGGGACGTTTATCAGGAACAACGCCTGCCACCCCACCAGGCTCACCAGCAGGCCGCCCACCACGGGCCCGACCGCAGCCGCCGAGGTATTCGCCATCTGGATCCGGCCCAGCGGCCGCGTGGACTTCACGTTCGCCTCCCGCGCCAGCGCAGCGACCATGACGACGGCGCTCGGGTAGGCGGTCGCGGTGCCAAGGGCCATGAAGGCCCGGGCCACGCAGAGCAGCGCGAAGTTCGGCGCGAAGGGGGCGAGCGCGCAGGTCACGGCCACGAGCGCCATGCCCAGCAGGAACAGCCGCCGCGGGCCGAAGCGGTCCGCGAGCCGGCCCATGAGCGGTTGGCCGGCCGCGGAGGTGAGGTAGAACGCGGTGATCACCCAGGTGACCGTGGCGACGTCGAGCCCGAAGTCCTCGCGCAGCACCACGAGGGCGACGGCGATCATCGAGGAGTTCAGCGGGTTCAGGGACGTGCCGAGGCTGAGTCCGGCGACGGCCAAGCCCGTCCGGGGAGAGTTGCTCACGGCAACAGTCTGTCCTACCGCGCCAGCCGAAATCGAACCAGGCGACACACGCCGCGGTATCTGTCGGGTGGACGTCGGTCGGGTGGGCGCGTCACGCAGGGCAGACTTTGGACGCTGCGGCAGCAGGAACCTCCCGGGAATCCGCGGAAGACCCGGCGGCCGGGACCGGAAAGCCAGCCGTACGTGACACCAGGTCCGAAAAACCAGGTGCCTGCCGACAGAGCTACGCTGAACTCACTCCCCCGCGGACGCCCGGGCGGACGGTGCGGGCGCGGTCAGGTGCCGCCCCCAAGCCAACTCCCGGAGCCGGACCAGGTCCAGGGAGGGCTGGGCCGGCGGGACGCCCGGACGATTCCGCGGAACCAAGACCCGCAGCGCGCACGGTTCGATGGTGCAGCGCACCGGTGTTGTCATCAGCAGGGCCTCGCCGTCCACGCCGACGGGAATCTCGGGCACGTCGGCGCCGACCACCACTTCGGGCGCGGTGCGTTGCATCAGGCCACGCTTCGTGGCACGCCGCAACAGGCCGACAGCTTCGCGCGTGCTGGCCGCGGACAGCGCCACGGCACCGAGAACGCCGCGGTCCAGCCGGGTCCGGCGGCCCAGGCCCGCGAGGTCGTTGCTGCCGTAAGGACCGTTGCTCACCAGCACCGCCTGCGGGCCGTCCACCGTCACGCCGCCCACCTCGGCGCGCAGCCGTGCACCCTTATGGCCCTTGATCAGGTCCGGAAGCATCTGTAGCACCGTCCCGGTCTTGTCATCGCGGTACGCCGGGCTCTGCACCACCTCGGCGTACACCCCGAACGATGAATTATTGACGAACGTGCGGCCGTTGATCTTGCCAAGGTCGACGTGCAGCTCCACCCCGTCCCGGAGGGCGTCCAGGCAGCCGCTCGGATCCTCCCGGTCCAGCCCGAGATCCAGGGCGAAATGGTTGCGGGTGCCGGCGCTGATCACCAGGAACGGCAGGTTGTGCTCGGCCGCAATGCCTGCCACCAGTGCCTGGGTTCCGTCACCCCCGGCGACGCCGAGAAGGTCGGCCCCGCGTTCCACCGCCTGCCGGGTCAACGCGTCAACATCCACCGGCCCCGGGCCCTCAAGGAGTGCCACCTCGGCGCCGAGTTCCTGCGCCTTCCGCTGGAGGTCGAACTTCACCACCTTGCCACCGCCGGAACGCGGATTCATCACCAGGAAGGCGTGCCGCCAAGTGGGGGCAGGGTATTCCGCCATGGCCTTGCCCTCCCCCCTTTCCCGGAGGGCGGCGCGGGCACAGACCAATGCAACAAACACCAGCGCAAGGGAGATAACCACCTCCCGGAGCAGGCCCGCCTGGACGTAGAGGACCACGACCACCAGCGGGGCCAGCACGGCCAATGCCAGCGCACACCAGCGCAGAAAACCGCGGCTGATGAGGAACCAGTAGATCGCAGCCACGGACACCAGCACAGCGCCGAGACCGGTCACCACCAGCGCAATAGTGCCTGCCAAACCGGCAGCCGCCAAGGGGACAGCCACTGCGAGGACGACGGCGGCGTAGGCCCCCCTCGCCCACCACCGACGGGTCTCCGGAATCTCTTCCAGGGAAGGTACGGCGGTCATGTCGCACCCCCGATTTGCGGTACGACGACGGCGGTCACCGCGGCCCCTGCCGCGCGGTCCCTTTCACATAGGGGGCGCAAGTGCCTGAGTTCTCTGGCATCCCTGGAATTCACTTTCGGCCTCTCCTTCGCCTCATCGGATGGCTGCGGGCCTCCCGGAATCGGGCCGGCGGTTCAGGTCCTGATCTTGGCCACCGTCATCAGGATCGCCGAGTCTTCCTCGGCCTCCAGACTGTGCAGCCCATCCGGCACGATCAGCAGATCGCCGGTCTTGCCCTGCCACGATTCGTTGCCGGCCCGCAGGCGCACACAGCCGCGGAGCACAAACACGGTCGCCTCGCCGGGGTTCTGGTGCTCGCTCAGCTGCGTGCCGGCCTTGAACGCCATGACGGTCTGGCGCAGAACTTTCTCGTGCCCGCCGAACACCGTGTCCGCGGCCCGTCCGCTCCCTGCCGCGAGGGCAGCAGCGACCTGCTGCCTGGCTAAGGCATCGATCGATATTTTCTGCATGGGCACACGGTACTCGCCTCGCGCCGCGCTGCCGAGGGTCCTTCGCCCCGAACCCGGGACCTAGTACGCCACGTCGAATCCGCCGAACTCCCCAGTCGCCGCCGAGACGGATTCTTCGACGTGCTCCACCCGGCCGGGTGCCTCCGGCGAGCGCAACCAGCGCCGCAGCTCCAGCACCACGGACTGCGGCCCCTCGGCCACGATACCCACGGAGCCGTCGACGTTGTTCCTGACCGTACCGCTCAGCCCAAGCTCCTCGGCCTTCCTGACCGTCCAGTACCGGAAGCCCACAGCCTGGACCACACCGGAGACCCGCGCATTCAGCCGCACGGGCTCGCCGGAATCTGCCGGAAACTGCGCAGGGTGTTTCTCCGTCATGCTCCCAATGTAGCGCCCGCGCGGCGTCCGAGTTCTTGGTCATACAGGGTTTAGTCACACCGGGTTGGGCCATCCAGGCCTAGTCTGACCACCCAGACACTAAGGGACCTTTGGCTCTTTCTAGCCACGGCCGCGCGGGAAAGGCTGGCTCTTAGCACTGCAACAGCTTGTCGAAGACCCGGCAACCGCACACCGAAGTGCTCTCACGCTCCACCGGCAGTTACAACTGCCCGAAAGGACATGACAATGGCTGGACAATTCGAAATCTTTACCGACGCTGAAGCCAAAATCCGGTTCCGGCTGCTCGCCGCGGACGGCACCGTGTTGGCCATTTCCAAAGCATTCGAGGACAAACGCCAGGCGGCGAACGGCATCATGGCCGTCCGCGAGTGCGCCGGCACCGGTCTGATCCGGGAAGACCGCAGCAGCAACCCCTGGGCCGGTCATCACGGCGCCGATCATCACGGCACCGATCATCAAGGCGCGAGGATCGCCTCGCAGACACCGGTAATTCACCACCACCACCGTCACCTGCCCGCCGTCTAGCGCGAATCCGGTTCGCCAGCCGGCCATGTTCCGGCCCCTGAGGCATGCGGGGCGGCAGTTGGGGCCGGCCCCTGAGGCGCGCCCCCGCCCGCCATCCCAACCCCGGCTCCGGCTACTTCGTCGGATCCGTCACGGCGCCCGTGCTCGAATCCTTGGCGGCGGGACGAAGAGACGTGATCATCGTCCGGACGTCCTGATACTCCCCGGTGGTGGCATAGAGCTTCGCCTTCTCCAGGTACGGCAGCCCGGGGTCCCCCGGGGTCGTGTTCTTCGCCGGGTCATAGGCCTGGCCAAACAGCGCGCCGCTGGGCGGCCAGAGGAAGAGCTGGAACATCGGGCACGACAGGGGTCCGGTCTCCTCCGGCATCATGGTGATCCCATACGACGCATACGTCGGCGGCGACGCTTTTGCCGCCGTGGCGTCACCGCGGCCCTCGAAGACGTAGCGGGGCACATTCTGGTCCGCCGCGCCAGGTTCGGCGAGCGCCTGCATCGGCTCCGAATCGATGAGCATATACGGCTGCTGATCGCCGCATTCGGCGCCCGTGACCACGTTCGTGCGCAGCGCGGCCATCTGCTTGCCGGCGGCGTTCACAACGTCCACGAACTCACCGCCGAGCGGCGCTTCCCCGGCCGGGTCCCGGATCACCCACGCGGCTGGGTAGTCAAAACTTAGCGTCCCGTCCGACGTGGTGAACGTCTTCCAAGCGGACGACGACGTCGGCGCCCCCGACGACGGTGACGTTGCCGGCGTCGTGGTCCCCGGCGCTGTTCCCGGCGAGGATTCCGTTGCCGTTTCCGAGGCGTCGCCCGGCGACGGGGTTTCCTGCGTTCCGTGCGTTCCCGGCTGCGTTTCTCCCGGAGCCGGAGTTCCCGACGTTGCGTCGGCCGCCGTCGCGGCGCCGGAAGTCGCAGGTGGCACCACCGGCGAGCCGCAGCCGGCCAGGATCGGGGCTGCCAAGATGAGGGCTGCCAGGACAAGCGCCGGGTCGAACGGAGCCGCAGACGCTGCGGGTCGCCGCCTAACACGCCCCGGCTCGTCCCCGTTTCCGCTTCCTCGCCGCCTCACCATCAGCCCGGACCGGCCCTACTGCCCGGCCGGGCGCAGCGAGGTGATCATCTTCCTGATGTCCTTGTACTCGGAGGTCTCCAGGTAAGCCTCCGGAGTGTCGATATTGGGCTCGTTGCCCGGGCTGGTGTCGAACGGGTTGTAGACGCCCCCGAACGACGCGCCGCTGGGCGGCCACGTGAAGAAGTGGAAGATCGGGCAGGCATCGGGCCCCGACGGTTTGGGCGCCGAGCTGATGCCGTACGCCATGACGTTGGCCTTCGTGGGATCCTTCTCCGCCGGGTACAGCCGCAACTCAAAGATGAAGTGCGGAGTGACCCCCTGCTGGGCCAAGGCCGGAACGGGCACCAGGTCGAGCACGGAGTAGGGGATCCGTTGTGTGCATTCCGCGCCGGTGGCCACGTTGGTCCGCAGCGTTGCCAGCGACTTGCCGCCAGCGGTGAGGACCTCCACAAACACCCCGCCGGGGGCCGCCTCGGCGCCGCGGTCCTTGACGGTCCATTCGGCCGGGTGGTCGAACTGGAGTTTCCCGTCCGGCGTTGTGAAGATCTGCCAGTCCGCCGCCGTCGGCGCGGGCGTGGCCGGCGAGGACGGCGCCTCGGTGGGCGGGACATCGCTTGCGCTGCTGCCGGGCGCGGACGTCAGCGGAGGGACGGAGGGCATCGACGGCGTCGTCGGACCGGGGCTCGCGGGCGCACCGCAAGCGCCAAGCAGTGCCGCAACCAAGAAACTGGCCGAAACTGCCGTGCCGATCACCCTGAATCGACGCATGTCACCCTCCCCCTGGGATTCAAGTGGTTCGACCATTGTTGTTCGTCCGGGCTCACAAACAAGTGCCAAAAGTCCCGGGCGGACCAAGCCGCCGGATCTTGCCGGCAGCCGCCGTCGGGCTGCCGCCGGATCTTGCCGGCAGCCGCCGGCAGCGGCGTGACCGGACCCACGTTGACATGCCGACGATTTCAGTTGCCCGCGGAAGCTTGCTAGAGCTTAAACAATGCAAGAGTTCCTGACACAAGCAATGCCGTTCCTGGCCATGGCCCTCGCCGTGGTTGCCGGACTCGTCCTGTCCTGGCTGGTGCGCAAGATTGTGCTCCGGCTCAACCGCAGCAAGCCCGAACTGCGCGAGACGTCCCGCGTGGCCCGGATGCCGTTGCGCTTGTCGCTGTGCCTGATTGCCGTCCGGATCGCACTGGCCACCGCCACCGGGGACCTCGAATGGCGGCACGGCCTGGACCATGTGCTGCTGATTGCGCTCATTGCTTCCCTGGCCTGGCTCGCCATCGCGCTGCTGCTCATCGTCGAGGCGATGGTCCTGACCCGGTACCGGGTGGATGTCGCGGACAACCGCCGCGCCCGGCGGCTGCGCACCCAGGTGATCCTGGCCCGGCGGATCGGCGTCGCCCTGATCGTGGTGGTGGCCCTGGGCAGCATGATGCTCACGTTCCCCGCGATCCAGGCCCTCGGCGCCGGGCTCCTGGCCTCGGCCGGGGTGATCTCGATCGTCGCCGGCCTCGCCGCGCAGACCTCGCTGGTCAACGTCTTTGCCGGCATCCAGCTCGCCTTCACGGACGCCATCCGGGTGGACGACGTGGTGGTGGTCCAGAAGGAATGGGGCCGGATCGAGGAGATCACCCTGACCTACGTTGTGGTCCACATCTGGGATGACCGACGGCTGATCCTGCCCTCGACCTACTTCACCACCACTCCGTTCGAGAACTGGACCCGGCGGCAGTCCGAGGTCATGGGAACGGTGGAGTTCGACCTCGACTGGCGCGCCCCCGTCGAGGCGATGCGCGCCGAACTGAAGACCGTCCTGGCGGAGACCCCGTTGTGGGACAAGCGCGTGGGAATCCTGCAGATCACTGACGCCACCGCCGGCTTTGTCCGGGTGCGCATCCTGGTCAGCGCCGCGGACAGCGCCTCCCTGTTCGACCTCCGTTGCCTGATCCGGGAGGAACTGGTGTTGTTCCTGCAGCAGGGCCACCCGACGGCGCTACCCCATGTGCGCCTCGAGTCACTGCCGTCCGCGACGGCGGCATCCGCCGGATCCGCCGCGTCCGACGCCGTCACGGGGTCCCAGCGTCCGGGCAAGGATGCTGCCCCCGGCGAGCACACCCGGCACGCGGACCCTCAGGACTCCCAGTTGTTCACCGGGTCCATCGAGGCGATCCAGCGCTCCAAGGCCTTCTCCGGTCCCGGCGACGAGGTCTTCGAGGACCGCGACAACGCCATCGCCTCGCAGAACTGAAGATCGGCCGGCCGGCAGGTTAGGACAGCACGGCTGGCAGGTTAGGACAGCACGGCTGGCAGGTTCGGACAGCACGGCCGGGCAGGGTCTTCCCAGCCTTCCCCAACTGGTCAATAATCAGACGTTGGCGGGACAGCAGCAACGCTGCCCCCATAGTCTGCCGGACCAGCTGAGGAGTCCCCATGACGGTCGAACAAGCACCCGCGGAAACACCAAAGATCGCGGCCCGCGACTGGTTCCAACGCGCCGTCGTCTATCAGATCTATCCGCGCAGCTTCGCCGACTCCAACGGCGACGGCATCGGCGACCTCCGCGGCATCATCAGCAAGCTGGACTACCTGCAAAAGCTGGGGGTCGACGTCGTCTGGCTCTCCCCGATCTACACCTCGCCGCAGGACGACAACGGCTATGACATCAGCGACTACCGCAATGTCGATCCGCTCTTCGGCACGCTCGAGGAGCTCCGCGAACTGACCGACGGGCTGCACGCGCGCGGCATGAAACTGGTGATGGACCTGGTGGTCAACCACACCTCGGACGAGCACCCCTGGTTCGTGGAGTCCCGGTCCTCGAAGGAGAACCCGAAGCGCGACTGGTATTGGTGGTGGCAACCCCGGAACATCGAAGCCGGGGCCGCGCAAGGACGCGCCGCGGAGCCGAACAACTGGGGCTCGGCGTTCTCCGGGCCCGCGTGGGAGTTGGACCAGGCCACCGGGGAGTACTACCTCCACATCTTCTCGAAGAAGCAGCCGGACCTGAACTGGGAGAACCCCGAGGTCCGTGCGGCGGTCTTCGAGATGATGAACTGGTGGCTGGACCGGGGCGTGGACGGCTTCCGGATGGATGTCATCAACTTCATCTCCAAGGACACCTCGCTGCCTGACGGGCCCGTTGCCGACGGCAAGCTCTTCGGCGACGGCTCGCCGTACTACATCGACGGCCCGCGCATGCATGAGTTCCTGCAGGAGATGCACCGGGAAGTCTTCGCCGGCCGCACCGGAGAGCTGCTCACCGTCGGCGAAATGCCCGGCGTGACCGTGGAGGACGCCGTCCTGTACACCGACCCCGCCCGGGCCGAGGTGGACATGGTGTTCCAGTTCGAGCACGTGGCCCTGGACCAGGAGGACGGCGACAAGTGGCGGCCCAAGAAGCTCCTGCTCACCGAGCTGAAGCAGACCCTGGGCCGCTGGCAGGAGGGACTGGCCGAGCGGGGCTGGAACAGCCTGTACTGGGGCAACCACGATCAGGCCCGCGCCGTGTCCCGGTTCGGCGATGACGGCAAGTACCGCGAGCTGTCCGCCAAGATGCTGGCCGGGATCCTGCACCTGCACCGGGGCACGCCCTACGTCTATCAGGGCGAGGAACTCGGCATGACCAACATGACGTTCGGCGCGATCAGCGATTACCGCGACATCGAGGTCCTCAACCATCACCGCGAAGCCACCACGCACCTCGGCCACACCGACGCCGAAGTCCTCGCCGCGCTCGCGCCGCTGAACCGGGACAACGCGCGGACCCCGGTGCAGTGGGATGCCTCCCGGCATGCCGGCTTCACCACCGGGGCGCCCTGGATCGCGGTGAACCCGAACGCCAACCACATCAACGCCGCCGCCCAGGTGGATGATCCGGACTCGGTCTTCAGCTTCTACCGCAAGGTGATCGCCCTGCGGCATGCCGAGCCGGTGGTCTCGCACGGGACCTTCACCATGCTGCTGCCCGATGACCCGCACGTCTACGCGTTCACCCGGGCACTGGCGGGCGGTTCCCCAGGCGGTTCCTCAGACGGCGCCTCAGACGAGATTCCCGAGCTGCTGGTGCTGGGCAACTTCTCCGGTGCGGAACACGGCGTCGAGCTCGGCGATCAGAACTGGGACGACGCGGAGCTTGTGCTGGGCAACTACACGTCCGACGCCGGCACGTCCGACAGCGGTGCAGGCGCGACTGCCGTGCGGGCCGGCGCGATCCGCCTGCGGCCCTGGGAACTGCGGGTCTTGCGCCGGCGCAGCGGCGGCTGATCGTCGTATCCGGAACTCCAGCCACGAATCGCCAGCCAAGAAAGGAAGCCAGGCATGACCATTCCCCCGCCCGCCGAACCCGATCCGTTTCCGCCGGAGCCAGGCCCCACGACGCCGCCGCCCGAACCCGGGGATCCGTTCCCGCCCGAACCCGGCCCGGTCACGCCGCCGCCGGTTCCGGGACCTGATCCGGTACCCGGCCCCGCGCCCACGCCGTCACCGGCACCGGGGCCGTTCCCGACGCCCAATCCCCTCCCGATTCCGGACCCCGGCCCGGTGCCTCCGCGGCCGGACCCCACCCGGTTCTAGCGGGCGTCACCCGCCGGTAACCCCGTGCAGGAACCGGCGGACTTCGGCGTTGAAGGCCTCCGGTGTTTCGACGGCGGCCATGTGCCCGACGTCGGGAATCAGCACGAGCGTCGAGCCCGGAATCCGCCGGTTCATCTCGCGGGCCACGCTCAGCGGCGAGCGGACATCCTCCGTGCCGTACAGCAGCATGGTGGGCACCGCGATGCCCGGCAGGACATCGCGATAGTCCGCATGGGCGTTCGCGTGCAACAGGGCCCGCATGCCGTTCGGATGGAAGTCGGCCATGATGGCGCCGGTTTCCTGGACATCCGCCGGATCAGCACGGTCCGTGAATAACGTGGGCATCCACACGGGGATGAATTGTTCCGGCGGCTGCTCGAGTTCGGCCAGTACTTGGGCGTAGCGGCGTTCCACTTCCTCGGGCGGCAGGGATCCCGCCCAGCCGGCATACGCCGAGACCAGCAGCAGGGACGCAGGCATGGACGGGTGGGTCCGGTAGAACTCGAGGGCAATCCCGGAGCCCATGGACAGCCCGAGGAGGTGCGGGGCGCCCGTCACGGCTTCCCGCAGGAACCCGGCCAGGGCGCCGGCCAAGTCCTCGCCGGTGAAGTCCGGCGGCGGATCGTCCGAGCCGCCGCACCCGGGGGCATCCCAGGCGACGACCGTGAATTCATCCGACAGCCCGTCGAGCTGCCGACGCCAGATCCGGCTGTCCTCGTAGGCGCCGTGCAGCAGGACCAGCGGCGGACCCTGGCCCGCCCGCTGATACCGGATTCGCAGGCCCGCAACCTCGACCGTGTCCATGAGGCAATGCTAGGTCGGTCCGCGGTCCCCGGGCAGGCTCAGGAGGCGCAAACCCGTCCGCGACGCGCAAATGACCCTGCGACACCCGAATTCGGGTTCGCAGGGTCATTTGCGCGTCGGCAGGACTTGGGTGTCGGTGCCTACGGTGTTGCTGCCTACGGTGTTGCTGCCTACGGCAGGACGATGTCCCGCGTGCGGTGATCGTACTGAATGACCAGGAGGCCGCCGCCGTGGTGCACCTCGTGGTTGGGGCCGTCGAACACGCCGAATGCGCCGTAGTTCTCGTCCCACGAGCGGTTCAGGGCGATCTTGAAGGTGTAGAAGCCGGCCGGGATGTCCGCGGCGAGCTTCCAGAGCTGGTCCACCTGGTCCAGTTCCATCTGGGCTTCGTCATACTGCGGCGCCCAGTTCGCGGGCGCGCCGATCAGGACGTTGAAGTCACCGGCAACCGCGACTGCCTCCGGCTGATCGATGGTTTCGACGCTGACAGCCTGTGCCGCCGGGGCTTCGGACGCAACTTCGGTTGCCGCCGCGGCCTTAGCGGCGGGCTTGCGCTTCCGCACGGCCTTGGCCACGGGGGCCACGGCCTCCTCGACGAGCTTGGCGGCCTTGCCGGCAACCTTGGATGTCTTCGACGGCGCTCCGTTGGCGTCGGCCTTGGCGGCCGGCTTTGTTGCCGTCACCGGCTTTGCTGCCTTCACCGGCTTAACTGCGGGAGCGGACGGCAGCGGCGTGCCGGCCGGAACCGCCGTGCCGTCGTCGAGCGCTGTAGCAAAGGTGGCAGGGTCGGCGAAGGCAACCGTGGCGCGCTGGCCGTCGTCGGTGATTGACCAGCCGGAGCGTCCCTTGACCAGCCAGCCGGCCTTGACGAGCTTTCCCGTGGCGGTGGTCAGGGTCTTGTGGCCGCGGGGAATGCCGCCGCTGAGGAGCTCGCTTTCGTGGTCGTTGAGGGGCACCCGTGCGATTGCCTCGCCCAGTACGGCTCCGGCGTTCAGCTTCTCGCCAGTCCATACCTCCTCTGCCAGGACATCCAGCACGGCCTTGAGCCGAAGGTTGGTGTTTTCCGCGATGTTCGCGCCCATGGGTCTCCTTGTAGAAGCAATTGATCCACCTGCATCTTGCCAAGGAAAGGTTGGTTTTTGCGAGTGGATTGCGTTAACTCTATGTGTCGTGACCCACTATTACAGGGCTGAGCGGGCGGCGCGAGGGTTCAACTCACCGCTACCCGCTAGTAGTTTTGCTGCCCGGGTAGCCTTTGCTTTGCGATGCCGGCTTTGTGGAGTGCTGGATGCCGGGAGGCCCGTGGGCGGACAATGAGCCGTCCCTGTTGCTCAGGAGCCGTCATGGCCCGCTTCAAACTCTGGCTGCAGCGTCACCGCCTCCCGGCGTTCTTTGTCCTGGCCTTCGCGATTTCCTGGTGCACCTGGCCTCTCTATGCGGCCGGACTGATGCCGCAGTTCGAGTTCCTGCCTGGTCAATCCGCTGGACGGCCCCCTGGGAGAGGAGCCCGGTTTCCGCGGATATGCCGTGCCTCTGCTTCAGGCCAGGTGGACTCCGTTGCGGTCCGCGACACTGCTCGGCGTCGTGGTGTCCCTCTGGCACCTGCCGCTGGTCCTGTTCGGGCAGCTCAGCCTGATCGGGCTGCCCACCACGTTCGCCATCACCTTTCTGTACGTGTGGCTGTTCAACCGCACCGGCGGCAGCGTGCTGCTGACATACCTGTTCCACAACGCCCAAGGAACGTTCACGGTGGGTTCCTTCGGCTTCTCCGGTGCCGAGGCTGACCGGGCGGAACTCATCTATTTCGTCGTCGTGGTCCTTACCGTCCTCACCACCGTTCTCCTGGACCGGGGTGCCTGGCGTACGGCGCCTGCCTCGGCCATCGACTCAGTGCTGCTCCGTTCCGGACCGGCTCGAGTCCACCGCTAAGGAGGAGCCATGTCCTCACCCCTGCCGTCCCATGCCGGGCCCATTGCCCTGGCCGCCGGCCTGGCCTAGTGCTCAGTCCCCGGCACTCCAATCCGCGCCGGTCTGGGCGGAATAGGCGGCGACAGCAGCTTCGATGGTGCGGTAGAAGTGCTGCGGCTCGATCTCGCGTGTGAGCTCGAATCGTTCCACCTTCTCCCGGACCCGGTGTTTGAGCTCCGCGAAGACCAGCGATGTGCCCTGCTCATTCAACTCGCGGTCCAGGTCGAGCAACATGTCCGCGGCGGTGGTGTCCACGTCCGTAATAGGTTCGGCCGCGATGAGGATCCACCGCGGACTGGGTTCGGCCCGCGCGAGCCGCCGGATGTTGTCCCGGAAGGTGGTGGCGTTGGCGAAGAACAGCGGCGCGTCGAAACGGTAGATCACCAGGCCGGGCAGGTGTTTCGCATCCGGATGGACGTTGACGTCGTGGAACCCCTCGAGCCCCGGCACCCGCCCGATCACTGTCTGGTACGGCCACCACGACCGGCGGAAGACATTGAGGATGGATAGTCCCACCGCGATGCCGATGCCGGGCAGGACTCCCAGGAGCACCACCCCGAGGAAGGCCGCGAGCGATAGGCCGAACTCGGTCCTGCTCTGGCGAAAGAGCCGCACGGTGCCCGGAATGTCGGAGAGCGAGACCGACGCCGTGATCACCACGGCCGCGAGGGCGGGCTGGGGCAGGTTCCGGAACATTCCGGGCAGCAGCACGAGCATGAGGACGATCAGCAGGGCACCGGTCAGGCCCGTGAGCTGGGTCTTCGAGCCGGACCGTTCTGCCACGGCGGTCCGGGAGCCGCTGGTGCTGACGGGGAAGCCCTGGAAGAGGCCCGCGGCCAGGTTCGCGGCACCGATCCCGATCATCTCCTGGTTGCCCCGGATCTCCTGGCCGGAGCGCGCGGCGAACGCCGTCGCCGTCGAAATCGTGTCCGTCAGCGAGACCAGCGCAATTCCCACGGCGCCGGCAAGCATCAGCACGATGTCCGAGAACGCCACGTGCGGGATGGTGAAGGGCGGGAAGCCCTGCGGGAGGTCCCCGACCAGGGAGACGCCCATATCGGCGAGGTCGAACAGCGAGGTGGCCGCGATCGCGAGCACCACCATGACGAGCACTGCCGGGACCTTGGGCAGCCACCGTTGCAGGGCCAGTATCAGCACGATTCCCGTGATGCCGACGGCGGCCGCGGCCGGCACTGTCTCGCCGCTGGCCACGCCCTGCACGAAGCCGACGACGTCACCGATGAAGTTGTCGCTGTCCACCTTGAACCCGAAGAGCTTCGGGAGCTGGCCGACCAGGATGGTGAGCGCCAGGCCGTTCATGTAGCCGATCATCGTGGGCTTGGAGATGAGGTCCGCGATGAAGCCGAGCTTGGCCACCGAGGCCAGGATCATGATGACGCCCACCATGAGCCCGAGCATCGACGCGAGCGCCACCGCCTTCTGCGGGTCCCCGCCGGACCCGACCAGCGGCAGGACCGTGGCCGCGATCATCGGGCCGAGGGAGGAGTCCGGGCCCAGGACGAGGATGCGGGACGGGCCGAAGATCGCGTAGGCGACCAGGCACAGGACGGTGGTGTACAGCCCGGTGATCGCCGGAAGTCCTGCCAGTTCCGCGTAGGCCATGCCTTGGGGAACGAGCAGCGTTGCCAGGACGATTCCGGAGATGATGTCCTTGCCGAGCCAGTCCTTTTGGTACGCGGCGGCGACGTCGAGTCCGGGCATCACCTGGCGCAGCGAACCCTTGCGCTGCTGTCCGGTGGTGTTGGTCATATCTGCACTCTGCCGCGCGGCACCACCCGGCGCATCCCCCGGCAAGGGTGAGCCCCGAGCGGCGTCTCCGCCGGCCGTTGTGCCCCCGGCCGGATGGGCCTAGAGTGGCGGTCTGCCAACTGCGTGCCGTCCCGCTGCCCGATGAGGATCTGCCCGATCAGGTGCCGGAGGCTGCCCCCACCGTTCTGTTGAGGAGCTATCCATGGAATCCCGTACGCTCGGTTCGCTCACCGTCTCGGCCCTGGGGTTGGGCTGCATGGGAATGAGCGAGTTCTATGGCCACGGCGACGACAGCGAGTCCATCGCCACGATCCAGGCCTTTCTCGACGCCGGCGGCAGCCTGCTCGACACCGCCGACATGTACGGCCCGTTCACGAACGAGGTCCTTGTGGGCCGGGCCATTGCCGGCCGGCGGGATGACGTGGTCCTGGCCACCAAGTTCGGCAACGAACGCCGGGCCGACGGATCCTGGGTGGGCATCAACGGCTCCCCGGACTACGTGCGCGCCGCGTGCGATTCAAGCCTGCAGCGGCTGGGCGTGGACCACATCGATCTGTACTACCAGCACCGGGTGGACCAGACCGTCCCCATCGAGGACACCGTCGGGGCCATGGCCGAGCTGGTGCAGGCAGGCAAAGTCCGGCACCTTGGCCTGTCCGAGGCCAGCACCGACACCATCCGCCGCGCCCACGCGGTGCACCCCATCACCGCCCTGCAGACCGAGTATTCGCTGTGGGAACGCGAGCCGGAGACCAAGGTCTTCCCGGTCCTGGCCGAGCTGGGCATCGGCTTTGTCCCCTACAGCCCGCTGGGCCGGGGCTTCCTGACCGGCCAACTGCGCAGCCCCGACGACTTCGCGGCAGACGATTTCCGCCGGCACTCCCCGCGTTTCCAGGGCGAGAACTTTGCCCGAAATTTGCAGCTCGTGGACCGGGTCAAGGAGTTGGCGGACGCGAAGGGATGCACCCCGGGGCAACTTGCACTGGCCTGGCTGCTGGCCCAAGGCGAGCACATCGTTCCCATCCCGGGCACCAAGAAGCGCGACCGCCTGCGGGAGAACCTGGGCGCTGCCGACGTCGAACTCTCCGCCGAGGACCTGAACCGCCTGGACGAGCTCGCTCCAGCCGGGGCGGCAGCCGGATCGCGCTACCCGAACATGGGCACGATCGACACCTAGCTCCGTTGCCCTATCATCTATGGTCCCTATCCGCCCGTTTTAGCGACCATGACTGACAGGGCAACGCGGGGTTAGTGCCCGGACGCCGCCAGGTCTGCCAGCAGCTCGGCCTTGCGTTCCTCGCTGGCGAAGGATGAACGGATCGAGTTCGCGGCCATCCGCACGCAGTCGAACTCGGACAGGCCGATCTCGGACCTGAGCTGCTCGAAGTTGTCGTCCACGTACCCGCCGAAATACGCGGGATCGTCCGAGTTCACGCTGACGTTCAGCCCCGCAGCCAGCATCGCCGGCAGCGGGTGCTCGGCAAGGGTGTCTACGGCCCGGAGCCGGACGTTGGACAGCGGGCACACGGTCAGCGGCATGAACTCGTCCACCAGACGTTCCACGAGGTCCGGATCTTCCATGCAGCGGATGCCGTGGTCGATCCGCTCCACGCCGAGGATGTCCAGCGCGTCGATGATGTACGACGGCGGGCCCTCCTCGCCGGCGTGCGCGATCCGGTGCAGCCCGGCGTCCTTGGCCCGAGCAAAGAGCCGCTCGAATTTGGCCGGCGGGTTGCCCACCTCGGCGGAATCGAGCCCGATTCCGGCGATCGGGGCGTTCATGGCGAGCAGCTGCTCGAGCACCTCGAGGGCCGATTCCTCGCTGAGGTCGCGCAGGAAGGCCGCGATCAGGAGGGTGGAGATGCCGAACTCCTCACGGGATCCGGCCAGCACCGAGGCCACGCCGTTGACGCATGTCTCCAGCGATATCCCGCGGGACAGGTGGGCCTGCGGGTCCAGCATGATCTCGGCATGCCTGACCCCGGCGAGCGCCGCCCGGCTCAGGTAGGCCCGGGTCATGTCGGCGAAGTCCTGCTCGGTCTGCAGCACGGCCATGTTGGCGTAGTACAGGTCCAGGAAGGACTGCAGGTCCGTGAACTGGTAGCGCGAGCGCAGCTCCTCCAGGTCCGCGTAGGGCAGCTTGATCCCGTTGCGTTCCGCCAGCGCGAAGATCAACTCCGGCTCCAGTGTTCCTTCGATATGCAGATGCAGTTCGGCCACAGGGAGTGCGAGGGGTTCGCCGGCCTCCGGCGCTTCCTGTTCTTCGTCCGGCTCTTCCGGCTCTTTCTCCGTTAACTGGGTCTCGCCGTCGTTCTTTTCCATCCGGTAAGGATATGCCCGGCCGCCGGCCATCACCGATAGAGTCGAATCAATGCAACGTAAACAGCATGCTTCCGATTTGCCGCGCCCGAGCGTACCTCGTCTGGTTCCCGATCTGGTTCCCGGCAATCCGACGGACGGCTTCGTCCGGGTGCGCGGTGCCCGTGAGAACAACCTGCGCAACGTGGACGTGGACGTGCCCCGCGACGCGATCGTCGCCTTCACCGGCGTCTCCGGCTCGGGCAAGTCCTCGCTCGCCTTCGGCACCATCTATGCCGAGGCGCAGCGCCGCTATTTCGAATCCGTAGCGCCCTATGCCCGCCGTCTCATCCAGCAGGGGCACAACCCCAAGGTGGAAATGATCACAGGGCTGCCGCCGGCCGTCGCGCTCCAGCAGCGCCGCGGGACGCCGACTTCGCGGTCCACGGTGGGCACCCTCACCACGCTGTCCAATTCGCTGCGCATGCTCTTCTCCCGTGCCGGCAGCTATCCGGACGGCGCCAGCCCGCTGGACTCCGACGCGTTTTCCCCGAACACAGCCGCCGGCGCCTGCCCGGAGTGCCACGGCCTGGGGATCGCGCACACCGTCACTGAGTCTTCTCTGGTCCCGGACACGTCCCTGAGTATCCGCGACGGCGCCATCGCCGCCTGGCCCGGCGCCTGGCAGGGCAAAAACCTGCGCGACATCCTCACCCACCTTGGCTACGACGTCGACACCCCCTGGCGGAAGCTGTCCAAAAAGGACCGCGACTGGATCCTGTTCACCGAGGAACAGCCCGTGGTGGAAGTGACGCCCCAGCGCGACCGCGTCGCTAAGCCGTACAAAGGCCGGTTCTGGAGCGCCAAGAGCTATGTGATGCACACCCTCGCCGATTCCAAGAGCACCACCATGCGCGACCGGGTGCTCCGCTTCATGGAAACAGGTCCGTGCCCGGTCTGCGGCGGCAGCGGCCTGACGCCCGCCGCCCTCGCCGTCACCTTCGCCGGGCGCACCATCGCCGACCTCAGCGCCGTCCCCCTGACGGAACTGGCGGACATCATCCGGCCCACCACCGAGCTCACGGAGGCCGGAACCGCCTCACGCAAGCAGTCCTCCGGCGAGGGCAACGAGGTAGCCGTCGCCATTACCCGCGACCTCCTGCAGCGCGTCACTGTACTCCTGGATCTCGGCCTGGGCTACCTCGCGCTCGGCCGGTCCACCCCCACGCTCTCCCCCGGCGAAATGCAGCGGCTCCGGATCGCCACCCAGCTCCGGTCCGGACTGTTCGGCGTGATCTACGTGCTGGACGAACCCTCGGCCGGCCTGCACCCCGCCGACGCCGAGCCCCTGCTGGCGGTCCTGGACCAGCTCAAGTCCTCCGGCAACTCGGTGTTCGTGGTGGAGCACAACATGGACATCGTTCGTCGCGCGGACTGGCTGGTGGATGTGGGTCCCCGCGCCGGTGAAGGCGGCGGCGAAGTGCTTTACAGCGGACCCGTGGCAGGCCTCGCCGACGTGAACGCGTCCGTCACGCGGCCGTTCCTGTTCCCGAATGGTTCGGCTGACGGCTCCGGTCCGGACGCGGCGGACGACGGCGGTACGCACAACAGCGGTGCTCACCGCGGCGGCGGCCGCCGGGAGGCCTCGGACTGGCTGGAACTGCGGGACATCAGCAGGCACAACCTGCGCGAACTCGACGCCAACTTCCCCCTCGGTGTGCTGACCGCGGTTACCGGCGTCTCCGGCTCGGGCAAATCCACCCTGGTCAGCCAGGTCCTGGCCGAAGTGGTCGGCGCCCGGCTGCACCCGGAAGCCGGGGCCGAGGGGGCACCAGCTGCTGAGGACCTGGAGGCCCAAGCCGGTGAGTCCGCCGAACCGCTCCGTGTGGGACCCGTCTCCGGCCTGGACCAGCTGGACCGGCTCGTCAAGGTGGACCAGAAACCGATCGGGCGCACGCCGCGCTCCAATCTGGCCACCTACACCGGCCTCTTTGACGCGGTCCGCAAGGAATTCGCGGCCACGGACCAGGCCAAGGCGCGGGGCTTCGGGGCCGGGCGTTTTTCCTTCAACGTTGCGGGCGGCCGCTGCGAGACCTGCCAGGGTGAGGGCTTCGTGGCCGTGGAACTGCTCTTCCTGCCGGGCAGCTACGGCCCGTGCCCCGAGTGCGATGGCTCGCGCTACAATCTGGAAACCCTCGAGGTGACGTACCGCGGCAAGAATGTGGCAGAGGTGCTGGGCCTGACGGTCAATGACGCCGCAGAGTTCCTCGACGCGGTCCCGGCAGCGGCGCGCAGCCTGCAAACGCTGCGCGAGGTGGGCCTGGGCTATCTCCGCCTCGGTCAGCCGGCCACCGAACTCTCCGGCGGCGAGGCCCAGCGCATCAAGCTCGCCACCGAACTGCAGCGCGCCCAGCGCGGCCACTCCCTCTACCTACTGGACGAGCCCACCACCGGGCTGCACCCGGCCGATGTCCAGCTCCTCATGGCCCAACTGCACCGGCTCGTCGACGCAGGCAACACCGTGATTGTGGTGGAACACGATATGGATGTGGTGGCCGCGGCGGACTGGGTGATCGATCTTGGCCCGGCAGGTGGCGATGCCGGTGGCCAGATCGTGGCGATCGGGACCCCCGACGCCGTCGCGCGTTCCAAGAAGAGCAGGACAGCTCCGTACCTGGCGTTAATGCTCGGCGGCTGACGCTCGGGGCATGTTCGCCGGCGTCCGTGCTCATAGGCCTGGAGGCTGGCCGCGACAGTCGGGCCCCGGCGAGATGATAACGGCAGAATTAGGAAAAATAACGTCTTGATAACGGACCGGGACTGCCTTAACCTAGTGTGCATGCCCGGCAACCGGGTATTGCATGCCCGGTGCTACCACCACCAAATACTGCCCGACCGGTAGACACCGCACATGACCTCTATTGTCAGGGGCGGGCAGTGGCGCGACAACGTCCGGGGACGGACCGAGCGCTGGTGGCCCTCAGGAGCATCCCAACAATGAAGAAATCCACCTATGGCACTGCCGCGCGCCGCGGCATCACCCTGGCGGCTGTTTCAATGGCCGCCGTCGCACTCTCCGCAACCTCCGCGAACGCCGCTGCACCGGCGCAATCCCCGTCGAACGTCTGGGACTCGCTGGCCCAATGCGAAAGCAGCGGCAAGTGGAACACCAACACTGGAAACGGCTACGCGGGCGGCCTGCAATTCAGCCAAAGTACGTGGGCGGCCCATGGCGGCACGGGGTCCGCGGCGAACGCCAGCCGTGAGCAGCAGATCGCCGTCGCCCAGAAAGTTCAGGCCAGTCAGGGTTGGGGCGCGTGGCCGGCCTGCGCGGCGAAGCTGGGCCTGCGTGGCGGCGCGGCAGCTCCGCAGAGCGCAGCCGCAGCACGACAGCCCGCCGCGGTTTCCACCCCAGCCAAGGTGCCTGCCCGGCAGGCAGCGCCCAAGGCCGCCGTCCAGGCACCGCGCCACGCGGCACCGGTATCAGTGAGCGGCCAGACCTACACCATCCGGAGCGGCGAAACCCTGAGCACGATCGCCGGGAAGCTCAACATCGCCGGCGGCTGGCAGTCGCTGGCCGACGCGAACGCGGCGACCATCAGCAATCCCCACCTGGTGTACCCGGGCCAGGTGCTGCAGCTCCCCGGATAGGAACCCCGCTAAAGCACAACACGGTTAAAGCACGACGCCGGAGCGGTCCCGCAAGGGGACGCTCCGGTGTCGTGGTGCCTGGGTTAGCCGTACTGCCTGGGTAAGCCGTGCAGGCTCAGGCGGCCTGCGGGAGTTCGCGGACAATCTGGACTTTCCACGCGGCGTCGTCGCTTGTGTCCAACAGGGCCACCGTGCCCATGGCCAGGTGCAGGGCCACCCGCTTCGCGGCCAGGAGCTCCAGGTACAGGTTTTCGTTCATCCGGGCAGGGGCGTCAATGACGTACTTCACGGCGTCCCGGACCTTGCGGTAGTTGGCGCTCCGCTCCCGGTGCAAATGCAGTTCGAGCATGTGGCGCTGCCGGATCCGTGGTTCGTGCCGGTTCAGCCAGGACACCGCGGCGTGGACCGCTACCACCACCGCCAGGCAGATGACGTAGATCTGCCAGCCGCTCGAGAGCAGGAAGAGGGGCAGATTGGCGATCGCCACCACGGCGATGAAGAGCCGGAGGGCCACAAGCCGCCGCATGGTGAGCGCTACCGACGCCATTGCTGCGCGAAACCCGTGTTGTTCGTCGAGGGCGGCAATCGGGTCCAGCGTGAATTCCTCCAGCACCACGATCCCGTTGGCGTCAGGGCTGAGCATTTGTCCATACTTGGGCACAAACGGCGCCGGTGCAGCAGTTACTGTTGATTCTGGCTCAGCTAATAAAGTCATGGGCGTGTCTTCCGTGGCGGCGGGAGTGGTTCATGTTATTTTAGCCGTTCTTCGGGGCCTCTGTCTGCCATGTTCCGCGATGTGAGCACTCTCACCGGCGCACCCCAGCAATTGGCGCATTTGGTCCGTGGCCTCAAACTGGAGAGATGCAGACTTTCCTCCCCTTCCCCGATTTCCAGCAGAGTGCCGCGGCTTTGGACCGCGTGCGGCTCGGCAAGCAGCGTGTTGAGGCGCTGCAGATCCTGCGTGCGCTGGTGATCCCTGAGTACGGCTGGCAGTCGCACCCGGCCATCCGGATGTGGATGGGGTACGTTCCCGCGCTGACCATGTATGGCCTGGCCATGGTGGATGAATGGACGGCCCGCGGCGGCGAGGACACCACCCGCGAGAAGATCATGGAGTTCGCCCCGCAGGCGGCCCACCCCGGCTACGCCGCCAAAATCCCCATGCCCCCGTGGCTGGGAAATGAGGATCTCCACCTCAGCCACCGGTCCAGGCTCATTGCCAAGGATCCGCGGTTCTACTCCAAGGTTTTCCCGGGCACGGACCCGGACCTGGAGTACGTCTGGCCCGAGCCCAAGCACGAGCTCCTGCCCGAGGATCCTGCCGGCGAGCGCATGTGGGTGCTTCGCCTGCCGCTCGGCGACACCGAGCCCGAGCAGCTGAAGACCGTCAGCCTGCCGCCGGTGGGACGCGCCAAGGCCGCGGCGGACGACGAGTACCAGTTCGTCTACGCCGATTCCGGCTCCCGCCGCCCGAAGGTACGCAAGCTGCCGCCGAAGCAGCTCGTCAAGAAGCCCACCCGCAAGCGCCAGCAGCAGGAAGAGGCGTTCACCACGCTCCCCGGCAACTCCGTGGTCGCCATCCCGGTCAATGGCGGCACTTCCTTCGCCATCGGCAAGGTCCTGGGCCGTCCGATCACCGTGGACGGCCAGTTCGCCCGCAACTTCCAGGTGGACGAGATCGTGGACCGCTCCGCGTTCGATTACCCCGCCCTGCTGCAGGACCCGAGGGCTTTCTTCCCGATTCCGGCGAGGTAGCGGACGCGATTCCGGTGTGCCGCCAGCCGGCGGGCGAGATAGCCGCCCGACGTCGGTCCGGCGTTTGGCGCCAGTCCCGGCGTCGGGCGCCACACGCGGCACTTCAGGAACCGTCAGCAGGTGACCGATTGCTGCAACGCTGCCCCGGTCCAGGACCCGACCTTCGCCGTCAGGGTGAAGGTATAGGTTCCCTTGCCGTTGCTGGACGTCATGGTCACCTCATTCTGGCCCTGCCCGGTTAGCGGGACCACCGCCGGCGACCCTGTGGGCGGCGTCAGCGTCGCCGTGTACCCCGTGGCGCGGTCGACGTCGGCAAAGTCCGTGAAGGTGATGGCGGCGCTCTTCTGTCCGTGAGCGTTGCACTGCAGCGTGCCGTTGATCGATGCCGGCGCGGGAACTTTGTACGTTCCAACGCTGAGGGAGGCGGTGGTTTTGGCTGTGAACGCCGCAAACGCCAGCCCGGGAGCACCCAACACCAGAGCCACGGCTACCGGGACTGCGAGCAGTCCGCGAAGTCGCGTCAGCCAGGCGGGCTTGACCCGCGAGGCTGCCGGTGTGGGCTGGGGGACGTTCACTGATTGCTTCCTGTTAGAGCTGGCCATCCAATAACTCCCACTCTGGCAGTGCAGCTTCAACCCAAGGCCGCGAAAAGCTTCAACATTTGCTCAAGAAAACCTGTTAGCCTAAATCCACCGTGGCCCTTGGGGTTTGTGTCACAAGCTGTGACACAAGGGGTCACAGCGACACAGGGGTCTCATCGTCTTACAAGCTGGGGTTTGGGTGGTTCCGTGAGTCAGCTGCGAGCTGTAGTCGTGGATGACGACGCCGATGTTCGGCTGCTGCTGCGCCGGACGCTCGAGATGCAGGGGTTTGCCGTTTTTGAGGCCGCCTCCGGGTCCGACGCGCTGGTGAGCATCCAGGAAAACAGCCCAGATGTGGTGACCCTGGACCTCAACCTTCCCGATCTCGACGGCGTCGAGGTATGCCGCCGGATGCGGAAATTCTCCGAGGCTTACGTCCTCATGATCACTGCCCGGGCGGACGAGATCGACGAATTGATCGGCCTGGAAACCGGCGCCGACGACTTCATCAGCAAGCCCTTCAGCCCCCGCACAGTGCAGGCCCGGGTGACGGCGGTATTGCGCCGCCACCGGCCAACCCCGCAGCGCCCTACGCCGCAGCGCCGGGCCACGGACTTCATGCCCCGGGCGGCCGACGCTTCATCAACCGGGATGTCCGCCGGGACGAACGACACCCCGCGCCGCCGGGCGAGCGATGCCGCGCCCGTTGTGGTCCCGGTTGCCGACGCGGCGGCCGGCGCGGCAACCGCCCCGCAAGATCCTCCGCGGCGCCGGGCAAGCGACGCGGCGCCCGGCAACCCGCCGGGCGCCCCTGCTTTCAACCCATCCGGCGGGTCCGGCGTCGCGTCTGGTCATGACCGCCGTCATGACCGCCGTCACGACCGCCGGCACGACGACGCCGGCGTCGTCCGGCACGGTCCGCTCGTGGTGGAGGTCGAGGGCCGGGCCGCGTCGCTGGACGGGGTAGAACTGGTGCTGACGCGCACGGAATTCGATCTCCTGGAAGCCTTGGCCGGCGCGCCGCGACGGGTCTGGACCCGGAAGGCCCTGCTGACCAAGGTGTGGGGTACCGAGTGGCCCATGGACGAGCACCTCGTGGAGGTCCACATCGGCAACCTGCGCCGGAAACTCGGCGACAAAGGCCGCGAACCACGCTTCATCCGCACGGTCCGGGGCGTTGGATACCGGATGGCGCCGGCCGAAGGGGTGGGCTAGCTGGCCGCGCCTCCGCCAGCCCCTGGGCCGCGGGAAGACGAAGCCGGGACACTGCGCAGGTCCGTGCTCGAGGAGTACGGCCTGCCCCAGCTTGAACCGCACACCGCCGGGACGGCAGCCGATTCTCCGGATACGCGAGGACAGCTCCAGAACCTGCTCAGTCTTGCCACGACCACCACGGGCATCCCGTTCGGCGTCGTGAACATCATTACGGAAGACGAGCAGCACCACATCGCCGCCATGGGAATCGATCCCGGGGTGTGTTCACGCGAAGTGTCGATGTGCAGCCGCGTCTTCCTCAGCGGCGGGACCACCGTGGTTCCTGACGCGTCCCTGGACCCGATGTTCCAGGACCACCCGTTTGTCACGGGACAGATCGCAGCCATCCGGTTCTACGCCTCGGTCCCGCTCACCACGGCGAACGGCTTCGTGCTCGGGTCGCTGTGTGTGTTTTCGCTCGCGCCCGCCGAGCTCTCCACCGAAAAGCAGGCGGCGCTGGAGATCATCGCTTCCCAAGTGGTGTCCGTGCTCGAGCTCCAGCACCACGCCCGGATGCTCGCCCGGAGCCTGGAGGAGGCCCGCAACAGCAACGAACTGCTGGAATCCTTTGCCAGCCGCATCAGTCATGATCTGCGCAACCCGCTGACCAGCATCATCGGGTTCACCGAGCTGGGCGAGCTGCAGGGGTCCACGGACGCTGAGGATTTCCGCATCATTGGCCGGACATCCCGCCGCATGCTGGCCATGGTGGACGACATCCTGTCCTTCTCCCGCATCGGCGGCGCACTCCGGCGCCAGCCCGTGTCGCTCAGGGCCGTGGTCCGGGACATTGAAGAGGATCTGGCGCTGTGCCTCAAGGACGCCGGGGCGGAGGTCGACGTTGCGGATTTCGCCCTGGAGGCCGACGCCGGACAGCTGCGCGTACTCCTGCAGAACCTCATCCACAATGCCCTGGCCTACTCCCGCCCGGGCGTCCCGCCGAGAATCCTGGTCACGGCATCAGCTGTTCCCGACGGCGTTCAACTTCAGGTGACCGACAACGGCAAAGGCATTCCAGAGCAGGAACGGGACCACGTCACCGAACCGCTGGTGCGGCTGCATCGCGACGACGACCCGCCCGGTTCCGGACTGGGACTGGCAACCTGCCTCCGGATAGCGAAGGCCCACGGCGGACGGCTGGAGATCAGTTCAGGACCCGACGGCGGCACCACCGTGTCGGTCACGCTGCCCGCTTTGGCACATGCGTCCTCAGCACAGGCTACGGCCCCTGCTGCGCGGGCTCCGCGGAACTAAGCTTCGCGGAAGTAAGCAGAACGGCCATGTGCTGGGCAAAGTCCGCAGCGTTCGAGTCCAGTGCCCTGGCGCCGGTTCGTGCAGAATCCAGGTCGCCGGCCCGGATGCTCCGCTCGATCGCCCGGCTCCGGCCCTCGAGCTGTGTGGCACCGGCCATCGCTGCCGAGGTTGCCATGCTGAGGATCGCGACCAGGGCGCCCTCGCACTTGCCTTCGAGCAGGCTTCGGTGGAGGGTCTCCAGCCGGTCCGGCAAGGCTTCGAGGAAAAGCCCAACGAAGCCTTCGGCGCAGGAACGGGAATCCAGTTCAAAGGCGAGCCGGTCGATCTGCCGGGTATCCAGGACCAGGCCGTGGCCCGTCATCCCCTGCTCTCTTCAGAGCCGGCGCTTGTGACGGCTACGGTCACGGCTTCCGTGCCAACTTCCGTGACGGCATCCGTGGCGGGTGCCTCGGTGGCGGGTTCGGTGGCAAGAGCGCCGGCGGCCGGGTCTGCCGGCTTCCGCCAGATCGCCGACAGCACGACGACGACGAGCAGCGCAGACGCGCCGTAGAGGAGGACGGACTGGACCAGCGGCTGACGCAAGGCCCGTATGCCGTCGCCAAGATACGGTACGACGCCGGCCTGGGTGTAGACGTAGTCCTCGGACAGCACGGCGGTCCAGGGGTCCGGTCCCGGGTTGGCGTCACCCTTGGTGGTCACCGACGTCGTGCCGGCGTCGTCGCGCTTGATGCTGGCCACCCGGTGGGTTTCGATCCGGTGATCGTCAATCGGGATGCTGTAGGTGATGATGTCACCGACCTTCAGATCGGAGACCGGCGTCCTCACGCTGACAACGACGTCGCCGGGGTTGATCCCCGGCGACATGCTCCCGGTGAGCATGGTGGACGTCTGGTAGTTCAGGAACCGCGGCCCGACGGCGAGGAAGAGGAATACCAGGGCGGCAACAATGAGGAAGAGCGTAAACAGGGCACGTGCGGCCCAGCCAACCGCCGTGGGCACGAGGCGGCCGCGGGTGTGCGGCGGCCGTTCGGCCCGGCGTCGTCCGTGAATCCGATGTGCAGCGTCCTGGCCGGTGCTCTTCTGGACAGTGCTCTCCTGGACAGTGCTCTCCTGGCCGGTGCTGTCTGCTGACGGGAGGTCGACGGATTCCCTGGGACCTGCGTTGATTGCTGCACTCACGGGATCGTTCCCTCCTGCCGGTGTGGATAGTACGGGTAAAACCGGGGACCCAGTCCGGCCGAGACCGGGCCGGACTGAGCCCCCGGAGACTGGCTACTTGTTGGCGGCGGCGCGCTGGACGGCGTCGAACGCGAAGTTGATGGTGCTGGACAGGCCCTGGAACGTGTTGTCCGCGGTGACCGGCACCGTGGTGGTGACTCGGAGGTAGTCGGTTTTCGTGGCCGTCAGGGAGGTGAGGCCGGCCAGCGCGATGTTGCTGCCCACCACGGCCCGGGACGACAGGACCGTGGTGGTAGTTCCGGAACAGGTGTACGTGAACGACGGCGACGTGCCGGCTTCTGTCCACGGCACCGAGCAGGCATCAACCTTCAGCTGGAGGCCGTTGGTGGAGTCGGAGTCCAGTTTGGAGGACGGTGCGGCGGCCGTGGTGGTGAGAGTGACTGAGGCCAGGTTTTGGTCACCGCTGTTGGTCAGGGTGACGGCACGCTGGACGCTGTCACCGGGAACGGCGCCGGAAGCGGCAACGCTGAGGCGGTTGTTGGCGCCGGTTCCGACGTCGAACTTCACAGTGCCCGAGCTGACCGCGGCCGAGGCCGAGGTGCTGGCGGTGAAGCCACCGTAGGTACCCATCCCGGCCACACCGGCAGCTGCGGCGAGGAGGGCGGCCGAGGCCAGGACCTTGCTGGACGTGGACTTGAGGTTGAGACCCATGGGATTTCCGTTTCGTGGAGCCGGCCGTGGTTGGCCGGGCGACGTATGTTGTGTCCGCCAGCCCCCTGGCTGACTCCTACAACAATGCCGGGCCTCCTTCAAGGCAAGGCCGCAGTGGGCGACAAGATCAGTTCAAGATTTTCTCAAGCCTGTCCGTTGGGTTTCCCGAAGGCTGGCAGACTGGCCTCATGACTGTTCTGCTGGCCGGTTGCGGCGATCTGGGTACCGAGGCCGGGCTGCGTTTCGCGGCTGCCGGCCACCGCGTAGTGGGATGGCGCCGGTCGCCGGAAAAACTTCCAGCCGCCATCGAGGGCGTCGCGGCCGACCTGGGCTCCGGCGAGCTGCCGCCCATCCCCGAGGACACGACCGCCGTCGTGGTCGCGATCGCCGCTGATTCCCCGACTGAAGATGCCTACCGGGCCGCCTACGTGGACGGTCTCGCCCACGTGCTGGACGCCGTCCTGGCGTCCGGGGCCAGCGTCCGCCGGGTCCTGTTTGTTTCCTCCACCGCCGTTTACGGCGACGCCGCCGGCGGCTGGATTGATGAACGCACGACGCCGGAACCCGGCGGCTTCTCGGGCCGCATCATCCGCGAAGCCGAGGAGCTCCTCTACAGCCGCCTGCGCGGCACCGGCATCACCCCGGTGGTGCTGCGCCTCGGCGGGATCTACGGACCGGGACGGACGCGACTGATCGACCAGGTGCGCGGCGGAACCGCTGTCATTCCGGCGTCGTCGCGCTTTACCAACCGTATCCACCGCGACGACGCCGCCGCCGCAATCGTCCATCTGTGCACCATGGACGCGGTTCCCGGGCCCGTGTATGTGGGCGTCGACAATGAACCGGCCGAGCTCGGCGAGGTGCTGGGATTCCTGGCGGAGGAGCTGGGACTCCCCCGGCCGGCGTCGGAGTCCGTGGGTGCGGCGGTGAGCGCGGCGGGCGGCGAAGCCTCGCGGGGCGGCAACAAGCGAGCCAGCAACGGGCTGCTTCGCAGTACGGGTTTCGAGTTTCAGTACCCGAGTTTCCGGGAAGGCTACCGGGCCATTCTCGCCGGCACCGGCGTCCGGCACCCCTAGGCCCGTTGAGTTCGCCGCCCACTTTCCCTGAGGAGGACCATGGAATTTCAGCACATCATTGAGACGGTCGGCGGCTTCATGGACTTCGCCGGCGTGACCGTCATGGTGGTCGGCGCCATCGTGTCCATCCCCATGGCGCTGCGCGGATTCCAGCCCCGGCGCCGGCCCGCGGGATCCGAACCGCTCTCCGTCTACCGGTCCTACCGGCAGCTGCTGGGCCGCTCCATCCTCCTTGGCCTGGAACTGCTGGTCGCGGCCGACATCATCCGTACCGTCGCCGTGACGCCAACCTTCGAGAGCGTCGGCGTGCTCGCCATCATCGTGCTCATCCGGACCTTCCTGAGTTTCTCGCTCGAGCTCGAAATCACCGGGCGGTGGCCCTGGCAGACCCAGACCGCGGGATCCTCGGCGTCGGCCGCAAGGTAGGGGCTCTTTCGGGTGTCTCGGGCCCCGGTTAGGCTCGGGGGATGACAGAAAACGTGCGTTCCCATGCCCCCAAAGCCGCCGAACTGCTCCGTCTCCACTATGCCCCGGAGATCCTCCAGGTCATCAACGTCTGGGACGCGATCACCGCGAAAGTGGTCGCCGACGTCCCCGGAACCAAGGCGTTGGCCACGGCCAGCCACTCCATTGCCGCGTCCCATGGCTACGAGGACGGCGAGCACATCCCGGTCGACGAAATGATCGCCGCCGTCGGGCTCATAGCCTCCGCAACGTCGCTGCCCGTCAGCGCCGATCTGGAAGCCGGGTACGGGAACCCCGGCGAAACGGTACGCAAGGCGATCGGCGCCGGCGCTGTCGGAGCGAACATCGAAGACCAGATGCGGCCGCTCTCCGAGGCCGTTGAGCAGATGAGCGCCGCCGTGCGCGCCGCCACCGGTGAGGGCGTCGACTTCGTCCTCAACGCCCGCACCGACGCCTTCCTCAAAGCCGGCGACCGCGACCGCGCCGCCGTACTGGCCGATGCCATTGAGCGCGGCCGGGCGTTCCTCGACGTGGGCGCGACCAACGTGTTCGTGCCCGGCCTGCTGGACGAGGCCACCGTCACCGCCCTGGTGGAAGGAATCGGCTGGAACAAGATTTCGGTCATCAACGTGCCCGGTTCCCTGGCTCCGGCGAAATTGCAGGAACTTGGCGTGGCCCGCATTTCCTACGGCCCGTGGACCCAGCGGGTGGCCCTCACGGCCTTGGCCGACGCCACCGCGGAGCTGCTGGCCGGCGGGGTGCTTCCAGACGGCACACGGCAGCTGAACTGATTTGATCCGATTGGGCGCAGATCCGTGGCCGGATGCACCCGGGGTTCCGGCACCGATCATCATGGACCAGCGGTGGGTGGACGCGGTCTTCCTGCACTGGCGCATCCCTGAGGCAGTGGCGGCGTCATTCATGCCACCGGGCGTCGCACCCGACGTCTTCGACGGATCCGCCTGGGTGGGGCTGATCGGGTTCCGCATGCAGCGCGCCGGAATTGGTCGCGGTCCCGGCATCCCCTATTTCGGACGCTTCAACGAGATCAATGTCCGGCTCTACTCCAGGGAACCGGACGGCACCCGGGGCGTCGTTTTCCGCAGCCTGGATGCGTCACGCTTGGCGGCCGTGCTGGTGGCGCGGGCGGGCGGGATTCCATATGTGTGGTCGCGCACGAGCTTCCTTGGTGCCAACGGCTTGCACTCCGCGGACCTGGCGGACCCGAGCGCTGGCGCAGGAGGTGCGACCATTGGGTATTCCGTGCGCCGCTTCCGGGGCGGCGCCCGGAGCAACTTCAGCGTCGTCCCGGAGCCCGACGTCGCAGCGACCGACGCGCAGTCCATCCACCTGACGGCCCGGTTCGGTCTGCATTCCCGATTCAAGGACCGGACCCTGTACATCCCCAACACGCACAGTGCATGGCCGCTGTACCGGGCGCGACTGATCGGCCTTGAGGATCAGCTCGTGCGCGCCGCGGGAATCGAAGTCGCCGGACCACCCGAGTCCGTGCTGTTTTCGCCCGGAGTCCACACACAGTTTGGCCGGCCACGGGTCCTGGAGCCCACGCCATAAGTCCTCCGCTCAGGCATTTCCGGTGATCTGAGGTCGGTGATTGCGCAGATCCTTGGGGCTGTGAATCCTGGGGGCACGGCCCGGAGGCCCAGAATCGGCTTTGGCCTTCAAAGAGACAGTTTGAAACCGACGTGCGAGGGCTCGAAGCCAAGGCGCTCATAGAACCGGTGCGCTTCGACCCTGGACTCGTCAGATGTGAGCTGGACCAGTCTGGCACCGCGTCGACGCCCTTCGGCGATCGCCCACTTGATCATCGCCCCTCCAAGACCATTGCTTCGAAGGTTCGACCGGACGCGCACCGCTTCAATCTGCATTCGCAGGGCTCCAGCTCGGGCGAGTCCGGGAATGAATGTCAGTTGCATGGTCGCAACCACCTCATTCTCCGTCGAGACGACGGCGACAAGTAGGTGCGCAGGATCAGAGTCAATTGCCTGAAAAGCAAGATCGTAGGAGAGCCGGTCCTCGATCGCAATCGAATCGACAGATGCTCTGAGCTGGTCGGCCGCCAGAAGACCAACGATTGACCCCACATCAGAAGCTTCAGCTTTCCTTATGGTGAATGGGCCGCCAGGTACTTCCAGTTCAGCGAGAGTCATTTCACCAGTATCCCTGCCAGCAGGAATACAGCCAGGCCAAGACACAAAGGTCCAACCCGATCCCTTGTAATCGGTCCCGTATCGGGAATACGGCCAGAAAAAGAGCTGCCTAAAGCAACGCCCTTGCACTCAACGAGAGTTCATCGGCTGAGCGCAATCTCCTACCGGCCCGCGGCGTACCCCTGCGCACCCCGCGGATTCGCCGCGGCCTGCAGGATCCCAGTCTCAGGATCCCGAACGACGGCGGACAGCCGTCCCAGCGCCCAATCACCTGCCCGGGAGACGACATGCCCGCGGCGCTCCAGTCCCTCGATAACATCCGACCCCAGCCGGTCCTCGACGACGGCGCCGCCGGGCTCCCAGGTGCGAGGCCAGAACGAGCCGGGCATCGACGTCGTATGGAAGGTCGGTGCGTCAATCGCCTGCTGCGGCGAGTACCCGCCCACGATGGTGCGCAGCAGGTACGGCAACTGCCATTGGTCCTGCTGGTCGCCGCCGGGCGAACCCAGCGCGGCCACGGCATGGCCGTCGCGCAGCACGAGGGTCGGCGTCAATGTGGTGCGCGGGCGCTTGCCGGGCGTCAGCGTGGACGGCGTGCCGGGCTCCAGCCAGGTCATCTGAAGGCGCGTGCCCAGGCAGAAGCCCAGCTCCGGGATCGCCGGAGAGGACTGCAGCCAGCCGCCGGACGGAGTGGCCGACACCATGTTTCCCCACCGGTCCACGACGTCGATATGGCACGTGTCGCCGCGGGTCTCCCCCGTACGTGCCACGGTGGGCTCTCCGACGCCGAGCCCGGCCGCGGAGGCGGCGGACACCTCGGAGGCCCCGGAGGCATCGCCCGCGAGCGCCGGCGGCGTGTAGTCGGTACGCAGCGGCGGCCGGTAGGGCACCCGGCCGGGCACGGCGCCGGGCCGGAAATCGTAGGACGCCCGCTCCGAGATCAAGGCCCGCCGCCCGGCGCAGTATTCCTCCGACAGCAGGTAGTCCAGCGGCACGTCCGTGTCGCCGTAGTACGCTTCCCGGTCCGCAAGCGCGAGTTTCTGCGCCTCCAGGATGGTGTGCGCCCCCAGTTCAGTGGACGGATCGAGGCAACGGTCCTCGAAGCCGGCCAGGATGGCGAGTGTCTGCAGCAGCGCCGGCCCTTGTCCCCAAGGACCGGTCTTGGCGATGGTGTGGCCGCGGAATTCCACAGTGGTGGCCGCCTCGTACCCGGCTTCGAACCCCGCCAGATCCGCCGGGGCGAGCACCCCACAATGATCCGTACCCGAGGAGTGCCGGTGCGGGGTCCGGACGGATTCCACCATCGCCCGGGCCACGAACCCCTCCCGCCACTCTCGGCGGGCCGCATCAATGCCTGCCTCGCGGGTAGATGCCGAAATTCCGGCCTCCACGAGCCGTTCGAGTGTTCGGGTGTAGGCGGGGTTCCACACCAGCTCGCCTTCGTCAGGGATCCTTCCGCCGGGCATCCACAACTCTGCCGAGGTGGGCCAATGCGTCTGGAAGAGTGCGGACACGGCGGCGATGGTGGTTCCGACCCGGCCCAGCATCGGGTGGCCGTCCCGCGCGTAGCCGATCGCGAATTCCAGCACGGCGTCCAGCTCCCACGTTCCGTGGTCGCGCAGCAATAACAGCCAGGCGTCGACGGCGGCAGGCACCGCGGCGGCCAGGGCTCCCGAGCCCGGAACGAGGTCCAGGCCTTCGGCAAGGTAATGCTCCACGGTGGCCCGGGCCGGCGCCGGGCCCTGGCCCATCAGCACTACCGGCCGGTCCGGTTTGTCCGCGGTGACGAAGACACCGGTCATGTCGCCGCCGGGTCCGTTGAGGTGCGGTTCCACGACGTGGAGCACGAACGCTCCCGCCACCGCGGCGTCGAAGGCGTTGCCGCCGCGTTCGAGCACCGCCTGGGCCGCCGCCGTCGAAAGCCAGTGCGTGGACGTGCTCATCCCGAAGGTGCCCTGCAGCGTGGGCCGCGTGGTGAATGGTTCCGGGCTTGTGAACGGCACACGGGCCGCGGGCGGGCGGCCGCCGGAGACTTCTCTAACCACGGTGTCAGCCAAAGAGGGCCGCCACGCGGGTGAGGGTCTCATACACGCCATAGGCGAGCGGCACGCCGACAAGGGCCCACGCGATGACTAATTTTCCGGTGGACGGTTTTCCGTGCGAAAGGTCTGCTGCACTCATCTCAAGCCTCCATGGCGGGTTCTTCGGACCGGTCGCGATCCTGGCGAGGTTGGTGGAAACGCGCGTCCACCGGTTTGACCAGCAGGTTGGCGATGAAGCCGATCACCAGCAGCCCCACCATAGTCAGCAGCGCGGGCTGGTACGACGCAGCATTGAGCGCGCCGGGCTTGCCCTGGGCATCCAGGAAAGCGTTGACGATCAGGGGCCCGGCAATTCCTGCGGCGGACCAGGCGGTCAGCAGCCGGCCGTGGATGGCTCCCACTTGGAAGGTGCCGAAGAGGTCCCGCAGGTACGCAGGGACGGTCGCGAACCCGCCGCCGTAGAAAGAGATGATGACGAATGCGAGCGCCACGTAGAGGACGGTCGTCGTCGACCCGGCCAGCGCCAGCACGGTGTAGAGCAACGCGCCGACGCCGAGGTAGACCATGTAGATGCGCTTGCGTCCGGTGATGTCCGAGGTGGCGGACCAGGCGAAGCGGCCGGACATGTTGCCGATCGAGAGAAGTCCCACGAAGCCGGCGGCCACGGCGGCGCTGACCAGGGACACGCCGTCGGACTGGCGGAAGAAGTCCTGGATCATCGGTGCGGCCTGTTCGAGGATGCCGATGCCTGCCGTGACGTTGCAGAACAGTGCGACCCAGACAAGCCAGAACTGCCTGGTCTTGACGGCGTTCTTCGCGGAGACGTTCTCTGTGGTGACGAGTTTGGCCGCTTTGACCTTGGTCGGGTCGAAGCCGGCCGGTTTCCAGCCCTCGGCGGGGACTTTGATGGTGAAAGCGCCGAAGAGCATGTAGGCCAGATAGACGACGGCGAGCGTGAGGAAGAGCTTGCCCACCGCGTCGCCGCTGGCCACCCAGCCTTTGGCACCGGAGTTGGGGTCGTACATCTTGAGCAGCGCCGTGGACACGGGGCTGGCGATCAGGGCGCCGCCGCCGAAGCCCATGATGGCCATGCCCGTGGCCAGTCCGGGGCGGTCCGGGAACCACTTGATCAGGGTGGAGACCGGGGAAATGTAGCCGATGCCCAGGCCGATCCCGCCAATGAACCCGTAGCCGAGGTAAACGAGCCAGAGCTGGCCGCTGAAGATGCCGAGGGAGCCGATCAGGAAGCCGCTCGCCCAGAACACTGCCGAGGTGAACATCGCTTTGCGCGGGCCGTTCTTGTCCACCCAGGTGCCCATGATGGCGGCCGAGAGGCCCAGCATCACGATCGCGATCGAGAAGATCACGCCGATCTCGGTCAGGCTGGCGCCGAAGTGCTTCACCAAGGCCGTCTTGTAGACGCTCGTCGCGTAGGCCTGGCCGATGCACAGGTGCACCGCAAGCGCTGCAGGGGGTACGAGCCACCGGTTGAATCCCGGCGCGGCGATGGTTCGTTCGCGGTCCAGCCAGCCCATGAGTGCTCCCCCTGCTCGTCAACGACATCGGTGTCCGGCACTTTGCAGCGACGGTCCCCTGCCAGGGCCTCTGACCGAGCTTCCGGCAGAGGACCGACGCCTCCGGCCATCATGGTGCAGATCGTCAGCAAACGTACTACTTATGCGCCAAGCGGTAGGTTTTCAGCGATAAGCGGCGGGGGCGCCGTCGGGAAGGGGCGTCGTTCGGCGGGGCGCTGCGGAGCGCTACTTGCCCAAGCCGGCTTTCCGGAGGGCCTCGGCCATCGCGGTGTTGACGGGCGACGGCGTGGGCCTCGGCTGGGAGGCCGACCGTTGCGGCTGCGACTGCCGGCCGGCTGCCTTCGGGTCTTGTCCCTGGCGGGGCTGCTGCCCGGGTTGCCCCTGCCGGGGTTGCTGCTGTCGAGGCTGCCCCTGCCGGGGCTGACCCTGCCGGGCGGACGGTGCGCTGCCCCCGGAAGCTGCCGGTTCGTCGTCGAGCCTCAGCGTCAGGGAGATGCGTTTCCGCTCCGGATCCGCCTCCAGCACCTTGACCCGGACCACCTGCCCGGACTTCACCACCTCGCGGGGGTCGGAGACGAACCGGTTGGCCAGCGCGGACACGTGCACCAGGCCGTCCTGGTGCACACCGACGTCGACGAACGCGCCGAACGCCGCCACGTTGGTCACGGTTCCCTCCAGCACCATCCCGGGCCTGAGGTCCGAGATCTTCTCGATGCCCTCGGAGAACGCCGCCGCCGCGAAGGCCGGACGCGGGTCACGGCCGGGCTTCTCCAGCTCGGCGATGATGTCCCGCACCGTGGGCAGCCCGAAGCTGCCGTCCACGAAGTCCTGGGGATTCAGCGCCGCATAGCTCCCCGCAGCGGGCGCCTTTCCGGCAGCGGCCTTGATTTTTCGGGCCACCGGGTACGCTTCCGGGTGCACGCTGGAGGCGTCCAGCGGTTCCGCTCCCCCGGTGATCCGCAGGAAGCCGGCACACTGTTCGAATGCCTTGGCGCCCAGCCGGGGCACCTTCCTCAGCTCGCTGCGCTTGTTGAAGGGCCCGTGCTCGTTCCGGTACGCCACGATGTTCTCGCTCAGCAGCGGCCCGACGCCGGCCACCCGGCTCAGCAGCGCGGGCGAGGCGGTGTTGACGTCCACGCCCACCGCGTTCACGCAGTCCTCGACGACGGCGTCCAGGCTGCGGTCCAGCTTCGCGGCCGTGACGTCGTGCTGGTACTGCCCGACGCCGATCGACTTCGGCTCGATCTTCACCAGCTCCGCAAGCGGATCCTGCAGCCGCCGGGCGATCGAGACGGCACCGCGCAGGGATACGTCCATGCCCGGCAGTTCCGCGGCGGCGAGCGCCGACGCCGAATAGACCGAGGCGCCGGCCTCGGACACGACGATCTTCTGCGGCTTGGCCGGGTTGGCCTCTGGGTTGGCAGAGTCCGAGCCGCCGAGCTGCTTCAGCAGTTCGGCGGCGAGCTTGTCGGTCTCCCTCGACGCCGTGCCGTTGCCGATCGCGACGAGTTCGACGCCGTGCTTCTCCGCCAGGCCCACAAGCGTCCGCAGCGCCTCGTCCCATTTCCGGGCCGGGGCGTGCGGGTAGATGGTGTCAGTCGCGACCACCTTGCCGGTGCCGTCCACCACGGCGACCTTCACGCCGGTGCGCAGGCCCGGATCCAGGCCCAGGGTGGCGCGGTTCCCGGCCGGCGCGGCGAGCAGCACGTCACGCAGGTTCGCGGCGAAGACCCGCACGGCCTCGTCCTCGGCGGCGGCGAACATCCGGCTCCGCAGGTCCGCCGTCAGCCGGGCCAGCACCCGCGAACGCCACGCCACCTGCGCGGTCTGCGCCAGCCAGGCGTCGGCGGGCCGGCCGCGGTCGGCAATCCCGAGGAACCTGGCCACAGCGGCTTCGTACCGGCCGCGGGCGGCCGTGAGAGCGGCGTCGTCGTTCGGTTCGGCCTCGGCGAGATCCAGCTCCAGCACCCCGTCCTTCTCGCCGCGCAGCAGCGCCAGGACGCGGTGCGAGGGCATCCCGGCCGGCTGCTGGGAGAACTCGAAATAGTCCTTGAACTTCTGCCCCTCGGCGTCCTTGCCCTTCTTCACACGGGACACCATCCGGCCCTGGGTCCACAGCCGCTCCCGCAGCGTTTCCGCCAGGTCGGCATCCTGCGCGACGCGTTCGACCAGGATGGAGCGGGCACCGGCGAGCGCGGCGGCGGCGTCCCCGATGGAATGTTCGGCGTTGAGGTACTTGGCCGCTTCGCGGTCCGGGTCCAGCTCGGGGCGCTTGAGCAGGGCGTCCGCGAGCGGCTCCAGTCCGGCCTCGCGGGCGATCTGCGCCTTGGTGCGCCGCTTCGTTTTGAACGGGAGGTAGATGTCCTCGAGCCGGGATTTGGTGTCGGCCCCGACGACGGCGGCCTGCAGTTCCGGGGTCAGGGCACCCTGCGCGGCGATCGCTTCGAGGATGCTCCGGCGGCGGTCCTCGAGCTCGCGGAGGTACCGCAGCCGCTCCTCCAGGTCGCGGAGCTGGGTGTCGTCCAGGGTGCCGGTGGCTTCCTTGCGGTACCGGGCGATGAAGGGAACGGTGGACCCGGCGTCGAGCAGGTCAACGGCGGCCTTGACCTGCCACGCCTGCACGCCCAACTCGCCGGCGATCTGGGCGGCGATGCCGGACTCCTGCGTCTGGGGCGCGCCGGACTGCGGTACACCGGCCTTTGGCGCCCCGGCACCGGGAGCTCCAGCCTGTGGGGTGCCGGTCTTCGGCGACGGGCTAGCTGCGGATGAGGCGGGGCGCTGCGGGAGTTGGGTCACCCCATCCATTTTGCCCTACGGCGCGAAGCGGGGAACCGGCCGGACTGTCGGTGTGGATTACGGGTTGGATTGTCGGTGGCCTTTGATAGCTTGGCAGGAAGAGATCGACGGCGGCAGTCACCACCGGCGACGCGGTCAAAACAAGGCGACGCGGTCAAAGCAGACCGTGCCGTAGCAAAAAGGGCCACAACAACGGGGGCGCAGTGTTTTTTCTTGAACCGGACGTGCCAGGTTCCGCACCGGACCTGGTCTTCTCCGCGAGTGACCTCGTGATCGCGGCCAGCTGCGAATATCAGCTGCTCCGGAAACTCGACGAGAAGCTGGGCCGCTCGCCGAAGGCCTCTTTCGAGGATGACGAGATGCTCAAGCACGCGGCCAAGCTCGGCGATGTTCACGAGCACCGGGTGCTGGACTCTTTCGTCGCCGAGTTCGGGATGTGGGATCCGGCCACCGCCCGCGGCGTCTACGACGTCGTCCCGGCCAAAGCCATGGACCGCGGCACGCTGCTGGCCAAGCATTCGGAGTCCATTGAAGCGCTGCGTTCCGGCGCCGACGTCGTGTTCCAGGCAGCCTTCTTCGACGGCCAGTTCCACGGGCGCTCCGACTTCCTGGTCCGGCAGGCTGATGGCAGCTACGCCGTGTTCGACACCAAGCTGGCGCGCCACGCGAAGGTGACGGCGCTGCTGCAGCTCGCCGCCTACGGTGACCAGCTCCTGAAGGCCGGAGTCACCCCGGACCCGGCCGTAACGCTGGTGCTCGGGGCCACTATCCCGTTGCCGGGCGGCGGCTTCGACTACGTCCGCAGCCACCACAAACTCGCAGACATCCTGCCGGTGTTCCGGGAACGCCGGGAGCGTTTCCTCGCCCTGACCGCCGGCCACAGGGCGCAGCCCGGCCCCGTGCGCTGGGGAGCGGCCGGCCTCACCGCCTGCGGCCGCTGCGACTACTGCCAGGAGATGGTCAAAGCCACCGACGACCTTCTCCTGGTGGCGCGGATGAACTCGGCGCAGCGCAAGAAGCTGCACCAACAGGGCATCTATTCGGTCAAGGACCTTGCGCAGGCCAGCCTCCCGGCGGCCAATGCCGCGCTCCTGCGCCTGCAGCAACAGGCGAGGATGCAGAGCGGGATCGGCGGATCCGACGGCGGCGTCCGGTACATCAAGGACGGCGAGGAGCATTCGCTCCGCTACGCGGTCATTCCGGAGAACACCCTGGCCGAGCTGCCGCCGCCCAGCAGCGGCGACATCTTCTTCGACTTCGAAGGCGACCCGCTCTGGCAGGAAAGCGCCACCGGGGTCTGGGGGCTGGAGTACCTGTTCGGCGTCATCGAGGCCCCGACCGTGCCCGGCGCCGCCGGAGTCTTCAGGCCGTTCTGGGCCCACAGCCGGGAGGCCGAGAAGCAAGCCTTCCTGGATTTCCTCGCCTACGTGGAAAAGCGCCGGCAAGAGTTCCCGGACATGCACGTCTACCACTACGCCGCGTACGAGAAAACGGCCCTCCGCAAGCTCTCCGTGATGCACGTCGCCGGGGAGGACACCGTGGACCAGTGGCTGCGGGACGGCCTCCTGGTGGACCTCTACCAGACGGTCCGGAACAGCATCCGGATCTCCGAGAACTCCTACAGCATCAAGAAGCTCGAGCCGCTCTACATGGGGACCAACCTGCGCTCCGGGGACGTCAAAGACGCCGGCGCTTCCGTGGTTGCCTACGCCCACTACTGCGATGCACGGGACAATGAGCGGGCCGAGGAAGCAGAAAAGATCCTGGCAAGCATCTCGGACTACAACGAATACGACTGCCTGTCCACGCTCGAACTCCGGAACTGGCTCCTGGGCCTGGCGAAGGAGCGCGGGATCACCCAGGGCGCCGGCGCCCCGAACGCGTCCCCCAGCGGCAAAGACTCCGGCGCCAAGGAAACCAGTGCGAGGGAAACCGTCGCCGGGGATGACGGCGGTGTGGTGGATGCCGGTCTAAGTTCCGCCGAACTGGCGCTGGCCGCGTTCGCCGATCCGGAGGGCGGACTGCCAGAGGAGGATCGAAAAGCTGTAGCCATGCTGGCCGCAGCCGTCAGCTATCACCGCCGCGAGCGCAAGGCGTTCTGGTGGGCCCACTTTGACCGCTGCGAGAACGGCCCCGACACCCACCACCAGCAGGACCGCAACGTCTTCCTGGTCGAGGACGCGGTGGTGCTGGAGGACTGGTGGAAGGACGGCGCCAAGCTGCCCGAACGCCGGGTAAAACTGATCGGCACCGTCAGCCCCGGTTCGGACCTCCGTGAAGGCAGCACCTGGTTCCGCATGTATGGGCCCCCGCTTCCCTCCGGGCTCCAAGGCACGGGCATCGACGGGACCGGGCGCAACGGCTGGTTCGGGACCGAGATCCTGGAGCTCGGCCATGAGGACGGGAAGGACACTGTCGTCATCCGGGACAAGCTCCGGAGGAATATCGAACCCTACTCGCAGCTGCCCATCGCGTTGACCGAAGACCAGCCCATCCAGACCAAGAGCCTCGAGGAGGCGCTGGCGGGCCTGGCCGAAGTTGTCGCCGACGGCCTGCGCCGGGCGACCAGAAGCGGCAAGAGCCCGGACGACGCGATGCTCCGTGCCGCTTTTCCTCGCCACCCGGCCCTGGATCTGGTCCGGCGGGTGCCGCCGCGGCTTGCAGCGGGCCAGCCGTTGCCCCAGCCCGGCGAGGGCACGGACCGCTACATTGATGCCATCACCGAAGCCGTCGGTGCCCTGAACCACTCCTATGTGGCTGTCCAGGGTCCGCCCGGCACCGGCAAAACCCATGTGGGCTCGCACGTGATCGCCCGGCTCGTGGCCCGCGGCTGGAAAGTCGGGGTCGTGGGCCAGTCCCACGCCGTCGTCGAGAACCTGCTGAAGACGGCAGTGGCCAAGGCCGGAGTGGACCCCGCCGTTGTTGCCAAGGACGTGAAGCACGGGGAGCCGCTCGAATGGGACCAGCGGTCGGCGCAGGACGTCGCACGGCTCCTCGGTTCGCCCGGCGGAGCACTGGTGGGCGGCACGGCATGGACCATGACAGGGGCCAGTGTTCCTGCGGGGTCGCTGGACCTGCTGGTGATCGACGAGGCCGGCCAGTTCTCCCTGGCCAATACGCTAGCGGTCGCGCAGGCCAGCAGCAGGCTGCTGTTGCTTGGCGATCCCCAACAGTTGCCGCAGGTCAGCCAGGGTGCGCATCCGGAGCCGGTCGACGAGTCCGCCCTGGGCTGGATTTCCGCGGGGCATGCGACGCTTCCGCCGGAGCTCGGATATTTCCTGGCCGACACATGGCGCATGAATTCCGAGTTGTGCCTGGCCGTGTCCGAGCTCGCCTACGAAGGGCAGCTGCGGTCCGCGCCGGCCGCGGGGCTCCGACGCCTGGACGGAGTTCCTGCCGGGATAGAAACTGTCATGGTGGAGCACGCGGGCAACACCACGTCATCGCCCGAGGAAGCCGCCGAAGTGGTCCATCAGGTGCGGCGGCATCTGGGGCTGCAGTGGCACACGGATCAGCGCGCCCGGCCCCTCGAAACGTCCGACATTCTGGTGGTGGCGGCCTACAACGCCCAGGTCAACGTGATCCGCGAAGCCCTGGAAGCCGCCGGCCTGGCCGAGGTCCGCGTCGGAACGGTGGATAAATTCCAGGGCCAGGAAGCCGCGGTGGTGATCGTGTCCATGGCGTGTTCGGCGGTGGCCGAGGCTCCGCGGGGCATGGAGTTCCTGCTCTCGCGGAACCGGATCAATGTAGCGGTCTCCCGCGGACAGTGGCGCGCAGTGATCGTCCGCGCGCCGGAACTGACGAACTACCTGCCCACCCATCCGGAGGGCATGGAACAACTGGGCGGCTTCATCGGCCTGTGCCAGCGGTCGGTGGCTTCCTGAGCTTCGCCCGCCACCCCTCGGGACATGCCCATTCTTCGCCTCCCTCAGTGTGCACAAGGGTGTTCTGCCCACTCTTCACGACCAAGACTGGACATGTCCCTTGGCTGTCAAAGGTCAGGGGAGGACATGTCCAGCGGTGGCGGGCACCGACGCGGGGAAACCCTCGGCCAGCAGCAGGGCCTCGTCCAGCACCGTGCCGAAGTTCGCGGGGTCGTGCGCAAACCGGCCCAGGAAGAGGCCGGAGACGCCGTCGAGCGTGGGCAGCAGTCCTGGCTTGGCCGATCCGCCGTAAATGACCGGCAGCCCCGGCGCTCCGGCAGCGGTGAGCTGAGCCCGGAGCCGCTGGACGACGTCGGACACATATGCGGCGTCTGCGGGCTCGGCAGCGCCGATGGCCCAGACGGGTTCGTAGGCGATGGTGAGCCGGCCCGCGAGGTCCCAGTCGCCGTCGACGGCCGACTCGATCTGGCGGTACACAACGTCCGCCGCGGCCGCCGGGTTGCCGCCGTCGTGCTCCCCCACGCACAGCAGCGGGGTGATTCCGGCGTCGTCCGCGGCCCGGACTTTCAGGGCCACCATGGCATCGTCCTCGTGGAAGTGCTGTCGGCGTTCAGCGTGGCCGATCTCCACCAGCCGGACGCCGAGTTCCGCGAGCATGGACGGGGCCACCTCCCCGGTCCAGGGGCCGTCCGCCCAGCCGCAGTTCTGTGCCCCGAGCAGCACCGGCGAACCCGCCAGGAGTCCGGCGGCCGCGGGCAGGACCGGGAAGGACGGAATGACAAACGGGACAACCCGCCCGGCCGCCAGGGCCGGACGGGTGTCCACTTCGTGCAGCAGCCGCTCCAGCCAGTCCTGGCTGTCCCGGTAGCCGAGGTACATCTTGGTGCTGACCCCCACCAGGATGCGGGTGCTGGGAGCCTGGCTGTTGGGACTGTGCTGCATGTGTTGGTGCTTTCTGCTGGATCCAGTTGATGGGGGCTGGAAGGCGGGTGCGGGCTGGCCTTACTGCTCCAGCAGTTCGTCGGCCTTGTTCTTGAAACGTCGGGTCGCGAACATCATGGCTGCCGCCAGGAACGGGAGGACGCCCAGGGCGTAGACGCCCATGGTTCCGGTGTCCGAGGCGGTGATCTGGTTGACCGAGGTCCGCAGGATCGGCGCAACGAAGCCGCCGAGGTTTCCGAGCGAGTTGATCAGGCCGATTCCGGCAGCCGCGGCCGTTCCCGTGAGGAATGCCGTCGGGTAGGACCACGCGATGGGTCCGATCGAGAGGAAGCTGCACACCGCGAGGCTGATGAAGATGATGCCGAGTGCCGGAACGTGGTTCGCGCCGGCCCACGCGGATCCGAAGATGCAGAGTCCGGTGGAGATGAACAGCCCGGTGCCCCAGACCCGGCGGCGGACCACGGTGTTGGCAGCCTTGCCGATGAAGTAGCAGGCGAAGATGCCGAAGAACCACGGGATGGCCGCCATCAGGCCGACGGCGATACCCACCTTCTGGCCGGTCAGCTGCGCCACCTGCTGCGGCAGGTAGAACGTAACACCGTACACGGCGATCTGCAGGCAGAAGTAGATGATGGTGAAGTACCAGACCTTGCCGTTCTTCATGGCGGCGAGCACACCCCGCGGCCCGGATTCTTCCTTGACGGTGTCTTCCAGGGCCATGACGTCCAGGAGCGCCTTCTTCTCGTCCTTGTCCAGGAACTTGGCGTCCTGCGGGCTGTTGATGAGGAAGAAGTACGCGGCCACACCGGCGAGGACGGCCAGCATGCCCTCGACGAAGAACATGACCTGCCAGCCCTGGACGCCGGGCACCTGGTCGCCGATGTTGATCAGCCAGCCGGACAGCGGTGCGCCCATCATCTGGGAGAACGGCTGGGCCAGGTAGAAGATGGCGAACATCTTGACGCGGACCTTGTTGGGGAACCATGCGGCCAGGAACATGATGACGCCCGGGAAGAGCCCGGCCTCGGTGACACCGAGCAGGAAGCGCAGGATGATGAAGGACGTCTCGCCCTGGACGAACGCGAAGCAGGCGGAGACGATGCCCCAGGTGATGGCGATGCGGGCCAGCCACACCTTCGCCCCGAACTTGGTCAGGAGCAGGTTGCTGGGGATTTCGAACAGGGCGTAGCCGATGAAGAAGATCCCGGCGCCCAGGGCGTAGGCGCCGGCGGTGATGCCCTTGTCCACGCCGAGGGCGGCTTCGGCGAAGCCCACGTTGGTGCGGTCCAGGAAGGCGACCACATACAGGATCACCAGCATCGGCATCAGCCGGCGGGAGGCCTTGGAGATGGCCGATTTAAGGACCGGTGTCTCTAGTAGGTCCCGGGTGGACGTTGTTGTTAGGGACATCAAAAACTCCTCGTCGAGCAATCAGTGGTGTAACTCAGTGGGTGGATCAGTTGCGTGGAGAGCGGCCGGAACCCGCCCGGCGCCAAGGGCCAGGGCGGCTCCGGCCAAGGAACTAGCGTGAAAAAGCGATCATCAGTACCCCGGCCACGCAGGCCAGGATCCCGACGGCGAGGTAGATCTTCCGTCCCTTGCTCCAGGCTGCGAATCCGGAGGCGGCGGGGGTTTGGCTGTGTTGTGCCACGATGCTTCTTCCTTAGTGCATGTAGAGTCCGCCATCCACATTCAGCGTCTGGCCGGAGATGTAGCCGGCGTCCTCGCTGATGAGGAAGGCGATGGCTGCTGCGATGTCCCGGGTGGAACCAACGCGGTTGACCACGAGGTCCTGGGTGAGTTCGTCCTTGCGTTCCTCGCTGAGGGTGCCGCCCATGATGTCAGTGTCGATGGGGCCCGGGGAGATGGCGTTGACGGTGATGTCGTATTCGCCCAGTTCGCGGGCCGTCGCCCGGGTCAGGCCGATCACTCCGGCCTTCGCCACCGAGTACGGCGTCTTGGAGAACGTGCCGCCGCCACGCTGCGCGGAAACGGAGGAGATGTTCACGATGCGCCCGATCCTGTTCTTCACCATGGATTCCGCGACGCGGCGGGTGGCGTAGTGCACACCGTTGAGGTTGATGTTGAGCACGCGGTCCCATTCGGCGGCGTCGAGTTCCAGGTACGGAACCGGGGAGCTGACACCGGCCACGTTGGCGAGCGCCACGATCTGCGGCAGCTCCGCCTCGATGGCGTCGATGGCCGCGCGGACCGAGCTTTCGTCGGACACGTTGGCGCCGGCGCCGAAGGCCTTGACGCCGTGCTCGGCGGCGAGTTCCTTGGCCGCCGCCTTGCAGCGTGCGTCATCGAGGTCGATGATGCCGATGTTCCAGCCCTGCGCCGCCAGGTAGCTGGCGGTGGCGCGGCCGATGCCTCGCTCGGACACTGCGCCGGTGATGATGGCAGTGCGTTCTGCGGGGAAAGTGCTCATGGGGATGCTCCTGAGGTGAAAGTGGACGGGGCAGACTCAGTTGATGGGTGCGGGGCCGAGCTCGTCGATGAGCTTCTGCATGGCCACGTACGCCTTGTTCCGGTACGCGATCAGTTCCGGCGTGCGCTCGGCCGGGACGTTGAGGAATCCCGCGCCGGTCTTGGTGCCCAGCTTTCCGGCCTCCACCAGTTCGGTGAGGATCTTCGGCGTCGCAAAGCGTTCCGGGAAGTCGGTCTGGAGGGACTTGTAGCAGAAGTTGTAGACATCCAGCCCGGCCATGTCGGCGATCGCGAAGGGGCCGAAGAACGGCAGCCGGAAACCGAAGGTGGTGCGGACCAGGGTGTCGACGTCTTCCGCCGTCGCGATCTCCTGCTCCACCAGCTGCGCGGCCTCGTGGAAGAGCGCGTACTGGAGCCGGTTGAGCACGAATCCGGTGACGTCCTTGACGACGGCGGTCTGCTTGTTGGCGGCGTGCACGAGGTCGCGGACGGCGCCAACCGTGGCCACCGAGGTGCCGGCGTGAGGGATGATTTCGACGCCGGGGATGAACGGGGACGGGTTGGAGAAGTGCACGCCCAGGAAGCGTTCCGGGTTGGTGACCGGCTCGGACAGGTCGGCGATGGAGATCGTGGATGTGTTGGAGCCGATGATGGCGTCCGGCCTGGCTGCCGCGCTGATGCGGGCCAGGGTCTGGTGCTTGATCTCGATGACCTCGGGGACGGCTTCCTCGATGAAGTCCGCGTCCGCCACGGCTTCCTCGATGTCCTTTGCGGCCCAGAGGTTTTCTTTCAGGATGGCGGTGGAGCCGGCCGGGAAGAGCCCGGCGGCAACGAATTCGTCGGATTCGGCCAGGAGCCGCTCGTAGTTCTTCTGGGCCACTTCGGCGGACACGTCCGCGAGCGCAACCCGGGCGCCACCGAGCGCCAGGACCTGGGCGATGCCGCCGCCCATGTAGCCGGAGCCGACGACGGCGATCTTGCGGGCGGCGTTGATGGCGGCTGCGGTTTCAGTTGATTCGGTCATGTTCAGACTGCCTTCGTGTATTCGGGCTCGTAGGAGCAGATGGCGTCCACCTTGGCGGCGGAAGAGGAGTTTTCATCGAAGCGGTGGCTCAGCCATTCGCCCACGAGCTTCTTGGCGAGTTCCAGGCCGATGACGCGCTGGCCCATGGTGAGGACCTGGGCATTGTTGCTCAGGACCGACCGCTCCACGGAGTAGCTGTCGTGAGCGGTGACGGCACGGATGCCGGGGACTTTGTTGGCCGCGATGGCCACGCCCAGGCCGGTGCCGCAGATCAGCAGCGCCCGGTCGGCGTCGCCCTCGGCGACTTTGCGGGCCGCGTCGACGGCCACGTGCGGGTAGGCGGTGGAGTCGTCCGGTCCGACGCCGATATCCAGCACGGAGGCGACGCGGGGGTCGGCTTCGAGCAGGGCCTTCAGGGCGTTCTTGTATTCGACGCCGGCTTCATCGTTGCCGACGACGATGCGCCAGCCTGTTGTTGTGCTCATGCTTTTGCTCCTTGTTCCGCCGGCTCGGAGGTAGCGAGCCGGGTTCCTGTGCTGGAAGTTTCGGTGTGCGCGGAAATCCGTGTGGCGATGAGCGCGAAGGACACCGCACCGGGGTCGGGGTGGCCGAGGCTCTTTTCCGCGAGCGGGCGGGCGCGGCCCTTGAGCGGGCGCAATTCGGACGTCCCGTCTGCGGCGGCGGTGGCGGCTTCCGCTGCTGCGGCGAGCGAGGCAGCCACTGGCGTGCCGGCGTCGAACGCGGTGAGGAAGGTGTCCCGGAACGGCACGAGGGCGTCCACCATGGTCTTGTCACCGAGCTCGGCCTTACCGAGCTCGCTGATGGCGTCAACGAAGGCCGTGACCGCGGCGGCCGCGTCCTCCCCGCTGTAGCTGTCCTGGTTGCCCAAGGCTTGTCCGGCCGCGATGATCGCCGAGCCCCAGAGCGCCCCCGAGGTGCCGCCGGCGCGTTCGCTCCAGGCCTCCCCCGCCGCGGTCAGGACGCGCGACGGCGACGCGCCGCCGTCGTTCGCCGCAGCCTGTTCGGCCGCGGTGACTGCCGCGTCCACGCCGCGGCGCATGCCGATGCCGTGGTCGCCGTCGCCGGCGATGGCATCCAGGCGGCCGAGTTCTTCCTCATGCTCAACAATCACGTTCTGCGTCTGGCCGAGCAGGTCGGCAGCCAGCTGGCCGAGGGCTGCCGCAGCTGCGGTGGGGCGCTCGACGTCGGCGGCCTGGGCGGCTTCCGGACCGGCGAGTTCGCGGCGGGCACGGGGTGCCAGATTTCCCTTGCGGAACGCGGGGGTGTCGGCCGGGGCGGCCCAGTACTGCTCGAGTTCCTCGTCCAGCCACAACAGGGTGAGGGAAAGTCCGGACATGTCCAGGCTCGTGACGAGTTCGCCGCATTCCGGTTCCACCACGGTGAGGCCGGCGGCGGTGAGGAGCTTCTCGATCTTGCCGAACAGCAGGAAGAGTTCGTCGTACTTGACCGTGCCGAGGCCGTTGACGATTGCGACCACGCGGGTGCCGGCGTCGTCCGGTTTGTCCGCCAGCAGCCGGCTGACCAGGAGTTCGGCCAGTTCTGAGGCGGTGGGCATGGGGTGATCGGAGATGCCCGGTTCGCCGTGGATGCCCAGGCCGAGGGACATGTGCCCCGCGGGGACCGTGAACAGCGGCGCGTCCGCGCCGGGCAGGGTGCAGCCGTCGAAGGCCACGCCGAGGGAGCGGGTGCGGTAGTTGGTCCGGATGGCCAGCCGTTCGACGTCGTCCAGGTTCAGTCCCGCCTCCGCGGCGGCGCCGGCAATCTTGAAGACCGTCAGGTCCCCGGCGATGCCGCGGCGCTTCTCGATCTGCTCCAGCGGGGCACTGGCGATGTCGTCGGTGACTAGGACCGTGCGGGTTTCAATGCCCTCGGCGTTGAGGCGCAGCTGGGCCTGGCCGAAGTGCAGGACGTCACCGGCGTAGTTGCCGTAGCTCAGCAGCACGCCGCCGCCGGCGTTGGCGGCCTTGGCCACGCGGTAGACCTGGCCGGCCGCGGGCGAGGCGAACATGTTGCCGCAGGCCGAGGCGGTGGCCAGGCCCGGCCCGACGAGGCCGGCGAAGGCCGGGTAGTGTCCGGAGCCGCCGCCGACCACCAGGGCGACCTGCCCGGCCGGGACCTCGGTGGAGCGGACGACGCCGCCGTCGACACGGGCAACGTAGCCGCGGTTGGCCGCAACGAAGCCGTCCAGTGCCTCATCCGCGAAATCAGCGGGATTGTCGAAGATCTGGGTCATGGTTCCTCATTGAATCCGTGTTGGAGAAGTAATGCTGGGGGGTAGAACTGGGGTGGTGCGGCCGCCCCCAATTGGCTTGACGGCCGCACCAGGCCCCGGTGTCAGGCGCTGTCTCAGGCGCCTATCAGACGCCTGCGAGTGCCGTGGCTGCGGGCTGCTGCCGTCCCTGGGCGACTTGGCTCTGGCCGAGGGCGTAGCCGTCGGTCTTCGGCAGAACCTGGCGGCGGAGGTAGTCCTGGTTGCTGGCCGTGACGGACAGGCCGTCGCCGCCGTAGTGCTCGGTGCAGAGGATGCCCTGGAAGCCCACCGACAGTGCGATCTTGAACGCCTCGCGGTAGTTGATGAGGCCGCTTTCCATCGGGGCCGGCATGGCGACGTAGGTGTCACGGGCCACGTCCTCATCGCGGATGTAGTTCTTCATGTGCCAGTAGTTGGAGTACGGGAGGGTCTTGGCGACCATTTCGCGCCAGTCCTCGATCGGGCGGTGGAGCCGGATGAGGTTGCCGATGTCAGGGTTGATGCCGACGTTGGCCAGGCCGATGTCCTGGACCAGCTGGACGGAGGAATCCGCGGTGCCGAGGTACGTGTCCTCGTACATTTCGAGTGAGAGCAGGACGCCGACCTCGGCCGCGTGCTGGCCGAGTTCCCGCAGGCGGGACACGGCCTTGCCCCAGGTTTCCTTGTCCCCGACCGGGTCCTTGTAGCCTTCGACGGTCCAGAACCAGAGCTGCTTCTGCTGCTCGGCGGTGATGGCCTGATGCAGCCCGAAGGAGACCACTTCGCAGCCAAGCTCGGCCGCGGCGTCGATGGTGCGGTGGCTGTAGGCCAGGTTCGCTTCCCAGTTCCCTTCCTCGATCACGCTGCGCCGGATGGCGGAGATGACCGGGATGCCGATGCCGACGGTCTCCGCGGCCTGCTTGAACTCCGCGAGCCGGGCGGAGCTCAGGTCGCCGGGGCGGACCCAGCTGTCCGTCAGGTCGGCGTCGGCAAAACCGGCGTCCTTGACCTCGGTGAAGACCTCGGCCCAGGCGGAGGCCGGAGCGTCGTTGATGTGGGTGCCCTGGGCGTCGGTGCCCGGGAACTGCAGCAGGGCCGCGGTGATGGGCCAGTTTTCGGCTGTGTAAGCCATGGGTCACTCCTTCGTGGAATCCTGTTTCCTATAGGATTTACTATTCCAGGGGATGTTGTCAAGGTCACATCCCGGGTTACGCGCCCTTCGCGGCAAACGCCGCGGTCGCGAAGACCTCCGGATTCAGGACGTTGGCGGGGCGCTCCCCCGCCGCGACGGACAGGATCGCCGCAATGGCGCTGGCCGCGACATCCCGGGTGAAGTCTTCGGTCCAGCACAGGGAATGCGGGGACAGCACCACGTTGTCCAAGGTCAGCAGCTCGTCGTCGGGAAGCAGGGGCTCCGGCTCGAAGACATCCAGCCCGGCGCCCGCGATCCGGCTCTCCCGCAAGGCGACCCGGAGGGCATCCGTGTCCACGAGCTTTCCGCGGCCGATGTTGATCAGGAAGGCGCTCGGCTTCATTCGGGCCAACGCGGCGGCGTCAATGAGCTTTTCGGTCGCCGGGGTCAGCGCGGCGCAAAGCACCACGTAATCCGAGCGCTCCAGGAGTTCGTCCAGGCCCAGGAGTTCTACGCCGAGCTCGGCGGCCTCCGCGTGGCGGCCGCTGCGGTTGTTGCCCACCACATTCATCCCGAGTGGGGCCAGCAGGCGGGCGAGCTCGGCGCCCACACTGCCGAAGCCGACGATCCCGACCGTCTGCCCCATCAGCGGCGCGCCCCGGTAGTGCTCGCGCTGCGCCCAGTCCGAGGCCCGGGTCAGCCTGTCCTTGGCCAGGAGCTTGTGCGAGAGCGCCAGCAGCAGGGTAAGCCCCGCCACTGCCAACGGCCGCCGGATGGCGTCGGGGGTGTTGGTGACCACGACGCCGGCGCGGGTACAGGCGTCCAGATCGATGGTCTCGTACCCTGCCCCAAACCGGGCGATCAGCCTCAGGTCCGGGGCATGGTCCACGGTGCGTGCGTCGAAGGCGATGTGTCCCAGCGACAGGACGGCCTGGACGCCGGCGAGGTCGCCGAGCGGAACCGGGTCCGTGTAGCTGGGCAGCACGCTCCAGCCGATGCCGTTCTCGCTGAGCCGCTGCAGGCCCAGGTCACCGTGGATGGAGCTTCCGTCGGGCCGGGCGGCGTCGGCGGTGATGGCTACGTTGAAGGGCGGGCTGATGGTTCCCACAGGGGTGATTCCCGGCGCCGGGGCGGCCGCACCCGTGGCGGCCGCCGTCGTCGTCATCGCGTTTGTTGCTGTGCTCATGCGTCTATTTCCGTCCGCAGTGTTGCGGTCTTGTCCTTGATGGGTTCGCGGACCAGTACCGTGTAGGCCACGGCGGCGAGGGCCGCGATGATGCCGCCGATGACGAACGACGGCGCGTAGGAGCCGGTCGCGTCGGCGATGACGCCGGTCAGCAGCGGGGCAAAGGCGCCGCCGAAGTAGCCGCCGAAGTTCTGGATGGCGCCGACGGATGCGACCTGGGAGTTGTCCACGATGTCGCCGGGCATGGCCCAGGCGGCTGCCTGCATGGTGGCGACGAAGCCCAGTGCCACGGTCATGACACCGATGGCGAGCGGGAGCGAATCCACGAACGGGATGAGGCAGATCAGGATGCCGGCGGCGATAGCGGCGATGGACATCACGTGGCGCTTGGCCAGCAGCGGGTCGCGGCCTGCCTTTTTCGAGTAGCGCGTCATGACCCAGCCGCCGGTGATGCCCAGGATGGCTGCGCCGAGGTACGGGACGGCCGCGAGCCAGCCGGAGTTGGCGATGCTGGCGCCGCGTTCTTCCTGCAGGTAGAGCGGCAGGAAGACGATGAAGATATTCCAGATCCAGATGACGCAGAAGAAGCCGGCCATCATGCCCCAGATCTGGCGGTGCTTGAAGAGTCCGAGCCACGAGACTTTCTTGGCCGTCAGGAGCTGGGTGCTGCGCTGGCTTTCGATGTAGTCCAGTTCCTTCGCGCTGATGCGCTTGTGCTCCTCGGGAGCGCGGTAGTACATGAAGAAGGCCAGGGCCAGCACGAGGCCCGCGACGCCGAGGAAGATGAAGATGGCCTGCCAGCCGAAGGCGAGCATGATGGCGGTCAGGATGGGCGGGGCGATGGCGGGTCCCCACTTGGAGCCGCTGTCCCAGATGGCGGTGGCCTGCCCGCGCTCGGCCCGGGGGAACCAGTCCGCGGTCAGCTTGGCCGATGCCGGACCGTTCGGGGCTTCGGTGATGCCGAGCAGGAAGCGGAAGGTGATGAACTGCCACATCTTGCCGCCGATGGCCATCAGCGCAGTGGCAATGCTCCAGCCCGCGATCGCCAGGAAGTACATCCGGCGTGCGCCCAGCTTGTCCACGAGCCAGCCGGCGGGCAGCTGGGCAAATGCGTAGGTCCAGGAAAACACCGTACCCAGGAGCCCAATGTCCGTGCGAGTCATGCCGAAGTCTTTGATCAGTTGCGGCGCGGCAATGGAGATCGCGCTGCGGTCCATGTAGTTGATGATGCCGGCGGCCAGCGCCCAGCCAAGGATCCACCACCGCAGATTCTTGATGGTGCGGCGCGTTGCCGATTCCCTGGGCCCTGCGGCCAAAGTCTCTGTATGCACTTTTCACTCCCTTGTGAGTCCCCCATGTCGGCAGCGTAGCCGTCACAATCGAAGATCCTATAGGGTCTTCTATCAGCTGTGAAGGGGGTCACAAGAAAGCTTTTGCGGGGGCGCGTTTGGGGGTCTGCGCACGGCTTGGAGGGCGCCGACGTGACGACCGCGGAGCCTGTTGTGGCGGCCTGCGGGGCGGAGACTATTCTGCGGGAGCGTCCGCGATGGCGCGACCACGCACCTTCTGCACGTGCTCGGCCATGGAAATTGCGGCCTTCTCCGGGTCGCCCGAGGACAGCGCGTCCAGGACCGCCTGGTGCTCGGCGATCGCCTGCTCCGCGTCGGTGATGCCGACGCCGCCGAAGAGGCGGAAGCGCTGGACCTGCCCGCCCAGGGCGGCATAGGCGGCCACCATGAACTGGTTGCCGGTCTGCTCCGCAATCAGGCGGTGGAAGCGCTCGTCGGCTTCCAGATAGTCGCGGTACTCGGCAAACGACGGGCCCCGCGGCGCTTTCTTGAGGTCGGCGACAGCCTGGGCCAGCTCGGCATGGTGCGCCGGCGTCAACCGGGCGCACGCCAGGCGGGCATTGACGGGCTCGATGGCCAGCCGCGCCTCCATCAGTTCGGCGAAGTCCTCCTGGGTGAACATCGGCGCAACCCGGTAGCCCTTGAGTGCGACGCGGCGGACCATTCCGGTGTGTTCGAGCCGCGCAAGCGCCTCGCGCACCGGCGTCGGGGAAACATTGAGCTCCCTGGCGGTTCCATCGATGCTCACTGCTGTCCCGGGTTCGAGCCGCCCGTCCATCAGTGACGCCAGAAGCTCTTCATAGACGTGGTCGGCGAGGACCTGGCGGCTGATGGGACGGCCCGCGTGGTGGCCCTCAGGGCGACTCCCGGAGGAAGCTAGTTGCATGTTCAGATCCTATAGGACGCCGGACATGCCCATTCTTTAGCGCAAAGAGTGGGCAGAACGGTGTTCTGCCCACTCTTTGTGGCCAAGGCTGGACATGTCCGGCGGCGGAGGTGCCGCCGCCCTAACTAGTAGCGCGGCAGAGCCCAGTTCCGCGGCCGCCAGTTACGCCGACCCTAGGAGCATCTACATGTCAGCTCTGGTAGGCCGGGTAGTCGGTGTAGCCCACGGCGCCCTCGGTGTAGAACGTGGCCGGATCCGCCTCGTTGACCGGCAGGCCTTCGCGCCAGCGGCGCACCAGGTCCGGGTTCGCGATGGCCGGGCGCCCGACGACGACGGCGTCAGCGTGGCCGTCGGCGACCAGCGCGGTGGCCTCGTCGCGCGTGGTGACGACGCCGAAGCCCGTGTTGATCAGGAACGTGCCGTTGAACCGTGCGCGCAGGTCCTGGACCAAGCCGCTGGTGGGGTCCTTGTGCAGGATGCTGAGGTAGGCCAGCTTCAGCGGAGCCAGAGCGTCCACGAGGTGGCCGTAGGTGGCCCGGACGTCTGCAGCATCGAGTTCGAGGGCACCCTGGACATTGTGTTCCGGCGAGATGCGGATGCCGACGCGGTCGGCGCCGATGGCATCCACTACGGCCTGGGTAACTTCGATCACGAAGCGCGCCCGGTTCTCCGGGGAGCCGCCGTAGACGTCGTCGCGCTGGTTGGCGGACGGAGTCAAGAATTCGTGCAGCAGGTAGCCGTTGGCCGAGTGCAGCTCGACGCCGTCGAATCCTGCCTCTACCGCCTTGCGGGACGCCGTGACGAATTCCTCGAGGATACCCGGCAGTTCCTGGGTGGTGAGGGCGCGCGGGACAGGGAACGGCTGCTTGCCCGCGTAGGTGCGGGTTTCGCCGTCGATCGCAATGGCGCTGGGCGCGACCACTTCGTGGCCACCGGTGGTGTCCGCATGCGTGACGCGGCCGGCGTGCATAACCTGGGCGAAGATCCGGCCGCCCTCGGCGTGCACGGCGGAAGTGACGTTGGACCAGCCTTGAAGCTGTTCGTCGGTGACGATCCCGGGCTGGCCCGGGAAGCCCCGGCCGGCCGGGCTCGGGTAGGTGCCTTCGCTGACGATCAGGCCGAGGGAGGCGCGCTGGCGGTAGTGCTCAACTACCAGCGCCCCGGGGATTCCTTCTTGACCGGAGCGGACGCGGGTCAACGGCGCCATCACGAGTCGGTTGGGCAGTTTCAGGTCGCCGAGGGTCATCGGGGAAAACAGCATGCGCAATTCCTTTCACAGTGAATGGGTTCACTAGCGGTAACTGCACGGCGTCTGCAACTATTCCATGTGAGACTCGGATCACGACGGGTGGACGATAATCTTCACCGCGGTGTCGTTGTGGTTGATCAGCGTGTCGAACCCCTTGTCCACTAGGTCGTCCAGGGCGATTCTCCCGGTAATGAAGGGTTTCAGGTCGACTTTTCCTTCCTGGACGAGCTTGATGGCGGCCTCATGATCACCGCAGTAAGCGATGGTGCCGCGCAGATCAATTTCCTTCAGCACCACTTTCTGCATATCCACCGAGGCCGGGTGTCCCCAGATCGAGACGTTGACGACGACGCCGGCGGGCTTCACGACGTCGAGCATGGTGTCCAACACCGCATTCACGCCGGCACATTCAAATGCCGCATTGGCCCCTGCGCCGTTGGTCAGTTCCAGCACACGGGCCTTGACGTCGTCGGCGCTGGGGTCGAGGACGTGGTCCGCGACTCCGGACGACGTCGCCTTCTCTTTGCGGGCGGCCGACAGCTCGGTAACGATCGTGGTGATGCCGATGCCTTTGAGGACGGCGGCGGTCAGGAGCCCGATGGGTCCGGCACCGCCGACGACGGCGACGTCCCCGGCCGTGAGGCCGCTCCTGCCGACGGCGTGATACGCCACCGCGAGGGGCTCGATGAGTGCGGCCTCGTCCAGCGGGATGTCGCCGACAGGGTGCACCCACCGGGTATCGACAACGATCTTCTCGCTCAGGCCGCCGCCGCCGCCCGCCAGGCCGATGAAGCCCAACTGGGTGCACAGGTTGTAGTGGCCGCTGAGGCAGGGCCCGCATTCGTTGCAGACGACGTACGGCTCCACGACGACGTTGTCTCCGACGGCCAGGCCGCTGACACCTTCCCCGAGTTCCTCGATGGTGCCGGAGAATTCGTGGCCGAGGGTGACCGGGGCGGCCTCGTGGGTAAGCCCGTGGGGGTGCCCGGGCGGCGGGGTGAAAATTGGACCTTCGAGGAACTCATGGAGGTCGGTGCCGCAGATACCGCACCAGGCCACGGCGATCTTCACCGTTCCCGGACGCAGTTCCGGCTCTTGGATGTCTTCGATCCGGAGATCCTTGCGGGCGTGGAATCGTGCTGCTTTCATGGGTTTCACCTTCGGATTCCAGGCCGTGGATGCGCCCGATCGAACGCATCCACGGAATGTCTTGGATGTTCACAGCGGGGCCGTAACCCCAGTTTGGTGGCCGTGCCTGGGATTGTCACGACCCGTTCTTGTCAGCGGGTGGGTCAGCGGGTGTGGTGGGTGGGCTGCAGCTCGAACACCGGCGTCGGCAGTCCTTCCATCCGCGCCTTGAGCTGCAGCGCCAGATAGTTGGAGTAGTGGCGGCTCTGGTGCAGATTGCCGCCGTGGATCCACAGGTTCTCCACGTTGGTGGGCTTCCACATGTTGCGCAGTTCCCCCTCCCACGGCCCCGGATCCTTGGGCGTGTCCGATCCGAACCCCCAGCACTTGCCAACGGCGTCGGCCACCTCGGGCGAGACCAGGTCGGCCAGCCAGCCGTTCATCGATCCATAACCGGTGGCGTAGATGATGACGTCGGCATCCAGTTCCGTTCCGTTGGCCATCACGACGGAGTTGCCGGTGATCTTGCTGACCTCGCCATTGGCCAGCTTGACCCGGCCGTCAATGATCAGCTGCGAGGCACCGACGTCGATGTAGTAGCCGGAGCCGCGCCTCAGGTACTTCAGGAACAGGCCGGAGCCGTCAACGCCGAAGTCCAGGTCAAAGCCGGCAGCCTCGAGCTGGGAGTAGAAGTCCGCGTCCCGGCGGGCCATCTCCGCATAAACGGGGATCTGGGCTTCGGGCAGGATCCGGTACGGCAGCGAGGCGAACAGCAGATCGGCTTTCTCCGTGGTGACGCCGTTGGCCAGCGCTTTTTCGGAGTACAGGTCGCCGAGAGCCAGGTCCATGAGGGATTCGCTGCGGGCAATGTGTGTCGAGGACCGCTGGACCATGGTGACGTCGGCCCCGTGTTCCCAGAGGTCGGCACAAATGTCGTGCGCGGAATTGTTGGAGCCGATGACCACGGCTTTCCTGCCGGTCCAGTCTCCGCCGCCCGGGTGTTTGGACGAGTGGTACTGCTCCCCCAGGAAGGACTCGGCGCCGTCGAACGTGGGGACGCTGGGGTACCCCGAAACGCCGAGGGCGAAGACGAGCTGCTTGGGGCGCAGGGTGACCGGTGCGCCGTCGCGGATGACCTCCACCACCCACTCCCCCGAGGATTCGTCGAAGCGGGCGTTGGTGCACTCGGTTTTGGACCAGTAGTTCAGTTCCATGATCCGCGTGTAGTTTTCCAACCAGTCGCCGATCTTGTCCTTGGCGGCGAAGACCGGCCAGTCGTCAGGGAATTTCATGTAGGGCAGGTGGTCGTACCAGACGGGATCGTGCAGGTGGAGGGACTTGTAGCGGTTGCGCCACGAGTCACCCGCGCGCTCATTCTTCTCAATGATGATGGTGGGTACGCCGAGCCTTCGCAGCCGCGCCCCCAGCCCGATCCCGCCTTGGCCGCCGCCGATGATGACGGTGTAGGGCTGGTCTTCGTAGCCGAGGCGCGCCTCCTGTTCCTCTTTCAGTTCCAACCAGGATTTGCGGCCTTTGGTGATTTCATGGGCGACGCCCTTCGACCGGTTGGGTCCCCTCTTTTCCTCGAAGCCTTTGAGTTCCTGCATGGTGGTGAGCAGGGTCCAGCATTTGCCGTTCCGGAGGCGCAGGTGCGCGTAGCCCCGGGCCTGGGCGGTCTCGAAGTTCACCCAGGCCTCGGCGTTGGCGGCGTCCCCGGTGGCGTCTTCGGCGAGGATCCAGTTGCTTGGCTGCACCTCATCCAGGGTCGCGTCGAGCATGCGCCGGATGTCTTCCTTGCCCTCAAGGGTCTTCAGGTTCCAGGTGAAGGAGACGAAGTCGCGCCAGTACGAATCGTCGTCGAAAAGTTCAAGTGCGGCGTCCGTGTTGTGGCTGCGCAGTGCTTCATCGAACTGCGCCAACCACGCCCCGACGACGCCGTTTGGTGTCTCAGGCATGATTCCTCTTTCCGTTGCTGACAGTGGGTCGCTCCCGTTGCGTGACCCCTAGACCACGCAGTGACCCGCATCACAAGTAAAGTTCGCAGGGGGTTACAATCGGGTTACACGGGCTCCCATGCTGTCGGCCGGCGCGCACAGTGACCGACGGCGGCGGGGTGGCAGCCGGCACAACGATTCGAGGGCGAGTTGGGAGTATGAGGATGCGGCAGGCCAATGGCTCCATCACGCATCCTTCAGACCTCAGGTTTTCAGCGCCGGCGGAGTACGCCCGAATCCTCCGCGCCGCGCACGAGACCACCATGTCCGGCACTCCGGACTCCCGCCTGTCGCCGTCGCTCATCAAGTCCTGGCAGCGTTCCCTCGCCTTGGGCATCGATCCGGACCAGCACCGTCCGCTGCACCGGCATGAAGTCTCCGAGGCCCGCTCCCTCAGCGCAGGCCATCGGCTGGCCGCGGTCATGCCTGCACTGTCACAGCTGCTGGCCGATGAGACGGCGACCGGGCGCCATTTGCTCATCGTGACTGACCACGACGGCGAAGTGCTGTGGCGCGTCGGAAGCAAACAGGCACTGCGGCTTGCGGACTCCCTGGAGTTCGTGGAGGGTGCCGACTGGTCCGAGTCAGGGGTGGGCACCAACGCCATCAGCGAAGCCTTGGTGACCGGCGCCCCGGCGCAGCTGTTCTCGGCCGAGCACCTCGTGCGGACCCATCACGACTGGGCATGCACCGCCTCTCCGATTCGCGACCCTTTGACCGGCGAAATCGTCGGCGTCCTCGATGTCTCCGGCCCGTTCGAGTCGGTCACCCCGGACAGCCTGCGGCTGGTGCGGTGTGGCGTGCGGCTCGCGGAGGAGCTGCTGAAATCGGCGCCTGATCCCGACTCCGGCGTCGGGCGCCCACGGCAGCCGGCACCACGTGACGAGCGGACAACGCGCGACGGCGGCACCCGGTCCCGGCTCATGCTGCGGCTTTTGGGGGACGCGCCGTCCGCGGCGGTCGACGGCGGCGTCAGTCGTCCGCTGACACTTCGCCGTGCCGAGATCCTGGCCCTGCTGGCCTCGCGTGACCAGGGCTGGAGTGCCGATGAACTGGCGTGCGAGATCCACGGCGACGCGGGCACCGGCGCGGCGATCCGGACCGAGATGCACCGGATACGCAGCATCCTGGGCGATGTCCTGGAGGCGAACCCCTACCGCTTCTCTACTACCGTCGATGTTGTGACGGATGCCTCGGTGGTGGCAGCCCACCTTCGGGAAGGCCGGGTTGCCGAGGCATTCGCGGCTTATCCGGCGAGGCTCCTCCCGCGTTCGGCCAATCTGGCGATCGGGTTCATGCGCGACGAGCTCGACACGGCCGTGGGAGCGTCGGTGCGCTCCAGCCGGGATGCCGGGCTGATGCTGCGGTGGTGCGCGAGCGACATGGGATCCACCGATATGGCAGCGGCGGCGGCCGTGGCGGCACTGATCGGACCGGACGATCCCCGTTGCCAACTGGTGAGCGCCCGGATGGCGCGGGTGGACCGCGAGCTGCGCGCCTAGCTCTGCCTAGGCCGAACCGTGGCGCCCTCGCATTACGGCAGCCTTAGGGCTAGGTGGGGCGAACTTAGGGCGGAGGTGCGGCGACGCCGGGGCAGCCTTGGCCTTCAGGGTTCTGCAGGCAGGTATCTGCGTAATTCCTGGTGATCGACCGCCAGACGCTGACGGTCTGCGGCGGCGAGCTGAACTGGCCTTGGCCGGGAATGGGCAGTGCCGGTCCGCCATTCACCGAGTAGGTGCCCTGGAAATGCGTTGTCAGCACCACGGCGAAGTCGCCGGTCTGGGCGTAGACGTGGCTGGTCAGCGTTTTCTCGCCCCAGCGGTCCTGCGGAAGCGGCGCGCCGGCCGCCGTTTGCGGGCCCAGCGAAGTACCGTCGCCGTAGCTCCAGGTGTACTGCACCGGCTTGGCGATGATGGCGACGTTTTGACCGAGCATGTCCACGCTGAAAGATTGTTCGGCGGCTTCCGCGTAGAGATTTGTCTCGGCGCCCCTGAGCGTGTGCGGACTCGGCTGTGTGACGCTGCTGCCGGCGTTGATGGGGAGCTGCTGAAATTTGGTCTGAATCTGGGCGGCGATCTGGCCCAGCACGTCCACGGGTTCTTCGAGGTAGACGCAGCGGTCCGGTGAGATGCGACTCCAATCATTCGGTCCCGCAACAACAAGCTTCCACCACCATCGAACTGGGCGACCATTTTGGCCAGCGTTACATTCTGCCGTCGCCGCGAGACACGGAAGATCGAAGTTGTTGTTATCTATCAGACACAGATAGTCAAATTTGTATTGGAATGGGCTCTCCGGAACGTTCCCGGGTGCATCCACCCAAACTCCGAACGTCGAGTCATACCGCCACACGCCCACGCCGGTCTCGTTCCAAAAAACGTCCGACGCTCCGGCGTTGGCCGCAGTGCCAATAGTTAGAGAAAAAGAAATGACAGCAGCGAATATAGTCCCGATGCCCCATTGTCTTCGCGCTGAAGGTCGGAGGCGATTCATGCACCGATCCGGTCAATATCCATCGCCGTCCAACGACCGTCAGAAAAACGGAGAATCATGATATCCGCGAGTACTTGAGAGGCTGGCACGGATTTCTCGACACTTGAGTTCGCTCGATACAACGTTCCCGCCGATTGCTCCAATTGTGTGGTCACTTGGTAGCTACCCTGGGATGTCTTGACGAAGTTGGTATAGGCCCCCTTCGCTTGGACGAGACCTCCTGCGATCCATCGTCCTTCGGAATTCCACTCCACAATTCCCGGGCGCACCTTCGCGCATAACCTGCACGATGAGTCGGTCACCTCATCCATCAGCCGGAATTCCCCCGTCTGATAAGCGTAATTCAGCAGCGCATACCAGTGCTTGGCAAAGGCAACAGCACCTTCCTTTGTCTCCGCCTTCGCGGCCTCGGGCAGCACTGGAACCGGGACGTTCTGCGCCTTGCCGGTCGCGTCGGCCGGTTTGTAACTGGCGGCGGGCGTGGGTGTCGCGCTCGGACTGGACGCGGCGGGGCTTTGAGACTCGGACGGTGGAGGTCCGGGAGGTGGAGTGCCTCCCCCGCTGCACGCTGCGACCGATACCAGGGAGATCGACACCAACAGGGCGGCGCACGCGCGCCGGGGGCCGGAAAGCGAAGTGCGAGATGTCATGGTCAGCTACTCCCCCGATAGAAATCAAGACGCGCGAGTCCAAGCAATGCCTAATGGTAACTGACGTCACATTTTGCCTGTCGAAGTTATCCACAGCTGTGTGCCTACTCTCGTCGGAGGCCCGGCAATCCGGCAGCTCACCCGGCTTGAGTCCTTTAGCCCCTAGCTATTTCCCCGCTGCGACCAGAAGAATGAACGCATGATGTTCGATCACGAAGGCGGCAATCCCATCCTGCAACTGAACGATGAGCAGACCTGGAAACTGTTGGAGGGTACCAAGCACGGCAGGCTCGTGGTCACTGTGGCCGGGGAACCCGACATTTTCCCGGTCAACTACGTGGTCGGCGGACGGAAACTAATACTCCGCACGGCCCCGGGCAACAAACTGGCCGAGCTCACCATTAACGCCAAAGTGCTCTTCGAAACGGACGGCGTCCTGTCCGACGAAGCGTGGTCCGTGGTCCTGCGCGGCACCGCACGTGTCCTGGACAAATCGGCCGATATAGCCGCCGCCGAGGCCCTCGGGCTCAAGTCCTGGGTTCCAACCTTGAAGGACTTCTACGTAGAAATTACGCCGACGTCGGTCAGCGGTCGCCATTTCCTGTTCGGCGAACAGCCGGAGCGGGAGATTTAGCACCGCCAAGACACAGCAGCCGCCAAGACACAGCAGCCGCCTAGACACAGCAGCCGCCTAGACTTAAAGAATGGCGGACAAGCTGACTCCGGAGCGGCGCAGCTGGAATATGTCCCGTATCCGGGGCAAGAACACCAAGCCGGAAATGCTGGTCCGCAGGCTGCTGCATGCGAAGGGATACCGTTACCGCCTGCACGGCAGCGCGCGCGGCGGCAAACTCCCGGGCAACCCCGATCTCGTCTTCGCCGGCCGCCACAAGGTCATCTTCGTCAACGGTTGCTTCTGGCACTTCCACGAGTGCCGGGTGGGGCAGCACGCACCCCAAGCAAATGCCGAGTTCTGGGAAACCAAACGCACGCGAACGCGGAACCGCGACGCCGCCCAGCGGCTCCAGCTCGAACACGATGGCTGGGAAGTGCTCACGGTGTGGGAGTGCGAGCTGAAGGATTCCTCGGCGCTGGAGCTCCGCCTGGATGCTTTCCTCCAGGGCCTCCAAGGCCCGGCCACGCACAAACCCTCCTGAGGACACCCGATACCGAGCAGAAATCCCGCGTGTCGCGCGGCCCGCTTCCAGTGCCTGCTGGACCGCCTCAGCTAATATTCGACTCCGGGGGCATATAGGGATTATTCGGACAGTACCGCTGCGTACTACAAACACGGGAGAGCGCACAATGCCGCACTTGCTGATGTCCAACGACGAGCCCAACCCGGCTGCTGCTCCGGCAGATTCCACGCCGGCAGATTCCAGCCCCACGGATTCCAGTGGCACAGAGTCCAGTCCCACGGTCCTTCAGTTCCGCCGCCTCGGCCACACCACACACCGCACCAACCGGCCCCGCCCGTTCCGCGGAGCCGACCCGGATCTGGAGCCGCTGCGCCGGCAGGCGATGTCGATCATCAACGAGGTTCTCGCTGACACCAACCCGGACGAGGCCGACGTGCGGGAGAAACTGCGCTGGCATGTCACCAACAACCCTGGCAAGCCGGAGAAGGCGCTCCTGGATCATATGCTGACGGTCTCCGTCGAGCAGGAGGAATCCGCCTAACTGGCGGAGCCGCCTAGCTAACTGCCCGGCAATTGCCTGAACGGGTTTAGCTTGCCGACCGACCAATACTGGCCTGCCGGAGCACTTCGCCCCAGGACTGTTGGGCAAGATCCGCCACGGAGGCCAGGATTTCCGACGGCGGCAAGGACAGGTCCAGCGGGAACTCGACAATATCGATGTCGGTATTGAGAATCCTGCGCAGCTTGATCTCCCCTGACCCGGGGTAAACGATCCACGCTGTCGGCACCCGCAGTGATGTGCAGTAAGCGAGCATCCGGTAGTGGTCGCCCGAGAGGGACGCGCCGGCGTCGGCGGCGGCCTTGTACTTGGCGTCGTACACCATCACGGGCTGGCCGCCGAGGAAGTGGACAGCACCGGGCTGGACCACAATCCGGTCCGAGTCGCGGACGGCCTCGTTCAGCAGTGCGTTGTAGCGCAGCCGCATTTCTCCGGGGTAGGCGGCCATGGCCTCCCGCAGGGCCGTCCCCACGAAGTCCTCGAACACCTTTGCCATGTCCACCACGAACGACGCCGACTGTTGCTTGCCGTCGCCCGCCTCCGCCGAGGCGTTCCGCAGGATCAGTTCGGAGAGCCGGAGAACCGCGTGGTAGCGGGTGTTCATCCGGCTGGGCCGCCACTGCGGCAGGGGTGCGCCAGACTGAAGGCGCGTCACGACGTCGAGCTTTCCCTTCAGCTGGCGCAGCCGGCTAAGGACTTCCGGCCGCACGCGCGGAACCTGGGACATCCGTTCCAGCGCGGCGCGCAGGATCCGGTTCTCCGCGATGTCTTCGGTGAATTCGTCATACGAGACTTCCAGCGGCACCAGCATTCCGGGCCGGCGGGATATCTGGTCCGAAATCCGGATCCGGCCCTTGACGGTCCGGAGGGACTCTTCGACCATGAGGTACCCCTGCAGCACGCCGCGGCTGAGCGCGCGGTCCGCGAGCTGCGCCAGGGATTCGGCCAGGGCGCTCCACAGGTCGGCGTGCTCCACGGCGGCGACCGAATCGTCGCGGAAGCCTTGGTCTCCTGCGTAGCCGAGCAGGAACAGGAGCCGGCTGAGCCCGAGCCGTCCCTTCGGCCGCACCTCGAGCTGCACGGTGGGGGTGCGCACGGAGCCCACGGTCCCGACGGGTTCGATCCGGTACAGGCCCATGCCCATCGGCGAGGCTTTGGCCAGGCCGCTGGCGTTGACGTAGGCGGCGGTGTCCGGATCCAGCCGTTCCACGACGCCGGCGGAGAGTTCGTCGAGGACTATGTGCCGGCAGGGCTTCGCGCCGCCGCGTCCGGAGACGCCCCGTCCCGACGAAACCCGTCCCGACGAAGCCCGTCCCGATGAACCCTGTCCGGGCGCACCAGGCACGGCCTCACCGGGCACGGAAAAACCGCGCCCCGACGCGTCCTGGTCCGCGGCGACGGCGCTGCCGGCCAACGCCACGGTGTTACCGGCCAGCGGCAGCCTAGGCATGCGCCAGACGGGCCAGCAGGTTTTCCAGTCCGAACCGTTCCTCGAGCTGGGCGCGGTTGAGCTGGCCGTGATAGTGCTCCTCCAGCAGCGGCATGAGCTCGTACTTCCAGATTCTGCGGAGGCCCTTGGGCGACTGCGCGGACTTCTTCATGAAGTAGGAGGGCCCGATCATGAGGTCCCGGTCCCATTCGTCGATCGCGTCGTTCAAGGCGTCAAGCAGCAGGGCCGGCGTCGTGTCCAGGTCGCGGGCCTGGAGGAACCGCAGCAGCGAGCCCTTCACGGGTTCCGTCTTTGGATGGAGCTCGATGAAGGAGAAGCGCCGTCGGATGGCCGCGTCCATCATGGCGATGGAGCGGTCCGCGGTGTTCATGGTGCCGATGATGTAGAGGTTGTCCGGCAGGGTGAACGGCTCGTTGGGGCTGTACTGGAGGTAGATCCGGTCATCGCGGTATTCGAGCAGGAAGTACAGCTCGCCGAATACCTTGGCGAGGTTCGCCCGGTTCATCTCGTCGATGATCAGGAAGTACGGCTTGTTCTCGTTGCCCGGCTTGGCCGCTTCCTCGGCGAGCCGGCGCAGCGGACCGGCCACGAGCTTGAAGGACACCTGGCCCTCGTCCGTCTTGTCCGGACGGAAGCCTTCGAAGAAGTCCTCGTAGGCGTACGAGGGGTGGAACTGGACCAGCTTGACCCGCTCGTCCGTGGTGTCGCCGGCGAGCTCGGCGGCGAGGTGCTTGGCCAGGTACGTCTTGCCCGTTCCCGGCGGACCGTAGAGCACCAGCTGCCGGTTCTCCTCGAGGAGTTCGGCGATTTCCTGCAGCGGGTCCAGGTCCATGTGCAGGGACGCGGCGAACTCCGGCGTCAGCGGCCGGAACCCGTCATGGGCCGGCTCGACGGCGGCATCCGGCTCGGCGCCGTCGCCCTCCTCGGCTTCGGCTTCTGCCGGCAGGAGCCCCTCGAGCGCCTGGATCACGCGGGTAATGTCCACGATGTTGCCGGACGTGGTCAGCTGCCGCTGGACGTGGCGGGGCAGACCGGTGACGTCGTGTTCCTCGTCGAACCAGCGGACCTTGCGGCGGAGCCGGCGGTTGTCCTTTCCGTGCTCCGGTTCGCCAAGGATCACGCCGATCCGGACCTTGCCCGAGCTCTGGAATAGGGCAAGGTCGCCCGGCTTCATTACGGTCAGGAAGGCGAAGACGGCCGTCTTGGTGTCCTCGCGCTCCACGTAGCCGAGGTGCTTGTAATCCTCGTCAACGGCGTTCTGGACCAGCCCGGCGGTAACGCCGGGGTCCAGCAGGCGGAGGTGTTCGACGTCGAGCGTCACCGCTTCCTCGTCCCGCCACTCCCCCAGCAGCTCGGGGTTGTCGTGGTGGGTGCGCAGGAGCCAGGCACGGCGGCCAGGGTCGCCGACCTTCCGCCACTGGCTCACCAGCTGGCGGGAGTACCAGTCGATCCGCTGCCCGGCCTGCTGGTCCAGGTGCAGGCGGATCCGGTGGATGTCCGCCGAAATGTCTTCGTCGCTGTCGCCCTTGGCACCGCCCACCAGGGAAGCGAAGGCGTCGCGGATCTCCTGGCGTTCGACGTCGGCCACCACGGGTTCGAAATAGCTCGGCCAGACCAAGAACTCAATGCTGCGGCGGATGGCAGGCTGGTCATCCGGGGTGCCGGCGACAAGCTTGTGGAAGGCCAGCGGATCCTTGACCGCGGCCTGGACGACGTGGGCCGGCCGCTGCGCGACGTGCTGCACGAAGCGGCAGAGCCATTTCAGGTGGTCCCAGATGGTCCAGTTGAATTCCGCGGTGCGGTCCCGGATGACGCCGTGGTCCGTCATGCCCGCGTAGAGCTCGTCGGGAAGCTCCAGGGCAGGCTCCAGCCAGGACGCCGCCTCGGCCACGCGGGCCCGCTTTACCTTCAGCGACTTGACCTCGTGGGCCAGCGGCAGGGACTGGAGGAAGAGCAGCTCCACGGCCAGCTGCTTCGCCCCGCGGGTGGCATCTTCCAGGTTCTGGCGCAGGTTGGTCATCATGGGCGCCTTGGGGTCCGGGACGCCGCGTTCCAGGCGTTCCAGCAACTCCGCGGCGGCCTGGACAGACCAGGTTTTAGTGCGGCCGTCCAGGGCGGACGCCTTGCCGAGCAGCCCCGGGCCCAGCACAAACCATGCCGCGTCTTCAATCTCCTTGGAGATGCCGAGGGCGCGGTGCAGGGCAGGCTTCTTGGTTGGGGTCATACGTTCAATTTACAGGCTTAAACTGAACGCCCGCATTTAACGCCGCCCCTAAGCTACCGTCCAGTAGACCGCTGGCTGCCCGTCTGCGGTGCCTACTTGACTGCGGGACGGCGCTTCACGCCGACGACGAAATAGGTTCCCGGGCCGATGAAGTTCACCAGGGTGGCAAGTCGCCACAGCGCCTTGCTCCCCCGGATTTCCTCGGCCGGCCGACGCGAGATATCCCGCTGGGCCGCAATGAGCAGCGTCAGCTGGACCGTGGCCGCGACGATGGTTCCGAACCGTGCCATCGGCGAGAGTTCGCTCCACTTCTTCTTCCTGCGGGAGTGCTTCTCGTGCATCCTGTTGCCCATGTTCACAGCGACCAGGCCTCCTTTAGCCTCGGGATTGTTCATTGTAGGAGCCCCGCCGGTGCCCGGGGTAGAGGCTATGGGACCGGGTGGGCGCGGGTGTACGGGGCCAGCCGCTCCTTCTGCTCCGGCGTCAGCCGCAGCACCCGGCCGGTGGCCTCGTTGACGAATGCAAGGTGGCTCGTGGCCCGCACGCAGTCCTCCCGCGTCACGGGATCCTGCACCAGATAGTGGATGTCGAAACTGGCGCCCTTGACCGCCCCGATCCACAGCTGGACGACGGCGGGCACGTTCCGGTACTCAAGGGTCCTGACGTAGCGGATCTTGTGCTCCACCACGAGAGCCAGCGTCCCCTCCGGCACTTCGTTGAAGAGCGAGACGACGGGTTCGATTCCGGGCAGCCCGGACCCCTGGGGCGGGCCGAACGCCGCGATCCGTGCTTCCTCGAGGATCCGGACAATCTGGACGTTGTTGATATGCCCGTAGGCGTCCATGTCGCCCCAGCGCATCGGCACTTCCACCTCCAGGCGCCGCGGCTCCGCGCCCGGGACCTCCCCCGTGGCTGGGCTCTCCCCGGCTGCGGCCCCGGCCGCTGAGGTCCCGGCGGATGGGGTCTGGGCGGTTGGGGACCCGGCGGCGCTCAGCTGCGCACCGCCGTTGCCTCGTCCGCCGGATCCTCCAGAGCCGCTTCAGCGTCCTCACCGGCGAACTGGGACATGTACAGCCGGTAGTAGGCGCCCTGCAGGGCCAGCAGGTGGGCGTGCCGGCCCTGCTCGACGATCTGTCCGTCCTCCATGACCAGGATGGTGTCCGCGTCCCGGATGGTGGAGAGGCGGTGGGCGATCACGAAGCTGGTGCGCTCCGTGCGCAACGCGGCCATGGCCTTCTGGACCAGGGCTTCGGTTCGGGTATCCACCGAACTCGTCGCCTCGTCCAGGATCAGCAGCGACGGGTCCGCCACGAAGGCCCGGGCAATGGTGATCAGCTGCTTTTCGCCGGCACTGACGTTGTTGCCTTCTTCGTCAATGACCGTGTTGTAGCCGTCCGGCAGCGCGCGGACGAAACGGTCCACGAACGTGGCCTTCGCCGCTGCCATGATCTGCTCTTCGGTGGCGTCCAGCTTGCCGTAGCGGATGTTCTCGTAGATGGTTCCACCGAACAGCCAGGCATCCTGCAGCACCATGCCAACTTTGGCGCGCAGTTCCGAGCGGCTCAGCTTGGTGATGTCCACCCCGTCCAGGGTGATGCTGCCGGCGTTGAGCTCGTAGAAGCGCATCACGAGGTTGACGAGGGTGGTCTTGCCCGCCCCGGTGGGTCCCACGATCGCTACCGTGTGTCCGGGCTCGGCCGTGAAGGACAGGTCCTCGATCAGCGGCTTGTCCGGCGTGTAGCTGAAGGTGACATGGTTGAACTCGACGTGGCCGTCGGTCTTCGCCGGAAGGTGCTCGGTGGCGGTCTCGGCGTCCTGTTCGTCGGCGTCGAGGAATTCAAAGACCCGTTCGGCGGACGCGACGCCGGACTGCAGCATGTTGGCCATGCCGGCCATCTGCCCGAGCGGCTGGGTGAACTCGCGGGAGTACTGGATGAACGCCGTCGCGTCGCCCAGGCTCATGCCGCCGGAGGCCACCCGCAGCCCGCCGACGACCGCGATCCCCACGTAGCTGAGGTAGGAGACGAATTGCATGACCGGCATGATCATGCCGGACACGAACTGGGCCCCGAAGCTGGCCTTGTAGAGTTCCTCGTTGCGCTCGTCGAAGCGGGCCAGCATGTCGGCGTCGCGGCCAAACACGCGGACCAGGTCGTGGCCGGAGAAGGACTCCTCGATCTGGCCGTTGAGCTCGCCGGTGTTCTTCCACTGCGCGGCGAAGAGTTTCTGGCTGCGGGCGCCGATGATGCCGGCGGCCACCCCGGAGAGCGGGAGGGCGATGAGTGCGATCAGGGCCAGCTGCCAGGACACGATGAACATCATGATCACGATGCCGAGGACCGTCAGGGCCGAGTTCACGAGCTGCGCGAAGGCCTGCTGGAGCGCCTGCTGGATGTTGTCGACGTCGTTCGTGACGCGGGAAAGGATGTCGCCGCGCTGGCGGGTGTCGAAGTAGTTCAGCGGCAGCTTGTTGAGCTTCTTCTCGGTGTCATCGCGCAGCTTGCGGACCACGCGCATGACGAGCACATTGAGGACATAGCCCTGGAGCCACAGGAAGATGTTGGCGACGAAGTACATCACCAGCACCACGCTGATGAGGAACGCGAGCTTCTGGAAATCGATGCCCGTGCCCGGCACCACGTCCATCTTGGCCAGCATGTCGGCGAAGTTGTCCTGGCCCTGGGAGCGCAGTCCGTCGATGAACTGCTCCTTGGTGGCCCCGGCCGGGAGCTGCTTGCCGACGACCCCGGCGAAGATCACGTCCATCGCCTGGCCCAGGATCCTCGGGGCAATGACGTTGAGGACGACGGCGACCGTCACCATGGCGAGCACGACGATGATGCCGGCGCGTTCGGGCTTCAGCAGCCCCATGAGTCGTTTGGCCGAAGGCCAGAAGTGCTGGGCCTTCTTGGCCGGCACGCCGAACATGCCGCCGTCGGCTTCGCCGGGTGTGTACTCCTCCTCGACGAAGTCGTCGTCGATCACGTCGGTTGCGACGCTCCCGGCGGGGGTCGTGTCAGTTGCCGTGGAGGGCGTGGTGGAGAGTTTCTCGTTGGTGCTCATGCCACTGCCTCCGCGGTCAGCTGGGATTCGACGATTTCCTGGTAGGTGCTGGAGTTCTCCAGCAGTTCCTCATGTGTTCCGCGGTCCACGATCCTGCCGTTGTCCAGCACGAGGATCTGGTCGGCGTCGGCGATGGTGGACACGCGCTGGCCGACGATGATCACCGTGGCATCGGCCGTCTTGGCCTTCAGGGCCCGGCGGAGCCTGGCGTCGGTGGCGACGTCGAGGGCCGAGAACGAGTCGTCGAACAGGAAGACCTTGGGTTCGGTGACGAGGGCGCGGGCGATGCACAACCGCTGGCGCTGGCCGCCGGAGACGTTGGTGCCGCCCTGCGCGATTCGGGAGGCGAGGCCGCCCTTCTTTTCGCGCACGAAGTCCGCGGCCTGGGCGACGGTCAGGGCCTCCCACAGGTCCGCGTCTGTGGCCTCGGGCTTGCCGAAGCGCAGGTTGTGCTCGATGGTTCCGGAGAACAGGTAGGGCCGTTGCGGCACCATGGCTACCCGCTGTGTGATCTCGGCCCGGTCCAGCTGCGTGACGGGGACGCCGTCGAGCAGGACCTCGCCCGACTCGGCGTCGTAGAGCCGCGGCAGCAGCGCCAGCAGGCTGGACTTGCCGGCACCGGTGGAGCCGATGATCGCCACGGTCTGTCCGGGCTCTGCCGTGAAGCTGATGTTGCTCAGCACCGGCGCCTCGGCGCCGGGGTAGGCGAAGGTCACGTTGCGGAATTCGACGCGGCCCGCCTTTGCGGCCGGCGCCATGGGGGTGAGCGGTTCGTGGATGGAGGGTTCGACGTCGAGCACTTCGCCGATGCGGTCGGCACAGACGGAAGCACGGGGAATCATCATGGCCATGAAGGTGCCCATCATGACGGCCATGAGGATCTGCAGGAGGTACTGCAGGAACGCCGTCAGCGAGCCAACCTGCATCTCGCCGGCGTCGACGCGCTGGCCGCCGAACCACAGCACGGCGGCGGTCGAGATGTGCAGGATCATGCCGATGGCGGGGAACATGAGCACGAACAAGGAGCCGATCTTCAGCGAGACGTCGGTGAGGTCCTTGTTTGCCGCGCCGAAGCGCTCGGCCTCGTGGGGTTCGCGCACGAAGGCCCGGACCACGCGGATGCCGATGATCTGTTCGCGGAGGACACCGTTGAGCCGGTCGATCTTCTCCTGCATGGAGCGGAAGAGCGGCATGAGGCGGACCACGAGGTAGCCCACCACGACGACGAGCAGGGGCACGGAAACCCAGACGAGCCAGGACAGGTTGAGGTCCTCGCGCAGGGCCATGAAGATTCCGCCGATACACATGATGGGCGTGGCCACCATGAAGTTCAGGGCCATGAGCATGAGCATCTGGACCTGCTGCACATCGTTGGTGCCCCGCGTGATCAGGGTGGGGGCGCCGAACAGGTTGACGTCCCGGGCCGAGAAGCTGCTGACCTTGCGGAAGACGCCGCGGCGGAGGTCCCGGCCGAACGCCATTGCCGCCTTCGAACCGTAGTAGACGCCGGCGATCGCGGTGGCCACCTGGACCAAGGCGACGCCGAGCATGACGCCGCCGGTGCGCCAGATGTAGTCCGTGTCACCGCGGGAGACGCCCTCGTCGATGATCTGGGCGTTGAGGCTGGGGAGGTACAGGGCCGCGATGGTGGACGCCAACTGGAAGATGACCACGGCCGCGATGTATGGCAGATACGGCTTGGAATAGCGCCGCATGAGGGTAACGAGCATGCCCACGAGTCCTTACGAAGACCGAATTATGAAAGACAGAACGATTTTAAAGACAGATAAATGAAGTGAATTGAAAAGCTGATTGAAGACTATCCCTTGGGTCCGACAGCCTTAGCCACCCCACTGTACGAAATCCCCCGCCCGGGCGGAACACGGGGCGCCGAATATCATCCAAACGGCGTACTTAAGTGGCTGGCGCTGCCGTTCCGCGCAAAAATGCCCACCGCCCCGAGTTCCGCGGGAAGGCCCCGCGGCTGCCCTGGGGCGGCCACGGGGCCTTTGGAATACGGCACCGGCGTTATTCGGTCCTGCTACTCGGTGCGGTGCCGGCCGTGGGTGGCGATGTACTCCGCGGCCGCGCGCTGCATCTTGCGCTGCTTGGCGAGCTGCCGGTGCAGTGCCCTGAGCTCCTCGGCAACCCGGGCCTGTTCTACGGCGATGGCACGCTGCTCTGCAGCCTGCTGGTGCACCGCTCCCAGCGCGTCCGCCAACTGGAGCTGTTGTTCTGCCAGGAGCCGCTGGGTCTGCAGCAGCACGGGCACGACGTCGGCGGCCTCGGGCCGGTCGTCGGCCAGCAGGGTCCGGGTCCGCTGGCGGGCGCCTTCCCTCTCGTCCGCCCGCTCCGCGCCGAACTCCGACGCACCGAACTCCGATACGCCGGACTCCGACGTGCCGGACTCCGCAGCACCAGCGTCCCGGCCGGAGCCGCGGCCGGTCCTGAAGCCGAGGTCGGCCTCGCGGCGGGCGGCATCAGGGAAACGGGATTCGGCGCGCTCCCGGCTGAGGACCTCGATGAATTCCCGGTCCAGGTCCACGATGCCGGTGGCGCCGGCAGCCGAAGCTGCCTTGGCGGCGTCGTCCGGGCTGTTCCGCAGAGTGTCGCCCAAAGCCGCAGCGGCGGCACTGGCGGTGGCATCCCCTGCGACTGCCACGGCAGCATCTCCTGCTTGCTCGGCAGACTCCGGCCGGACGTCGACGGTGCGGCGCAGCGGGCGTTCCTTGATGAACAGGATGGCAACCAGGGCCACGAGGCCGATGACCGCAGAGATCAGGAAGACCTCCGCGATCGCGTCGCCGTAGGCGGCCCGCATGATGTCGCGGATCGGTGCCGGCATGTCCTTGAGGTCCATGCTGGCGCCCGTCGATCCGGCCGGAACCTGGATTCCGGCGGAGGCGATCCCCTCCACAACGAGCTCCTTGACCCGGTTGCCCAGGACGGCGCCGAGGACCGAGACGCCGATTGCTCCGCCGACGGACCGGAAGAAGGCAACGGAGGCGCTGGCCGTGCCGATGTCCTTGGCCTGGACCGTGTTCTGGACGGCGAGCACTAGGTTCTGCATGAGCAGGCCCAGGCCGACGCCGAGGATGGCCGTGTAGATCCCGGTCAGCCACAGGTCAGTGGTGTGGTCCATGCTGCCGGCCAGGCCGAGACCGCCGATCAGCAGGACGGCGCCGGCAATCAAGTACCGCTTCCACTTGCCGGTGCGGCTGATGAGCATGCCCGAGGCGACCGAACCGATCAGGTTGCCCGCGATCATGGGCAGCGTGAGGAGGCCGGCTTCGGTGGGGGTGGCACCGCGTGCCACCTGGAAGTACTGGCCAAGGAACGTCGAGGAGCCGAACATGCCCACGCCGACGGCCACCGAGGCGAGGATGGCGAGGGCGGTGGTCCGCTCCGAGATGATCTTGAGCGGGATGATGGGCTGGGCCACGCGGGATTCCACCAGCACCAGCAGGCCCAGGAGCAGGACGCCGCCGCCCACCATGGCCACCGACTGCCACGACCACCAGTCGTAGTAGTCGGGGTTGCCGGCGAAGGAGACCCAGATCAGCAGCAGGCTGACGCCGGAGGTCAACAGGATGGAGCCCAGCCAGTCGATCTTGGCGGGCCGTTTGACGTGCTGGATCTTCAGGGTGATCTGCAGCAGGATGAGCGCGACTACAGCCAGCGGGACGCAGACAAAGAACGTCCAGCGCCACCCCAGAGGGCTGTCGACAATGAAGCCGCCGAGCAGCGGGCCGCCGGCGGTGCCCACCGCCATGACGCCGCCCATGTAGCCGGAGTACTTTCCGCGGTCGCGCGGCGGGATCATCGAGCCGATGATGGCCTGGGCCAGGGCGGTGAGGCCACCCATCGCGATGCCCTGGATGACGCGGGCGGTCAGCAGCAGCGGAATGGTCTCGGACAGACCCGCCATGACGGAGCCGGCCACGAAGATCACGATGCTCAGCTGGACGAGGACCTTTTTGTTGAAGAGGTCCGCGAGCTTGCCCCAGATCGGGGTGGTGGCCGCGTTGGCCAGGAGCGCGGCGGTGATCACCCAGGCGAAGTCCGTCTGGGTGCCCTTGAGCTCGGACATGATGGTGGGCAGCGCGTTGGCAACGATCGTGCTGCTCAGGATGGCCGTGAAGAACGCTGCCAGCAGCCCGGTGAGGGCCTCCATGATCTGGCGGTGGGTCATCGCCGCGGGTGCCGCGGCGGGCTGGGATGCGCGGGGCGCCTTCGGCGGAAGGTCCGACGGGGCCGTATTCAACGGGGCCGTGGACGGTCCCGTTGCGGCAGCGTGGCTAGCCATATGTCTACTCCTCAACAATTTCGGTCGTATTCGTGGGTCCGGCCGTCGTTGCCCGGGCTGAGGTCCTGAGGGACTCAGCAAGTTTTTCGAGGGTGCGCGCCGTCAGTTCGACGTCGTCCTGGCTCCAGTCCTGCAGCAGGCCCTGGAGGGCGGCTGTGCGCTGGTCCTCGATGACGCGCAGCTTCTCCGCTCCTTTGGCGGACAACGCGATCAGTTGCGCGCGGCCGTCTTCGGGGTCCGGCCGGCGGACCACATAGCCGTGGTCTTCTAGTTCGGCGATGTGCCGACTGAGGACCGGAGCGCTCACGCCGAGCCGCTCCGCCAGGTGCGTGGCCCGCGATTCGCCCTCCCCCACAAAGCGAAGAACGCCCTGAAGCGCCACCCCCGTGTCCTGCCCGCGCAGGCTGGCGGCGGCGACGCAGCGGACTGCGCGCTGGAGATCGAAGATCTGGTAGACGAGTTTGGCTGCAGCGTTGGATTCGACCGACATGGTTGGACACCCCTCTTTTGTTTGCCCAAGGCAACTATATACCAAAATGGTTACTTCGGGAAACTAACTCTATTGGAAGGGGTGCGGCGACGGCATCGAGAGGGCGCTGAGGGGCACTTAAAGACAAAACGGACCGGCCGGGTCCGCCCCTCACGGTGAGGGGCGGACCCGGCCGGGCCGCGGGGGGGTGTGTGGGGGGTTTAAACAAATGACGCTGCCGGCGCTTTTGGGGGGGTATGTGTCGGTGGTGGG